>CAZBPD010000029.1:0-55190 GCA_964493705.1 uncultured Occallatibacter sp.
CCCCGCTCGCCCAAGCTGAAGGAACTGCGCAAGCTGCTGGCGCGCGTCAACGATCTGCATGAAATGAATCCCATGCTCGGCCTGCGCGGCTGCCGCCTGGGCATCGCCTATCCGGAGATCACCGAGATGCAGGCCCAGGCCATTTTGGAGGCCGCGGTCTACATCAAGAAAAACGGCGGCGATCCGCACCTGGAGATCATGGTTCCGCTCATCTCGTCCATCGAAGAGATGCGCAACCAGACCGCCATCATCCGCACCGTCGCCGATCAGGTCTTCAAGGAAAAGGGCATGTCGGTCGAGTATCTGGTGGGCACCATGATCGAACTGCCCAGAGCCGCCTTGACCGCCGACCAGATCGCCGAAGAGGCCGAGTTCTTCTCGTTCGGCACCAACGATCTGACGCAGACGACCTTTGGCATCTCGCGCGACGACATCAACCAGTTCCTGCCTGCTTATATGAAGCACGGCATCTTCAAACAGGATCCCTTCGCCACCCTGGATCAGGCCGGCGTTGGACTGCTGGTGAAGATGGCCACGGCCAAGGGACGCAACACCCGGCCCAACCTCAAGGTGGGCATCTGCGGCGAGCACGGCGGCGATCCGGAAACCGTCAAGTTCTGCCACAAGATCGGCCTCAACTACGTATCCTGCTCGCCCTACCGTCTGCTCACGGCCCGTCTGGCCGCCGCGCAGGCCGCACTGGCCGAGACACAGGCTGGCAACATTCACACCACCAGCTAGTTTGCTGGAGGACTCACAGCGAAGGGCGCGGCCATTGGCTGCGCCCTTCGTGCATCTGCTGCCCTCATCCGTGAATTGTCCTAGGATGCAAAGCGAAGGATCGGCGGTTCCGTCTCATCATAAACAAGGTCGAAAATGCTGCTTTTCGCAGCGCCCCTACAGGGCGCGAGGTTGATTTTGGCCGCTTTCCCAGGACTGCCCCTTCCCCTTCACTGCGTTCAGGGTCAGGGTTGTCCTGGGCTATTTTCACAGCCTCCCTGCGGGAGGCACAACAGATTTTCATTGCCGCCGAATCGCGCCGCGGCGAGGCAAGTTGCTCTTTGCGGCGAACAAAAACATTGATCGAATCGCCGTTCGGCTGCGATCATAAGGCACTCTTTGCAAGAAGGATTGGTTTGACCATGAAGTTCTTTCTTCCCGCTTCTCTCTGCGCTGCGATGGTTCTCTCTTTGCTGTCGCCCACGCCTTGTGCGATGGCCCAAACGGCCTCTTCCGCCGCGGTGCAGATCGATGTATCGAGCCTGCTCAACGACCGCGTGGTCTTCACCGCGCAGGGCGGACAGTTGCAGCCCGCGCTCCATGCGCTGGACGCCGGGGACGCTTCGGTGCTGATTACAAAAGGCGCCGTTGCCGTCGCGCAATCGGGGGAACTAACGGCGCTGCCCGATAACGATCTTTTTGCCGCCAACGATCGTCATCCCGCCATCAAGCTGCACTACGCGCGGGCCGACGGCGGCATGCAGGTGCGGCGCACCACGGCGCGGACAGAGACGTACAGCTTCGATGTGCCCAATCAGCGCTACCGGCGGTTGCAGCTTTTCTTCGCCAGCGCGCAGGGCGAGACGCCGCTGGCGGTGCAGCTCTATTACGCAGACGGCACCATCGGCAAGCGCACCACCACCGTGCCCGACTTCTACTTTCTGCCCAAGCAGGAAGACCCGCGCTGGTTTGTGCTCACCGGCGACTTCGGCAAGGTGAATCTTGCCGGCAAAATGACCGAGGCCACCCACCATTATCTGCACGGCTTCGATCTCAATCCCGACCCAACGAAAAAACTGCTCAAGGTGGAGATCGTCAAACAGGATTCCGGTTCAGTGCTGAACTTCTTCGCCGCGACGGGATTGATTGCCGAGAGCGGCAGGGCGAAGATCCACAAGAGCCATCGATAAATTCAACCGCGGGAATTTACCAAATGCGGCGCACACCGAATGAATCAAGTTGTGTGTCGTTACTGATAAGTGGAAGGTCTTCGTGGATGGCCTGCGCGGCCAACATGCGATCGAAAGGGTCTTTGTGTTCACCTGCCAGCCGCCCGGCGCGCAGTGCATGTTCGACGGAGATGGGGAGCAAGAGGTAGCCGGCCGCGGTCACCTTGGGAATGAAATCCTCTGCAAGAGGCTGCGCGAACGGCAGCTTTCCCAGGCGGAACTTGGTGGCGATCTCCCAGGCCGATGCGGCTGAGACGACAATCTCATTGGCCGGCGATCGCATGGCATCGATAGCGCGCGGGGAAAGCTCCTCCGGCCGAAAGGCGGCCCACAAAAGAGCGTGGGTGTCGATCAGGTACTTCATTCCCCTTCGCCATTCCACAACCGCAGTTCGTCCTCGGGCAGCGGGTCGAAGAACTCCGGACCCACATCGCCTTGCCCTTGTAGAAATCCCAGGCGACGGTCGGCCGGAGCAGGATCGATAGCCACCAGGCGTACGACCGGTTTGCGCGCACGACCGGAGGTGATTTGAACCTCCTCGCCTTGCAAGGCACGCTGCACGAGTTTGGAAAGGTTCGTCTTGGCTTCGAAGATTGTGGCGGTCTGCATGGTCACATCCTGCTAACCTATCCTAGCCATTTTCTTGATACGGATCAAGCGGAAATCTCAGCATTCTTCGCAATTCAAGAGATACGCCCGCTATTTCTCTTCTGGCACGTAGTAGCCTTCGCGGGTGACGACGGTCAGGTCGCCGTTGCTGGCCTTGAGGGCGATCTTGTGGTAGCCGCCTTCCTTGTCCACCAGGTCGGGAGTGTAGGTGAGCAGATACTGGCCGCGTAGTTCTTCGGCGATCTGGCCATAGATCTCTTCGAGATTGTCCTTCTTCTTGGCCTCGAAGAAACGGCCGCCGGTGCGTTCGGCGATCTTCTCCATGATCTTCTTGCCGTCGACGGAGGGTTGCTCGGAACCACCGCCGCGCCGCCCACCGCCGCCCCCGCCGCCGGGATAACCACCGCCGCCCATGCCGCCATGCCGGCCGCCGCCCATGCCGCCGGGATTGCCGCCCTGGCGCTCCTGTTCACCCTTGAAGTAGATGGCATAGATGGTCACATCGGCGCGCTCGGCGGCGTCCACTGCGTCGTTGAGCGACTCCTTGCTGTTGCGGTCGACGCCGTCGCTGAAGATCACCAGGGCCTTGCGCCCGTCCTTGGGCTTCATCAGCTCGTCGGAGGCGAGAAAGATGGCGTCGTAGAGCTCGGCGCCGCCATGGCTGGCCCGGCCTTCACCGTGGCCCTGTCCCTGGCCGCGGCCGCCCCCGTAGCCGCCGTTGCTGCTATCGCCGTTACGGTCGTCGCCGCTGGTCTCCGGGCCGCGATCGTCGCTCTGCCCGCCGCGCGAGGGACCCATATCGTCCAGTTCACGATGCAGCTTGTCGGGAGAGCTGGTGAAATCCTCCAGCAGTTCAACCTGACGGTCGAAGTGGAGGAGAAAAGCCTGATCCTTTTTGCCGGCCGCTTTGGCATCGGCCGGCAGCATCTGGTCGACGAACTTGCCGGCGGCCTTGCGCTCGGCGTCGAGCGAAGAACTCATGCTGTGGCTGGTGTCGCAGAGCAGACCCAGGCGGAAGGGCAGGTTGGTCTCACGGGTAAAGCTCTTGATGGTCTGGGGACGGCCGTCTTCGCTGAGGGTGAAGTCGCTCTGCTTGAGAGTGGTGACCAGCGCTCCCTTTTTGTCGCGCACCGTCACCGGCAGCACCACCTCGCGCGCCTGGACCTTGAGCGTAAGCACCGGCTTGTCGCCGGCGGCGGGGGATTGGGCCGGAGAGCAGGCGGAGAAGAGCAGGAGCGAAGCGGCGAAAGAGAAAACGAATCGGTTGCGCATGGCGTTCAAAGGATGACACACCTCCGTGCGATTAGACGAGCGGGAGGCTGGATTGTTGAGCGACACTGCGGCGTCCCCTACGAACAAAGCTGTGAGGATGGGGGAAGGATCGAAACAGAACCAGCAAGTCAGCCGCCGCTTTGCGGGAAAGCAAGTCAGCAAGTTGGCGCGATCACGGCTAGGACGCGGCTTGGGCTGAGGCCCTCATTTCTCCGCTCCCGCATCCCTGATGCCGATGCCCAGGGTCTTCATCTTGCGGTAGAGGTGGCTGCGTTCCAGGCCGAGCAGTTCGGCGGCGCGGCTGATGTTGTTGCGCGCCTCTTCGACCTTCTTCTGGATGTACTCGCGCTCATAGGCGTCGCGCGCCTGTTGCAGTGTCGAGAACTCCTCGGTGGAGCGGGTGCCGGCCTTGTAGGTGAGTGGGGGCAGATGCTTGCGCTCGATCAGCAGGGCGCGGGGATTGAGGATGAGCACGCGCTCGATAACGTTCTTCAGCTCGCGCACGTTGCCCGGCCAGCGATATTCGGCCAGCGCCTCCAGGGCCTCGGCAGCGATCTCCATGCGCGGACGCCCGTACTGACGGCCGAACTCGGCCAGAAACTCGCGCACCAGCAGCGGGATGTCCTGCTTGCGTTCGCGCAGCGGCGGCACAAAGAAGGGAACGACATTGAGCCGGTAAAAGAGGTCTTCACGGAAGTTGCCCTTGGCGATCTCCTCTTCCAGATCTTTGTTGGTCGAGGCAATCAGGCGCACATCGACACGAATCGGCTGCGTGCCGCCCACCGGGGTGAACTGCTGATCGTCGAGCGCGCTGAGCACCTTGGACTGGGTTTTGAGGCTCATGTCGCCAACTTCGTCGAGAAAGAGCGTTCCTCCGTCGGCGCGTTCGAGAGTGCCGCGCTGCTCGGGAGGGCCGCCAGGCTGGGCGCCGTGCCGGTAACCGAAGAGTTCGGCCTCGATATGCGCCTCGGGGATGGCGGCGCAGTTCAGCTCGACGAAGATCTGGTCGCGGCGCAGGCTCTCGGCGTGGATGGCGCGGGCGATCAGCTCCTTGCCCGTGCCGGATTCGCCGTAGATCAGCACCCTGCCGTTGGTGGGCGCCATGAGGCGAATCTGCTGGCGCAGCGCCTTCAATGGGACGCTCACCCCGGTCAGCACCGCATTCACATTGAACTGGCGCTTGAATTCGAGATTCTCGGCCCTCATGCGGCGGGCTTCGACGGCGTTTTTGAGCACGATCAGGGTGCGCTCGAGCGAGAGCGGCTTTTCCAGAAAGTCGTAGGCGCCAAGCTTGGTGGCGCGCACCGCCGCTTCGATGGTGCCGTGGCCGCTGATGATGACCACCTCGGGCCGGGTCTCGATGGCCTGCTGGTGAATGTCGGCGAGCACGTCGAGACCGTCGCGGTCGGGCAGCCAGATGTCCAGCAGCACCACGTCGAAGGGCGCGTCTTCAAGGCGCACCATGGCCTCGGCAGCGCTGGCCGCAGTGGCTACGCCGTAGCCCTCTTCGCGCAGAATCTCTTCGAGCGAGCTGCGGATCTCGGCTTCGTCGTCCACCACCAGAATATGATTCATGCGAGCAACCCCTTCGTGGAACCAGCAAGATTGGCTTCGTCGGTGACGGCCGGCAGAGCGGCTTGCGCGCCCTCTTGCAGACTGGCGCTGAAGAGCGGCAGGCGCAGCAGGAAGCGCGCTCCCTTGGGCGAATTCGACTCCGCGCGCAGGCTGCCGCCATGTTCCTGAGCGATTTTGGCGGCTATCGAGAGACCCAGACCGGTGCCGCGGTGTTTGGTCGAGTAGAAGGGCAAGAAGAGCCGCTCGCGAATCTCATCGGTGAGGCCGTGACCGGTGTCTGCCACCCACACATCCACTGCCTCGCCCTCTTCGCTGAGACGGGTGCCCACGTTCAGCACACGCAGTAGACTGCCCTGCATGGCGTCGGCGGCGTTGTCGATCAGATTGGCCAGAGCGCGGCGAATGGCCTCGGGATCGGCCAGCACGGTGGGCAGCCCCGGCTCCAAATCGCGTTCGATGGCGATGCCGTCGAGCCTGCCGGTAAACTGCGCCAGCGTGTGCTCAAGTACTTCGTTGAGATCGCAGGGGCGCGGCTGCGGGGCGGGAAACTGCGCCAGCGCAGAGAACTGATCCACCAGCGTGCGCAACGTTCCCACGCAACCCAGAATCACCTCGCTGCATTTGCGAATCACATTGGGTGAATCCGTCTGGCCGCGGTCCAGATGGCGGGCAATGCGCTCGGCGGAGAGGGCGATGGGGGTAAGCGGATTCTTGATCTCGTGCGCCACCCGCTGCGCCACTTCCTTCCAGGCCAACTGCCGTTGCGCGCGCAGCAATTCGGTTGTATCCTCGACCACCAGCACGGTTCCCGGCTTGCCGGGCGCCAACTCCAAACGGGCGCTGGTGATGGCCAGGTGCAGGATGCGCCCTCGGGCGGCAAATTCAAGCTCCGTCGAAGCCGCGCCCATGCGCAGGCCGCGCCGGATCACCGCGGTTACATCGTCGACGCACTCGGCCGGGAGCAGCGCGCCAATCTTTTCCCCCTGCAAGCCGCCGTCCTCGCGCAGCCCCAGCAGTGCGGCAAAGGCGCGATTGCTCTGCAGAACGGTTCCAGTGTGGTCCAGCGTCACCACGCCGCTGGGGATGGTCTCGACAATGGTCTCCAACTCACGCCGGCGCGCCTCGACGGCCAGATTGGCCGCCGTCAACTGCGCCGAGGAACTCTCCGCCAACTGGCGGCTGGCCTCCAGATCGGCGGCCATGTGGTTGAAGGCGCGCACCAGGTCGCCCATCTCGCCGGTCGCCCCAAACGCCACGCGGTGGTCGTATTGGCCGTCGGCGATCTCATCCATGGCTAAGGCCAGAGCTTCGACCGGCTGGGTGATCTGTTTGGAGAGAAACAGCGCCAGCCACACGCTGGAGAAGAAGACAAAGACCGTAATCAGCAGCAACAGCAAAAAGAAGGTGGTGCGAATTTGATTACGCTTGTGGAAAAGCTCCCAATAAGTGGCCGCGCCGGAGCGAATGCGGTGCGCCGTTTGGCTCAAGCCCAGAGGCATGGGCAGCGCCACCACCACCACCTTGCCGGCGCCCGTGGCCGCCATGCCCAGTGCATACTCCTTCTCCGCGATCTTCATCACCGGCTCGTCGCTGCGTTGCGCTGTCGAGTAGAGGTTGAGCGAAACCGGCCCGCGCAGCGCGATCGCCGCACCCTGCTCGCTGTCTTCCAGCCAGGGCAGCAGACTGGACTTGCTCGACTCCGGCGGTGCCTGAAAACTGGCCACCACTCGCTGATCTTTGCTATAGACCACCACAAAGCCGCCCGACAGGGTGATGCGGTGCGATCCCAGTTCCGCTTCCAACTCGGGCAGCGCCCGCTCCGTAGCGCCGGAGGCGGCAATCGACTCCGCCTCGACCCGCGCATTGGTGGTCACATACTGCGCCAGTTCCAACACCACCCGCGTCGAGTCCACACGCAACTCCGAGGTGTTCGAGGTGAACCAGCGGTCCAGCGAGCGGTTCATCAACAGATAACTGAAGAGGAACATAAAGACCGCGGGAATCAGGGCGATCATCACCGCCCCCATCACCATCCGCGAACGAAGCTGCGCCCCCAGCGCGCTGCTGCTGCCGCTGGCGTAGAGCTTGAGCACGATGCGCAGCAGCATGACCAAAAGCAGCAAAAGCAACAGGAAGACCAGAACCGTCATTCCCGTGAAGATCAGCGTCTCCCCCGCCGTTTCCGGGTTGAGAAAACGCACATTCGAGGTGTTGAAGGCCTGCATTCCGCCCAGCAAGGCAAGCACCAGCAACACCGCGCAGCCCAGAAAGAACGCCGTTCGACGCCGCGAATCGCCCAGTATGAACATGCGCCGATTATAGTGCGGAACAGGGAACAGAGATCAGAGAACAGGGATCATGGAAGAGTGTCTCAACCTTTTCGGCTGGCAGCCACATGGGTTCATGAGCCCGGAGCAGACTCGCTCAGATGCATCTCAAACCAATCCGGATGGATTGATCCTCAATCCAGCCACTTCTCCCATGTTCAGAGTTTTTCTTTGTCATATAACACCCATAGTTCCAAGTACTTGTCATCCTGAGCGAAGCGAAGGATCTGTGTTTCCGGCGTCACCCAATGGGTTACCGTAAAACCGCAGATCCTTCCCCTTCGCTGCGCTCAGCGTCAGGATGACAACTAATTTATTTTGCATAGCTTAAACTCCAAAACCGAGTCTCCGAATTCGATAGAATCGCCGGATTTAGGTTGATCCATCCCAGACTGATCTGCATCCATAAAAAACCGGCCATCTCTACCCCAGGAGCGGGGATCGAGAAGGCCGGCTCCGCAACTCCGGACTCAAGCTGAAACTGTCAAACTGCCCAGGTCCTAAGCAAGCACATCGGCGACCGGCGTCCAGGGGCGCAACTGGCTCTCGGCTACGCCGCGATAGGTCAGCACACCGCGCCATACGTTCAGGCCCTCGGCCAGACCGGCGTCCTGACGCAGCGCCTCGCGCGCGCCCAGGTTGGCCAGCCGCAGCAGATAGGGGAAGGTGGCGTTGGTCAGCGCCAACGTCGAGGTGTGCGGCACCGCGCCCGGCATATTGGTTACGCAGTAGTGCACCACGCCGTCCACCAAAAAGCTGGGCGCAGAGTGCGAGGTGGGCCGCGCCGTTTCCACGCAGCCGCCCTGGTCGATGGCCACGTCCACAATGACCGCGCCCTTCTTCATCTCGGCCACCATGGCGCGGGTGACGATCTTGGGAGCGGTGGCGCCGGGAATCAGCACCCCGCCAATCACCAGGTCGGCCTCGCGCGTGGCTTGCGCCACGTTGTGGCTGTTCGAGGCCAGGGTGTAAAGGCGTCCGCCGAAGATGTCGTCCAGCTCACGCAGGCGGTTGAGATTCACATCGACGATGGTGGTCTTGGCGCCGAAGCCCAGGGCGATCTTGGCAGCGTTGGTGCCCACGATGCCTCCGCCCAGAATCGTCACTTGAGCCGGCGCCACGCCGGGGACTCCGCCCAGCAGCACCCCGCGCCCGCCGCGTTCCTTCTCCAGATAGCTTGCGCCTACCTGCACGCTCATCCGGCCGGCTACCTCGCTCATCGGCGTCAGCAGCGGCAGGGTGCGCTGGCGGTCGCGCACGGTCTCATAGGCGATGCCGATCACGCCCGACTTCAGCAGTTCATCGGTCAGATCGGGGACGGGAGCCAGATGGAGATAGGTGAAGAGGATCAGACCGTCGCGGAAGCAGGGATACTCGCTGGGGATGGGCTCTTTTACCTTGACCACCATCTCCGCGCCGCCCCAGACCTCTGCCGCGCCGCCGACCAACTCCGCTCCGGCGCGCAGGTACTCGCCGTCGGGAAAGTCCGATCCAACGCCCGCGCCGCTCTCCACCAGCACACAATGTCCAGCCTCGGTGAGAGCCTTCACGCCCGCGGGAGTGACGCCCACCCGTGCCTCATGATCCTTGATTTCTTTGGGAACGCCAATCTTCATGGGTCAACCTCCAGTTCAACCGCGTCTCGGACCATCGTTCAGTCCGCACGCCCAGAAGAAGAAAGGGCGGATAGGGGCCTTGTACCACTCTGCTTCAGCCCCCATCCGCCCAACCAACAACCGCGCTCCTCAAGCTGACAACGCCCTCTTCGCAAGACGCTGCCGCGAAGCCGCGGTTCCAACTGCAAACGGTGGCAAAAGCTCCGCGTCCACAGAGAGGACTGAACCGGAGATCGCATGGGGTGCAGATCCATCCGGGGTCCGACTTTCGCTCGGTTGCAACTTTTAAGATAGTACGGCGAAACTGGCTTTCAATGTATGCAAAGAATGTGATAAAAGGAGCAGATGGGAACAATGCGTGACAAAAACAACCAGGACATGCACGATTCATCCGAGCCACGCGCCGGATCGATCGCCCGCACCAGCCCCAGGGCCGAATCCTTGCACACCCCGTCCTTCGAGGAAGCTCCATTTGACTTGGACAGCCCTCTGGGCACGCATCTGGACCGCGATTGGCAGGGCGCGCTGCATCCCGAGGCCCTGGCCGCCGGGCTGGACGAACTGGACGCCGCCATCCTTCGCTTCCTCGAACGCCACGGCCGCGCCACCAACTTCGAGGTGGGTGAGGCCGTCGGTCTCAGCGCCTCCGCCGCATCCCGCCGCATTCAGGCGCTGGAGACCTCGGGCGCTATCCGCGGCTACCGCGCCCTGATCGACGACCGGCTGCTCGGCAAACGCATGACGGTCTTCATCCGCGTTACCCTGGAGCGCCAGTCGGCGCCTGTTTTACAGGCCTTCGACGCCGCCATCCGCCGTTGCAAGGGCATCGTCAGTTGCCATCTGCTGGCCGGCCAGTACGACTACCTGATTACCGCCCGCGTCGCCGACATCGACGACTACGGCCGCCTGCACCACAACGAGATCTCCCGCCTGCCCGGCGTCATTCGCCTGGAGACCAGCTTCGCCCTGCGCGACGTGCTGGAAGCCGAGAAGGTCTGAGGGAGATTCGCTCTTGATCTCACGGTGCGAAATCAGTCAAACCGCTTTGGCCACTGCCGCGCCCCGTGGTAAACGCGAAGTATCCGCACCCGCCCGGTGAGGATTCGGTAAGCCAGAATGTAAGGCGTTTTGCCAACGACCCGTTCGCGCGTTCCTGCGATGCGCCCAATGCGTCCACCACGCGGGAATCTGAAGAGTAGATTGGCTTCCTCTTGAATGCGCCTCTCGACGGTATTCGAAAGACGTTCGCTCTGCGTTGCAAGGTAGCCAGCCACTTCCTCCAAATCACGAATAGCCGCCTTGCTCCACTCGATCTTCATGCGATGGCTTTCTGCTCCCTTGCGGCCCGGATCGCGTTTCGAAAGAGTTCCATGGCCTCTTCATGAGGAATCCCCGGCGAGGTGTCGGCCAGCGCCTCTTCCACGCCGGCGCGGAACCACTCGTCGTAGCCCGGTTCCGGCTCGCCCACCTCTTCTCGCCAGGCGGCGTAGGACTCGTCATCCTCGGCACTCTGCCCTTCCTGCAGGAGTTCGTGCAGCAGCCACTGCAAATCGCCGGGAGGCAATTGGCGGGCGTCTTCGAGGATCTCGGCGGCAGTACGGCTCATGCGCCGATTGTAGCGCGGAACGAGGGGCGCGACCACATCTCTTTGACTTGCGCTTGCCGTTCAGCCAGCAGGCCGCCGCTTCGATAGACTGAGAGCAGCGGGTGGGAAGGAAGCATCCTTGGATTACTGCGTAGTAGACGTGGAGACCGCCAACCAGGCGCGGCACAGCATCTGTCAGATCGGCATCGCCTTCTTCAGCGGCGGCAAGATGGTGGACGGCTGGGAGAGCCTGGTCAACCCGGAGGCCGATTTTTCCTTTTGGAATATCCGCGTCCACGGCATCCGGCCGGAGATGGTCGAGCAAGCCCCCTGCTGGGCGCAGATCCACAGCAAAGTGGAAGAGCTGCTCTCTGGCGTCGCTGTGGCCAGCCACACCTATTTCGACCAGGGCGCGCTCGACGGAGCCTGCCTGCGCGACAATCTCCCGCCCATCGTTCCTCTGAAGTGGATCGACACCTGCGGCCTGGCCCGGCAGGCCTGGCCCGCTCTAGAGAATCACAAGCTGCCCACGCTGGCCCGGCACTTCGGCATCGCCTACCAGTCGCACGACGCCCTGGAAGACGCCCGCGCCGCCGGGGAGATTCTGGCCCTGGCCATGGAAGCCAAAAACGTCACCCTGGCCGAGTTGCTGGCGCTGCCCGGGAGGTCGGTTTCGAGTTTCATTCCCCACCGGCCGCAGGTGCGCGCGTACCGCCGCCGCTATGCGGCTTTCTGATGGAATCAAGCCCCGGGAGGGACAATCTTGTATCCCGTTCGCCTGGAACCCGTTTGCGCCGTTCTATCCCACTCACTGGCCGACCATGGCCTGGTAAAACATGTTGGCGGAGACGGCGACGCCGCCGATGGGCTGCCAGCCTTTGCGGATCGCGTCCTTGACCGCAGTCTCAAGCTCCTGCTTTGAAGCACCTTCCAAAACCATATAGGCAATGACAACCGACATTCCACCCTCCCCGAAAAGAACGGGATTTCACTTATTGAACAGTCGGATTGTAGCGCGACGCCCACCCCGCAGGCCAGAACCATCCCCCCGCGTGCCCGGCCGCAATCTCAATTTGGGCGCAGCCCGTCCCATTGGGACTCAAGTGCGGCGCTCTTGTGCGCCGTCAGACCCGCTTCTTCCAGTAGCCGGGTCGCTGCTTGGCGTGGGCTACTGCGACGACGAGAATGAGGTCTTCTTTCTCGATATAGAAAACCGAATACGGAAAACGATTCAGCACACGCCGCCGTGTATTCTCGCTGAAGATTGGATAGAGCCGCGGATGGGAGACAATCTGCTGCAGGGATGTTTCGATCTCAGCCAGAAAAGCCTCGGCGGCTTCTGGACTGCGAGCGAAATACCACTCAAAGGCTTCGTTGATCTCTTGTTGAGCCTCGGAACGGATGCGAAGACGCTTGCGTCTCATCTGACTAGTCGGGCGCGCAAGGGCGCTGCCACTTCCTCCCAGGACCTTGTCACGCCAATTCCTGCCTCATCCTCGGCGACGCGGCGCTCCACCTCGGCCTTCCATGAGGCCTCAATCTCTGCATCGCTGGAGCCGTCCCCGGCTTGCAGCAGTTCTCCCATCAGCCAATCGAAGTCGCCGGGCGGCAACTGGCGGACATCCTCAAGAATCTCTGCGGCGCTGCGGTTCATGGGGTGATTGTAGCGCGGAATCGAGGCGAGGACGCTCATAAAAAGTCCGAAACAAGCCGCAGCATCTTCCTCAATGCGCGGTTCCGGACATGGGCTGGAAGTCTACCGTCAACTTCCGTGCCGCTATCGAACCAGACAAACCAAAACATGGATCAAGCACAATCTCAAAACCATTCTCGACTGGCGATAAACTCAAACCGAGAATCCCATTCTGCTCATTGAAATCCTCTAACTTAAGAGCAAAAACATCTTCCATCCTAAAACTGACGAAACATGTTTGTCCTGCACAAAAGAACCGTGCTGATCGACCTCTTTCGTCATCCGCCATGTATGGACAGTCAGAACCGAAACTCCATCACGATTCAGAGTCAAGCTGACAATCTCGGCATCGTGAAAGCCCGGCCAGCAGCCAAATCACGTTCGTAATTCAGCCGCCCCAGGGACCGTGTCGAGGAGTTCTTTCTTGATCTCGTTCGTCATTCTCGTTCTTGATCTCTTTTTGCGGCCCAATGATTTCCGATCCAGTACCGGAATTCGCTCCCCTCAATCGACCCGGTCTCAGGCAAAGACCAAAATCAAAATCGCCTTGCTTACTGCTCCGCCCGCGTCAGCACCGGCTTGCGTGAGAGTTCCGCCGCCTTCTCCGCGCACCACATCTTAATCAGCGATTGATAGGGAACATCGAGTCGGCGCGCGAGGCTGCGGATGGTGTTCAAAACATCCTCCGGCATACGCAAGGAGATGGTCTCGGTGGACGGCTTCAGCTTCGGAAAGGTCGCCAGCCGCGCCTTGCTCCAGTCCACATACTCCGTGCTGTCGTTGCCCGGCGCCTCCCAAAAAGCGCGCTCTTCGGCCTCGCTGGCAAATTCAGGAATGGGCTTCAATTGCTTGCTCATAGATGGGTCTCTCCTTTCTGCTCATGGCCCGCGCCGAGATGGGACGGATCAGTGTTCCTTTGCCGCGCTCCGTAAAGGTCACTTGCAGCCACCGGCCCAAATCTGTCTGGCCCAGCGCAAGAAGGCGCGGTTCCCGCTGGCTGTGCTTCACATCCTCGCGCAGCAAAAGAGGCGCATTGAAAAAGACCTGCTCCACCTCTGCCTGGGAGACTCCGTGCTTCTCGTTCTTGCGGGCGTTTCCTTCATCCCAGTCGAATCCCGTGTAGTTCATGGGCTCGCCTCAGTGTATATTGCAACAATATACATCGCGCTGTCTAGAAAGCCAATCCGGTAGATCAACCCTACTTCCTTTGAAAAGAATCGAAAATGCGGTTTTTACAGCGCCACTACAGGGCGCGTGGTTGATTCTGGCCTTTTTCCCAGGGGTCCGCCGCGCTCCTCCCTGGGCTATTTTCGTTGCCTCCTTTTGGGAGGCAATACGCCGGTTCCTCTCTGTACGTAACGCGCCAGGGCGAGATGTGCTGACTTAATGGATCAAATGGCCTGGAAGGTTCCCGGAAGGCATCTGCGTTTACCGCCCCCGTGGCTTCGTTGGCTCGTTCTTTTGCCTTCTCTGAAGGTGCGCGGTACGGGTTCTGGCCCGCTGGCCGTACAATAAGCCTTGAGGTAGAACCAATTCTCCCATGTCATTGAACGGTTATCCATCGCGCACCTCGCGGTCGCACGGCCTGCGTTCGCTCTTCAGCATGTTTTCGAGCGATCTGGCTATCGATCTCGGCACCGCCAACACCCTGGTCTACGCGGCCGGCAAGGGCATCGTTGTCAACGAACCCTCCATCGTCGCCATCAACAAGAACACCGGCGAGGTGGAAGCCGTGGGCAAGGAGGCCAAGGAGATGCTGGGCCGCACCCCCGGCAACATCGTGGCCATCAAGCCCATGAAGGACGGCGTGATCGCCGACTTCAAGGTCACTGAAAAGATGCTCAACTACTTCATTCAGAAGGCCCACAACCGCAAGATGCTGGTGCATCCGCGGATCGTCATCGGCGTGCCTTCGGAGATCACCCAGGTGGAAAAACGGGCGGTCGAGGACTCGGCCTACCGCGCCAAGGCCAGCGAAGTGTACCTGGTGGAGCAGGCCATGGTGGCCGCCATCGGCGCCGGACTGCCCATCACCGAGCCCTCGGGCAATATGGTGGTCGACATCGGCGGCGGCACGACGGACATTGCGGTCATCTCGCTGAGCGGCATCGTCTATTCGCGCTCGGTGCGCATGGCCGGCAACCAGATGGACGAGGCCATTACCAACTACCTCAAGCGCAAGTACAACCTGCTCATCGGCGAACGCACCGCCGAGCAGATCAAGATCGAAATCGGCTCCGCCTTCCCGCTGGACAAGCCGCTGACCATGGAGATCAAGGGCCGCAACCTCATCGAGGGCGTTCCCAAGACCATCACCGTGGACGACAGCGAGATCCGCGAAGCCCTGGGCGAGTGCATAGCGGTCATCATGAACGCCATCCGCGTAGCCCTGGAGCGGACGCCGCCCGAACTCTCGGCCGACATCAGCGACCGCGGCATCGTGCTCACCGGCGGCGGCGCGCTGATCAAGAACCTGGACAAGCGCATCCGCGAAGAAACCGGGCTGCCCGTCTCCGTGGCCGACGATCCGCTGGCCTCAGTGGTGCTGGGCACCGGCAAGATGCTCTCCGACTTCCGCCTGCTGCGCAAGATCAAGATCGACTAGCAGTTGTCAGTTCTCAGTTGTCAGTTCTTAGTCAAGAGCCCCAGGTCTGGAAACTCAGGCTTGGGGCTTCTGGTTTCCGGTGAGGATTTCGTTGGCGGACTACGCGATTTGGCGCGATAATCGACCCATGGCGACGCTGCCCGTCTACGACGATCCCCAAACCGAGTTTGTTTCCGTGCGCGAGTACCTCACCACGAGCTACCGGCCCGACTGCGACTATGTGGACGGACGGATCGAGGAGCGCAACGTGGGCGAATTCGATCACTCGTTGATTCAGACCCTCCTGGGGCAATTGATCATGAACAACCGCGCCGCCTGGGGCGTACTGGCTCTGACCGATGTGCGGGTTCAGGTCAAGGCTACGCGGTTCCGTGTGCCCGATTTGACCGTGGTCCGCGCCGATGCGCCCAGAGAGCAAATTCTTACCCATCCGCCTTTGCTGGTCATCGAGATCCTCTTGCCGGAGGACCGCCTCAGCCGCACCACCGAGCGCACGGACGAATATATTGATTTCGGCATTGAGAACATCTGGATCGTCGATCCCAAACGCCGCCTCGCCTATCGTGTGACCAAGGCTGGGCTGGAACTGACTCCCAGCAACGAGATTACTGTGCCAGAGACGCCCATCCGCGTGGCGCTGAACGACCTCTTCGCGGAGTTGGATCGCAATTGAGAACCGCACGTCGTCCTCACTCCAGCCTGCAGGTACAAGCGCTGACTCGGTACACTCTCCCCGTCTACCGGGACAACGGAAAAGGAGACAGCATTGAACCCCTTTCCGGCAGTTGAACCGTGGAAAACCTCTGCAGCGATGGACAGGTAACCGCGTTTATCGTGATGGGGGTGTCACCTGATGGGTGAGTCGTCCAGAGCAAAGATTTCTGTTAGTGGTTCTGAGTTGGAATCGTTTGCTGTGGAGACTCCTGGTGGTCGGCTTCACATCATCTGGGACTACGAGGCCCGCGCGACGCCCAACGCCCAACTGGCGTTTTTTGCCGGATTTCTTACTACGACCGGGGCTTACGTGGCGTGGGTGAAGAGTTGCCCGCTGCTTTACGGCGGCAGTAGTGGCGGCGATCGGCACAAGCAGGATGTGCTGGGCACCCGGTTCCTGTCGATTCTGGCCGGCCACCATCGCTGCTCCCCTATCGCCGGGCGGCGTGGCGACGGAGTAAGTCCGCAGATCCTGGGCATGAGCAAGATCGTCAGCGAGGACGCGCTACGCCGGGCGCTGGCTCATCCGCGCGGCTCCTGGCCATGTAAAGAAGGTCGCGGAGCAGTCCCCGCCAGCAGACCGCTGCAAGACCCGATCGCCTGCATCGTAGCCAGAATCGTCATACGTCAACACCGAAAAATGTCTCGATACTGGCCCGCTTTTGCTAACCAACACCGGTTTTCAGGATCGATGGCATGTGAGTAATCTTGCAAAAGGCTCCCTAGTCCCGTTTTCTACGCCCCTTCGTCGCGGAACATGGGATGAGGAATCAGGCGGCGGTAATCTTCCTGGTGAGCGCCGTCCAGGCAGGCTTCGATGATCTGCTTGCCCAGCGGGTCGAGGCCGGGGACCAAAAACTGCTTGAGTTCGCTGGCGAAGAACTCGCGCCACTGCCGCGCGCCCTCCTCGTAGACTTCCATGCCGCCCTGAATCTGCTCCTCGACTTGCAAAAAAACGCGGGGGATGATGAAGCCCTCGATCTTGAGCTGCTTGGGGATATAACCCAGCAGCGGGCAGATCGTTTCCTGCACCTGATCGCGGGCGAACTTGGCGCTGCCGCGGCGGGCCAGATACTCACGGCTGATCCACTCGGCCATGAAACCCACCTTCCAGGCCCCGATGTGCTGGTTGGGAATCAGCACATAGCGCGTATCGGGCGTATCCACGATTTGCCGGAGCAGAAGGTTGGCCTGATCCACTCTGCGGCCGGTGGCGAAGGCCCAGTAGCTGCCCACACCCTCCGACTGCATCTCTTTTGACTTGGTGGCCTGAATGCTGGGGTTGGCGTGGCCGCGCGGCGCCACCAGCCTCCACAGCCAGCCCAATGCCGGGCTGAGCACGTGCATCATGCCCAATATGCCGTAGAGGCGGCTGTCCTTGTGCGTGGGGGGGCAGCGCACGCCAAAGCTGCGCACGTCTACCCGTTGCGGGCCGGTCAGAATATCTTCGATCAGCCGCCGGGGAATGATGACGCGAGGGTTGGGACAGAGCTTGCCCGGTGCGTCTTCCACGTGCTCCCAGGTCAGGCAGTTGCCGCCGGGAACGATGTAGTGGTTGAGAAAGACGAGCGGCTCGGGCGGATCGATGGTCAGCCGCTCCAGATTGGGCGCGGTGCCGTAACTGCGGATGTGGTCCACGCGCACAAACCAGGCGTTCTCGGCGTCGGCCAGGGTAAGGCGGCCGCTGTTGCCCTGGTACTTGGGATGAGCGCAGGCCATATCGTCGGCGATGGGACGCAGGTGGCAGGCTTCGGGCAGCGCCAGCGTCCGCTCTTCCTGCGTCACCACGTTCTTGCCGATGAGCAGGCGGCCATCCTCCATGCGGTGAATGTGCTCGGTCATCTCGCTCTTGCCGCCGCCCGAGGCGCCCTCGTGCATGATGACGACCTGATTCTCATAGGGAGTGATAACGGCTACGGCGGCGCAGTGGTTGGTTACCCAGCCCTCGCGCTCGCCAATGTCCAGCAGCATCGAGTAGACGCCCTTCTTGGCGCTCGGCCCAGGGTAGAGGTTGTAGGCGTAGATCTCCTGATGGGTGCCTTGGCGATCGTGCACCACCACCTGCTTGCCGCCGAAGTGCGTATGGCGGAAGGGCGGAGCCACAAAGAGCACGCCGCCGGCAATTTTGAAGTTGGCCGGGACCTGAGAGCGGGGGATCATCCCCTGCAAATCGGCCAGCGCCGCGGCAAAAAAGGCCGCCTGGCGGGGAACGATGGCCAGCGCGCCGTAGCCCAGCGAATCGGGACCGGCATAGAAGGGCACCACCACCAACTCCTGCTTCTTCAGCCAATCCAGCGTCTGCCGCCGGGTCTTGTCGAAGGGCTCACCGAAGCGGTCCAAATAGGTGGGCTTGTCGGTGGGCAACTCGTCGCCGATCACCATGGCGTCAGGGTCGCGCCGGCGCATGGCCGGATCGGGAAAGTTGATGGCTACGCCGTTACGTGCTTTGGTAATCTCGGCCTCGACGATGCGCCCCACGCCCGCCGCCTGAAAGATCACCTCGTAGACGCCGTGGTCGTCGCGATTACCCAGCCGCCAGTCGGTCGCTCCCGTGGTGCGCCCCAGCGACCAATCCAGCAGTTGCTGGCGGCTCTCCGCCATCTGCACCAGCGGCGCGGCGCTCAATACTTCGCGAACATGCTCGGGCAACTGCAACTGCGCCCAGCAAGTTTGGAAATCGACAACGGATTCGGCGCCGGCGACGGTGGTCATGAGCCTCTCGCTTTCAGGATTCAAGGATGAATACGTGACACGTTCTGGCAGGACGATAGGGCGGAAGCAACGAAGGGGAGCCGAAAATCGCGCTCCAACATGCTGAGTACAGGATGCGTTCGTGTGTACAAAAACCCGCTCTGGGCCAAAGAGTGCACACCTCTTTTATCTCATTCCCCGTCACACCTGGCAGTGCGCCGCGTCACATTGTGGGATGGCGTGCCCGCAGTAGCCCGATTCGGCGCTCCCGTACATCGGCGAATCGGATAGTTTGAGTAAACGCCGATGCCATCCGGAGAATCTTTGAATTTCGCGTCTTCGCCGCGGTTTTCATTGGGTTCGAATCGATTCCGGCGCGTGGTTTGCAGGGCTTCTTGCTTCATGCGACTTGCCGCTCGGTCCTCTGCTTGCTGGTGCAGAGAATTTCCCTCTCTTGGCGGAGACTGGTTGCAGAAGGCGGCTTCAAAATCGAGAAAGCCGCCCAACCGGAAAGGGAGAAGTGATGGCCGACTGGAAGATAGCCTACAACTGGATGATGGACAACGAGGATGCGCCGCGCGCCTGCCTGCGGGTTCCCGACGCCTGCCCCAACGGCGTCGCCGGCCCCTGTTTCGCCATCTGCGGCATCAACTCCGCGGTTTTCCCGGCGGAGTTCGCAGCCATCGCCGTCCTGCCCCAGGAAAGCCGCAAGACGCCGGTGCAACAGTTTTACCAAATCCATTTTTGGAACAAGTGGTACGCCCAGCTCGATAGCGACGATCTATGCAAGCGGGTCTTCGATTTTGCCATCAACGCGGGCGCCGGAGCCTCGTTGCGCTGCCTGCAACAGGCAATCAACTCCTTGGCCGCACTCGACGCGGCGCACCTTGCCGAGGACGGCCGTTGGGGATGGGCGACCGTAACCGCCGCAAACGCCGCCGACACCCAAGCGCTGCGCAGTGCATTCACCGCCCGTCGCGTGGCTTACTACCGGGCCATTGCGGCGGCCCATCCCGAGAAGCAGCGCTATTTGGACGAGTGGATTGCCCGCGCGGAAAAATAGGCAGTCCTGCCCATCCCCGAACCCGCACCACGCGGTCAGCGTTTAAACTGGGGTGTGGCTTGCGCTCCCTACAACGCGCGGCCCGGACAAGGTCGTCATGCATTCTCATTTTGCTTTCAGTCCCAACCAGATTCTCTGGACCGTCACCTTTGCCGCGCAGTTGATTCTGCTGGTCGTCCTTCTGGGGCGCGAGCGCAGCCAGCGCTTTCCCGTCTTTACCGCCAGTATTTCGCTTGCGGCCATGCGGCTGCTCTGCGAAGAACTGCTTTCAGGCCGGCTGCAGATGCTCAATCTGCAGAAGGTGCTGCTCTCGCTGACCGACGTGGCTTCACTTCTGAGCCTTCTGGTGGTGGTGGAGATCGCACGGAGCTGCTTCCCCGGCGCGGGACGCAAAGCCTGGCTGATCGCCGCTCCGGCCGTGACCCTGCTGGCCGTCGCGTCTCTGTTTTACTGGGGCCCCTGGCCCAATCTTCACTGGAGTCCCTGGCCCCAGATCGACTGGAGTCCCTGGCTCAATCATCCCGAACTGGCTTTGAATTCTCCGCTGACCATCCTGCGGCTGATGCAGATCGGCGGCCAGAAGATTGAACTGCTGGCCGGCTTGCTGGTCCTCGGGCTGGGATTGCTGGTGCTGCTCTTCGGCCGTCGTTTCAAAACCGGTTGGCGCAGCCACTCCGCTCTGATCCTCATCGGCCTGGCGATAACCGCTGCTGTTTGGCTGAGCATTACCGCCTACTGGCAGCATCTGAACCAAACCGCCGTCCACCCCAATCTCACCCTAGAGGAGTACCAGCAGTTGATGGCGATAAGCGCCAGGCTCTTCAATGGCAACCGTATCCTCGTCATCGCTGTCACCCTGGGATGGATTGCCAGCCTGTGGATCGACGAACCCGGCGCGGTGAAGCCCGTTATCGAGGCGGCGGAGCCTGGAACCGAACTTCCCGCCGAATCCGAATCGGAATCGTCAAATCGGGAGCAGGACGAGCAGGAATCGCGCCGCGAAGAGGCTCCCGATCAGGAAGCGCCGAACCAGAACTGATTCCCAACAAACGATGGAGGCTGCTGCGCCGGGTTGCTGAACCCAGTTCGCGGAAGCCTCCATTTCTGATTTCTGTTCTCTCATTTCTAAATGTGGCAACTTGCCTGGCCTCGCTTCTCCAGGTAGCGCTGGTGGTACTCTTCCGCACGCCAGAAGGTTTGCGCCGGCTCGACTTTGGTCACAATACGCCGGGGTTTGAAGCGGCCCTCGGTGGTGAGCTGGTCGATCTTGGCCTGGGCCAGCCTTTGCTGCTCGGCGGAGTGGAAGAAGATCGCCGAGCGGTACTGCGAACCCCAATCCGGACCCTGGCGGTTGAGGGTGGTGGGATCGTGCAGGCTGAAGAAGGCGTCGAGGAGTCGCTCGAAGCCGATCTGGCCAGGATCGAAATCCAGTTCCACCACCTCGGCATGGCCGGTGCGGTCGCTGCATACGTCCTTGTAGCTGGGCTGCTCCAGCGCCCCGCCTTCATAGCCCACTGCCGTGGCCGTGACGCCGGGCAGCGCCGCAAACGCCGCCTCGACGCCCCAAAAACATCCCGCTCCGAAGGTCGCCTTTTCTGTGCTCATGTCGGATGAGATGCACAGCATCGGCCTTCGGCGGCAGTTTCTTGTTGTGTTTGCCCCTAACCCGGCGCTGGTGGGTTACAAGGTAGGGAGTGGAGCGGCGGAGAGATTGTACAGGCTGCTGAAAATGGCGGAAATGCAAAAATACGCGTCCTCGGCGAAGCGTGTAATGTGGGTTGTCGAGGCCGGTAAATCCGTCAAGAAAGTGTACAAATGGATACCGACAGTCTTCTTTTTGGGGGTAAAATCTGGTTGGGTGCCAGCGCGGAGTGACTCCAGCGGCGCACCACTACGCTCCGCACGTTGGCTGTTTCCAGTACTAATGGGCCCTGATGATCGCCAAAAATTTCCTTTTTTTGGCGCAACTGTGGAGTGAACCGCAGAAGATTTCCACAGCGTGTTCACTCTCAAATCCCACGTCACGGCTGAATTGGGAGGGAACCCAATGTATGACCAGGGTTGAGAATCCTACCTTCAACGCAGCTGCTTTTCTGACCGGCGCCGGTCTGGGACGCAGAATTGTGCGCTTGGAACCGAAAGAGATCTTCTATTCGCAGGGCGATCCTGCCGACTCGGTCTTTTATCTGCAGAAGGGCCGCGCCAAGGTGACGGTGGTCTCCACCACCGGCAAGGAGGCGACCATCACCCTGCTGAACGCCGGCGATTTCATCGGAGAAGCGGCGCTGGTGACCGTGCCGGGGCTGCGCCTGTCGACGGCTACCGCGCTTACCCCCTGCATTGCGCTCAAGATCGGACGCCAGGAGATGATCCGGGTCCTGCACTCAGAGCATGAACTCTCCGACCTGTTCTTGAAATTCCTGCTCGAACGCAGTATGCGGGTTCAGGCCGACCTGGTCGACCAGCTCTTTAACTCCAGTGAGAAACGCCTGGCCAGGATTCTCCTTTTGATGACCGAGTTCGGTCAGCCGGGAGAGCCGGAGACGTCGATTCCCAAGATCTCGCAGGAAACCCTGGCAGAGATGATCGGCACCACCCGCTCCCGCGTCAGTTTTTTCATGAACCGCTTTCGCAAGCTAGGATTCATCGATTACAAAGATCGCATTCACGTACACCGGTCGCTGCTGAATGTCGTGCTCCACGATCAATTGCCCGAGAACAACGCCGAACGGCCGGCGATCGATCTATAGGCAGAACACACAGCCTTTTCAGTTTTTGATTCCCTCAGCATTCGACCTCGCAAGCCCGAAAAGGCCAAGCTAGAGGGGATGCGTTACGGCGGTTCCGGAACACGCATTTACGTAACCACAACGACTGCCCCGAGGGGCTCCAAAAGTACTGGATGGGGCACGCCGGGGAGATCATGACGGACCTCTACGACAAGGTCAGGGAAGATGTTGGATTTCGGAGAATATAGGCAGAAAAGTGCGGTGGTGGCTTTGCGCTGCCGAAGTTCGGGCCTTCAGTTGTACCGGTTGTACCGAAAACAGGCTCAAATGAAAAAGCCGCCGAAGCGGCTTAACCCATTTGAAATCTATGATAAAGAATGGTCGGGGAGAGAGGATTCGAACCTCCGACCCCCTGGTCCCGAACCAGGTCAAGCACTTTGATGAGATTTGTTGAAAATTGCTGTTTTTAACTGATATGAAATGAATGAGTTGGGGATGGGTTTCTGGTTATTATGGCTTTGGAAGGTTCTTGGATGCTTTGGCTGCTACAGATTTGACTACATCCATGGATGAATCGATTGCGCAAAGATTCCAAAATCGCGCCCAAGAATCGGCAGATTCTGGATCAACGTCGATAGATTTATGAATTCGATGAACCAAGGTGATACCGCCGATGTGGATCTTGCGGACCGCTCCCAATCTCGACAATTAGTCCGCGCTCAACCAGTGATGCGAGGCGCGTTCTTGTAGCTCGAACAGAAAGACTGATTTCTTTGGCGATCTGAGAAGTTGAAAGTCCACCCTCGGCATTCGCAGCAAGGGCAGAAAGAATGGCCTCGTCTCGGGCGTCTCTTGCGGGAGCACGACGAGGAACTGCCGACAGTGTCACGCGAAAGTGTGTGCCGATCTCTTCAAATGTGGGGGCATCCAGTCCTCGATCCAAACACGCGGCGGTCATTCTCTGGATTCCGCTCCCCCATTGTTCAATCAGCTTCAGTTCCAGAAATACCCGTCCAATAACACGGTTGCGAAGTTTGGAGATGCCTCTCTGAATGTCTTCAATCGTGAGACCGAACGGAAGCAAGCCGGGGTTTTCAATCTCCAGTCGATCATCGAAGAGAGCGACCCGGATCGGTGAGCCAGGCTGAGCGTAGTCTGCATGAACGATTGCATTCATGATGGCCTCACGGACGGAGACAACCGGGTACGTCCAGTGATCAGTCCGCTTCACCGATCCAATAACCGCCTCGCGCGTCATGTGCTTTTGCAGGAATGCAATCGTCTCCTCGGCAGCTTCTGGCAAGTACGAGCGAATTTCTGTCGAGTCGAGCAGCCTACGCTTGTCGTTGCCAGCAAACCGACCCACCTGTATCCAAGCGTCTGGATAATGGCTGAGGCGGTCAATTCCAAACAAAAGAATGCCACCGATAGTTGGCACAACCCGGCCCTGGTATTTCGTTGCCAGCTTGAGCGTGAGCATGTCACCCCGCTCCAACTTGCGAGTCGGCTTGAAATACTCGGAAGCAGCTCGGAAGTCGATCACTTCCGAGTTCAATGACGGCATCGGCTGTTCATCGAACGACGCCACTTGGCTGTACCGCTTCATCTCCTCGACCAGGAACAGATCAGCTCGCCTATTCGTGGAACCCACGCGGACAAGAATGCCTGTCTCCGGTCCCAGCCGATTCAAATAGTGGGGCCGATTCGGGCTTGGATAGATCTCAACCGCCAGTAAATGCATCTTTCTCCAGGGAATCACCTCGATAGAGGGGACCAGTTTTGGAGAGATACAATCGGCGATCAGGTTGGCGAGACGCTCTTCCTCTGTCAAAACGTCGGGAATGCCTTTGACCTCTTTTGTGCCGTCCTCGATTCCAAGGACAAGTGTTCCTCCCGAGGTGTTGGCGAACGCAACAATCGCCTTCAGCGCTCCTTCGGGAGAGGAGAGATCGCGCTTGAACTCCAGTGTCTTTCCTTCGGGCTGACTGAGAAGAGAAATTATGTCCATTACTCTGCATTCTACTCTGATGCGTGCTGCTGATCTCGCCGTCCAAGCAAATTTCCACTTCAGCGCGTTTGGGGAGCGACCCGGCTCTGCTTTCCAGAAGTCCCACCTGAAGTGTGCTGCCGTAAACGCGGTGAACGCTGTGCTGGCGTCTGCGGCAATGAACCTCCAGAAGCTATTGAGGGCTGTTCCGTGTCATTTTGTGTGAGATATTTACGCCACCTGAGCCGACTACTATCCTCATGGAGCTTCATCGATTCGCTGATGACCGTGGAAGCTGCTTGAGCTCGGCTTATTCAGGATCAACTGGCGTAAGCATATTCTCATCGATTTCTCAGCGAAGCCCTGCTTGATCCTCCAGTATACGGAAACTGATAAAGCGGGTCTTTGCAATTCTGGTCTTCTGCAAACAGACTCGGCACACGCTCCATTCCCCAGATTTTCTTTCCAGCTTTCTTGGGATGGCCAGCGAAATAGTCGTTCCGGTTTTTGTAGTACCGGTCAATGGCATCCATCGCGGCCTCAACGGACGGGTAATTGCTGTTATGAATGATTGCCTTCGCCATCCCGCTGAAAACCGACTCAATCACGTTCAAGAACTGCGCGCACGCCGGTAATGGAGCCGTTTTGACAACCGGGAACCCTTCCTCTGTTGCTTGCTGATTGATCTTGTCAAGATGCGCCATCAGGTCCTTTGAAATATGCCACGAGGCCGCGTCCCAGGACAAATAGATGGTGCTGCACGAGCGGTACTGCTGCCGCAGCGTGTCCGCCATCTTTATCATCTCCTCTGTGTTCTTTTTCCGCGAATAGAAATGAGTCACTTGATTTCTCGACAATTCGAGCGCCGCAGTGAGGATCAACCACCCCTTTGATTTCTGCCACTGGGGGACCGCGTAGGACTCGTCAGGTGCAACACGTTTGACCCCACCCTTTCTCTTGATGGCAAACGGCCCGAATTCATCAATTGAGAAAAATGCCTCGTCCGGTTTCAGTTCGGACAAAATCTTCTTGATTGCGTCCACTTTGACGCGGTACTCGGGATCGTTGCTCGTTAGGACAACGCGGGCGTGCCGCCACTTCCATCCGGCCTCCTTGATGATGGTACGAATCGTGTCAGCACACATCGGTGGTCCCTCCTTCGCCAGCACCAAGCGAAGATCCTCCATCCTCCATGTGGTGCGGTTGATGCCATGTGCGGACGGCGGCGAGTGCAATAACGCGAACACCGCTTTCTGATTGGATTCCTTCACGGACTTCTTGTCGCTTCTCGTCCTTTTTGCAAAGAGCATCTTGGTGCCGCCTTGCTTGAATAACCGCCAGTATCGAAAATAGGTTCCGTTGGAAATGTTAAGAAACGAACAGGTGGCAATATGGGCGATGCCGCGCAGATGACCAAGCACCGCAATTGCCTTATTGCGCATTGGAAGTTCCTCTTCGGTGGATGTTGAAACGAGGAGTTTCAGCTCTGGCAGCGGGACATTGGCTATTTCATTGGCGATGGCGTCGAATGGAATCGTTTTTTGCAAGATGTCTCGCATCCACTCGAACGATTGATCCTGCGTTTCCCCGTTCCTCCTGAAAGGATCAGTTCGGTATACCATCTCCGCGATTGCAAGGTGTTCAAGTTCCCGGTTGCCTCGGCGCAGGGATGACTCTATGACTTTACCGGCGATTGCCGGTGGGCTCTTTGTGGCAAGTCGAGGCGCCGAAAGACTGCTTTCTGGCAAATCACGGACAGGGTTCACATCAAGCGCTGCGATGCTGCGAGCCTGACGCACATAGGTGTTGACCATCGAGAAGCTGCCCCTGAAGTCGTGTTCCTTGCAGAGATACTGCCAGATTGCCCTGGGGGAAACCTGCATGGATATTGGCCGTATTTCGTTTTCCTTTACGATGCGGTCGATAATTGGAATCCATGGTCCCAGTGGGAGAGGACGATCCAATTGCTTATGCTTGCCTGGAGGTTGCGTCGCCTTCACCATCTTCTGTAACGTCTTTCGGGGGATGGACAGTTGCAACACGACCTGTCCTTCCGAAGCACGCTGCCGAGACTTACTTTGGCGGACGACAGTCCACTGAATGGTATCCGTGAACACGGCTCACCTCCTCACACGAGAAGTAGGCTCAACAGGCTATGCTATCTTTGCAACGCCGCACAATAGCAATCTCGCAGACTTGCGATCTCACAACCGAGGATTATGCGCCGATGAACACAAAAAATGAAGAAATATTTGGCACCATGACGATTAAAGAGGCTTCTCCTCTCTGGGAAGATCCGCGACGCGAGCAGTTGAAACGCTGGGGAGAGACATTTGGCGTACCACTTCAGGAGTTGCATCCTGGCCATGTCGTGACCTACCAGAACGACAGGGGCAAGGAAACCACAGCAGCCCAGGTAGATGCCGAGGTCAGCGCACTTCTCGCGCTACTGAAGCAGATAGGCCTTGGCGGCGAAATTGAACGCCACAATCGGCTACTCGCCAATGCCGGAGAGATTACCGCCTTTGAATTCAAAGCTCTCCCAGAAACTGCCCAGAAATATATTGAAAGGCTCAGACAGGAAATCCACAGCCTAAAGGCGGGAAATGACAGAATGGCTAATCGAATTCGGAGAACGAATTGGGGCAGGCAGCGGTAGTCGTAGGAATCTACGAAAACGCTCTCAAGCGAGAGTTCAGGGACTCACCAATTGCGACTGCTGGGCCAATCGTCGGAGACTCTTCATACATACCGTACTTGCAAACAGGGCATCTACGCAGCTTTCCGCCTTTATGTTTGAGCAATGGTCCGAGATAGACTGGCCTTCCCATTTGCGATTGGAGGCAGGCCGGGCACAACGGTTGATCGGGCTTGTCTTTAAAATAGAAATATCCATGAGGAGCAACAGGACCAACAATCTTATCTCTAATTGAGAGAGTTGCTTTCAACTCTCTATTCTCTTGGTCCAGCATCATGATTCGCTCTGTAAGATCCATCAGCGTAGCAGAGAAATCATTAACACGCGACTTCAATTCAATATCGTCCGAGCTATTAGACACATCGCGCACATACTTCATGGCAGTGATCGAATTATTTATCAACTGAGAGACTGCAACGAATTCGGGCAAAATCATTTTCTATCCTCCATGAGGTCAATCTCATTGTTTGATCTTACAAAAAAGATTAGGTTGGAAGAAGGCTTCCGAAACCTCCCATCATATTTGTGAGTCGAACCATCCTTAAATCTGATTTCCAATATCTGTCCAGCGTTTGGATACTGACCTACAGATGCATCGAGCGGCTTTAGCCATTCCTCCGCGTACATCTCGAAGTACTTGACACTCTCAACACTCTGGATCAACTCGTTGATGTCGTAATAACAATTCGATTGCTTGTTGCGAACCCTCTGGTTCGGCGATAAATCGATGGACAGGACAACATAATCTCCACTTGCATCGAGGATGAAATCTCTGGCATGTAAAGTGCTATGGCCGCCACTTACATAACCAACGTGGATAGACGAATCGCCTTTTCTGATTGTTCTAATCATGGTCACAATGGTACGCCAGTTGGACAGTGGAAAACTGGGCGGCAACTCACTTTATCTTTACTAACTTGGCTCACTTTTACGGGCATTTTGGAATTCCTTGGTGGCTTGCGCATCTCTGGTAGGAACCGAATCTGTCTCACCGACTAGAGAAGATATTTGTCTTCCACCTGGCGGGTTTGGCCGAGAACGGTGAGCGTTTCGAGAATCTCTTGAACGCGGGTGCGACTGGCGGGTTTGAAACCTGAAGCAATCTGCTGTGGCGTTTGAAATGGCGTCGCGCGGAGCGAATCCTTGATGACCCGGACCTGTTCTGTGAGGGTCGCTGGCCATGGTTGCTTCTTACGGGCGGTGACGGGGGCTTCTGCGGGGATCAGGCCACCCAACGTTTGTTGCATGGCGGGCGCATTGGGTGCCTGATACTCGGGACGAAGCCAGCGAATGATTCCATTGGCTTCTTCAGCGCGGCGCTGGGCGTTGAGTGCGACAACGCACTCAAGGATCTGCTCGTCGGTAATCTCCGGCGACCATCCGTAGGCGGCAAAGACGGCTTCGTCCAATTCGTCGTGAAGTTGGCGAAGGATTGCGATCAGGCCCTTTTCATAGACCTCTCGATCCTCGATGGTGAGCGATTCGGAGGCACGAATCTTTTCGAGCACATTGTACATTTCCGTGATCGTGACAGCGGGGTGAAGTTTTTGTTGGCGCTTGCGATGAGCATCGAGGCGCTCGGCTATCTCTCGGATGACCAGCTTCTCAGCCTCGCTGGCATCGGGAAATGGGAATGGATCAAAGCAGCGAGTCTTCACATATACGGGGTCGTTTCCGACTCCAAGATGTCCGCCGCTGGCCAGCGCCCATGTAACATGGATGCGACTGGACAACACGCCGAGAGAATATGCGTCCGAGATGGCGATGTTAACAAGCTTGTTGTCAGCGAGAATCAAGGCGTCGAGAAAAATGAAAGAACGGTGCTTGGCTGTTTCGACCGTTGAGATATAGCGAGATAATCCTTTCAGTGCGGGCCTAAACGCTGAGCGAGGCTCTCCGAAAATCCACCATTTCTCGCTATAGCTTGCGCGGCGATTCTGATCTCGCTCGGATTTTACCAGGTCATATACCCGCTGGTAGACCTCCGGGAACCGCCTTCGAACCTGTTCGGCGCTGAGACCAAAGAGGTCGATCACCATTACATTGCGCGATGAGCCTGTGAGGTCGCGGCCATTCAAGTAAGGACGAATGTGCTGTTCGAGTCCTTGGATGCGACCGAGGCCCAAAGAAGCCGCTTCTTCTGGGGTCACGATAAATCCGGCTCCGTGCAGTTTGACACCGGGGCAGCAAAGGTCTTCGTTTGCTTTGAGAGGCATAGCGCCAGCGACATCGCACCCAATTCGCAAGTCGGCAAAGATGCGCCCGGATTCCTCTGCCAACTCGACACTTGTGCCTTCGGAACTTGTATCCCCTTCGCTCTTGACACGGTAAAGATGCCCAAGGTGTTCGCCCTTCTCGGCAACGGTCATCGTGATACGGACGGCGGCATGATCGGTAGCAGCCTGCCCATCAATGAAGGCGGATTTCAGCCAAGGGTGGTCTGGAATGGCGAAGATGAGCGACAACGAGTCCTTGGCTGCATTGAGATTCTGCGCAACCACCTTGCGGTTGAAGACCTGCGGCAGGCTGTTGGTTGTGATGAAGCCAAAGCGTCGAATCTTTCCGGCGCGAGCGTACTCGGCGGCGCGTTGCCACCAATACATGACAAAGTCCGCGCTATCGGGAACTCCGCTATAGGCTTTGCGGAGGGCTTCAACATAGCCGTCGCCTAGTTCGGCCCGAATATCCTTGCCGCCGATGAAAGGCGGATTGCCTACGATGAAATCCGCCGCTGGCCACTTGGTTTGCTTCACGTCGGTGTATTGATAGACAGGAATGCGCGCGGCCTCATCGGGAATATCCTGGCCGGTGGTGGGATGTTTCTTGGTAGTGACGCCATCCCATTGGGTGACGGCATTGCCTTACTTATCGAGTAGTGGCGTTTTCTTCTTCCAGGTGAGCAGCGCATCAGCCTCGACAATGTTGTGGAAGTTGCTGATGACCGGGATGGGCGGCTGTGCGTCGCCACGGGTGCGGAAATGCCATTGCAGAAAGCCGATCCAAAGCACGAGATCGGCAACCACGGCGGCGCGCGGATTGAGTTCGAGACCGAGGAGTTGATGCGGGTCCACGGTGAGGCCGGTGTGTTCGAGCGATTGCTGGGTGTCACCGAGGGCATGGAGGGTTTCGAGGATTTCACCTTCAAGACGCTTCATGTGTTCGAGCGCGACATAAAGGAAGTTGCCCGAGCCGCAGGCGGGGTCAAGAACGCGAGTGGAGCAAAGCTGACGATGGAAAGCGCGCGCAGTCTCAATGGCGGCGTTCGAATTGCCAGTGTTGACCTGCTCGGCGATCACGGCCTGGGTACTGCGCCAGTCGTCGCGGAGCGGTTCTACCAGAGTAGGAATGACAAGACGCTCGACGTAGGCGCGCGGCGTGTAGTGGGCTCCGAGCGCATGACGCTCATCGGCATCGAGTGCGCGTTCGAGCAGGGTGCCAAAGATGGCCGGTTCCACTTCGCGCCAGCGGGAGTCGGCGGCTTCGATCAGCAGGCCGATTTGGTCGCGGGTGAGCGGAAGGGCCGTGGTGGATTCGAAGAGTCCGCCATTGAACTTGAGAATGTGCGCCCGGAGAATGGGAGAGAATCCGCCATCGTTCATGGTTTGCCAGAGGGCTTCTGCCATGGGTGGAAAGTTGGCGACTTCTTCCCGCAGGCTTTCAAGCAGATTGAGCCAGCCACGCTCAGGAAGCAGTTTTACATCCTCCGCAAACGAGGTGAAGATGCAGCGGGTAAGAAACTCTGCAACCCGCTTGGGAGGATGGTGCAGTTCAAGATTGCGGGCGAGAACCGCCAGTTTTCCGGCGACTTCGCGGGTCACCTTGGCGGTTTCGCGAGATGGATCGAGAGAGAGCGGATCGAGCCATACCGCCCGCAAGCGGTCCCGGACCTGTGCCTGGTCCACATCCTTGAAGAGGATGCGAAAGGTGCGCGGATCGGGAAATGGAAGGTAGGCTTTTCCAGTCAGAGAGAAATCTGCAAAGAGTTCGATGGAGTGGCCGACATCGACGACAACCAGGAAAGGCGGCCAACCTTCGGAGATGGGCAGCGCTTTGGCGTACCGCTCTGCCTGGCCGCGAGCCGCGAGCATGGCCTCATCCCATCCGTGCGTTCCGCGAACAGCCGTGCCACGCTTGATACGGCGGGGTTCTTTTGGGGAAGCAAGGGGCGCAACCGCATCCGACGAAGGATTGCTGCCCTGCTTTGCTTCTAGAACAAAACAGCGGCGCTTGTAGAGGTCGATGTAGTTCGGCGTTGTAGAGCCGTCCAGGTTCTGGAGGTAAACGGCCTTGTCGATCACGTAAGAGTTTGCACTCTCCTCCGCCTGAGTAGGCTCGGGACGAGGAATCTCCAGGAAGTCACAGAGTTCGGAGAGGAACAGCGCATAGTTCGCGCGCTCCGCCGCCGAGGATTGCTGCCAACGGGCGATAAACGGTTGAGCGTTAAGAGACAAGGGGCCTTCCCATTCTTTATCAGGTAAGCGTATTGTAGTCTGTCCAATAGGCAGAATTCAGCACCACCTGCCAGAAGAATCACGGGGCAATGACGATTGAACACTGCCTTTACCTTGCTACGCGAAATGTCGTCCATGTTGCCCACAGAGCCGCCGCCGTATTTAATCCGTGGAAAGACGATTCAACGCACTTTCCACTGTGATCGAGAAACGAACCTTATTCATTGTCCTGGATGACCCGCTCCGGTAAACCGCGCCGAACTCCGCACATCGTCGTTACGTCGCTCGGTGAGTTCCGCCACTGAGAAGCCCTGACTGCAGTGGTAATTTTGGCGTCTGGTTCAGGCTTGAACCGAATATTTGAGGTACTTTCGTGGGCGGCCTTTGCCGCGCGGTGGTCGAGGCCCAGATAGTACCTTCATGTTGTCTCCAAACGTTCATGGCCGAGAATTTCCTTGATGTGCCCAACCGGGCAGCCGTTAAAAAAAAGCTGAGTCGCGGCAGTGTGGCGAAGCAGGTGGGGAGTCACTCGCTTTTGAATTCGGCAAGGCAGCGGGGGCGGGCAAGGGGACGGGAGATTGTGTATTGCTTGATTGGTCCTTTCGGCTATTGTCAGTACAAGCAGCGAGAATAAATCAGCCCGTCGCAGGGCACCCGGCAGTTCTGCGGTTGGGGGGAGGCATATTTGCATCTGGCGCAAATTTTCCCTCCTTTGCGGCATTCGTGGCCTCTGGCATGATGCCCTCATGAAAATTCACGAGGCAGCAAAACAATTCTTGATTCATGGGAGGACAGACCGGGTTTATGCCGATGAGACGCGGCAGAAGCAACGGGACTGTTTTGCTTCATGGATTCTTCCACGCATCGGCAACCACGAGGTTGAGACCGTGACTCTCCGAGATGTGCTCGAAATCCGCGATGCGATATTGAAAAGAGGACTGTCCGAGTCGCGGTTGTCCAGTGTACTGGCGGCGCTTAAAGTCTTTTTCGAATTCTGTCACGCGGCGCTCAAAATCGAATGCATGAACCCAGGGGAGATCAGACTACCGCCGAAGAAGAAACCGAATGTCGTTTTCCACACCCCGGACGAGATTGAAGAGATCTTCGGTTTTCTCAATTTGAACCACTTTGCGGACCTGCGCTTGCGGGCATTCTGCGAATTGGTTCTCGGCACAGGCATGCGAACGGGCGAGGCGCTGCGCATGGATCGGACGCCGTTCGACCAGGATCAGGCGGAAATGGACATCGTTGGCAAGGGCGGCAAGGTGCGAACCGTCTTCTTCTCCGACCGGTGCCGGTTCTGGGTCAAGCGCTATCTTGCCGTACGATGGGATAGTCATCCCGCATTGTTTATCACCACAGGTGACCCGCCGCGCAGATGGGCGAGAGAAGACGTATCAAGATTCTTTATTGATCTGAGCGAAAAGGCTGGCGTGAAGAAGAAGTTTACCCCCTCTGTACTTCGCCACACCTATTGCACGACTCTGCGCAACAACGGCGTGGACATTTCCATCATCAAGGAACTGGCCGGTCACTCCGACATCCAGACGACAGCACGCTACTATCTTGGGACGGACGAGCAAGTTCTTCGCCGCGCCGTCGACGAGCACCTTCACTACGGCGAGAAGAAAGCATTTGACAAGCCATCCGTTTCTTCCTAAGCTGTGGATATAGATTAATTGATAACGAGCCATTAACTCGTCCGCGTTCTTCCAAACCATTTTAGAAAGACACGCAACGACCCACCTCCTTTCTAAGGAGAAATTGACAAGATGCCCCTAATATGGCGTCTGTCACGCGGTCGATCTCGGGAGTCAAGTTTTCCCGAGTCAAACCAACTGGGTCGGCGTAACATTTCTATCATTATTCGGTTGGCAAGAACCCTTTCGGACGAGCATCATCGCTCGGTTTGAAAGGGTTTTTATTTATGTATGAAGAAGATTACCATCCGCATTCGCTCCCCGCGCTTGCGCCGCAGTTCCTGCGTTATGCCCAGGTCGAATTGCATTTCGCTCCGGAGACAATTCTCAAGTATCGGGACTGTCTCCGGCAGGTTGAACGCTCCTACGGGAATTCGCCACTCACAGGGTTTGGCAAAGCCGACGTGATGGCGCTGAAGGCGCGCTTTCTGGATCGTAACCTCTCGGTGAATAGGCAAGTCACCATCCTCTTGGCGTTGAAACGGTTTTTACGGTATACACACGAAGAGCATGGTCTCGGAGTGATCGACCCCAATTCGATTTTGATCCCGCGCCGGCCGCGAAAGGAGGTCGCCTATCTCACGGCAGACGAAGTCGAGCGCTTCATTGCATCCATCAAGACGCAGACCGGGGAGGGTCACATCTACCTTCCAGGCTTGCGCTTTCGCACTCTGGTCGAAGTGCTTCTTGGCAGCGCGATGCGGATCAGCGAAGCCCTGTCGCTTAATCGGGCCGACATTGACTTCACCACCGCCGAGGCGAAAATCACCGGCAAGGGATCGAAGGAGCGAACGGTTTTCTTTACTGATCGGGCGCTTGCCTGGATCAAGCGGTATATCGAGTGCCGCACCGATGATCATCCCGCGTTGTTTGTTACAGCGGATGGACTGCGCCGTTTGAAACGGCCAGATATTTGGAGACCGTTCAACCGCTATCGCAAGGCATCCGGGATAGCAAAGAAAATCTCTGCTCACCTGCTTCGCCACACCGCCGCAACTCAACTTCTGTTCAATGGGTGCCCGGTTGGCCACATCAAAGAGATTCTTGGTCATGAACGCCTGGAGACGACTTGCCGCTACTACCTTGGTCTCGATCATCGCGCCGCCAAGGCGGCACATCGCAAATTTCTGGTATACGACTCAATCGATCAGCCCCATGCAGCACTCAGTCTCTTGCCAAATACATGACAATCCGTCATGCTATTGATAACCTTTCCATTAACTTCAGTTTCAATGAAAATATCATTACGAACCGACCTTGAGGCCAAGGCACTTGTTCTTCTGGCATTCCGCAATGGGCCAATTGAAAACGTGCATAGCGGCAAGATCTGCCCGACGTGCAACGGACATCCTGAATATTGTCACATCACCAATCCTGAGATGAAGGAGATCATGAAGGCCGCCGTTGATATGATGGCGACTCTGCTTACAATTCGTGAGACCGATCCCGAGGAATACGCAACACAAATTGTGTACGCATGGGACTTTGTGAGGCAATGGGATAGACCGAAGCCTGTACCTCGACTTTTACACAAGAAAAAGAAGTACGAAATGAAAGAGGTCTTCCCTGACCACCCAAGCATGTAAAGGAATTCAAGCGAGCCGACATCGGTTCGCTTTTTTGCGCGTTCATCTTTTTGCTCTCTGGACTTATCCACAGAATCTTGATAACCTCGCAATTTTTCCCTCCTTACCTCCGCAAACCGCCAGTGTTATGGTTCAAGTAAATTAACCATAAAGCAAACGTATGGAGGAAAACAAACAACGAGTATTCAATTCACTCTTCATCCAGCGCAGAAGGATGAACCTCTCGCAAAAGCATGTCGCCCGCATGATCGGCCAACGGGACACAACCCTGCTTTCGCGCTATGAGTCCGGCCGCATGATGCCTTCGCTTGAGACGGCATTTCGGCTTTCGATTCTCTATCAAACGCCGCTTACCCGACTTTTTCCGGAGTTGCACTCGCGGATCGTCACGGAGATCGTAGATCATCCGAGGTCAAAGACCGTTTTGAGGCGTCGCTTCTATCTTGACGTCGTCGTGGAGGCAGCATGACGGAGATTCTGGAGCGGATGCTTGAGGCGCAGAGGCAGGCTCCCCGCAGTCCGCTTGAATACCTGGCGCTGCAAATCGCACGAAAACTTTCGGCTATGGAGCACAGCCGCGAATATGGGGTCTTGCTCGAAAACTTCCCAGCAGAGATCGTACTGCACGCCTACCGGCGAGCCAGAGGTAGGAACGATCTCAGCCACGAGGGTTTTCTGTCTGCCTTTCGATCATTAACGATGAACCAAGATGAGTATCCTGACGATGGCGATTAAGGTGACGCGCCGAACTGTTGCCGTTGCGGTATTCCGCGACAGAACTTTGAGCTATGCCGAAGTCCGCCATCTATCCTCGCACAAGGAAGCCGCCGATGCCAGCGCAACAGCTTTTGTGAATTGGACCCTGCATCGCTTCGACATTACAATGGCGGCGATAGAGGACGCTGTTGCCTCTGAAGAAGCACGATCCGCCGAACTGGTTCACCTGATCGAGAACGATTTACTCGTACAAGGGTCAACGTCACACCGAGTCTCGAAGAACACGCTGTTTGAAGCCTTTGCAATTCAGCCGCTGAGTTGCCGAAAGGAGTTGCACGAGATTGTCCGCCAGTTCTGGCCCCAACTCAATTCTTCCGATTTTCATTCTTCGGTCTTAGACGCCGCAGCACTGGGCTTGTACGCCCAGGTCGAATACCTGCTTTCAAAATAATTAACTCATCTACATTTCATGAGAGGCCCACTCAGCTACATCGGCGGGAAGACCCGTCTGGCTCAACGAATCATTGAACGCATCCCGGAACATCTGGCGTATGTCGAGCCATTCGCCGGTGGCGCGCAAGTGTTCTTCCACAAGCCGCCATCGAAGATAGAAGTACTCAACGATCTGGACGGCGAAGTCGTCAACCTCTACAGGGTTTGCCAGTCGCACTACGAGGAACTGATTCGGTTCATGCGCTTCATGCTCCTGAGCAGGGAGTGGTACGAACGGCTACAAAAGACGCCATCGCAATCGCTCACCGACATTCAAAGGGCGGCGCGGTACCTGTACCTGCAAAAGGTCTCCTTTGGAGGCCGGGTGCGCTCACAGTCTTACGGATATTTTGTCACCTCCGCCAATCGCTTTTCTCCGACGAAGGTTCCAGAAATGATCTCACGTTCACATGATCGATTGGCCGGAACGCAGATTGAGTGCTCGCCGTATGAGATCGTGCTGGAGCGTTACGATAGGCCGACGACGTTTTTTTACATTGATCCTCCCTACTACGGGGTTAAACTCTACCGCCACAACCTGGAAAAGGATGAGTTTGAAACTTTGCGCGATAGGCTCAAGTGTCTCAAGGGAAAGTTTCTACTTTCACTCAACGACACGCCCGAGGTGCGCGAGATATTCTCCTGCTTCAATATCGAAGAGGTCGCCATCTACTATTCCGTGCAAGCCAGTGGAGAACGCCACCATCGAGAATTGCTCATTGCAAATTATTTGCCGGGCAACAAGCCAAAACTCCTACACAAAAGATTTCGATTCAGCGCTTCGCCAACCAAGTAGATTACGATGGGTTGCAACAGTTCTGCCGATTGCATCACCGCTATTGAGGGAAAGCTGTATGCCGAGATCCGCTCAACCCGAGATCGCCAGCTTTTTAAAATCCTACCGGCTGCACATTCCAAACTTCTCCCCAGTCTTTCATTGGCTGAGTGAGAACGGCGACCTCACCTCGGACGAGATTGCGGCGGCCTTCGGGATTCAGGCGGATCGCGTTCGCGCCATCCGGTCTCGCAATCCGGCGAGCTCTGAGGTCACGTTGCTTCCAGGTCAACTTGCCGGGGTTGAGTCGAAGCTGCTGGAAAGACCACACCTCGTTATTCCCACGGAAGACCTACGGCGGGAACTGGGAATCGCCACGGAGCCGGACTTCGTTGTTGTAAGCAAGCGCCGCGAAGAGGAGATCAGGCTCTTTGAGCAACAGGTTGAACGCGATCAGGCGACCTTTGAAGCCCGGTGGATGCTTGAGGATGGATTGGCCCACATGCGGCGGCACATCCGCGACCTTGGACAGCCCCACAGTACACTGCTCCTCCGCATTCTGGCCCGGTTGCGCTACCACTCGGCATGGTTCCTTGTTCACCTTGGGCGCACCGAGTCCGCCATCGATCAAGCCCGCCGCGCAATGGCCATCTCTGCGATTGCCTTTCATGAATCGAGTAAAGAGATCGATCTGCTGCGCATTGCCGATACAGGGTTAATCCTCTCGCTGGCATATACGTTGCGCAATCGTCCCCGCCATGCTCTTCGCGTTCTGCGGATGATAAGCGACATTCACGCAGAGTCTAAGAGCGATCCTGGCGCTGAGTACCACCGCCAGCGAGGCACGGCCTTGCTTTTGCTACAAGAAGACGAGGCCGCAGATAAAGCGTTCATAGCCTCCGCCGCCTGGATGCACGAGGGCGGATTCCCGGAGCGAACGGTTCTGCTCTATGGCCGTCGGCAATTGAATCTCCTCTTCGATCCAAACTGGTCAGGCGCCCTGGAGACAATGATCTCGGCGAATAGCGGTCTTGCCGAGGACAGTCTTCCATATCAGATGAACGTTCATTGGGCTGCCGTCACAGGGTTGGCGACGGGCGACAAAACCATTTCCGAAGAGGCGTTGAGTCTTTTGGGGCCTCACCCCCCGGTCAGCTTTGGCCACCAGGCAACGATCCGGCATTTACTTGAGGTCACGCCGCGCCTGGGCCTTCATGGGAAAACTCTGCAACGGTGGTGCCGATACCTGATGTACGCAAATGTTTTTCGCGACGAATAATTTATCGTTCCACTGTGACAGATTCGCGGGTAGCTCTCCCTTCCCCATAAAATTCAACTCGTTCAGCATAGATTCCGTGGAGCCCAGAGGATTTTCATTGAGATCCCCTGAGGTCGATAGAAACCTATGCCAAACTTCATCGAACACGCTTTCATCAACACGTGGAACCGCCTGATCCAGGCCTCTGCGCCGAAGCTCAAGGGCGGCCTTCCCCTCGGAAGGATTGTCCTCGATGAGCGCGTAACACAGGCGGAGTACTTTCTTCCAACGGGCCTGCGCACTCAGCACATGGCTATTGTCGGCAAGACCGGAACTGGCAAGAGCTGTTTCATTCGTCATCTGGTTGAGCACGATATAAATGCAGGGCGCGGACTTTGCCTCATCGATCTGCACGGCGATCTGATACCGCCCACGCTCCGCTATCTTGCGAAATATCACCCCGAATACGCCGAGCGAACCGTGGTCATCGACCCATCGAATACCGCATGGGCCGTGGGCCTCAACCCGCTTGAATGCCGCGATGACTACGCGCGCTTTCGCGAAGTCGCCGAAGTGACGCGTAGCCTCGCCGACCGTTGGGACTTTCGTGGTGCTCGGACGGAAGAACTCATGCGGAATGCGAGTTTCGTCCTTTCCGTCAACGGGCTGACGCTGCTTGAGATGTCGCTGCTTCTTTCTAACGACACATACCGGCATAGCCTTCTCAAGCGGGTCTCCAATCAGGATGTGCGGGAATACTTTGAACTGCGATTCGATCCACTGAGCGAGTCGATGAAGGCGACGATGCGCGAGCCGGTGCTAAACAAGCTCACCGACTTCACGGCAGATCCGCACTTCAGATATGTGATTGGTCAGCGGTGCTCAACTGTTGACTTCGATGCTGCGCTTGCCACGGAGCAGATTCTCTTGTTCGACCTGAACAAAGGACGCCTCGGCATCCACGCGCCAACCTTGGGGAACCTGCTGCTGACAAAGCTCAAGGCTGCGATCTTCCGGCGGAGAAGACGCGAGACCTTCACTATCTACGCAGATGAGATGCAGAATCTGGCCGCTGCCGACACCGACTTCGAAATGCTCTTTTCTGAAGCCCGCAAGTTTTCAGTGGCAATCGTCACCGGGAATCAATTTCAGTCGCAGCTTCCACCGACGCTACGATCCGCGATTCAGGCAATCGGCACCCGAGTATTCTTTCAGCTTTCGCCCGAGGATGCCGCCCAGATTGCGCAGGAGATCGACAGCGGACGGACCATGGCTGCGCGTTTGCGCGATCTGCCGCCAAGACATGCCATTGTCCGGTCCGGCAACTTCCGCCCGCAAGAGATCGTGACACCGGATGTGGTTACAGAGTCCTCCGCTGCGGATGGCTTCCTCGAAGAGTCCAATCGCATCCATGCACGGCGCAAAGCTGAAATTGATGCCGACATTCTGGCGCGCAGACCAAAGACGGAAAACCGGAAGGAGGCAATCAATGACTGGGATTAATGGGACTGGGATTGACCACACCGTTCGTGTAGTCGCAACGGCCCGCGATCTGGCGGTGCTTGCGGAGTTGGCCGAGTGCAAGATTCTCGACCGCGAGCAGTATCAGCTTGTTGCCGGTATCCGCCGCATCAATCGTGCCAATGACCGGCTTCACCGGCTCCATGCCGCAGGACTCATTCGCAGGCATTTGCTTGGCACCGCCGCAGGCGGGCGCAAGGCTATCTACTCGCTCAGTACCAAGGGAGCCAAACTGATCGGACGCGAGAAGTTTTGGCGCTTCCAGCATCCCGAAGACACACTGCTTATCGGTGACAGTTTTACCGCACATCAGTCGGCAGTGAACTGGGTTTGGATTTCGGCAAAGTACCGGCGTCCTGATGGTGTGCAGTTCCTACGCTGGTTCAACTTTCAAGAGCCACTTACGCCCGCTTTGCCGCTGATCCCCGACGGATACTTCGAGATTCAGACGAGTGGCGCGCCAATCGCGCACTTCGTCGAGGTCGATCTCGGAACAGAGTCCGGCAAGGTCTGGGAACGGAAGATCGATCTGTACTTGAAGCTGGCCACCAGCGGCGAGTTCGCCCGCCTCTTTCATCGGGACCGCTTTCGTGTGCTGGTGACTGCGCCCACCGAGAGGCGTCTTGGCAACCTGCGCGCGGCGGTTCAAAAACAAACAACAAAGCTCTTTTACTTCATCGACAACAAAACCATTTATCGCGATGGCATCTACGCGCCCCAGTGGCTTCGGCCCGAAGGCGCAGATCGCCAATCGCTTCTCTAAGGAGACCTATGCGCTATTGCAAAAATTGCCGCAAGTTCACCGCTGGCAAGCCGCCATACTGCCAGTTCTGTGCACGAAGCTACAACGTGAAGCTCTGTCCTCGCGGCCACAAGAATCCTCGCGCCGCCAACGCTTGCAGCACATGCGGCTCACGCGATCTGTCCACACCGGCATCTCCACACTCAGGCATGAGCCTGATCGGAACCATCGTTGGCATTGTGATTCTCGCTGCTTTGTCAGTCTTTGCCGTCTATTTCGCCGCTGCCGTGGTGACCAAGCCGGCCGCGCTGCTCGGGTTGATGAAACTGGGCCTGGGCCTGGGTCTTGTCCTGCTGGTCTGGGCGAGTGTATTCGGCTCAGGTAGCCACAAGTGACCCAGGATGGCCCCTGCAGGCCATGCGTCACGAAAAGGGATACCTAGTTGGCTTTTGGCTGACAGCGGAAGCCATAAAGGACAAAGGCCATTGGACCATTTTCGCCTATGGCAGAAATGCCATAGGCAGTACCGGAGGCAAGGATGATCGATAGCGACACTACACTCGGCGCTCCGATGGGGATTCGCGAAGTCGCCAAAATGATCGGCTGCTCGTCCTGGAGCGTACGCCAGACTCTTCTACCGAAGGGTCTGCCGCACTGGCGCTCCGGGCCGAGTGGCAAGCTGATCTTCTACCGCGATCAGATTATCCGCTGGGTACTGAATCAACAGACAAAAGAAAGGAGGTGATCGTTAATGCTTTACAAGCGAGGAGGTATTTGGTGGGTTTACAAATCGATCGACGGGGTGCGTCATTGCAAAAGCACAGGCATGAGCAATCGACGCATGGCTGAAGGCATCGAGCGCAAGTTCTGCGAAGAGCTGGAAGCCAAAGCAGCAGGTTTCACCGAGTTAAAACCGGAAATGACGTTCGCTGAACTCTCTGCGCGCTTTCTCGCGGCTGGGGAGATCAAGGCGCACCACACCGACCGATTGAAAGTTCTCTTGCCGTTCTGGGGCAAACGGGAATTGCATTCGATTTCAAGGGCGACCGCCCGCGAATATCGCGCCAACAGAATCAAGCGCGATCATGTCACGGACACGACAGTCAACAGGGATCTCGAGGTGGCCCGGCACATATGTTTTTGGGCCGTCGATGAAGGGATCATCAACGCCAACCCACTAGCGCATCTGCAAATGCCACGGGCGCGCAAACGCAAGCGGCCACTGCTCAGTTGGGAGAACGAGCAAAAGCTCGCTGCTCATGCATCGCCGCATCTCGCTCAGATCATCGTTGCCGCGCTCGACACAGGCATGAGACGAGGCGAGATCACTCATCAACTATGGGAAGATGTTGACCTTGCCCGTGGTGTTCTCTCGGTCACGCGTTCAAAGACTCCTGAAGGCGAGCAGAGGGAGATTCCATTGACCAACCGGCTGCGCGCGATGCTCTCCGTCAGTCAGCAATCCTCCGGGCTGGTGTTCACCTTCAGCGGTAATGCCATCTCTCAATTGAAGACTGGGTGGGCAGGCGCAATCAGGCGTTCCGGTGTCCAGGCTGGCCGCTTTCATGATTTGAGACATACCTTCAACACTCGTCTCCTTGAACTCGGCGTATTGGCGGATACCCGCAAAGCGCTTATGGGCCACTCCAATGGCGATGACGCGCACTCAATCTATACGCATGTCGAGCTGCCGGTCAAACGCAAAGCCATCGCTCTCCTCGATGCATGGATTGCAGAACAAATGCATCAGAGTCAACCACCAACCATTATGGAGAATCAACATGCCCGAACAAACGAACAACCAAACCACGGCTCCACTCAGCCCGGGGCAAGCGGCGCGAGTACTGATCTATGAGCATGCATACCGGCTTATAGACCGCTTGGAGAAACGATTTGAGTTTTCCAGTGAGTACATCGAGCAAATGCTGCCTAACGGCATCCTCGGTGCGCTCGACGGTGTGGAAGGGGACATTCAGGTGCTGCGTACCTTGATGATCTTCGACCGCGACCACGTTCAACCAAAAACCAAGTAGGAGGAGAAATGTCCGCTGATAAGAAGCATGAACCTGCCCGCTCACCGGACCCCGCAACTGCCGCGCCAGCGCGGAAGGCGTGGGTGCCGAAGTCGCCCATTGATGTCGTTCTCGAGCAAATTCATCGCCAGGAAGATCGCGTTGCGCGCCTTCAGGCCGAACTCGATTCCGAGAAGGATACCCTCAACAAACTCAACCAGGCCAAAGCCATCTTTGAAGCCTAACCAGAAACGAGTGCCCGCAAATTGCGAGCACTCGTTTTGCAAAGGAGGTTCCAGATGCTTTACACATTCGCGGCATTTCTCGGCATTGTCTGCGCCGTCATAGCCATTCTCGTCATGCTTCGCGCGCTCACCGTTCACCACCTCGTAAGGGCTTGTACGCGCGGCCTCAAGGCCATCCTTGCATTCGTCGTTCTCGGCGCCGCGGCCCAGATGCTGCTGCCAGGAGTCCTCACACGCGGCTTTATCGCAAGTACAAGTTTCTCGCTCTTCCTGGGCTTTGGGCTCGTGGTTTTGGCTCTCGCCCTTGTGCTTATTGCCAAGTTCTTCTCATCCGCCGGCAATAGCCTTGGCGGCAAGTGAATCATGGAGGCACCTATGATGTCGAGACCCACAAACCGCAAAACTCCACAGCTTCACTCGCTCGAAGCGCACGCCTACTACCAAGGCGCGCACGGCGTCGATCTGAAGCCTGGACTGGAAGAGATTCAATCCAACTTCGATGAGAAAGCAGCGAATATCAGTCTTCAGGCTGTCGAGCGGCAAAAGAGACAAGAGGCTCTGCTCGATCACACCCGCACCATGCTTCCGCAAGCAGAGGAGGATGCCGCCCAGATCAATCAACGCATCAAGGGCCAGCGCCCGCAATGGCTCTTTCCACTTGTTGCCGGAGTCGCATCGATCTTCATGGTTCTGGCCGAGATCGTCATTCTTGCGCCATGCATGGACGCGTTACAGATCTCGAATCGCGTCCTACAGTTCTTCACCGCAGCCGCGCTCGTCCTCGCAAGCTCCCTCATCTATCACCTCGCGTGGGAGAGTCTTTCTGATGAAGAATCCCCAGTCAATACCCGGATTCCGATCCGGGTTATTGCGATTGTCTTCACCTGCTTCCTGATCGTCTGGGGAATCCTGCGTGGAAACCAAGTGGCCTTCTCCGCCAAACTCGCACATAGCCGGCTCGGTGATTTTTTGTCGGGAAACGGATTCCTCGCGTCGGCATTCTATGTCCTGCTGACCGCCGTCGTACCCATTGTCATTGGCACGGTCCTGCATTACGCCGTGCATCATTTGAAGGATTGGCATGAGTGGCGCACTGCCAACGCCAGGCTCAACAACCTCAACCAAACGCGCATCAACGCGCAGAAGCAACTCGACACAGAGCGCGAGCAACATCAACATGCACTCAAGCAGCTTGCCCACGAGTGCGCGCAATGGAAGGCGACATACCGGCTTCACCATGAACGGGGCGCAAAGTACGGAGCAATTCAGGAGCCGATGGCAATGGTCTATCTGAAGTCCGCCGCCGTTGCTCTCGTTGCAGGGAGCGCGCTGTTCTGGGCGCCTCTTGCAATTCCTATCTGCGCCACACTCGCATCTGGAATCTGTGCCTTTCAGTACTTCCGCCGCAAGCGCGAACACCCTAACCCGGATCAGTTCTATGAAGTACAACATGTAAACTTCGTTCCGCGCATTAGAAATGTCACGCCGATCAAAGAACCGCCGCTGATCGAAGCCACGGTCACACCAACCCGGCGAAAGAAAGGACTCCTTCAATGAACGCGAAATATGTGATTCTTTCAGTCGCCCTTTTTTTGAACTCCTGCCATGTAACACCTGGGACTTCAGAAACCATGCGGCACTATGTGTTCATTCTTGATGGAACAGCCAGTATCGTCCCGGCGTCCTTCGATCAGGCAATGCACGCCATCGAAATGCAAGGGGCACAGCTTCATCGCGGCGATTGCATCAGCGTCGTGCCGATTGTCGGCGACTCTGATGCTGTTGCTTCCGGCCAGATCGTCCGGAAATGCGTTCCCACCGAGCGCCAACCCTACGATCAAGAACTCACCGACTTCCAGATTGACCTTCACCAGATGCTGGCGGCGCAAAGCCGCCAGCTTACCCAGAACCGCGCCGCAAAAACCGACATCCTCGGGACCATTCAGATCGCCGAACAGGAGTTCGCTCTCGATGGACCCAGTGTACAGCGGAATCTCTTGATCTTCAGCGACTTCATTGAGGAAGACGGCGCAAGGAATTTCGTCACCTTACTGGACCTCTCCACGCCTGAGTTGGCGGAGCGTCTGGCGCGCACCATCGCAGTTGATCCCGCTCCCGGCTGCTCAAAACCCCTTGTGGACTGGTCTCGGATTCACGTCTTTCTTGGCAGTCTCCAGAGCACCGAGACTCCGAAACTCCAGGAAAGGAGAAGAGAATCCATCCGCCGTTTTTGGATCGCCTATTTCACCGCGCTTCATACTCAGCCGTTTTACGCCGCCGATGGCCCCGGTATGAGTTCAACCTTCCTTGCACGACAACAGTGATGCGTTTGGCTAACTGCTTGAGGCCACCGTTGGCATCTGTCGGCAAGGCCATGATCGTCTGAAATTTCTCGTTGACAATGAAGCCAGCGAATCGTCCAGGTACGGCAAGAGTTCCCACCTGCGGAAACAAGAGATTCGACTACGCGTCGACAGCGGGTGCGCCTGGCGCACAGCAGACGCCCACCACCGAACAGAACGAAGTTCGCATACGCTGGGTGAGGTTCACACCGCAAGACCACGCTCACAAACAGATCAAAGTTCAACGGAAACTCGTGGAGGACTTTCGAACTCAATTCAAGAAGGAGAAACAAGCACCGGAAGGAATGGAGAAAGCAAAGGCCTTCTTTCCTCAAGACCATCAAAAACTTGCCTGTGGACAAACTATTGATGGTCTTGAGGAGATATGGGACTGCGACTGCAACGGATAGGTACCTGAACATCCAGCTGCATTTTCCTACTGATTCGCCTTGACAAGTACTGTGATCTGCTGAGAGAATCCTTAGCCAAGGAACAAGATCATTGTGGCTAAAAATCTCTTTTGTGGGAGAGTGTTAATTGCCTACTCAGGATCTCAATGACGTAAGCGATCAGCAAACAACTCTGCAGTTGCATATTGCTGAATATCAAACACTAACAAGTCGCAATACTTATTATATTTACATTGCATCCTCAATATGGCCAATGTTAATCTTGTTGTTTGTCTTGGTTGTGCCTCTGTGGAACACAGCGACTTCAATGTATATCTTATGGTTTATGTCTATAGCTACCGAGTTCGTTCTATTCATGTGGGCTGAGAATTCATATCTTCAGTACGAAAACATCTATTATATTGAGTACAAATTGCGACCTCTTATCGCTAGACAGTTGCCGAAGGAACAATTCTGGATGTACGAAGGCTATCTGGCAGATAAACGCAAAAAGGACATTCAGTGGTGGGAAGCATATCCAGCATGGGCTTCATTAGGAGTGTTTGTTAGTATGTCGTGTTATCGTGGATATGCAATAGCAGCACAAGGAGTGCAAGGGCGTAATTGGTTGGAAGCCATTCTTTGCATCATTTGTTGTTTCCTCTTCGTCGCCATTATTCAGAAGAGTCGAGATCTTATAAAGCTACGTCGCAGCACATTTCCTGAATATTCACAGTTGAAACAGTAGCGGTCGATATGCAGCCAAACATCATGAGTAACACTGACACTCTCTTAAGAAACGGGCTCGCTTGTTTCTCCAAGGGTCGATACTCGCAATCCGCGATCATCGATTATCTGTCGATATTTCCCTAACACCGCAAATGCATCTTCAATTTGCTCCTGTACCCGTTGATGAATCTCGTGAAAGTCCGTCTTGGAACCAGTAGCATAATCTATATTCTTTTCAATCGAATCTCTTGTTGAGATCAGATTGCCTATCTGGAGTTGGATTCCTTTATAGGTATTTACCAGATCCTCATCGGACATACCCTTAGGGTCATCATGAATGGCAATATCTTTCCTCGACTCACCCTTGAATGCTATAACCTTCTCTTTGAGGCCCGGAATATCGGGAAGGAAGGCAAACGAGGCGCTTCCACTTCCATTCTGAATATGAGTTAATGTTTCTACCAGATCATCAATACTATAGTCCCGATGCCCGTCAGATATTTTCTCAAAGGATAATAGCCCGGCTTTCAAATCATCGAAACTCGTTGCCTTCTTTACGACTCCTTCTAATTGCGAAAGGTATTTCTCTTGCTCCCAAAGCTTAAGCGAGACAGTCAAATCATCACCTTCTTTGATGTTCTCAAAGACATCCTTCGATACTGATACCCATTTGTCACTCCCATCTGGCAGAGATACTCTGAGGCTATAAGCATGAGGGAAATACAAATGCGATGCCCCGACGATGGACCAATATCCCTCTACCTCTTTCTTTAAGGAAACCGTACCATTTGCAACTGAGTCATGAGCATGATGCCATATTTCTGGTGAACTCTTGTTACCCTTAATGGACTCAGTCTGCTCAACGGAGTCATCATAAGGGGATGTTTCTCTAAACATATGTGTTAGGTTAATGCAGTAATATCATAATTATGGAGTATGAATCTAAAATGTCAAACATGGTCGAACCTATGTCCGATTCATGAACGAACTATATGAGAATCCCCAAATCCAGGAACACGCTTGAGAGCCATTGGCATAAGGAGAGGAAATGGTATGATTCCAAGGATTGCCAACAGCCTGCCGCATGGGAACTTTGAGCTGGTCCTTGGTATTGCGGTGTTCCTGCTTGGACTTTGGTCGTTCTTGAAGCGCGAAAGCGCTCATTCGGTCGTGATACACAGCGCCTCTGGCGAAACAAAGTCGTCATTCAGCAAAGCCAAGGCCGAGATTCAGAAGATCGTGGACGCCTTGAATCAAGCAATTGTCATCAGAGGATGAATCAGAGATGTTAACGCATTTAGCACTCTCGGGGGATGAGTGAATCGGCGGATTGTGGCGGTCTCTATTTTTGGCGGGGTGGGCGATTTGAAGCCGGAGAACGCGCGCAGGATACTGGATCTAGTCGTCCTTCCCAATCCCGCAGTTGGATTTCAGGCAGCGCCGCCGCGCCGCTTCCATCCGTCATGGATGTTTTGTTCTGTACTCAATGATTCCGATGAGGCGCTCTTCGTCTATGGCGCTCGGCACCAATCTGAAACGACAACAATTCCGACCTCACTTTTCCTGTTGCCGCCCAGATCTCGTTCGCCGCTCTTTTGGGATTGCAAAGGAATACTGATTCCTTTGGGCAGGGAGGCACGGATTCAAGGGGAGACGATCCACGGACCGGTGGCGTTGAAATATCGGGATCTTCGATGGATTCGGATTCGTTTCTCAGGAGGCGTCCACTACTGCCCACGCCCGAACGGGGTTTTGTCGCATGGACAGGTAGAATTTCCTGCGCCTCAACTGACTTACAGTGAACTTCTCGCGTGTCCCCGGCGCGCCGTCCATGTTCGCTAAGAGCATTTGTTCAAACGGAAATCACAGTCAGACGAGACTGGTCGCATAGGCCGTGATGGATGCTATCTGAAAGGTTATTCCAATGAGCCAAACGACGCTGATGGAAACTCGTGGTAAGTCCACCTGTGGATAACTTTATTGCGCGACATGAGCGACCCCCTAAAGGGGGCTACTGCCTAACTGCCAGGGTTTGTACCTGGCGGGTATTTGAAACTGGATCGACATGGGTCAGCACGAGAGTGCGACCCATGATACGGAAGCCTGCGTTCAGGTCTTCCGGCTTGGCAGCGTGAGTCACCAGGGTCGTGTTCCCAATGGAATCGACCTTGATGACATCGCCGGTTTCAAGAGAGACGATCGGGTCGGACTGTTCCGCTTGGACGATTGTCTTCAGCGGGGCGGTCAGAACCAACGTGTTTACCGCGCCGGAACGATCCAGCACGGTTACTTCAGTGGCGCCGAGCTTGCCGACGAGGATACTTCCATCGCGCGTGTAGGCGATGTTGTTCATGTCAGCGGGAACTGTGTAGGTCCCAATCGGCGAACCGCTGTCAACGTTGAAGCGCTGCAGCTGGCCATTGCTGGACAGTGCGGCGAGCTCGTTGCCGGAAATCGCGGCGGCGGTAATGCTCTGATCGGAGGCAAAGCCGGCCATGAGCGTAACCGCGGTGCCGGTGGCAACGAGGTTGTAGAGGTGTTTGTCGGCAAAGACGTAGATTCCGCTGTCGTTGTTGGCGACGGCGAATTTGGCGTCTTCAGGAAGAGCATAGACCTTGGTTGCAACACCGTTGCTAGTGAAGACTGTGAGCTGGTTTTTACCCAGTCCGCAGAAGTTCGCAGCATTGGAGCCGCAAGCAATCAGCTGTTGAATGTCACCAGCCGGAATTGTCTGAGAACCAAAGGTGAGTGTGCCCGGGGCCGATGTTACGGTCTTGGCAATGTTTCCCTCGGCGTCCAGGTAGTTGATGGTCGATTGCGACTTGAGAGTCGCGGTCGTACCATCGGCTGAAACAGCGATAGAGGAGTTGGCAGAGGTTGCAACAAAGGTCGTGATGATCTTTGATGAGGTTCCACCGCCCGGAGGTGGGTTGTAGAGGTAATCCCAGATCTGATCTCCAGCATCAGTACCATTATATGTGATAGAATCGGAGACATGGTTACAGTCTACGAAGTCCATCACGATTCCGTTCTTCGCATCGTCTGGAGTGCCTTCACCATCCAAAGTCCCTGTCCACATGTCTGTGGCGGAAAGACCATTGTATGATGTGAAGCCACAGTTGTCCGCTTGGTATATTTGAGTAGCACTTCCACTACCAGCCGGAAGTGTCGATGGCGTTACGGGTGTTACATCCATCTGTATGGTCGGAGTTGTCAGACTAATAGTGATGGACGCAGAAACCGGAGTTGTACCAGTATCGCCAATCGCGGTGAACGTGATGGTATACTGGTAGTTGCCGTTGGTTGTGGCAGGCATGGTCGAGCCCGGATGGAATATGGGCTGGCATGCATTGTTGGGAATGAAGCTAACGTAACCTTGGATTCCTCCAAGGTCTGTCGGCGCAGGGAAAGCAGGTGTGACAGTATACGTCATGCTGTCACAGTTTGTGACTGTGATTGGAAGCGAGACATTCGTAGCATTGAGTAATATAGGAGAAGATAAAGTTCCAGCTTGGATCGTCGGATTTTGAATAAATGTATATGTTACAGAGGCAAGCGAGCTATCAACATAACTAGAGTTGGGGGCCGCGGCGTAGGCTTGAATCGTCAATGTCTTTTTGCCAGTTGGTTGAGATGCTTGAAATGATCCGGAGTATTTATTAGAGGCCGGGGATGGTGTGCTGCCGTCCGTCGTGTAATAGATAGATGCGCCATTTGTCGATTCCGTGATGGTTACTGTTTGAGTGCCCATAACATTGCCGGTTACCGGTGCAATCACCGGAGCGGCGGTCTGCTGTTGGCAGGTGTAGGTTGCCGAGGCTACGGCGCTGTCGGTGTAGTTGGAGCCGACCGCTGGTGCGTATGCCTTTAATGTCACGGTTGAGCCCACTGGGCAACTAAGCGCAAAGGCTGCGCTGTATTTGTTTGAACTTGCTGTAGGAGTTGAACCGTCCGTCGTGTAGTAGATGGTTGCGCCTGCGGTGGCGTCCGTGATCGAAACGGAAACGGTGCTTGCGCTGGCATTGCTTGTCGCGGGCGAAATTACAGGCGTGGCAACCTGAGTCTGGCAGGTGTAGGTTGCCGAGGCAACGGAGCTATCTGTGTAAGATGAGCTCATGGCCGGAGCGTACGCCTTCAGAGTGATCGTCATGCCCGCCGGGCAATTCAGCACAAAAGCCGCAGAATACTTGTTCGAGACCGTGGTCGGCGTAGAGCCGTCGGTCGTGTAGTAGATGGTGGCGCCTGCGGTAGCGTCCGTAATCGTAACGGTTACGCTGCTGGCTCCGGCGTTGCCTGTGACCGGCGAGATTGCCGGAGTTGCCATGGGCTGGGTCTGGGGCTGAGTGTTTCCACCGCCGCTGTTTCCACCACCACCGCAGCTAGAAAAGAGAAAGGCTATACCCATGAACGCAATGCCGAATCGTACTTTCGTGAACATTTGTGCCCTTTCACCAGCCGCAGGCGGCGCCTGGATTTTCCTATTGCGGGTTGTTAGTGGCGCAGTTTAGGCCATAAAAATCGACAAATTCTCGGGAGAACACCGCGTATGCCATAGCATACGCGCACATGGCAGCATACAACGAAGGCCGATGAGTGGCAACAGTTATTTGCATTCGGATATTGGCGGTTGCCACCACGCCATAGGTGCAGCCAAAGCCATCCCTACCAGGAAGTCGTGCTTTGGCAACAGATTTCCGTTCTAAGCCAACTTCGTATCGCGAGCACATCTCTCGCGTGGAATTAAGAATACGCTTCGGCGATCAAAAGTCTCAATAATCTCGAAAAAATTCCGAGAGTGGCATGGAGAGCGCTTCGGCGATCCGCTCCAAAGTTCGGACGCAAACCTCCTTGCGCCCATTCTCAATCTCTGAAAGATAGACCCGGCCCAAAACGGCATGGTCCGCCAGCATCTTCTGAGTCCAGTGGCGTTTGAGCCGCAGTGACCGGATGCGCTTTCCGATTCGGATGCAAATGTCAGTTGCCACCTTACCAGCATCGTTGTATGCTTTGGCATACATGACTGCTATGGCATACACGACGTGCTCTTTCGGAGAGGTTCGCCTTCTCGGGGTTCGTGTGCGCTGCCTCGCCGCGCGGTGCAGCCGAGAGCACGATGGCCCAAACGGGGAAGGGATCAATGTCCCCAGTACGCCAGTTCGATCCGTACGGCAAGACGGCGCAAAGGGGTATGCCCTGTGGGTTCGCCAATGCTCTGAATTGGTCAGTACCTGCAAACTCCTCTTGCCGAGGACTTGGCTTGCAAACTCCGCCTCTCACCTATATGCGATTTGTGTTAATCCAACGAAAGGCTTCAATGAGGTCCAGTCACTTAGATAGAAAAGGATGGAAAATGTTATTGTCGCTCCTCTTGACAAGGTTTCAGTTTTATGTCAGTATGCCCGTGCTTATTAGCGCCAGATATACATATATCAACTACGGACCTACCTTGCTACTAAGTCTTGAATCCCATCGCACATTCAACCCGCAACAAAGAGGATCAATCAATGCTTTTGAATTGATTCTTTCGACATGAGTCTTCTAACCAGCCGGCTCCCAGGAGGTGTCTGCCATGACTTTATTTCATCGTTTCGCACTGTCGTTGGCCGTTCTTTTGATTTTGGGAGCGGTCCTTGTAAATGGATGTGGTAGCGGAAGTGGTGGCGGCACTCAGCCGCCGCCCGAACAACAGGTAACCACTCCAGTCATCGCTCCGTCCACAGGCACATTCACCACGGCCCAGTCAGTATCGATTTCCGATTCGACCAGCGGCGCAACCATCTACTACACAATTGACGGCACAACGCCGACAACCGCGTCACCGGTCTACAGCAAGGCCTTTACGGTCAGCAGTACCACGGCCATCAATGCCATCGCTACGGCTTCGGGCTACACCAACAGCAACGTTGCAACTGCAACCATCACCATCACTGTACCGCCGCCACAAGCTGCCACTCCCGTTATCGTGCCTTCTACCGGGACATTCACCACGGCCCAGTCGGTGACCATCTCCGACTCGACCACTAATGCAACCATCTACTACACTCTTGACGGCACAACGCCGACAACTGCATCCCCGGTTTACAGCAAGGCCTTTACGGTCAGCAGTACCACGACCATCAATGCCATCGCTGCTGCTACGGGCTACACCAACAGCAACGTTGCAACTGCAACGATCACCATCACTGCACCGCCGCCGCAAGCTGCCACTCCCGTTATTGCCCCATCCACCGGGACATTCACCACGGCCCAGTCGGTGACCATCTCCGATTCGACCAGCGGCGCAACCATCTACTACACAATTGACGGCACAACGCCGACAACCGCGTCACCGGTCTACAGCAAGGCCTTCACGGTCAGCAGTACCACGGCCATCAATGCCATCGCTGCGGCTTCGGGCTACACAAACAGCAACGTTGCAACTTCGATCATCACCATCAACGTACCGAAGACCATTTCGCTGCCGCAGACTCTCAGCCTTCCAATCGGGGCAACCCCCTTGGTGCTCGACTCTTCGGTGGTGACGGCCACCACTTCATGCGACCCGGCGTCCGTCACCGCAACCGTCACCGTCAACGACAGCAATACATCGACGACGGCGGGCGGAATCCTTGCCTCTTGGACAGCCGATTCCAGCCACAGAACCTACGGCTCGATTTCAAGCGGTAACACCTTTTCGCAAAGCGGTGTGAATACTTACACCGTCAAGCTGGCTTGTGGGACGGCAACAGCCAGTTCGCAACTGACCGTCGTCGATCCTGCTCCAACAATCACCGCAGTAAGTTGCAGTCCGTCTGAGTCAACAACTGCCTGCGTGGTGAAGTCCACCGGAAGTTTTGTCACAACGATCACCGGCACGAACTTCATTGCTGGCAACTACACAACTCTGGCGCAATGGCCCGGCACAGATACGAGCTCAAAGTTTGGAAAATGTCCTACCGTTTTACCACGAGAATCGTTTGGAGGAGATGGCTGGGAAAGTTTCACTGAAATCTTTCAGGGAACGAGCTCAAACGGTGCCTCGATTGGTACTTGGTTCCAATATGTCTTCAACCCTCCGGCAAACGCAACGACTTATCTCAACGATCCGACAGATCCGGGAGGGACTGGCGGAGGATGGGCTTGCCTCGACAATGCATATACCGTCGTCGCAAATTCATCATCTTCCTCATCCGCCGGTATGGTCACGCTCGAACCCGCAGGGAGCACAAATCCTGGCACGATGTACCTGCGCTCAACCAGCACAGGCCGGATCATCTGGCAAACTAGCCTTGATCTTGGCTCAACCATGGCGGCTGTTTACGGCGACAAAGCCTTCGTCCCCAACAAGGACGCTCACAGTCTCTCAGTGATCGACTTGCACAACCGCACCAAACAGAGCGTCCCCACAGGAGACGCCATGCCCTGGATCGCGGCCGTGTCTCTGAAGTCAGGTACACCGTACTTGGTTGTCGAAACAGAAAACGGCTACAACATCGAGCAGTACACAGGCGACGGCGCCCTGATCGCAATGACTTCCAGCGGTCCTCAGATTACCGATCTTTTGGTTGACCGTGAGGACCGACTCGTCTACCTCGTCCAACACAACCGCATCACCGAGGTCCACCGCCTTGACCCATCCAACGGCAGGGAGGAGATTATGGATCTCGATATTCCTGCAAATTCCTTGTCACTCTATGCTGACGGTTACTTCGTTTACTGGACAGGTGAGCATCACCTGACACTGATCGACGAGATGAATTTCCGGCAAAGCGCACAAGCCGTTCTGCAAAGCACCATTTACACTGCGAACGGCGAATACTTCGGTCTCTCCGACGGAGGCATCTGGCAAGTGAAAGCAGTTGACGGGCAAATTCGCCCGACAATTGCAGGACAACTCGATGATGCCGAGCGTTACGCCGGATTCGTCCCCGGCGAATCCAATGGCCAAACCGTGTTCTATGCGGTTCGCGCAGACGAACTGGGCAGGCTTTCTGGAGCGCTTGCAATCCATCAATCAAAGGCATTCTAACCTAAACCACCGCAACCCCTTCCCCGGGATTGCGGTGGTTTTGATTTGTTATTAGAGGAATACTGCCCGGAGATAGCTGCTACTTTACCTCAATTCCTGCCCTTGCTTGGTACTTGGCAGTGATAATCAGATTACCTCCAGCGGGACACGCTGGATTTGGATTCAGTGTGCTCCACGGATAGCTTACTGTCGTTCCGTTGCAGTTGGCGTCAGTTCCGCTATAGTCTATGGCTGTGCCCGAATTGTCGGTTCCGGTTGACGGAAATGAAACGGTGAATGTTGAACCGGAGAAGTCGGCAATTGGATTTGTGGCCTGCGGAGTTGAGTTGTACGTATAACTATCCAAGGGACCGTTCAGAGTAAACGTAAGCGCTGGCACAGCGGCAACAGTCCCATTCACGCTCGCCTGGACTGTGACCCTGGCAGTTGTGGATGTCAGGTTATAATTCACGGTGCCGTTAGAACTGAGAATACATGTCCACGATCCAGTGCAAGAGCTTGCGTAGGCCTTGTTGAAAAGACTAGCGAAGAATGACCGATCATTTAGGCCAACAGTCGTAGGGGTATCTGAAAACCCGTACGGAGTATTGCCGTTCTCGTCAAGTATAACGTATTTGTCCGGGGTGACGTTGGTATATGTCTGAGACGTTCCGCTTCCTGAGAGTGATGTTGTTTTGCCTTCGATGTTCCAACTCGTACTTCTGTCGGCGGAAACGTTGATTGTGCCAGTAGCCGCCGTTGTGCCTTGTATATGGACCGTTGCTTTAGCGGAAACATTACAATCATAAGCGGTCACATATATATTACCGGACTGATTCCCTGTTGGCGCTGTATACAATCCGTTTTGATCCACTGTTCCTACACTACCCGTCCAACCTGGCGCAGCGCTAGCTTGCCAATACACACTATTCGAACAATTGGCAACAGTGTCCATGAATTGTTGCTGACTGCCTGCATTCACAGTAGCGGATGTAGGATTGATAGTAATACTAGGAGTTGGAATTGTAAAATTCAATGGCGACATAATTTGATGCCAGGGATTTTGTTGGTATGCAGGTGAACGACCACCGGCTAATAGCCGGTGGCTTCGGGTTACGGCTGGAAGCCGGA
>CAZBPD010000030.1:0-55016 GCA_964493705.1 uncultured Occallatibacter sp.
GCCATGATTTGCTGGAGGCAGACAACTTCTATTTACGGATAAGTTCTAAGGGACTAGGTCTTTGACCGCATAGTTTTTACCACGGAGGGCGCCCGCGGTCTCGATTTCGAGACCGTGCAAAGTTCGAACTGAAATACACCTTCATGCTGAGCCGCATTTTGAAGCGCCGATGAGAGCTTGCTGAGTGAAGGTTCTCTTCAGTGCGCCGCAGATCGGATCTTGGGCTGTCTCGAATGCGTTCTGGGCCAAGGTCGAACCACTTGTCCCCGTCGCAGTAGTCTGGGTAAAACCCTGGGTGAGATGGAATGGCCTTGGATTCTGTAAACCATTGATATATATGGTAGGCACGACTGGACTCGAACCAGCGACCTCTTCCGTGTCAAGGAAGCGCTCTAACCAACTGAGCTACGCGCCTGCAGATCAATAAACGTAGTTTAACAGGATTGCCGCCGAGAGCAAAGCGGGATTGAACCGGCGCCTACCGACTGTCTGGCCGTGCTGCGCGAACCGGCGGCGGAACCGACGCTCTGCCTCATCCGCTACACTGGCGAGAAGCCCGATTTACCGCAAGGAAGCCCTGCCGATGCCGCATCTCTATGTTGCCGTTCTGGTTGTCATTGTCGTCGCGCTGCTCAGTGTGTCCCTGTACCGCACCGCGCTGGTCAAGACCAAGGCCGACTACCTGGTCGCCGGGCGCTCGCTGCCGGCGGCGGTGCTGGTGCTGACGCTGCTGACCTCGTGGATCGGCGCCGGCTCGCTCTTTGCCGGGGCGGAAAACGCCTATCGCAACGGCTTTGCCGCGCTGTGGCAGCCGGCGGGCGGCTGGCTGGGGTTGTTGCTGATTTACTTTATTGCTCCGCGGGCGCGCAAATTCGCCCAGTTCACCCTGCCCGACTTGCTGGAGGCGCGCTACAACCAGGCGGCGCGGGTGCTGGGCACCATTGCCATTCTCTTCGCCTATGTGGGCATTACCAGCTACCAGTTCAAGGGCGGCGGCAATGTGCTGCACCTGATCTTTCCTGAAACGGTGTCGCCGGAGATGGGCACCTACCTCATTGCCGCCTTCGTCATCGTCACCACGGCGCTGGCGGGGATGTCGTCGGTGGCTTATATGGACGTAGCCATCGGCTCGCTGGTCACCGTCATCTGCATTCTGGCTGCGCCCATGCTCTTTGTGAAGGCCGGCGGATGGGCTGGGCTGCACGCGGCGCTGCCCGCCTCGCACTTTCAGCCGCTGGGCGACCTTTCCTTTGTTCGGGCGATGGAGTTTCTGGTTCCCACGCTGCTGCTCATGCTGGGCAACCAGGTGATGTACCAGAAGTTTTTCTCGGCCAGGAGCGAAAAGGCCGCGCGGGTCTCGGTGATCGGGTGGATTCTGGGCACGGTGGTGCTGGAAACGCTGATTGTGGCTATCGCCGTTTTCGGTTCGGCGCTCTTCAAGACCGGCGAAGTAGCCGCAGCGCCCTACGAGATCATTCCTTATACGGCGCGGCACGGGCTGCCGGCTCTGATGGGTGCGCTGCTGCTGGGCGCGGTCTTCGCCAAGGTGATTTCGACGGCCTCCAACTACCTGTTCTCGCCGGCCACCAACCTGGTCAACGACGTTTTTGTGCGCTACATCGCGCCCGAGGCCTCGCACAAGCGGGTGCTGATCGTCTCCCGGCTGGCGGTGGTGCTGCTGGGCTGCTGGGCGCTCTATCAGGCCATCTACGCGCCGAGTATTTTGGAGAAGATGCTCTACGCCTACACCATCTATTCGGCCGCGCTGACGCCGGTGGTGCTGGCGGCCTTCTACTCGAAACGGGCAACGGCCTGGGGCGCGGTGGCGGCCATCGCCAGCGGCACTGCGGTGACGCTAAGCTGGGATTCGATCAGAACGTTCTTCCCGCAGATCCTGCGCGAGCGCGACGCCATCTTCCCGGCGTTGCTGGCGGCGGTGGCGGCGCTGGTGGTTGTAAGTCTGCTCACGCCCCGGCCACGGGCGGAGCAACTGGCGCAGTTTGCGGAGTAAACTCCCGCAGTGACAGCTTCCGTCCACAGCGTTGTTGTCGGGCTCGCTTGCCCGGTTCAATCTGGATCCACCAGCAGATGAGGCTACAGCAGCCCGCCGCGGCCGGCGAGGCGGCGGGAGAAGAGCCATCCGAGCAGCGAAGCGGTCAGCGCTCCAGCGACCCCGGCAGCGGCTTCCAGAGAGGGGAGATAGCTCGGAGCGAAGTACGGCGCGGTCAAGGTCCAAGTGTTCAGAGCAGCGCGCAGGGAACCCGCCAGGGCAAAGACTCCCCAGGCCAGGAGGCCCACCATCAATACCATGCCGGGGAGAATGCGCTTCCAAGGGAAGGGCAAGGGCGCCGGCGCGGCGGCTTCATCCTCGACGCGTTCCATCACAGCGGCGAGAAAGCCTGAGGTGGGTACGAGTTCCTCTTCACCGGCCAGAATGCGGTCGAGTGCGCTCTCTGGGACGTTGTCTGCGACGCGGGCGGCGGGTTCGGGACGATTTCGGTTCATTGAGAGGCCTCCGATACGGAGCGCAGAGCGGGCTCAGTGGCTGCCGGCGGGTTGATCGTCCGGGCGATTGCGTTCCCGCCGAGGTCTTCGGCGGCGAGATGCGGAAAGCGCTGGCGCAACAGGGCGCGGGCTCGGCTGAGGCGGGCCTTCAGGGTTCCCTCGGGCATCTTCAGGGTGGCTGCCGCCGCGGCACTATCCATCTCGTGAAAGTAGAAGAGAATCACCGGTTCGCGGTAGCGTAAGGGCAGATTCAGCACGGCGCGGCGCAGAGCTTCGTTCTGTCTTTGTTCCTGGAATTCGTGAAGCTGCGGAGCGGGCTGGGAGGGCTCCGGCGCTTCGTCCAGGGGCAGAGTGACGGTGGGAAAGCGCTTGAGCTCACTGCGATAGAGGTTGGCGGCCAGCGCGAAGAGCCAGGTGGAAAAGTTGGACTCGCGACGCCAGTGGGCGAGGTTGCGCCAGGCGCGCAAAAAAGCCTCTTGGGCCATCTCCTCGGCGCGGGAGCGGTCGCGGCAGTAGCGCCAGGCCATATTCACGAGCGGTCCCTGCCAGCGCTTCACGATTCCCTCGAAGGCGCGGTGCTCACCGGCCAGCACCCGCTCCACATCGGCCAGATCGAGATTGGCCGAGCTAAGCCTGGCGGTAGCGGCTTGCGGGTTGGCGGCGATGGGACTCACGGGTGCTCCGTGGAGTGAGACTGCGGGCGCGGCTGGTGGGTTGCATTTTGTTGCCGTCTGACATTCTTGCAGAAAATGCAACCGGATGGGGAGGATAGCGGTCCCACTCATTGCAACGGGGAAGACTCCCCGGCAAGGAGGAGGACAGGAAGATGAAAATTGAATTGGCGCTATTGTTTCCGATCGTGGTGATTGTGGTGGTCTTCATCTTCACCGCCGTGGTTCATTGGGTAGACAGCCAGCGCAAGGAGCGCGAGGCCTATTACAAAGCCGAGACCCTGCGCCGGATCACCGAGGCTTCGGGCGATGGAGCCAAGGCAGCCATGGAACTGCTGCAGGCAGATGAGCGCCTCAAGAGAATCAAAATGCGCGAAGGTCTGAAGATCGGCGGATTGGTCAATGTAGGCGTGGGTGTGGGGTTGGTGATCTTTCTGCACGAGTTGCTGGGACCGCATGGGGTGGACAACGGCGCCGCCGGACAGGTCTATCTCTGTGGACTCATTCCGGGTCTGATTGGCGTGGCCCTGCTGGTCTACGTCTACCTGCTGGCCGCGCCGGTCGAGTAGCCACCTGCGCTGGGGCAGCCGCCTTCGGCTGGTCCGCGCCAGAGAAACGGCGCGCAAATCGCAGGGCATGAGGATGAATCCCCTGGCGCGGAGTGCACATCGTATAGATAGTTGTTAAAACAACTATCAAGCCCCAGCAGTCCCTGGCGGCCTGAAGCATCGGAGGAGATTCCATGAACACCCGTCCGCACCGCCAACCGGCCCTCTTTCTTCCTCACGGCGGAGGGCCGTGCTTCTTTATGGACTGGACGTGGGGTCCGGCCGATACGTGGAAGGCTACGGAGCGCTTTCTGGCGGGTCTGGCGGCGACTCTGCCGGAACCGCCCAAAGCGCTGCTTGTGGTCAGCGCGCACTGGGAAGAGGCGGCATTCACGGCCAGCGCAGCCGCCGTTCCTCAGATGATCTACGACTACTCCGGCTTCCCCGAGCACACCTACCGGCTGCAGTGGCCGGCGCCGGGCGATCCTGAACTGGCAAACCGGGTGGTGGAACTGCTGGCAGGGGCCGGACTGCCAGCGGTTGTGAACCCTGTGCGGGGCTTCGATCACGGCGTCTTTGTGCCGTTGAAGGTGGCGTTTCCCGAAGCGCAGATTCCGGTGGTTTCGCTCTCTCTGGCGGTCTCCGGGGAGGGAGCATTCGATCCGCAGTTGCATCTGGCGGCGGGCCGGGCGCTGACGCCGCTGCGCGACGAAGGGATTTTGATCGTAGGCAGCGGAATGAGCTTCCACAATCTGCGCGCCTACCTGCGGCCAGAGACGGCGGAGCGGGCGCGGGCCTTCGATGCCTGGCTGACCAAGTCCGTGGAGTCGCCCGGCGAAGAACGCGAAGAGATGCTGGCTCATTGGCAGGATGCGCCCTTTGCCCGCTTCGCTCACCCCCGCGAAGAACACCTGATTCCGCTGCTGGTGGCGGCGGGCGCCGGAGGAGTTGCGCCAGGCCGCCGCATCTTCGGCGATGAGCCCATGGGCGCCGCGCTCAGCGCCTACCGCTTCGATTCCTAAGATAGCCGCCCGGAAGAAAAATGCTCTATTGGAGAAAAAAGCAACTGGATCGTAGAGGAGGACCCGGAATCTCGGGGTTGAGTCAGTCTGAATCGGAATTACAAATATAGGTGAACATCTATGTGGCGATAGGTGGATCGCCATGGGCTAAGAGGAAATGGGATAAGGACCATCCGCTTGAACGCAGATAGGCAAACGTTAACTCGTCACTCGCTCCTCCCGCTCCAGTGCTTCGTGAATCAGCATCTTTAAAAAAGTCTGGTAGCGCAGGCCGCGGCGTTCGGCGAGCGTGCGAGCGCGGGAAATGTCTTCGGGAGCCAGGCGGATGGTGGTTGCGGGTGTGATTCCGCGGCGTTTAAGCGTGGCCTGTTGGACTTGTCCTTCCTTGGCCGCCCGCAGAAAGCCATCGGCCAGCGCCTCGCGATGGGCGTAGAGCCACTCCTCCTCTTCGTTTTCGTTCTCAAATCTGGGAATCTTCAATGTTTCCATGGCGCCGCCCCATCTCTGCCAGATAGTAAGTCTTCACTTGCTTCGGTGCGTCCCAGGCTGAGATAACGCGCACTCCGCCATTGCGCCAGGTAGCCACCAATTGCAGAATCCTGCCTGTGGCTGTCTCGCCCAGATGCAGCAAACGTTCCTCACCAGAGGTTTCGTCGCCATTCTGCAACTCCGTATCCAGCGGATCGTTGAGCACCACCTCTTCCGCCTCGCGCGGAGTAACGCCGTGCCGAGCCAGATGGGACCGGTTGGCCTCATCCCATTCGAAATGCAAGAGCGGTAGACTCATCGCCAACACTCTATGCTGTGTTGGAAAAACTGTCGAGGCCGATGATTGTATTTACAGTGTATGTCGCTCTAGGGCGTTGTCAAGGAGAAGATGCCCTGCGTCCAGTGTGCGCCGTACAGAACACCGCCCAGAATTCCCGCGGCGAGAATCAGCCATGTTGCGTTGAGGCGGTAGCGGAGCAGAAGGAAGGCGCTGACCAGGGCGATGCCCCAGGTGATGCCGTCGAGCAGCGCGGCTCTGCCCAGAGGCAAAGCGACCGAGGCCATGAGGGCGACGGCGGCGGCGTTGACGCCGTCCAGGAAGGCGCCGGCGCGTTTCGAGTTGCGGATGCGGCCGGCCAGCGTGGCGGCTGCTGCGGCCATTCCAAAGGAAGGCAGAAAGATGGCCAGGGTGGCTACCGCCGCGCCGCTGAAGCCGTGCAGAAGAAATCCGAGAAAAGTGGCGGTGGCAAAGACCGGTCCGGGCGTGAGCTGGCCGGCGGTGACGGCGTCGAGCAATTGCGCCGGAGTGATCCAGTGCAGGCGGTCGACCAGGTCGGCCTTGAGGAAGGCAAGCAAAACGTAGCCCGATCCAAAGACGGCGACGCCGAGTTTGAGAAAAACCAGAGCGAGTGAGAGAAGGCCGGCGGCTCCAACAGCGCTGCCAGCCAGGCCGGCTCCCGTGGCGAGTCCAATTCTGCTGGCAGAGGTTGAGGGTTGGGCAAAAAATCCAGAAACAGCCCCCAAGCCTGCCCGCCGCGCCTGCACCAGCAGAACCAGGCCCCCGGCCAAGAGCAGCACGGCGAGCGGCGGCACGCCGGCCAGTGCGCCGGCCAGAGAAGCGACTCCCAGGAGGGCCAGGGGAAGGGTTCGGTACGCGCTCTTTCCCAGATTCCAGACAGCTTGCAAAAGGATGGCCAGCATCACCGGCTTGGCTCCATAGAGCAGGCCCTGCAGCAGCGGCAAGCTACCGAATCGGACATAGATCCAGGCCAGCCCGAGCGTAGAAAGCGAGGCGGGCAGAATAAAGCAGGCTCCGGCGACGAGCAGGCCGGGCCAGCCGGCGCGGCGAAAGCCGAGGGCCATGGCCACCTGCGTGGAACCCGGTCCGGGAAGCAAATTACAAGCGCCGGTCAGATCGAGGAACTGGGAGCGGCTCAGCCACTGGCGGCGATCGACGGCCTCGCGCTGCATGAGGGCAAGGTGGGCAGCCGGTCCGCCAAACGCGGTCAGGCCAAGGCGCAGGAAAAGACGGAGGAGTTCGCCGAGAGAAGATGCGTTCTGGGAAGCAGGCTTCATGACCCGCAGGCTAACGCTCGTACCAGCGGCGCCGGTTAGCCAGGTGCAGGCCGGAATCGATCAGAATGGCGAGAGCCGAGACCAGCATGACCAGTTCAACCCGGGCGGCGTGGAAGAAGGCCAGCCAGCCGTATTGCGTGGCGTGGGGCAGCGTGAAAGGCCCCAGTGGCCGGGCTAGTAGAATCGGCAGTTTGGTCGTGATCAGAGCCGCAACCATGATCGCAAGCAGCAGCAGGGAGGCTTCGCCGGCATAAATATTGAGCAGAATCGCCAAACCGCCGGCGATCTCGACGCCGCCCACCGCCGGCGCCAGGATGTGGGGAAACGGCAGGCCGATGGCTGCGAAACTGTCAATGCCGTATTCGCTGGGCAACGCGAATTTGAGGGCGCCTTCGAAGATAAAGACCAACCCCACGAGCACCCGGATGAGGATCATGGGCAATTCGCGGCGCATCAGTTCCTCCCGGAGCGTGAAGTGGGATAGAACCCGGTCCCTCGGCGGGAGGGGGTTAGCGACAAAATCCGACACGAGAAGCATACCGCAGGCGATGGGCAAGTGTGGGAAAAGAAAAGCGGTGCGCCCCAAAAGACGTCGTCCTTGAACCTCGGGAAAGAAAAGAACGGTGACCCCGGCCAAGAAAATCGGAAAGTGGAGGATCGCCTGCCGAGGAAAAGAACGTCTAAAAAATGCGGAAGACGAGGAAGAGAAGCGCAGCCCCGTTCCGTTCCGATAGACTGTGTTGTGGGCTCCAATGGGGGCCATTCCACGTTCGCGCGGGCCGAAAGCGGCGGGGAGAAGTTGAGAAAGACGGGATTCGGGCGTTTTTTCGAAATCCGGCGGTGTCCTTCGTGTCCATCGCTTCTCTGGGATGTGCCGGCGGCGATACCGGTTGGGGGTTACTCCCCATCGAAAAGCGGCTTTGCGGAGCGTCGCGCACCGGGCCAGTGAGGCCAGGGTGGGAACGGTCCAATCGCCCGCGGTCTCTGGCTACAATTTATTTGTCGCCGGGGATGGTAAAATCAGTCTTTCGTAGAGGCAGGACCAGATTTTCAGCATGAGGGTGTCTATATTCTTCCCGTGAAGCGTAACCTGATGTCGAACGATGCACCGCACCAGCACTTGTGCTCTGTGCAGGGCTCCGGCCCGGTGAAGATCAAGCACACTTCCATCCCCCGCGCCCGCCAGTTGGTGAGCCGCACGGCTGGTCTGTGCCGCCTGATGGGCGTGCTGTTTTTACTGCTTTTGGCGACGAACGTCCCGGCGGCCATGGCGCAGCAGGGCCAGACGATCGAGCAGATTCGCGTGATCGGCAACCGGCGCATCCCCAAGGAAACGGTGTTGGCGCGGTTGTTTACCCACGTCGGCGACACTTACGATCCGATCTCCATCGAGCGCGATTTCAACTCGTTGTGGAACACCTCGTACTTCGAAGACCTGCGCATCGAGCGCGAGGATTCGGAGAAGGGGATCATCCTCAACGTCTTCGTGCGCGAGAAGCCCACGATTCGCGAGATCAATTACAAGGGCCTGAACGCCGTCTCGCAGTCGGACGTACTGGACCGCTTCAAGAAGGAAAAGGTTGGCCTGACGGTGGAGAGCCAGTACGATCCGACGCGCATCAAGCGCGCCGAGACGGTGCTGAAAGACATCCTGTCGGAGCATGGCCACCAGTTCGCCACCATCAAGACGGAAGTGAAGACCATTCCTCCCGCCTCGGTGCAGGTGAACTTCAATATCAAGGAAGGCCCGACCGTGAAGGTAGGGCAGATCCGCTTCACCGGCAACGAGCACCTGAGCGGCCTGGTGCTGCGCCGCTCGATGAAGAATCTAAAGCCCATCGGCATCCCCTACTCAATCATCTTCGAAAACATCTTTTCCCAGACCTTCGATGCCAGCAAGCTGGAAGAGGACACCGAGCGGGTGCGCTTTGCCTTCCGCGACAAGGGCTACTACAACACCGCCATCGAAGAGCCAAAGACCCAGATCCGCGATCAGGGCGGCTTGAACTGGTTTACCTTCCGCCCCAACAAGGGCAAGCGCATCGACATTCTCATTCCCGTCGAGGAGGGTGCACGCTATCGGCTGGGCACCATCACCTTTACCGGCAACAAGGCGGTCAACAACGTCAAGGCGTTGCGCGGTACCTTTGCCGTAAAAGACGGCGAGTGGTTCAACGCCACGCTGATCGGCAAGGGCCTGGAGAATTTGAAGAAGGCCTACGGCCAGTTGGGCTACATCAACTTCGGCGCTATTCCCAAGCCGGTATTCGACGAGCAGAAGAAGACTGTTTCGCTGGTCGTGGACATCGACGAGGGCAAGCCCTTCTATGTTTCGCGCATCGAGTTCCAGGGCAACACGGTGACCCGCGACAAGGTCATCCGCCGCGAGCTGATGCTGGATGAAGGTTCGGTCTACAACTCCCAACTGTGGGAGTACAGCCTGTTGCGGTTGAACCAGTTGGAGTACTTCGAGCCGCTCAAGGTGGATCAGGACTCCGAGGCCCATCAGGATGCCGACGCAGGCACCGTGGACCTGCTGCTCAAAGTCAAGGAGAAGGGCAAGAACTCGATCGGCCTGAATGGCGGCGTCAGCGGCCTCTCCGGCGCCTTTCTGGGCGTGAACTACCAGACCAACAACTTCCTCGGCCTGGGTGAAACGCTGAGTTTGCAGGGCAACCTGGGCAACGTAAGCCGCCAATTTACCTTTGGCTTCTCGCAGCCTTACATTCGCAACCGCCCGTTGAATGTCGGCTTCCAGATCTTCAACCAGAAGCAGGATTACAACGCCGCCAAGAACTACCAGGCAACGAGTGGAGCCTCGGCGAACCTGAGCGCGGCGGAGCAGTCGCTGACGCAAAACTATAACCAGTCGTCGACGGGATTGAATTTCTCGGTCAGCTATCCGCTGCGCCGGCACGCCTTCCAGCGGGTAGGATTTACCTATTCGCTGACCAAGTCGTCGATCACTGCCTTCAGTACGGCATCGCAGACCTTCTTCCAGACCATCAGCTTCCGTTCCGGCATTCAGAACTCGAACGCGCTGGACGGCATTGTCACCAGCTCGGCGTCCTTCAGTTACATCTACAACACCATCAACAACCCCATGCGGCCGCGTAGCGGCAAGGAATATACGGCGGTGATGCAGCTTGCCGGCCTTGCCGGCAATGTGCGCTACATCTCGCCGATGGTGGCCTACAAGAGCTTCCGCCCCATGCATTATCTGATCCCCTCCCCGGAGGGCCGGAATGTGTTGGGCCTGCGCGCGCAGTTGGCGTATGTGCAGGGTTTCGGCGGCGATGTGGCGCCGCCCAACAATCGCTTCTACTCCGGCGGCGAAGCCGAATTGCGCGGCTTCGATATCCGCGGCGCCACCCCCTACGGGTATGTGCCGACGCGGACCAACGTGCAGTTGACCAATCCGGACGGCAGTTGCGTGCCGCGCGATCCCAGCAATCCAGAGTTGAACCAGTGCATTCAGGTCCCGCTGCCCATCTACGGCGTGGCTTCGATCGGCGGCGATACCAACCTGACCACCAATGCCGAGTACCGCATTCCCATTGCCGGGCCGGTGACCTTCGCCTTCTTTAACGACTTCGGCATCGACGTCGCGATCAACCACGGACAGTTGAAGCAGAGCCCCGAGGGCTTTGCCTCGCTCACCGCGCCGCTCTATGGCTGCCCGGTGTATAACAACGGCGCTTGCCAAGGCGGCATTCCGGGCTCGATGGTTGGGTTCAAGCAGGACATCCGGCCGATCGCCGGCACCAACTTTGTTCCTCGCATGTCGACCGGCGCGGAACTCTCGGTAATCATGCCGGTGATCAACGCTCCCTTCCGTCTGTACTACGCCTACAATCCGCTACGCCTTTACGAGCGCCCCTATTGCAACGACGTCATCGTCGGCGGCAACAAGGGAAGCTGTTCGGCGGAGCTGATTACACGCGATATGTTCCCGGTAGGCGGCGCGGGCGATTACACCTATTCCGAAGCGATGGCGGCCTACGGAGCGCGGTATCTCTTCCGCGAGCCGCGCAAGACCTTCCGGCTGACGGTAGCGACAACCTTCTAATTGCTGAAAGACTACAACTGCTTAAAGGGCCGCTCGTCAGGGCGGCCCTTCTTATTTGCAGAGCATTTGTTGGGTTCTTAGCTTCTGTAAACATCTTGCCAAGCACTCCGATGCGCCCAGGACTGCGCCGGCCTGTAAAACAGGCAATTAGGCTCCAGTGAGAAAGAAACATGCGGAATTCATCGAATACGGGTTTGACGCTCCTATCTGGCCCTCCTATAATCCATCTAGTTCCTGCTGACGTTTCCGTCCGCGACTTTTCCTGACTCTGCGCCCTCCGGCGCCGTGATTCCCAAACCGGGGCTCCCAGGCGACAGTTTTTTGCTGCTGGGGTGGAAGAAAGAGCGCAGGTTTCTCAGAAGGCACATCACCGCGCGGACATGCCGCACAGGAATCTCGAAGGAGTTTTTCATTCACATGAAGCGTTCGCTTGCACTGATCGTCCTCCTGGCCTCGGGCCTTATCTCCAGCTTAACCCTGAGCGCCCATGCCCAAACCCCGGCCGCGCCCGCAGCGCCCGCCGGCCCGGCCAAAATCGCCGTGATTGCCTTTCAGGTGGCTGTGGCCCAAACCAACGAGGGCCAGCGCAACTTCGCCGACCTGCAGAAGAAGTACGATCCCAAGCGCCAGCAACTGAAGGTGCTCAGCGACGACGTCGAGAGCATGAAGAAGCAGTTGCAGGCGCAGGGCGACAAACTGAGCGATGCCGAACGCGCCAGCCGCGCCAAGGTGATCGACGATAAGGAAAAGAAGCTGCAACGGGATGTCGAGGACGCGCAGAACGACTTCCAAACCGAGATGCAGGAGCTCTATAACGGCCTCGCCTCGAAAGTCTATGACGTGCTCGCCACCTACGCTCAGCAGCAGGGTTTCACCGTCGTTCTGGACGTCAGCGCCCAGCAGCAGGCTCCGGTGGTGCTCTATGCCAACGACTCGACCAACATCACCAAGGCGGTTGTCGACGCCTACAATGTGAAGTCGGGCGTTCCTGCGCCGCCTCCGGCCCAGCCGGCGGCAGCCGCTCCCAAGGCTCCCGCAGCCCACTAAGCCGCTTGCGGTATCGAGAAAGGCCCCGCTTGGCGGGGCCTTTCTTTTATGGTGTGAACATTCATGAATGAGCGATAAATTTTATCTGCCAAAGTGCAAAGAATCTTTTCCAAAAATCAGTCTTCTGTGGAAAAAACTGTGGATCGCTTCTGGCAATGGCCGGAATAATCGCTGCTTTTCTCGCTTGCCAGCCCGCAGGGGAATTTGTTAGAGCGCGCAAGTCTTTATATATCAATCAGTAAATAGATCAAAACGAGACAGGTCGCGAGCTTGACAAGAGAAAAGCGGGAATGCGCCTTAGAGAACGCTTTCCACAGATGCATATGAATAGATGATGACTAAAGAATCAAAACAGTACATTACCCCGCCTATTTCTGCCCGTCTTCGCCGATGCGCAGGACGGCCAGGAAGGCTTCCTGGGGAATATCGACCTTACCGATGCGCTTCATACGCTTCTTGCCTTCCTTCTGCTTCTCCAGAAGTTTGCGTTTGCGGCTGATGTCGCCGCCGTAGCACTTGGCCAGCACGTTCTTGCGCAGGGCGGCGACGGTCTCGCGGGCCACGATTTTGGCGCCGATGGCGGCCTGGATAGCGACCTCGAACTGCTGCCGCGGAATCAGCTCGCGCATTTTGCTGACCAGCGCCTTGCCGCGTTCGTACGCGAAGTCGCGATGAACGATGATAGAGAGCGCGTCGACCGGCTCGCCGCTGACCAGAATGTCCATCTTGACCATGGGCGAGACCCACTCCCCGGCCAGTTGGTAATCCAGCGAAGCGTAGCCGCGGGAGATCGACTTGAGGCGGTCGTAAAAATCGAGAACAATCTCGTTGAGCGGAAGCTCGTAGGTAATCAGGACGCGGGTCGAGGTGACGTACTCGAAGTTGAGTTGCCGGCCGCGCTTCTCTTCAACCAGCTTGAGGATGCCGCCGACATACTCCTCATTGGTCAGAATCTTGGCGGTGATTACCGGCTCGCGGATGGCCTCGATGCTGGATGCGTCGGGCCAGCGGGAGGGATTGTCGACCTCCAGCACGCTGCCGTCGGTCATCTCGATGTGGTAGCGGACGCCGGGCGCGGTGGTGATGAGATCCAGTTCGTACTCGCGCTCCAGCCGCTCCTGAATGATCTCCATGTGCAGCAGGCCGAGAAAGCCGCAGCGGAAGCCAAAGCCCAGCGCGGCGGAGCTCTCCGGCTCGAAAAAGAAGGAGGCGTCGTTGAGGCGGAGTTTCTCCAGCGCATCGCGCAACAGAGTGTGCTCGTGGGAGTCGACTGTGTACAGGCCGCTGAAGACCATGGGCTTCAGCTCTTCGAAGCCGGGCAGTTGGTGCGCCGCCGGACGGGCGTCGTCGGTGACCGTGTCGCCGATCTTGGTGTCGCCCAGATTCTTGATGGTGGCGGCGAAGAAGCCCACCTCGCCGGCGCGTAATTCGGCGATCTCGACGGGCTTGGGCATCAGCACCCCCATCGAGTCCACCTCGTAGCACTTGCCATTGGACATGAAGCGGATGCGCTGACCCTTGCGCAGTACGCCCTGCATGACGCGTACGAGGACGATAACGCCGCGGTAGGCATCGAACCAGGAATCGAAGACCAAAGCCTGCAAGGGGGCTTCAGGATCGCCCGTAGGGGCTGGCAGGCGGTGCACGATGGCTTCCAGCACGTCCTCGACACCCACGCCGGTCTTGGCGCTGACCGGGATGGCGTCGGTGGCGTCCAACCCGACGGCCTTTTCGATGGCCTCCTGGGTGCGCACAATGTCTGCCGAGGGAAGATCGATCTTGTTGATGACCGGAACGATTTCCAGGCCGTGATTGATGGCCAAATAAGCATTGGCCAGCGTCTGCGCCTCGACGCCCTGGGTAGCGTCGACCACCAGCAGCGCCCCTTCGCAGGAGGCCAGCGAGCGCGAGACCTCGTAGGAGAAATCCACGTGGCCGGGAGTATCGATCAGATTCAGTTGATAGGTGTTGCCGTCCTTGGCCTTGTACATCATGCGCACGGCGTGGGCTTTGATGGTGATGCCCCGCTCGCGCTCCAGATCCATGGCGTCAAGAATCTGGGCCTGCATCTCGCGGCCGGTCACGGAGCCGGTCAGTTCGAGAAGACGGTCGCTCAGCGTCGACTTGCCGTGGTCGATGTGGGCGATAATGGCGAAATTGCGGAGGAAGCGTGAGTCCATGGGGGGTGTGTAAAAGGCGGGGTTGCGCCTTTCCGCGCACATGCCTACAGGTCATAGCTTATCATCGGCTTAGGTTCTTTCGCGGGTTTATCGAGAACGAGGCGTCGGCAGCGCAGATGGGTAAAGGATTGAGGCGGTATAGTTGGCCGGGATCGACGGTGCTGGCCCTGTTGCTGGCAGGCTGCGCGCAGCCTCAGCCGGCCGCGGCGCCCGTGCAGGAGCAGCCGCAGGCCACCGCGCCCGCCTTGCCGGCGCCGCCGCCGCCCGTTCCCCTGGCGCAGATCGCGGCGGCCGAAAAACAGCGGCGCATACAGATGCTGATCCATCAGGTGGACGCGGCCTATGCCGCCGGCGAGAGCAACTATCGCAGGGGCAAGCTCCCCGAGGCCAAGACGGACTTCGATCGCGCCGTAGACCTCATGCTGCTCAGCGGCATCGATATCAAAAGTGAAACCCTGCTGCAGGAAGAGTTCGACCGCATCCTCGACGGCGTCAACGCCCTGGAGATGCAGGCGCTCAAGCAGGGCAACGGCTTTGTGGCGCCGGAAGAGCCGACGCCGGCCGACGTGGCCAGCGAGGTGACCTTCGAGGTGGACCCCAACTTCGTGGCCAAGGCCAAGGCCGATCTGGCGACCACGCGATCCGATCTGCCCCTGGTGATGAACGATTACGTGGCGGCCTACATCAACTTCTTCGCCAACACCACGCGCGGCCACTACACGCTGCTGCACTCCTTTCAGCGGGCGGGCCGTTACCGCACGATGATTCAGCGGGTGATGGCCGAAGAGGGCGTGCCCCAGGATCTGATCTATCTGGCGGTGGCCGAGTCCAGCTTCAATCCGCGCGCGCTCAATGCCAGATCCCACGCCGGCGGCATGTGGCAGTTCATGCCTCAAGGCAACTACGGGTTGGTGCGCAACGCCTATGTGGACGAGCGCTTCGATCCGGAAAAGTCGACCCGCGCGTATGCCCGCTACATGAAGTTCATCTACGATCAGTTGGGCGATTGGTATCTCTCCATGGCCGGCTACGACTGGGGTACAGGCAATGTGCAGCGCGCCGTGCAGAAGACCGGCTACGCCGATTACTGGGAGCTGTACAAGCGCAACAATCTGCCCGGCGAGACCAAGAGCTACGTGCCCGAGATCCTGGCCGCCATCATCATCGCCAACCATCCCACGCAATACGGCTTCGATGATGTGACGCTGGACCCGCCGGTGCTGACCGATACAGTGACCATCAACTACTCGGTCGATCTGCATCTGGTCTCGGATATTGCCGGCGCGCCGATGGAAGAACTGACGGCGCTGAATCCCAGTCTGCTGCGCAGTGTGACTCCTCCCGATACAGCCTTCGATCTGCATCTTCCCGCGGGTACGGCTTCGCTCTACGAGAAGACCATTGCGCTGGTGCCGGAGAACAAGCGCAATGCCTGGCGCTACCATCGCGTTAAAGAAGGCGACACGCTGGCCTCGGTGGCGCGCGAGTATCGTGTGACCGTCGCCCAACTGGCCGAAGCCAATCAGATGGAAGAGAACGCCAGCCTGCAGGGTGTGGATGCGTTGATTGCGCCCACCGCGCCCGTTGCCGCGCCGTCGCGCGCCCTGCTCTATACGGCGCGCAAAGGCGATACGCTGGTGACCATCGCCGATCGCTTCGGCGTCTCGCTCGATCAACTGCGGCGCTGGAACAAGATGACCGGCGTAAAAGTCGAAGCGGGCCGCCGTCTGCGTGTGGGCGAAGCAGCCAATGCGCCGCGCTCGACGCGCACTCATAGTCGCAGTGCGGCGGCGCAGACACCCGCCGAGAGTGGCGCAAAGCCGCATGAATCGGGGCGCGCAGCGACTGCGGCGAAGGCAACGTCGAGCCCCAAGCCGTCCACAACGGTTACCGCTAAGAAGCCAGCGGAGGCTGCGAAGAAGAATGCTCCCTCCACCCACAAGGCGGGACAGGCTTCTACCAGGAGCGCATCGAATACGCCTAAAAAAGCCACCTCTGAAAGCGCGAAACCCGCGACTGGAGCGAAGAAGCGCGGCTCTGCGAGCACTGCGAAAAAGCCCGCCGCCAACTCCGCTGCAGCGGGGACGGCCTCCTCGAAAAAACAAAAATAATCGAGGTAGTCAATTACACACTTGTCATTTCATGAGGTTTGCGTGCAAGCTATTTCTACACTGGCTTGCGCGCGCGGAGCCGTTGTGTCCGCGTCGTGCGGGATGAAGTAAAGACCAAGGCACCCTGGAGGCATAGGGATGGAAGAAGTATTCAAGATGTACGCACTGGCAGACGGCGACGAAGATACGGAGCCGGAAGAGTTGGACCCCGAAGACGATGAAGACTTCGAAGACGATGAAGACGAAGAAGTCGAAACCTCCAGCGTGCTTTCCTCCGTGGAAGGCGATGCGGGAGCGTCCGAAGGGACGTTGATCGTGGTTGTGGAGTCACCCGCAGCCAAGCCGGCCCGTAAGAAGGCCGCCAAGAAGCCGGCAGTCAAGAAGGTTGCCAAGAAGGCCGCTAAGAAGGCTCCAGCCGTCGAGGCTCCAGCCGCTCCGGTCATCAAGGCTCCGGCCAAGAAGGCAGCCGTCAAGAAGGCAGTGGCCAAGAAAGCCGCCGCCAAAAAGGTTGTGGCCAAAAAGGCCGCAAAGAAGTCCGCCGCTAAGAAGAGCACCACTGGCGTGAAGGGCGGAAAGGCCGCGGCCAAGAAGGCCGTAGTCAAAAAGAGCGCCAGCAAAACCAGCAAACGAGGTAAACCATTGGCCGTTAAGAAAGCAGCAAAGAAGGCGCCCGCCAAGAAGGCAGTTGCCAAGAAGGCTCCTGCGAAGAAGGCGGTAGCGAAGAAGGTAGTTGCCAAGAAGGCAGTCGCCAAGAAGGTAGTTGCCAAGAAGGCAGTTGCCAAAAAGGCGCCCGCCAAGAAGGCAGTTGCGAAAAAGGCAGTCGCCAAGAAAGCTCCCGCGAAGAAGGCGGTAGCCAAGAAGGCCCCGGCCAAGAAGGCAGTCGCCAAGAAGGCTGCTGCGAAGAAAACCACCGCAAAGAAGGCAACCAAGTAAATCAGGCAACCGCAGTACAAGGCAAGCAAAAGAGCCCGGCACAGCGCCGGGCTTTTTTGCGCTCAAATTACGCTACAGGGGCGGTGAGTTGCTCGACATGAATCTGTTGATGAACGGGGTAGTCTTCAATCAAATAGCGGAGCGTTACGGGAGCACCGTCGCCAACAATGCAGATTGCATCGAGGCTCTCTTCGGCGATGCGCTCGACAATGGCGATCAAGATCTCGTGTTCAACCTGCCACCATTGCAGTAACGTCTCCCAGGATTGATCCTCATAGCCGTGCGCCCGGACCCATGCATCCTGAACGTAGCCGGGGCCGGTAAAAGAGCCTCCGGTAGAGGCGCGCACGAAGCGCTGGCGGTTGTTGGCGGCGGAGTCCAAGAGGTGGCCGAGGATCTGTTTGCGGGTCCAGCCGCCGCTGCGCCAAGGAGTATCGGCCAACTCGACGGGGAGGGAGAGCAGAGCTTCTTGGACCGACTGAAGTGAGTTTCTGAATTGCTCGGCGATCTGTGTGGGCATCGTCTTCTCCATCTTGAGTTTTCAAAATGCGTCCTTCTTCGCCCGGCCTGGACAACGGCGCTTCCAACCAGGCTGAACTACTTCTTCAGAGCGTCTATAGCGGCCAGGACCTCTTCGGAGTGGTGTTGAACGCTGACCTTGGTCCAGACCTGGACGATCTTGCCCTGGGGATCGATGAGAAAGGTGTTGCGGTTGGCAATGGTGATGCCGGCAAAGCCGCCCAGCGAGCCATAGGCTTCGACCACGGTGTGCTTGGGATCGGCAAGCAGGCGAAAGGAGAGACCCTCCTTGGTGCAGAATTCCTTGTGGCTGTCGGGCGTATCGACACTGACGCCGAGAATGACGGCGTTGGCCGCTTCGAACTTGCCGAGGTCGCGCTGAAAGTTGTGCGCCTCGATGGTGCAGCCGGGGGTCATGTCCTTGGGATAGAAGTAGAGCACCACCCACTTGCCGCGAAAGCTGTCGAGCGAAATCTGCGTACCGTCTTGCGAGGGTAGGGTAAAGGTGGGAGCAGGCTGGCCGACGGCGGGCAGCGTCTGATCGGCAGCGCGGGCTTTGACGGCGATGGCGGCCGCCGCCAGCACCACGGCGAAAGCGATGAACAAAGTCAACTTCACGAGAAACCTCCTAAAGGCAGGGAACGAGGGAACAGGGAACGAGGGAACAAGGGAACAGGAGCAGAAGCCTGAGTTCCCATGCAAAGGGTCAACACACGGGGAGATCTGTTGAACCTGTCATCATGGATGCGGCAAAGCCGGTGTTCGATGCGGAATAAACCTCGCAGAAAAACGCGCAACAGAACTCGGAGCCCCTCGTTCCCTTGTTCCCTCGTTCCCTTGTTCCCTATTCCCTATTCCCTGATCCCTTGTTCCCTATTCCCACGATCGCGATGCCGGCTTCGTTGGCGCGGCGCAGAAGCGACTCGCGATCGAAGAGCAAGGTGCGGCCGGCTTCGACGGAGAGGCAGCGGGCGCCGGCGCGGATCATGGTCTCGATGGTGCCGATGCCGATGACCGGAACATCGAAGCGCATATCCTGATTGGGCTTGGCGATCTTGACCACGGTGAGGGCGCGGTCCAGCGTGGTCTCTGAGGATTCGGTATCATCGTCCAGCGAGCGCATCAATGCACCGGCGCGTTCGATGGCCGCGTCGGTGCCTTCCATGGCCTCTACGGCCACACAGGCCTGCGCGGCGACCACCACGGTCTGGCCGATGTCGAAGCCGGCCACGGCGTGGGCCACGCTCAGGCCATACTCGATATTCTTGCGCTCGTCGTCGCTGGGAGCGCGGGCGGTGAGTGTGCCCTCGGCGGCGAGCAAGGGCTCCAGGAATGCGGTTGAGCTCATCAGCTCGATGCCTTCGTCGCCCAGCACCTTGGCCACCGCGCCGAGCAGCATGTCGGTGGAGCGGGTGCGCAAATTGAGCAGCAGCTTGGCCAGCCGCCAGTCGGGACGAATGCTGCTGAAGATTTGCTTGTGCTTGACCTGACCGGCCATGACGGCCTTGGAGACGCCTTCCTTGCGAAAGGTATCGATGAGTCGCGAGAGCTCGCCCAGCGAAAGCCAGTAGACCGTTATCAGGCCGTCCTGCGCCGCGCGCTCGTCGATCTCCGGATCGGTCTCCTCGCGAATGGCCGCAACCACCACAGAGAGACCCTGGGCGCGCGCCGCGTCGAGCAGCAAAAAAGGAAAGCGGCCGTTGCCGGCAATCAGGCCGAGCTTCATGATGGACGTATTATGCGCGCTCAAAACACTCCCAATGGAATCCGACACGATCATCGTAGAGGAACAAATACATCTCATCTTTGATGAGGGTGATAATGCCTGTGTCCCCAGGTTGATGTTTCACCCTGTCGAAGGAAGACCAAGCCCATCCGAATGCGTGTGCGTTGGGAACAAAGCGCACAAGATCTCCAATTTCAAAAGGGCAGGTTCTTCGTCCTTCCGTCATCGCTTCCTACTTGATCACCCCGCGCTCGCTGCGTTCGATAAAGCCGGCGAGCAGCGCGGCGTCGTCGCCGGGGAGTTGCTTGATCTGTTCGAGAGCCTGGGTGGTGTTCATTTTTGCGGCCAGCAGCAAACGGAAGGCCTTTTGCAGCAGTTGCAGGCGCTCCGGGGTGAAGCCGCGGCGGGCAAGACCGATTTTGTTGATGCCGAAGGCCTTGTTTTCGCGCCGTGCGCTGGTGAGCGAAAAGGGCAGGACGTCCTGGGTAACAATGGTCCCGCCGCCGATGAAGGCGTACTGGCCGACGATGCAATGCTGGTGCACGGGGCAGAAAGCGCCCACGCTGACAAAGTCTTCAATCGTCACGTGGCCGGCCAGCGTGGCGCAGTTGGCCAGGATGCAGTTGCTGCCTACCATGCTGTCGTGGCCAATGTGCACATAGGCCATGAGCAGGTTGTTGGAGCCGATGCGGGTGAGGCCGCCGCCGCCTGTTGTGCCGCGGCTGATGGTGACGCTCTCGCGGATGGTGTTGTTGTCGCCGATCTCGGTTGCGGTGGGCTCCCCATGATACTTCAGGTCTTGCGGAGCCACGCCGATGGCGCAGAAGGAGTAGAAGGTGTTGCCCGCGCCGATGCGGGTGCGGCCGTCGAGCACCACGTGGGAGATCAGGTTGCACTCCTCGCCCAGCACCACCTCGGGCCCGATGGTGCAGAAGGGTCCGACGGTGCAGGAGGCGGGAACGACAGCCCCTGGAGCAATGATCGCGCTGGGATGAATGCTCACTGGGCAGCCTCGGTCTCAGCCTCGGCCGCCGGCGCTGCTTTGCTGACGCGGGGCACAATCATGCAGGTCAGCGTCGCCTCGCAGGCCAGCTTGCCGTCGACAAAGGCCCTGCCTTCCATGCGCCCGGCACGGGTCTTGAAAGACAGCACGTCGATCTCCAGGCGCAACTGATCGCCGGGGGTGATGGAGCGGCGAAACTTGGCGCGCTCGATACCGCTGAAGACCGCCAGCTTCTTCTCCCGGTCGGGAATCTCGAAGAGCATCAGCATCGCCCCGGCCTGGGCCATGGCCTCGACCACCAGCACGCCGGGCATGATGGGGTGGCCGGGAAAGTGGCCCTGAAAGAACGGCTCGTTGATGGTGACGTTCTTGATGGCCACGACGCGCTTTCCCTTCTCGAACTCGACAATGCGGTCGATCAGCAGAAAGGGGTAGCGATGGGGCAAGAAATTCATGATTTCCTGGATGTCAAACGTCATTCTCTAGCTCCAAGGAGCGAAGGGGCCGAGAGCAAAACCGGGGAAAATGCCTCCGATGCGGTCCGGATCTGAACCGTATCCCGGCAATCACGGCGGGCTGCGGAGCACAAGGGCTCTGCGATTCAGCTTCCCAAGTCTTGAAAAGGCGTTTCACGCTCGTTTGCGATTATAAATAAGGCCGCGGCGTTCTTGCGGACCCTCTACCACCCCAAATGAAGCCATGAGGAATGCACGGCTGGGATCATCGGTGCGGCGTTCAATAAAAACAGCGATCGAGGGATGCGTATCCGCTACTCCGGCCGCACGCTGAATCGCATCGTCCGGTAGTCGAAGGTGTAAGCCTTCAACTGCTCCAGGGCGTCGATGCCCAGCACGCCGTAGACATCGTCCATGGCCGCAGAACCGAGCGGCTGGGTCAGCACCGGCAGATAGTGCACGTGGACGGTGTAGGGGCCCACCGGCAGGGCCACCCCATCGGCGGTGTAGGCCGGCTGCGGCGGCGCGCCGGGAACAGTGAACAGCGCCATCTGCTGCCCGGCAAAGTCGTCGCTATGTTCCGCGTAGTAGCGCGAGGTCAGGTAGCTCTGCTGGCCGCCGGTATCCACGGCAAAGATGCGCTCGTCCCCCGCCTTGCCCAGCGCCACCACAATCTGATCGCCATCCAGATAAAACGGCACCCCCTGCGCAGGCGTTGCTGGTGCGGGCGCCTGCGGTGCGGCAGACTGTGGAAGTTTCTCCTGTGCTGCATCGGGCGTCGGAGGTGAGGTGGACTTCGAATCCGTTGCAGCGCTCGGTTGAACAGGTTGAGGATCATGCTGAAGCGCGGCTGGCGCAGGCGCGCTCTTCTCCTCAGTTTGCGCTTTGCCGGCGGCTGGGGCCGGATCGCCGGGTGCGGGCTGCTTCGCCGGCTGCACCTCGATGGTGGCGTTGTCGGTAATGGTCAAACTGCCCAGGGCGGAAAGCGCCGGATAGCCCAGCACACCCTGCACCCGGTAGTGCGATCGAGGATAAGAATAATCGGCATCCTCGAAGACAAAGACCGTCATATTCCTCAGCGTCAGCCGTCCGCCAATGGTGAAGCGGGGAACGACGGCCATGTGCATTGGTATGGGCCGACCGGTCAGTGTGCGCACCGTCGCGGTCTCTTCGGAGACCTTCAGCCCCACCTCCTTGGCCAGCGAGCGGGCGATCAGGTTGAAGGGTGCGGTGGGGTCCAGCATCCAACTATGCGGCGCGGCATCGACAAAGACGGGAATATCGATCAGGCCCAGTGGGTCATTGCTCACCTGCAAGACAAACGGCTCGCAGGGCTCGACGGTCATGGGCGGATTGGCCTGCGCCAGCGGCAGCAGTTTGACGGGCAGTTCGATCTCGTCCTTTTCGTCGCTGCTGAGCTGGCCGGCCAGGCGGGTGTTGAGAGCCTGATAGGCCTGGGCGGCTTTGGCCACATCGCCGCTGCGCAGGTAATCCTCGGCCAGGGCCTTGCGCAGCAGTTTCTCGCGCACCTTGTCGCCGCTGGCGGTGACCGCATCCAGCAGCGGTTCAAGCAGGCGGATGGAGTTGGCGCTGTCATTGGAGCGATTGGCCAGAATGCCACGGTAAAACTGAGCATCGGCGGCCGGCAACTGGTCGAGCTGCGCGGCGATCCGGGCGAACTGGTGGTCGGCTAATAGATTCCTGAGCCGGGCCTCGGCGTCCAGGCCGCTGCTGGTGCCGGTATGCACCTGCGCGCCAGCGCCGGGCTCCTGCTCCTTCGTGGACGCCGGCTCCTGCGCCGGGGGCGAAAGGCTGTTGCTGGAAGGTGGGCTTGTTTGTTGCGCCGACGGCGCGCCGGCCGGAGCTTGCGGTTGCTGCGCGGCCAGCGGCCAGGTAAGGGCCAGCAGAATCGCGGCGTACGCGCCAACCGCGCGCCGGTTCCCTTTCGCTGATGCTGTGCGCCTGCCGCTCATGCTCAGTTTGAAGGTATCAGATTCAACGACGCGAACGACGGGCGAAAGGGAGGTGTGTCAGGGCAATCGCATGAAGCTCGGGAGCCACGAGCCGCACTGGTTTTGAAAGGGCACGACTTTAGTCGTGCCGCATTCGGCGTCATAACCTCACCGGCTTTAGCCGCCGAGGGATGTTTTTGACCACTTCAAACCCTGCCCTCAGGGGCTGAAGCCCAGGACTATTCAGGCAATCTTGCGGCACGACTAAACAGGCTGCGGAAAAAGGCCGAATGAAGGGCGAAGATTCCGAAATACATCCCTCAGGGGCTAAAGCCCTCGTTGATTTTGGGGCACTTACGGCACGGCTAAAGCCGTGCCCCTTCAAAACCCCGCCTGCGATGGAGTTTTTCCGCAGCCTGTAAAATCGTGCCCTTTCAAAGCCCACTTTCGATGTGCTCGAAATCTTCATGCGATTGCCCTGGGAGGTTTGTGCAATGGAGCGAAACAAAGAATCCCCCCGCTGCCTCACCAGCAAAACTTCCGTAGAATAGCGGGAGATGGCATTCAGCGAGCAATACGATGTGGCGGTGGTGGGAGCGGGTCACGCAGGCTGCGAGGCGGCGGTGGCGGCGGCGCGCATGGGATTGAAGACCGCCCTCATCACCATGAATCTGGACCTGATCGCCCAGATGAGCTGCAATCCGGCCATTGGCGGCGTGGCCAAGGGCCACCTGGTGCGCGAGATCGACGCGCTGGGCGGAGTGATGGGCGAGGTCGCCGACGCCGTCGGCATTCAGTTCCGCCTGCTCAACGCCTCGCGCGGCCCGGCGGTGTGGAGTCCTCGGGCGCAGTGCGACAAGCAGCTCTATCGCGTCAAGATGCGCGAGGTGCTGGAGGCCCAGCCCAACCTGCACATTCGCCAAGCCGAGGTGGTGGGGCTGGTGTTTGAAGAGGCAGGGAACAAGGGAACAAGGGAACAGGGAACAAGGGAACAGGGACTAGGGACTAGGGACTTAGGGACTAGGGACTTAGGGACTGCGGGACCAGGGACGAAAGACGCGGGGACTGAGAAGTTGCGGCGGGTTGCGGGCGTCAAGCTGCGCGACGGGCGATTGCTCCTCGCCGGGGCCACCATCATCACCACCGGAACCTTCCTCAACGGGCTGATTCATTGCGGCGAAGAGCGCTATCCGGCAGGGCGCTCGGGCGAGGCGGCCAGCGTGCTGCTGGGCGAGGCGCTGCGCGCGCTGGGCTTGCGCACGTGCAGGCTCAAGACAGGCACGCCGCCGCGGTTGGATGGCCGCACCATCCGCTGGGAGGCCTTCGAGCGCCAGCCGGGCGACGCCGAGCCCACTCCTTTCAGCTTTCGCACCAAGAGAATTGTTCAGCCGCAGATCGACTGCCACATTGCCTTCACCACCCCCGAGACGCTCAGAATCATCCGCGCGAACGTGCACCGCTCGGCGATGTATTCGGGGCGCATCGAGGGCGTGGGGCCACGCTACTGCCCCTCCATCGAAGACAAGATCGTCAAATTTCCCGACAAGACCCAGCACCAGTTCTTCCTCGAGCCGGAGGGGTTGAAGACCCACGAGGTCTACGTCAACGGCATGTCCACCTCGCTGCCCATGGAGGTGCAGTGGGAGATTGTGCACTCCATTCCGGGTCTGGAAGATGCGGAGATGCTGCGCCCCGGCTATGCCATCGAGTACGACAGTGTGGACCCCACCGAGTTGGATCGCTCGCTGCGCGTCAAGGCTTTCACAGGTCTTTATCTGGCGGGACAGATCAATGGCACCAGCGGTTACGAAGAGGCCGGCTGTCAGGGGCTGATGGCCGGCATCAACGCGGCGCTGTGGGTCAAGGGCGAGAAGCCCTTCACGCTCGACCGGACCGAAGGTTACACCGGCATTCTGATCGACGACCTGATCTCGAAGGGCACCAACGAGCCCTACCGCATGTTTACTTCGCGGGCGGAGTTCCGCTTGCATCTGCGCATCGACAACGCCGACCGGCGGCTCACTCCCTACGGGCGCAAACTCGGTCTGGTAAGCGACGAGGCCTGGGCGGAGTACGAGTGCAAGCAGGCGCGTCAGGCTGCGCTCGACGCGCTCTTGCGCGCAGCCAAAGTGGAGGTTGCAGGCTTGCATGCGGTGGGTCTGGGCGCGCTGACGGCTACCGCAGGGCTGACCTGGGCGCAGTTGCTCAAGCGGCCCGAGGTGAATGTGGAGCAGGCGCTGCGCTCGCTGCTCCCTGCGCTGGAGCGGGAACCGCTGCTGGCGGGATGGGCTGCTCTGCTGAGAACCGGACGAGAAGCAGGTCCGTCGACTGCGCTGGACGCAAAAGGCGCGCCCAGCTTCGCTCAGGATGACAGTGTGTTTTTAGCAGGCGCGGTGGATCTGCCGATTGCGCGCAGCACCATGCGCAACGAGGCCCGCGCGGTGGAGACGGAGATCAAATTCGCCGGCTACCTGGAGCAGCAGAAGAAGTCCATCGAGAGGCTCAAGGCGGCCGAGTCCGTCGAGATCCCTCTGTGGCTGGACTACGCGGCGATCAGCGGACTCAGCCGCGAGATGCGGGAGAAACTGGAGCGGGTGCGCCCGGCCACCATCGGTCAGGCCAGCCGCATGGCCGGCGTCACTCCGGCGGCGCTCAGTCTGGTTCACGTCTCGATCCGCCTGCAAGGAGCGCGGCGGGCTTAGCGCTCGTACTCCTTCTGGATCTCGCGCAAGTGGAACTGTTCGACGAGGCCTTCGAGCGTATGAGCTGTCTGCAATAACTCGCCGGCCTTGGCCACCACCATTTCCGCTCCGCCGACGCTCTCGCGAGCGCTATCGGCAACGTTGCGCATGGTCTTGCCCACCTCGCCGGCAATGGTCGCTTCATCGTGCGATGCACTGGCAATTTGCGCCATGCGGCTGTCGACTTCGATGACCAGGGTGGCGATACGCTCGAAGGTGGTGTTCAAGCTGAAGATGGCCTCCGCGCCCTGCGCTGCCTGGGCGCAGGCCGACAAGATGCCGCGGGAGGCGTGCCCGGTCTCTTCTTCGATGCCGCTGACCAGAGCGGAGACCTGCTGGGTCGCCTGGGCGGTACGTTCGGCCAAACGGCGAACCTCGCCAGCGACAACGGCGAAGCCGCGTCCATGCTCGCCGGCGCGGGCCGCCTCGATCGAAGCATTGAGCGCCAGCAGGTTGGTGCCGGCGGCAATCTCTTGAATGACGCCGACGATAGCGCCGATCTCCCGGGTGCGTTCGGTCAGCGTGGAGATGCGGTTGGCGCTCTGCTGTGTGGCCTCCGCCAGCCCCTGAATCAGGGTGACCGCCGCAGCCACCTGCTCATTTCCCTGGCGGGTTGCCGCGGCCGCCTGGCGGGTGTGCCCGGTGGCTTCATCGGTGTGGTGGACGGTGTTGTCGATGGAGGCCGCCAGGCGGGTTGCGTCGTTGGATGCATCGGCCGCAAACTGGCGCTGTTCGGCGCTGCGGGCGACAGCGCTCTGCGAGATCTCGCGAATCTCGCCGGACTGCGCCGTGGTGGTTGCCGAACCGTCGCGCACCTTCAGCATGGCTTGCCGAAGGCGCAGCACGAATTCGTTGAAGCCATTCGTCAAGGTGCCGATTTCGTCGGTGTGATCGGTCTCCAGCAGGGTGTTCAGGTCGGCATGTTCCAAGCGCTCGGTCAGGTAGCGCACCGGGCGCAACACCTGGCGGTCTAGCAGTAGAAACTGCATCAACAGGTTCAGACCGGAGAGGATCAGAATGCCCCCCGCCAGAGTCGCCATCGTTTTAAGCAGACGCGCGGTTACGTCCGACTGAGGATAGGCGGTCAGAACCGTGTAGCCCCAGGCGGGAAAAGTCTCCCGATGCAGGCTCCAGCCATCGGGTTGTTCCAGCAAGCTGGACAGGGCCTGGTCGGCGATGTTCTGACCGTGGGAGACGACCGCACCGGTGGGTTTGAGCAGGGCGACAAACCCATGTTCCAGGATGGTGGTCTCCTGGATGCTCTTGCTGAGCGAGGCGATCGAATCCAAACGGTAGCCGGTGTACCAGGCGCCCACCATCTTGCCGCTGGCATCCAGCATGGGGACATACGAAGTGATGTAGGGATTGCCGAGAATGTCGACCACGCCGGTAAAGGATCGCCCTTGGGTCAGCGCCGCATAAGCCTTGCCCTTGGGGTCCAGAGTCGTGCCCACCGCCCGCGAACCGTCGGGCTTGATGACATTGGTGGAAATGCGGATAAAACTGCTGCCGTCCCACACGAACAGCGTGGCGGTGCCGCCCTCCAGGGTCTTGACGTGATCCACCAGGGAGAAGTTCTGCACCTGCGACTCGACGCCCAGATGGAGATCGGGAACCTCTTTTCCGGCCAGACTCACGGTTCCCTTCAACGAAGGCTCCCCTTTGTGCTGGCCCTCTTCAACCAAAACGCGCATGGCGCTTTCGACTTGAGCGCGAGAAAGCTGATCGATGGTCGCCAGTTGGCCGAGGACGACATCGGATTGCAGGGCGACCGCTTGCGCCGCCTCACTGCGGATTCGGGTGCCCTCCAGATGCCACCCAATCGCAGCGAAAATCACGCCAATGATGGTGACCGCAAAAAGAGAAGAGGCGATTAGGTTGACGCCAAGCGAAGAGCGCTTTAGTAGCTTCATGAAGAACAGATCTCCCTGTTGTCAAACGTATGTCCCTTTGGTGTGGGTAAATCCGGGAGAAACTGGAGGCTGGGCCCGGCTAAGCAAAACTCGCCAGATCTGCAGAAATGAGGAGGGTGCCGCCATCGATGTTGGAGCGCCGGAGAAACCCGTCCTGGCCATGAAAGGGCGCAGGGTCTTCAAAGACACACAATTCGCTTATCGGCGCACATGCGGACGCCGTGAGCAATCGTGTCGATTTGGACCACGCCGCAAAAAGGCGCAGCCGCTTCGATTCACTTGGGAGCGGCTTGTATGCCCTATTTAGAGAAGAGCGGGAGGTGGAAGGGCATCTCGGCGTTGGACTGCTTCTTGGGCTTGCCGTTGGAGTCCTCGCGCAGAACGGTGCGCTGGGAGTTGATGCACACCCAGCCGCCGCGCAGGCGCTCGAAGACATGGGTAAAGACGCCCTTTTCGTCCACCTGGGCGGCGCCGGCTTTGTGATGCAGAAAATAGGTCCCATTGGCCACGGCGATGTCGCCCAACATACGCACGGTAATCACCCGCTGCTCCAGATGCAGGGTTTTGTCTTCACCGGCGACCAGGCTGGCCAGTTGCTGGTTGCGGGTGGTGATGTCGCCGCTGGCTGAAACGTCCATGAAAAGGGGCGAAAGCACCAGCTCGAGGGCGTACTGATCGCGCTGGTTGATGGCGATCGACCAGGAGTCTTCAATCTTCTGGAACTCCCGGATCTCGGGGCTCTCTGCGCTGGCTGCGGAGTTGGCGGGAGCCGCGACGGGCGCTGGATTCTGGCCAAAAACCAAGCAGCTTGCAAAAAGAACAGCGGAAAGACTCGCTAGGATTCGCATCATAGGGTATCGGAACTCCCACACCGATGATAGCTCTTGGACGGCGCGGCAGGGCCGTGGGGAATCGGAAAACGAAGAAAAATGGATGAAGAAGCGACCACCGTCAACGCGGAGGTGAGAAAAACGCCGCAAGCCATTCTGGAATCGCCCTAAGTCAGCGTTTGCAGACGCTCGGGATGAAAGATGGTGATGAGCGAATCCTCGATCGAGATCCAGCCCTCTTTGCGGAACTGGCCCAGGGTGCGGGTGACGGTCTCGCGCGTGGTGCAGGTCATCGAGGCCATCTCTTCGTGGGTCAGCAACAGGGGAAAGCGGAATCCGCCCCCGTTGAGGTGTTCGCCGATCTGATGGGCGAGTTCGAGCAAAAGCCGGCCCAGCCGCGCCGCCACCGTCTCACTGAGCGCGATGCGGCAGGCATCCTGCAGGGCAAAGCGATACTCCTGGCAGATGCACTGCACGGCGCGCATCTGCGCCTCCTTGTGGCTGCGCAAAAAGCCCAGAAAGCGTTCCCGCTCGACCGGGCGCAATTGCGCCTCCGTCAGCGTCTCGGCGGAGACTTCGTAAACGCCGTGCGAGAGCACTGCGTAGAGTCCCAGCATGGAGCCCGGGCCGGCGACGCGCACAATCATCTGCCGGTCTTTCTGCTTGCCGGCGGTCAATTTCAAATACCCGCCGCAGATCAGATAGAGGCAGCGGGCGTCTTCGCCGGCGGTAAAAAGGGGAGACTGGGCGGTCAGGGAGATGGTGGTGGTAGCCAGTTCCAGATCGGCGAGTACCGCACTGCCCAGGGAACAGAACCATCCGGGGCGGCGATTGGAGCAGGCCGCGCAACCCACAGGAACCTGCCGCGTGGGGTGCCGTTGCCGCGTTTGTGCTTCCGCCAGGTTCTCTCGATTGGCCATGGCCTTGCCCTTTCAGCCGATTCTTGGGCTGAACCTCGCACCGGGCCGCTGGGGATGCGTTCGCAGTGCAAGAACTCCAAGCCTCTTGCGTAGAGACTCTTCCCTTCCAAAGTCTGCGCGATGGGTTGGGCGCAAAGATGTGATGGGCCTCACGCCTATGGGACGCTTCTACGATGCTTTCTGCCGCGTTTCGGAGGTAACTTCACCTTCTGGCTCGGACGGCTTTCCCGGCGATGCTGTGCGATTGCGGTCTCCGCAGCAATGCAATCGGTTTTTATCGCGCCGGCTCTCCCGTTCTGGGAAGCGCCTCCAATTCGGCTCGGGGAGGCTAAATGGCGGGATTTGTCCGGGGTCCTCTTCCGGCCAGGAGCAGAAAGACGTTCAAAACGGGGATTGCACTCAGCAGGACGGGTAGTCAAAGACGAGCGGAGACTTGCGCCCGCGCCGTAGATATGTCACTTTGTGGCAGGAAAATCGGACGGGAATCCGAATTCCCGCCGTATGTGACAGAAATCACCGTTGGGCGGCGAAGCAAGACGTAGGATGCGCGCAGGGAGTGGTGCTTCGCTCATGGAACGCCTGCTGCAACGGGACGCGCGGAACTCTGCCGCCGGCTGGTCGTTCCGCCGCGGAAGGGGCCCGGTTGCGGTTGCAGAGTGCGATGGTTTGAGCGCACGCGGCGAGAGCAAATGAATGCATTCGAGGTGGTACCGATGCGTAGAGTCTGGCTGCAGCACGGCTTCACCGCCATGGCGCCAGCGTGCAGTTCTTCTACCGGGTGGACCCCGGACGCTATCGGTTCAATCGCCAGCGGAAACGGAACCAGTGGCTTGCCCGCGCGCAACCTGCACGGCAGTGCCTTAACCCTGGGCGTGAAGGTCGCGTTCTAGGCCGAATCAACGGGAAGGGGAGGGCGGGCCGATTTTCGGCTTTGCCCCTTTCCTTCTATCTTTGCAACCCATCCTCTCCCGTGTTTACGGATCGTTCCGGGTGGTCTTCCCGAGATCTGTCGCGCTGTGGGCGATTTCGTCGATCCTCCTGAAGAAACCCGCTCGACCGCAACTGCGGCCCGGGGGATTTCAGGAGCAGCAGCATGAGCAAGAGCACTCGATTTTCTGCGGCGCTGGCGGCGGTCTTGATTGCAGCCGGCGTTCTGAGCTTCGCCCAGAATCCGGGCGTTGCGGTCTACAAGACCAAATGTTTGAATTGTCATGGAGCCGCCGGCATGGCCGACACCACCATGGCCAGAACCCTGAAGGTGAAACCAATCAGCGATCCCGAGGTGAAAAAGATGTCGCTGCAGGCGATGATCGACGCCACCCGCAACGGCATGGGCAAGATGCAGCCCTACAAGAACAGCCTGACCGAGGCCGAGATCAAGGGCTCGGTCGATTACTTCCGTTCCTTTCTGAAGTGAGCGGGAGGTTTGTGCGGACTGCATCTGACTGGACAGAGGGTTTCAAAATGCAACGTGCGGAAATATGCCGCGCATTTTAGGTTTTCTTTCTTGTCAAATCCAGCCCGGCTGGGTTTAGCTTGAGGATGAATCCGCTGACAGGTTGGTGAACGCGGCGGCGCGGCGTATGCGCCGCTCTGGCAGGATTTGAAAAGAGCGTTTCCGGACCGATGCGATGCGGAGCCGAAAACGAAAAAGAGATTCCGGCGGCAGGCGCTCTTTTTACGGCTTGACTGGCGGTAATTCAAGGAGTCATTCGATGACCAAGATGTTCCGTTCCCAGGTGGTGTTGGCCGTGGTAGTTGCCGTGGCCAGCGCCGTGTGCTTCGCGCAATCCGGCGGCGAAGCGACGTACAATGCCAAGTGCAAGATGTGCCACGGTCCCGCGGGCGTTCCCAATCCCTCTATGGCCAAGGCCATGGGCATCAAGGCGGCTTCTGATCCCGATATGAAGAAGCTGACCCTGGACCAGGTGATTGCCGCCATCAAGAGCGGCAAGGGCAAGATGAAGCCGGTGGCCGGCCTGACCGACCCTCAGGTGAAGGATTGCGCCGCATACTTCCACAACCTGAAGTAAACTGGGAAGGGCCGGAGCGCCGCCAACCGCGTTCCGGCCTTTTTCGACTTCATCCAACCAGCGAGGGGAAAGCCCCCGCAACCATTTTGCGCTCAATCGCACTTCCCCTCGGTTGAAGCGATTGCGGCGCAAGGAGACCCCCATGAAAACGACTTATCGCGCGCAGGCGCTTCTGGCCGCGGCCGTTCTTTCGATCGGCGCGCTTTGTTTTGCCCAATCGTCGGGCGAGTCAACTTACAAAGCCAAGTGCCAGATGTGCCACGGCGTCAACGGCGCCGCAGACAGCACAATCGCCAAGAATCTCAAAATCAAGCCGGCCTCCGACGCCGACATGAAGAAACTCACCGCGGCGCAGATGATCGACTCGGTCAAGAACGGCAAGAACAGAATGCCGTCCTTCAAGGACAAGCTCAGCGACGCCCAGATCAAGGAAGTCGTCGCCTACTTCCGCAGCTTGAAGTAAGCAGGTTCGATCCGGCCCGCCGGGTGCGGCGGGCCATCTCTATTTGTGCAGGGAGATTCAAGTGTCTTTTTTCAATACGATTCGCGTTGGCTGGGTGCGGCCGGCGCTGTTTTTCGGCAATAACCCGCTCAGTCTGGCCGGCGGCGCGGTGACCACTGCCTCGGGCATCACCATGACCGGTTACTGGGCGGTCGAACTCTTTGGCCGGGCCAACGACAATCCTTACCTCGGCATTATCTTCTTCCTCATCCTGCCGGCGTTCTTTATTGCGGGCCTGCTGCTGATCCCCATCGGCATGTTGCTGCGCCGCCGCAGGCTGACCAAGGCGGGTCTGGTTCCCGCCGAGTACCCCAAGATCGATCTCAACGACAAGATCTTCCGCCATGGTCTGGATGTGGTTTTTGTGGCGACGATCATCAATCTGCTGATCGTGGCGGTGGCCAGCTACCGCGGCGCCTCGTACATGGATTCGCCGCAGTTCTGCGGTCAATCCTGCCATGTGATGCACCCGGAGTATGCGGCCTACAAGGTCTCGGCGCACTCCCATGTGGATTGCGTGGCCTGCCACATCGGCTCGGGAGCGCAATCGTATTTCGAGGCCAAGGTGAACGGCACCAAGCAGTTGATTGAGGTCGCGCTGCATCCGGTTGCGGGTCTGGCTCCCAAGCTGATTCCCAGCTATCCCATGCCGATCCCCTCCCCGGTGACGAACCTGCGCCCGGCGCGAGAGATCTGCGAGGGCTGCCACACCCCGGCCCGCTTCATCGGCGAAAAACTGCTGGTCAAGTCTTCCTTTGCCGATGACGAGTTGAACTCCGAGACACAGACGGTGGTGGTGTTGCACCTGGGCGGACGGGATTCGCTCTCTCACCTGACCGGCATCCACGGCGTGCATCTGGGCCACATCGAATATGTGACCACCGATCCCACGCGTACAACCATTCCCTGGGTGCAGAAGCGCAATGCGGACGGCTCGACGACGGAGTTTGCTGCCTCGACCGCCGGCGCCGGCATTCCCCAGGGCGAGCGCAGGGTGATGGATTGCGTCGACTGCCACAACCGCGCCTCGCACACCATGCAGACCGCCGAAGACGCTCTGAACCGGGCCATGGCCGAGGGCGCGGTCAGTCCCGAACTGCCCTGGGTGCATAAGAAGAGCCTGGAATTGCTCAAGGCCGACTACGCCACCGAGGCCGAGGCGCGGGCCAAGATCCCTGCCGGTCTTGAAGCCTTCTATCGCAGCGAACATCCCGAGGTCCTGGCCGCCAAGGCCGGTCTGGTGAAAGCCGCCGGCGAGGGGTTGGTCAACATCTTCACGCAAAACGTCTTTCCAGAGATGAAGGTGACCTGGGGAACGCACCCCAACCACATCGGCCACATGAGCTATCCGGGCTGCTATCGCTGCCACGACGGCGATCACAGCTCCAAGGACGGCAAGAGCATTACCAACGACTGCGCCGCCTGCCACAACCTGCTGGCCGTCGACGAACCCAAGCCCAAGGTGCTCAGCGACCTCGGCATTCAATAGAAGCGGGCAACCGCAATTTATGGCCTCCGGCGGAGATTCCGCGCCGGGGGCCATTTTTCTGCGCGGGAAATTACTCTCTGGCAACTCTTCCCGCGCCGCACGCAAGATAATTCCACCGGTTAATTCTCCGCCGTTCTACAATCGGGGCGAAAGATTGCGCACCGCGCGGCCCGGCCTGAATCGAGACCGGGCGGAATGCAGATCGATGAGTGAGAATGAGAGAACGTCTCTCCTGCGATTGGGCAATCGGGCGTCCCGCTTTCAAGGTTCGAAATCAATGAGGCACATGGCACATTCAAAGAGCATCGCTTTGCCGCTTGCAGTCCTCGTCCTGTCCTGCCTGGGGGGCGTGATCCCCGCAGCGGCCCAGACTCCAGCCACTCGTCTCAGCGGCGACTGGCGGAACTCGGCGGCGGTGGTGATTCCCGCCAGCAAGCCTCCCTTGCCGCCTTTGGCGGTCGATCAGGGCGCGGCGCCCGGCGGAATGCAACTGGAGCGGATGCTGCTGCTCTTGCAGCCCTCGGCTGCACGGCAGCAGGCGCTCAGCGCGGCATTGACCGGGTTGCAGGATTCCCGCTCGCCGCAGTACCACCAGTGGCTCACCCCTCCGGCCTTTGCCGCGGCCTTCGCCAATGCGCCCGCGGACGTGAACGCCATCGCCGCCTGGTTGGCCGGCCAGGGTTTTCAAGTTGCGCCGCTTCCCGCCGGGCTGGGCTGGATCGAGTTCTCCGGCACCGTTGCCCAGGTGGAAGAGACTTTTCAGACGCAGGTTGACCTGATTGCGATGAAGGGTGCAACGCGCGCCACGCTCACCGGCGGTATCTCTGTTCCAGGCGTCTTTCAGCCGCTGGTGCAAGGCCTGGTTTCGCTGGACGGTACTTTGTCTGCCCCGGCCCTGACCGCGCCTCTGGCTGTGACCACCCCGGCCGCGGCGCTGGCAGCCGGGAATTCCCCGGCCCAGGCCGAGGCGCTGACTCCGCAACTGATGGGGCAATTGCTGCACTGGAACCCGCTTCAGGCGGCCGGTGTGCAGGGCGCCGGGCAGACCATCGCCATCGCCGCGCGCAGCAACCTCCTCACCAGCGACGTGGCCGCATTCCGCTCCACCTTTGGATTGCCGGCCGGCTCGCTCACGGTGCTTTCCGACGGCGCAGACCCAGGCCTGACCGCGGACGAACCGGCGGCAGTGCTGGCTGCTTCATGGGCGGGAGCGGCGGCTCCGGGGGCGCAGATTGTCGTGGCTCCGGCGGCGACCACCGCGGCTACCGACGGCATCGATCTCTCTTTGGCGGCGATCGTCGACCAGCATCTGGCCTCGACGGTCGCCGTGGACTACACGTCCTGCGAAGCATCGATGAGCACGGCGCACCAGGCCTTTTACGCGGCTCTCTATCGCCAGGCAGCGGCTGAGGGGATTGCCGTGGTTGCAGCCACGGGCGACAGCGGTGCGGCAGCCTGCCAATCAGCCGGGGGAACGGCCGCGGTGAGCAGCGGCTATGGGGTGAACGCCCTGGCTTCCACGCCCTGGAACACGGCCGTCGGGTCAGTCGCCTTTGGCGTTTCGGGCAGCGGCCAATGGACGGCATGGTCTCCATTGAGCGCAGCCAGTCCTGCGTACGCCAGCGGCGGCGGCAACACTCTGCTGTACGATGCGCCCAGTTGGCAGGCGGCATTGGCCGCCCCGGCAGCAACGGTCGCGTCGTCCGCGACGCCGCAGGCGTTGCAAAGTGCGTATAAAGGCTGGCTGAGTCAGGCGACAGGCGCGAAGGCTGCGTCGGCAGTTGCCAGTGCTGCAACGATGAACTCCGGCTTTCGGCTTCTCCCCGATCTGGCTTTGCCCACCGCCATCGACACGAGCGTCAATCCCGGCCTGGCCTTCTGCCTGAGCGCGAGCGCGCAGGCTGCCGGATGCACCCTGGTGCGCAGCGGCGGCAGTGGTGCGGCAGCGGCTCTTTTTGCCGGCATCGCGGCCCTGGTTGAGCAAAAGAACGGCGCTCAGGGCAATCTGAATCCAGTGCTCTATGCGTTGGCCCAAACCAGCGGGGTGTATGCGGACGTTACCCAGGGCAGCGCCCTGTTGCCCTGCGGCGCGGGCAGCGCGGGTTGCGGAGCGGCGCAGCAGATCGGCTTCACGGCAGCAACGGGCTACGATCTGACCTCGGGGCTAGGTGTGGTTGACGCCCAGAGATTGGTCAACAACTGGGATCAGGCCGAAGGCACCAGCACCCCCAACGACACCATCAACTGGTACAACGTGCTGCTCGCCTCGCCGATTACCGTCACTTCGGGAGGGTCGCTGAATCTGGATGCAAATGTGCAGTCGAACGACCCGACGATTGCCACTCCGCCGGGCGCATCGATGACCTTTTACGATACGCCCCTGTACACCGGCGCCTCCACGATTCAACTCTGTACCGTACTGACTCCCGACTGGACGTCGGGGCCCCCCGCCCAGAGCAATCAAGAATCGGACTATGAGTGCTATTTGACTTATTCCAGTTTGGCCAACATTGCCGCCGGCGTGATGCATGCGTTTCAGGCTACCTTCAGCGGCGACGCGAACTACTATGGGCCGATCTCCACCATCACCGATCAGTTCGAGGCCGCGGTCCAGGCCAATTCGCAAACCACCTGGACCACGCAGGCGCAGACCATCAGCGCATCCACCCCGCTGACGCTCGCGGCAACGGTGAGCCCGGCGCCAAGTTCGGTTCTCAACGTGCCCGCGGGTGTTCACCCTTCGGGCGACCTCAACTTTGTCGACAGCTATTACGATCCCGTCGCCGGCGCGTTGCAGACAAATGTTCCGGTGGTGAGCAACGTTCCCCTGTCGAACGGCGCAGTCTCTTATTCGCTGCCGGCAGGGACGCTGGAAGCTGGAACCATCCATAATCTGGTGGCCAGTTACTCGGGCGTGGCGACCTTCGCCGCCTCCCAAAGCGGCAGCATCACCGTTCCCAGTCCGCTGGCCGACTCGATCGTATGGACGCCAAGCCTGCCGGCGGTGATCTCTTCCGGAACGACGGCGACCTTCCAGGTGACAGTGAGCCCGGCGGGCGGGACCGTCAATAGCACCCCCACCGGTCTGGTGAGCTTCAGCGACAACGGCAACAGCCTGGGCTCGCCGGTGCAATTGAACAACGGCACAGCGTCGATTACCGTCACTGCGGGACAAGCCACCTTGTCGGGAGCGACGGCCACCCTGGCGACGGGCCTCAACCACACCATCGCGGCGACTTACAACTGCAATTGCATCACAGGAACCATCACCACCGCACTCCTCTACTCCCCGGCCACCATCAGCGCCGGCATCCTGGTTCCGGCGGCGGCGCAGGTGCAATGGCTGACGGCCAAGCAAACCATCACGCCAACTACGGCGCTGGCGCTGACGGTGCAGGTGCTCTCCAACGATCCGACCATCGCCAGCTATCCTTTGGGGACAGTCACTTTCTTCGATAACGGCGTCAGTCTGGGCACGGTAAGCGTCAGTACTTCCACCGGGATCGCCTCACTGGGCTTGCCAGCCGGTCAGTTGGCCACGGGGGTTGTCCACAATCTGACAGCTACCTATAACGGCAACACCACCACCACGCCATATTTCGCGGCGGCCTCCACAGCCAACAGCATCGCCATCGGCGTTCCCGCGGCCTCGATCATCACTTGGACAACCGGCTCGCAAACGGTTCTGCCCACCAGCACCCTGACGCTGTCGGCGGCAGTTGTCTCGGGCAATTCCACCGTAAGCGCGATTCCCACCGGCACGGTCACCTTCACCGATCTGACCACCAATCTCCAACTGGGCACAGCAGCGGTCGGGAGCAATGGGACGGCCACCGTATCCATCAACCCCAATCCGTTGAGTACGGGGATTACGCACACGATTCAGGCCGTCTACGGCGGCACCGTCAATTCTGCCAACCCCCTCTTTCAGGGCTCCAGCACCAGCCCCAGCAACATCGTCATTACCGTTCCCGCGGCGGCGCAGGTGAAATTGACGACCAACCCGCAGACCATCGCTTCAACCGCCAGCCTGACGTTGACGGCGGTGGTCAGTTCAAACGATGCATCGGTGACCAGCGTGCCTACGGGCAACGTCACCTTTACCGATCTCACCACCGGAACGCCGCTGGGCACCGTGGGCGTGACAGTCTCCGGGTCGGCGACCTACACAGTGGGATCGGGCGCGCTGGCCTCGGGAATCAGTCATTCGCTGATGGCGACCTATAACGGCAACAGTTCCGCAGCGCCGTATTTCTCAACGGCATCGAGTAATACCGTCGCCATCGGAGTGGCGGCTGCCTCCACCACGGCCTGGGCTACGGCTTCGCAATCGGTATCGCCCACCAGCAGTCTGACATTGGCGGCCACGGTGGCCTCCAACGATTCAACGGTACCCAGCATCCCCACCGGCACGGTGACCTTCACCGATCTGACCACCGCTACGCAGTTGGGTTCGGCCGCAGTTACCGTCAACGGCGTCCTCGGTACGGCCACGCTTACCGTGGCGACGAACCCGCTGACGCCGGGGATGACGCACACCGTGCAGGCGGCGTATGGCGGCAATACGACAGCGCCCAACACCTTTTTTGCACCTTCCACCACCAGCGCGGCCAATATCGTGATCACCGTGCCCGCTACCTCGAAGGTGACCTGGATTACCCAGCCCCAGAATATCGGTGAGTTGTCGACGCTTACGCTCGCCGTGCAGGTCTCCTCGGCCAACGCTGGAGTGACCTTGATCCCGACAGGCACCGTCCTCTTTACCGATTCCACCACCGGAGCGACCCTGGGCACGGCGCAGGTGGGGTTGACCGGCTCCGCCTCGCTGCCTTTGGGAACCGGGGCTCTGGCGGCCGGAAGCGTGCATCAGATCGTGGCCGCCTACAACGGCAGCAACACGGCGCCGTACTTTTCTTCCTCGAGCAGCAGCAGCCTGGCCATCACGGCGACCGTCTCCTCGAAGGTGACCTGGGTGACCGCGGCGCAGAGCGTGCTCACGGGCGCTTCGGTGACGCTGACGGCCACCGTCGCCTCCAGCGATTCCAGCGTAACCACCACTCCCACAGGCACAATCGCCTTCATCGACACCTCGGAGGGCGGCGCCGTTCTCGGTACGGCCACCCTGCAGGCCAACGGCCAGGCCTCCATCACCGTCTCCGCGGGATCCGTTCCCCTTGCGGGAGCCGTCGCCGCCCTGCAAACCGGGTTGACGCATAACATCGAGGCCGTCTACACCTGTTGCGCGACCGGCGCCACGACCATCTTCGCCAACTCGACCAGCGCCAATCTGGCCATCTTTACCCCCGCCAACTCCGCCATCAACTGGGTGAATGTGGCGGCATCGCAGATCGTCGACCTCACCCAGTCGGTGGTTCTGAACGTCAAGGTGACCTCGGTCGATCCCACCGTGACCAGCATCCCTACGGGTACAGTAGCCTTCAACGACCTCAACGCCACCACGCCGCTTTTGACCACGGTCACTCTTACCCCGGCGGGTACGGCGCAGGTTACGCTGGCGGCAGGCGCGCTGGCGGTGGGAACGCACGTCATCCAGGCGGTATACGGCGGCAGCACCATCTACGGACCCTCGTCCACAACCACCATTACCATCACTGTGACCGCCAAGATCAACACCATCGTCAAGCTGACGGTGAACACCACGCTGGTTGCGCCAGACGGCACAGTGATCTTCACGGCGACGGTCATTCCCGACGCGCAGGCCACGCTGGAGGCCTATCCCACGGGGACTGTCGAGTTCCTCAACGGCACAACTTTGATTGGCTCGGCGACGCTCTCCGAGTTGGGCGTGAGCGATGAGTCGGTGGCCACGCTGGCCGTATCCGAATCCTGCGCGCTGCCGGCGGGCGTGTATTTGAATGGGCTGATCGCTGTCTATCTCGGCGACACCTATTACGCCGGCGCGACCTCGCTGCCGCTGCCCTCCCTCACCGTGCAGGACTTCTCCGTCGCTCCCGCCTCCACCAACCCGCCTGAGAATGTGACGATCGTGAAGGGCGCCATGGGGTCGGCGAACTTCATCGTCAGCGGATTGGGCGGCTTCAGCGGCGAGATTCAGGTCGTCTGCTCCGTTCCCTCACAGGACTACCTCACCTGCACTCCCTCGCCGTACACCTTGACGACGCTTCCCGGCAGCGTCACCTTTACCGTGGCCACCTTCACCACAGGCAGCGTCAGCACGGCCAGCGCCGGCCGCAAACAGATCTGGCCGCGCGCGCTGGGCGGCACGGCACTGGCTCTGCTGGGATGCTTTTTGCTGCCCTTCGGCAAACGGACCCGCACTTTCCTCCGCCGCGTCGCCGGGGAGCGGGGAGGGCGTTTGTTGGTCTTCTTGCTGCTGTTTGCCGGCGTGGGCGTGGCCGGGATCGGCTGCACCTCGACCAATCTCAGCACCGCCAACACCAGCGGCACATCGCTGGGCGTGGCCACGCTGACCATCACCGCCACCAGCAATGTGAACAATGTCGTGGTCAGCCACAATGCGTACCTGACGGTCGACGTCATCGCTCCCGGCAGCACCAACTAGGTTTTTGCCGCATTGTGCCGTATCACCGAGGGCGCCCCCGGTCTCCATCTTGAGACCGGGGAAGTTCCGGCACAAATACCCCGCGGTCAGAGACTTAGGTTGATTCGATCTGCATGGGAAGGCCGCATTTGGCCGCCCGCCTCTTCCTCTCTGCACGGCCGTCCACCCGTCGTGGTAGGCTTTCTCTTCGCAGTGAAGGAGAGAAAACCCTCATGCATTCCGAACACCCCTATCACTTCAACCTGGTGGCCGCGGCTCATGCGTCCATGCTGGAGCACGGTTTTCAGCCCGATCTCACCGCCGCCCAGGCAGCCGAATTGGCCTGCATCGAGGCCCAATCAGAGACCGTCGCCGCGCCCGGAGCCGCCTCCGGAGCTAAGGATCTTCGCTCCCTGCTCTGGTCCTCCATCGACAACGACGAATCCAAAGATCTGGACCAGATCGAGTGGGCGGAGAAGCTGCCGGATGGGCGCATCCGCGTGCTGATCGGCGTCGCCGACGTGGATAGCCGCGTGCATCGCGGTTCGCCACTCGACAGTCACGCCCGCAGCGAGACGACCTCGGTCTACACCGGGGTCAAGGTCTTCCCTATGCTGCCCGCCGAACTCTCCGAGGGCGTGACTTCGCTCAACGAAAATGCCGACCGCGCGGCCATGGTGGTCGAATATACGGTGGCTGCCGATGGCTCGGTCAGCGACGGCAAGGCCTGCAGCGCTCTGGTGCGCAACCACGCCCAACTGGCCTACAACGCCGTGGGCGCCTGGCTCGAGGGCAAGGGAGCGGCTCCGGCCAAAGTGGCGGCCAACGAGAAGCTCGCCGATCAGGTCAAATTGCAGGATGAGGCGGCGCGGCGCATGTTGGATTGCCGCTTCCAGCACGGCGCGCTCGATCTGGAGACCATCGAGACCCGCCCCATTCTGCTGGCCCAGGAGGCGGTCGAGATCGCGCAGTTGCAGAAGAACCGCGCCACCAGCCTGATTGAGGAGTTCATGGTGGCGGCCAACGGCGTCATCGCCCGGCTCTTCGACGACGCTCGGGTGGCTTCCATCCGCCGCGTGGTGCGCATTCCCAAGCGCTGGAACCGCATCGTCGAACTGGCCGCCGGCCTTGGTGCGACCCTGCCCATCGAGCCCGACTCCAAAGCGCTCAACGATTTTCTATTGGCGCAAAAACGCAAGGACCCGGAGCACTTTCCCGACTTGTCGCTGGGCATCGTCAAGCTGATGGGCCCCGGCGAGTACGTGATGGTCAAGCCCAACGAAACCTCTCCCGGCCACTTCGGCCTGGCGGTGCAGGATTACACCCACTCCACCGCGCCCAACCGCCGCTTTCCCGACGTGGTGACGCAGCGCATCTTGAAAGCTTTGTTGGCCAGCCAGCCGCAGCCCTATTCGGAAGGTTTGTTGGATGCCATCGCCCAGCACTGCACGCTGATGGAAGACGCCTCGCGCAAGGTCGAGCGCGAGATGCAGAAGCGCATCGCCGCCGTGGTGCTGCACCCGCGCATCGGCCAGAGCTTCCGCGCCATTGTCACCGGCGTCAACCACTACGGGACGTTTGTCCGCACCCTCGATCCCCACGTAGAAGGCATGTTGGTCCAGGGCGGCAAGGGGCTGGATGTGGGCGACAGCGTCACGGTGAAATTGATCGCTACCGACCCGCAGCGCGGCTTCATCGACTTCGCGGCGTAAGCCGATTTTTAGTCGATCAATACCTGGGCGACGCCCCGCCCAGTTCTTTGCCGTCGAATGCCGCTAGTAGGCGCAACCCTGCGTAGTCGGTTAATGAAATACTTCTCTGTCCATTGCAGATCGTCGTACTCCTGGGGAAGAACTTGATAGCATCCCACGCGACCGATCAGCCCACAAAGCCAGTCTGCACATTGCAGCGTCTGGAAAAGATGGCTCTCCGCTTGTATAGGAGGCTCAATCATTGTCTTCCGTGCTTCCCCAAACATCTGCTTGGAGGCTTCAGAAACGATCTGGCTTCGAAAACTATCTTCCTGCTCATCCAAGAGCATTTGGAAGTGAGCGTTTCGGCTCAAGCAATACTGATCGAGCCGTTTGATGGACTCGTGGAGAACCGTGCAATAAAGGTCTTTGGGGCTGTTGGTCTCCGGTGAATGCGTCTTTTGTATTCCAACATAAAACACAATTCCGCCATCTTTCTCTATACGATTCATTAGGCGGAAGGTCGCATGCCGGAGCTCGGCATATCGAAGAACGTTTGTCGTCGTGAAGAGAGCCGCGCCCTTTTTCTCCCATCGGTAGGCTGGTATTCCGTCGCGGTTGATCTCAAATTGCAAGAGGCGACACTTAAGTTGGTAAAACCAGGTTGCAAATTCTCTCACCTTGTTCGACGGAAGCATGAAACCACCCAACCCAAAAACCGGACTAGTGTTGTGCATTGGGTGGGTTCGGCTGATAAAAGGACCGATGTGTCCAAATTCGTCAAGATAGGCAATGAAGTGAATAATGCCCCTCCAATTGCACGAAAGCCCGCACTTGCGTGCGGGCCTCGGAATTAGAGCTCGTCCCTTGAGGAGGAGCGTCTCACTCGCTACTATACAGATCTTCTGCGGAAAAGGCAATAAAAATCTTGCTCTTTCCAGCGGGGAAAATCACCCATTACATCCCCTGCGCGGGCTGGATCATGCCGATCAGGTGGCCTTCGGGGTCTTCGAAACCGGCGATGATGCCGCCGTCGGGAATGGTGTGCGGACCAAAGCCCACCTTGCCGCCCTTGCTCTCGATGGTCGCCAGCATGGCCTTTATGTCCTTGACGGCAATATAGAAAGTGACGTGTTCGCGCCCTGGGCCCATGGCCCCAATGCCGCCCTTGATTCCGCCGTCGCCGGGAATGGCCATGGAGTATTCGTCCATCACCGGATCGATCTGCCAGTCAAAGACATCTTTGTAGAACGCCTCCAGCAGCGCCTTGTCCTTGCCGAGAATCTCGAAATGAATCACAGGATTGGGCATGGTTGACCTCCTTTTGTGTATGGGCGAGAGCGGGGAAGGCCCTACGACCCTGAATTTACAGGGGCCGCGGGCAAAAATCCAATGAAAATCCATGCGCCGAAAAAATATTTCTACAAACCCCTTGCATTCTATTGCAATCAGCGATATTGTTATTGCAGATTGCGATGGTGGTTTGAAGGGAATTGAACTACCATCGCTGGCGAGGCGCTCTGCACCTTCCACCCTGTCGCAAATGAACGATACGCAGATCCCTCGCTTCGCTCAGGATGACAGCGGCAGGAGTGGGCACACAAGCCGGATTCTGAAAACTGAGAACTGGGAACTGTCCACTGTCTATGAAGCTTGGCGAAAAAATCCGATATTTGCGCGAGGTCGAGGGCAGCTTGCGCGGCCTGGACCGGGCGATGAACCAGCAGGAGCTGGTGCGGGCCATCGAGGCCGAAACCGGCTCGAAGATCAGCCAGAGCTACCTCTCGCAGATCGAGGGCGGTACGCGGCCGCACCTGACCAACACCACGCGGCAGACGCTGGCGCAATTTTTCAAGGTGCATCCCGGCTACCTGGTCGACGACCCCGAGGGCTACTCGCCGGAGTTGCAGAGCGAGCTGCGCAATCTGGAAGACAAGCTCGATCTCTGGCTGGTATCGGGCGCGGAGCGTTTTCGCCGCGATCCGGAGCTCAAAAGGGCTTTGTTGAAGCTGGCCCAGCATGAGCAGTCACGCGAGTGCTTGCTGCTGCTGGAGGCGATTCTGGAGACGCCGGGCCTGGCGCCGCGTTTATCGGAAGTTTTGCGGTCCAAGTTGGAACCGCGGGGATTGGAGCCGCGCGGCTCCCGCTCACGGGAAGCGGAAGACGATGCGGCAGGTGAACAGGAGCCAACGGTCAATCGCAAGGCAACACGTAAACAGGGAGCACGATCATGACCTGGGAAACCTTTTATTTTGTCTGTTTTCTGGTGGGCCTCTTTCTCAGCGGCTTCTCCCTGCTGGGTGGGATGGGCCACTTTGGCGGCCACGTCCATCTGCCCCATCCGGCCCATCTTCCCCACGGCGGGATTCATGCGGGCCATCTGCCTCAGGTGCGCGGAGCGGGGCAGAGTACGGCCACCGTGCCCTGGTGGAACACATTTTCGATCATGGTCTTTCTCTGCTGGTTCGGCGCGGCGGGGTATTTGTTGACGCGGTACGGCAGCTTTTTGGTTGGGGTGGTGCTGGTGCTGGCGCTGCTCTGCGGACTGGCCGGGGGCGGGATCGTGTTTTTCTTTCTCGCCAAAGTGTTGCTTCCCCATGAACACGAACTCACCGCCGACGAGACCGAGGTGGTGGGCGTAGTCGGCCGGATCTCGGCGTCGATTCGCGCCGGCGGCACCGGCGAGATGGTCTACGAGCAGTTGGGCGCGCATCGCTCGGTTCCAGCCCGCGCCGAAGACGGCGGAGCCATTGGCAAAGACGAAGAAGTCTTCGTCGTCCGCTACGAAAAGGGAATCGCGTACCTCAAGCGCTGGGAAGAAGAACTAGGGACTGAGGGACTAAGGGACTAGAGACTGGTTCCGATGCAACGGGCAAAGATTTTGTTGGGGTAGTGGTGTCGTAGTCCCTAGTCCCTAGTCCCTCAGTCCCTTAGTCCCTCGATTCAGGAGCTTTTATGACCGACACCATCGTTTTGATTGCAGATATGGCCATCCTGGTGACGATTTTTCTGCTGGGAGCGCTGGCCAAGGCTTTTCCTCGAAGCAGCCACGGGGCTTCTTCGAAGCAGGGATGAGAAGAGGGGCAGGGGTCTCTCTAACCCCTAACCCCTTACCCCTAATCCCTCTCTCGCCATTCCACCATCAACCCCTCACTTCCCGGGCGAAAGGGCCGGGATTGCAATGAATGACATTGTTCTGATTGTCGGACTCGGCATACTTGCACTGATCTTTATCCTCGGTCTGTTGGCTCGGATGTACAGGAAGGCCGGACCGAACGAGGCGCTCATCGTCTATGGATTCCGCGGCCCTCGGGTCGTCAAGGGCCACGGCACGGTGATCTTTCCCATGGTGGAGAATTGCCGCGAGCTGAGCCTGGAGCTGATGAGCTTCGATGTGGCTCCGCAGCAGGATCTCTACACCAAACAAGGTGTCGCGGTGACGGTCGAGGCGGTTGCGCAGATCAAGGTGCGCAGCGATCAGGCCTCGATTCTGACCGCTGCCGAGCAGTTCCTCACCAAGCCCCAGCAGCAGCGGGAAGGGCTGATCCGCCTGGTGATGGAAGGCCATTTGCGCGGCATCATCGGCCAGTTGACGGTGGAGCAGATCGTCAAGGAGCCGGAGATGGTGGGCGAGCGCATGAGGGCCACCTGCGCGGAAGATATGAGCAAGATGGGGTTGGAGGTGATCTCCTTCACCATCAAGGAAGTGCGCGACAAGAACGAGTACATCTCGAATATGGGCCGTCCCGACGTCGCCCGCATCAAGCGCGACGCGGAAATGGCCACGGCCGATGCCGAGCGCGACACGGCCATCAAGCGGGCGACGGCGCTGCGCGAATCCGCGGTAGCCAAGGCCCAGGCCGACCAGGAGCGGGTGATCGCCGAGACCGCCTCGCAAACCCGCCAGGCCGAGGCGCAGCGCGATCTGGAGATCAAGAAAGCGGAGTACTCCGAGCAGAGCCGCCGCCAGCAGGCCACGGCCGACAAGGCCTATGAGCTGCAAACCAACGTCATGCTGCAGCAGGTCACCGCCGAGCAGGTCAAGGTGCAGCAGGTGGAAAAGGAAGGCCAGATCAAGGTGCAAGAGGCGGAAATCTCGCGCCATGAGAAGGAGTTGATCGCCACCGTGCTCAAAGGCGCCGAGATCGAGCGCCAGCGCATCGAAAACATGGCCGCCGCGGAGAAGAACCGTCTCACCGCAGAAGCCGAGGGCCGCGCCGCCGCCATCCGTACTCAGGGCGAGGCCGAGGCCAGCATCATCTTCCAGAAGGGCGAAGCCGAAGCCAAGGCCATGAACGTGAAGGCCGAGGCCTACCAGCAGTGGAACCAGGCCGCGGTGGTGGACAAACTGCTCACCAACATGGCCGATGTCGTCCGCGCCATGGCCGAGCCGCTCAGCAAGGTGGACAAGATCACCATCGTCTCCACCGGAGGCGAGGACGCCGCCGGGGTGCACAAGATCACCGGCGACATGACTAAGATCGCGGCGCAGGTGCCGGCGCTCTTCGAGGCTCTCAGTGGCATGAACATCAAGGAACTCATCTCCAACGTCAAGGCCATCAAGCCCAAGGCGGAAGAGAAATAAGAGCCAGCTTCTAGCTTCTAGCTGCTAGCTTCTAGCTCAGGGTGTGAAGAGCAGAAGCAATCTTCAAGGCCGCGCCGTCGCAACCCGGCGGCGCGGCAAGGCTGGAAGTTGAAATCAGGGAGGAATCATGATCCACGGCATTCAATCATTGCGCGCGGCAATTCTGAGCATTGTTTTCTGCTCTGGACTGCCGTTGCTGGCGCAGGTTCCGGACGTATCCGATTGGAAGGTCGCCACGCCGCCCAACGCCGTGCAATTGGCCACGGTCGAGCGGGTGATGGACAACGTGGTGAAGCTCAGCTTCAAAAACACCACGGAGAAGACGGTGGTTGAATTCCGCGTCTACCGACCGGACGGAAAAGGACCGAATGAGACCGGGACGGGACTCGACGCCTTCACCTCGGGAACCGGAACCATCGCCCCTGGGGCAACGATGCCGGTTACCTTTGGCGAAAAGGACAGCTCCGGGAATCAGGCCAGCCATAGCCTGCGCATTGCGGCCATCGTGTACTCCGATGGAAGCAGCGTAGGGGAGAAGAGGGCTCTGGACGAGATTGTGGACGAGATGGTGGGCGCCGCGCTGGAGATCAAACGCGACGCCGATCTGCTGGCTGCCAGCCCCGACCCGAGCCTGGCGGGAATCGATGCTGCGGCGGAGAAGATTGGCCGGACCATCCCCTCCAGCGATGCAGAGGCGGTGGATTCGGTACGCGGTATCGAGCTGAACGGAATCCCGCAATCCGTTGTGGATGCGCGGGTGAGCCGCCATAGCTCCGGTTTTCTGGTGGGAGTGAATCGCGCCCGGCAGATGTTTCTGCTGGATCTGAATCTGGCCAAGTCGAATGCCGAGGCGACACCGGAAAAGAGTTCGCAGGAGTTTCAGGATCGAATGAAGCAACTGCAAAGCCATGTTCTGGCCGATCTGGCGGGAAAGTGGGCTGCCACCAGCCAGTCCCAGACACAGACCCTGCAGGTATTGCTGGGTGGGAGCCAGTCCGGCAACTGAGCCTGCCGGCGGAGAGTTGTTCGCAGCTTTTTTGAGATGTTGAAGAACCGTGGAGGCCCACCCTAGCCGCAAAGACAAGAACGCGGCGAGGGTGGGGCACCCGCAAAAAGCTAGGAGCTAGCGGCTAGCAGCTCGCAGCTCGGGAGGAGGATCGTCATGGCACTTTTGGAGAGAGTTACCACGCTGCTCCGCGCCAATCTCAACGACCTGATCGAAAAGGCCGAAGATCCGGAGCGGTTGTTGAAGCAGATTGTCCTGGACATGGAAAACCAGTTGATGCAGGTCAAGACGCAGGTGGCGGTGGCAATCGCCGACCAGCACCTGCTGGAGAAGAAGAAGGCCGAGCACGAGCAGCAGGCCGCCGAGTGGCGGCGCAAAGCGGAGCTGGCCGTGCAGAAGGGCCACGACGATCTGGCCCGCGGCGCGTTGGAGCGGGCCCTCAGCCACGATCAGTTGGCCGCCGGCTTCACCACCGAGGCCGAGGATCAGAAGCACGAAGCCGACAACCTGCGTCAGGCGTTGCACAAATTGGGGCAGAAGCTCGACGAAACCCGCGGCCGCTGCGAGATGCTGATGGCCGAGCATCGCCGCGCCAAGGTGGTGGGCCGGGCGACGCAGGCCCGTCAGGCCATCGGCAATGGCCAGGAGCACGCCATGGGGCGGATGAAAAACCGCGTTCACCAGACGGCCGCGCAGAATGCCGCCGTCAGCGAGGTGCTGGTGCCGGAGTCGCTGGAAGACCGCTTCCAGACGCTCGAGAGCGAGGACAAAATCGAGCAGTTGCTGGGCGAGATCAAGAGCCGCCAGGGGGCCTGAGTATGCGGCTCTCCAGCTCATTGGTGAGCAGTGTGGCTTGTTGGGGCGTTTTCTTGTCTCCTATCGGCGCATTGTCTCGTCTAACAAAAGGAACTGAAGGGGGATTCGTTTCGCGCAGATGAAATGAGTCCCCTGGTTTCCGCTGTGCCACCGGTCCCGCGGAGGGGTGGTTTACCCTTAGATCAACCCCTTGGGGCTGCGCGGTCTGGCCCGGCCTACCGCCGGGTAAGAGGCCGACTTCGACGATTGGTGAATGAATGCGCTTAATTTCTTGCTGTCTTACTGCGACCTTGGCCGCGGGCCTGGCCTTTGCCGCTCTTCCTCTTTGTGCCCAGCAAAACCCAACGGCCGCCGCCGAACCGCCCGAGGCGCCGCAACCGCAATTTGAGGTCGCGGCTCTTGATCCGCTGCCGCAGCAGCCGGCCCCCAGTTCCAGCCAAGACAGTTCCAGTTCCCAGGCTGCTCCTGCGCAGTCCACGGACAAAAGTAAGCACGACAAGGCTGAAGAGCAGATGAAGGAGCAGGAGAAGCAGCGGGTTGTCGGTATTCTCCCCTCCTTCAACGTCTCCTATCGCGCCGACGCGGTTTCGCTCAGCCCCAGTCAGAAGATACGGCTCGCCTTTCGCTCCGCTGTCGATCCGGTGACCTTTGCCACGGCGTTTCTGGTGGCTGGCTATCACGAAGGGATGCACGACGACGTGGGCTTTCCCTGGGGAGCGAGGGGCTACGGTGAGCGCTCTGGAGCCGCATACCTGGACACTTTCGACGGCGATCTGATTGGCAACGGCATCCTCCCCGCGATTCTGCATCAGGACCCGCGCTACTTCCGCCTGGGCCACGGGACCACCGGCCACCGGCTGCTCTACGCGCTGGCCACCAACGTGATCTGCAAGCACGACAACACCGGCAAATGGGAGCCCAACTACTCGAATGTGTCGGGCAACATCATCTCCGGCGCCATCTCCAATCTCTATTACCCGCCCAGCGGCAACGGCGTAGGGCAGATGTTCACCAACGGGTTCATTGTGACCGCCGAGGGCGGCGTCGGTTCGATCTTCCAGGAGTTCTGGCCGGATATTTCGCGCAAGATCCTGCACAAAGACCCCACCCACGGCCTCGATGCCCAGGCCCGCGCCGCCGATCGGAAAAAGTAGTCGCAAACAGCATTTGGCTTTTCCCGGCGTTGCCGCAGAGGGCGATTGTCGCAGTTATACTTCAGGGGCGACTGTTTTTTCACTTCAAGTTGCCGTTCGCGACGGTTCCATCCACGATGGTGCACAGCGTGTTCGATCTCCCCCAGGGAGCTACGCGATACTTCGGAGCTCATCCGCAGCGTAGCGTTTCAGATAGGCAAACGGATGCGCTTCTCCATCGGTTGTTTGGGCATGGTTTTGGCAGCGAGTATGGGCTGGGTGGCGGCCCCGTTCCCTCTCCATGCCCAGAGCGCATCGTTCGCCGCGGGCAGGGTGGATGCGCCGAGGATATCGCCGGTGCAGATTGCCGCTCTGGAGTCGCCGCCCAAGCGGACTTCATGGGGGGAAGTTTCCGGTACTCCGGCAGTGGCGGCGCAAACTGAAGAAAAAAGTCAGCACCAGATCGCCGAGGAGCAACTCAAAGAAGAGGAAAAGCAGAGGATGCTGGGCCTGCTGCCCTCTTTCAATGTCATGTATCGTCCCCATGCGGTTTCCTTGACCGCTATGCAGAAGATGCGCCTCGCCTTTCGTGGCGCCATCGACCCGTCGAACTTTGCCACGGCTCCGCTGGTGGCCGGGTACAACGAGGCCATGCACGCCGATGTGGGCTTTCCCTGGGGCGCCAGGGGATTTTGGGAACGCACGGGCGCAGCCTATCTGGACACCTTCAACGGTTCGATGATCGGTACTGGCATCCTGCCCGCCGTGCTGCATCAGGACCCACGGTATTTCCGCATGGGCCATGGATCGATGGTCCGCCGCAGCCTTTACTCGCTGGCCAACAACGTAGCCTGCAAGCACGACAACAGCGGCAGATGGGAGCCGAACTACTCCAACATTGCAGGCAACATCGCCGCGGGCGCGCTCTCCAACCTCTACTATCCCTCCCATGGAAGCAGCGTCGGGAAGACCTTTTCCAATGGCTTGATGGTGGTGGTTACGGGTGGCATGGGCACCTTGGTCGATGAGTTCTGGCCGGATATTTCGCGCAAGTTCCTGCACAAGGACCCCACCCACGGCCTCGACGCCCAGCCTCGCGCCGCCGATTTGGCAGCCAAACAGGCAAAAAAAGACCAACAATAGTCTCGAATCTACCGATTACGGCGATCTGGCACAAAGGCTCTCCTCGCGGAGGGCCTTTTCCGTAGGCGTCAAAGCGATCTTGAAACAGTGTGGCGCAAAAAAACCTTCCCTGCCGATTCTCTACCTCGCCCGCTCCGGGTGCAGAATAGAAAACAAGAAGGTTACAGTTTGATGAATTCCCGTTCTCCAACCCCCAAGGAGACTCCCTGCGCAGGTGTGCAGGCAGATTGTCGCCAGCGTTTGCAGGCTTGGCACAAGCTATTTGTCCTGTGCAGCCAAAACCCCAGCCGCAAGCGAGCCCGCGAGCTGCGGGTCTTTACACAGCGCCTTCTGGCCGAGGTGTCCTACTGCCGGCACAACGAAGAACTGAACGCAAAAGCGGTGCGCACCGCAAAACGCTGGGAAAAGCAGGGGAAGAACCTGCGCCGGGCGCTGAGTTCTGTACGTGAGGCGGATGCTTGCCTGGTGAAATTAGCCGGACTGCGGGGTGCGGCGGCTGGTACAAGCAAAAAAATGTGCCCTTCGCGCCGCTGTCTGCTGCAAATCGTCCGACTGGAGACGGAACTCGGGCGTCAGCGGGAGAGCGCGGCAAAAGCGCTGTTGGTGCGGATGAAGGACCGTCGCGCGTCGCTGGAGCGGTTGCAGGGCCGACTCATGAAGAGGCTGTCGGCGCCGCTACAGCGTCTGGGGAGCCGTTCCCCCTCCATCGGGAAGGAACTGCTGGCGGGTCTGGAGAAGGAGTTTCCCCAGATCGAAAGCGCCCACCTGCACTCCTTTCGCAAGCGGGTCAAGCAGGTGCGGTCGATCGTCGAGATCGCCGCCCTGAGCGATCCACAAGCCCGCGCCCAGGCGGCGGCTTTGAAGAAGATGCAGGGCGCCACCGGCGCATGGCGCGACTGGCAGGTGCTCGCCGCAAAGGCCGCCGACAGCAAAGCGGACGAACTGGCAGAACTGCTGCGGGTCAAAGCGGAACAGGCTTTGCAAAAGGCTCTTGGCCAATGCCGGCGCGGGATGGTCCAGTTGCGGGGGTCGGCCGAGGATGGTCTCCGCCGTCCACCGTCTTCGCCCACCCACGAGGGATAAAAGCTGCTTTGCCGCGCAGATGTACTTCTTGCACAGGGCATTTTCAGTGGTGGTGGGAAGCGAGTACACGCTGCGCGGAAGAGAATCCGTGCTGGGGCGGCATCCGGTTTCGAATGTATCTTACGTAGCTTTCGTGGAAACCAACTCAAAGCTCATCGGCCACGGCAACAATCGCGCCGATTACACCTCCATTCCCGGCGTGATGGTTGTCGAGCCGGACTTTCCGGAGGGCAAACGCATCTCAATTGCGCTGTCTTTTCAGTTTTGGATTGCGAATCGAAACAAAGGGTAGTTTGGGGAGGGAGCAGGGGCCTTCAGGCCCCTGAATAGGGCGATAGATGGATAGGCCTTCAGGCACGGGGCAATTTGCAACTGCGAGCAAAGACCCGAGGCTAAAGCCTGTCGTTTTTGCCGCTGCTTCAGGGGTCTGAAGACCCCTGCTCCCTCCGTAAAAACAAACAAAAGCAACGGTTACAACTGTTTCACTCGGAAGACGGCCGGTCGATTAGGATGCGTTTGCCTTGGGACTTTCCGGAACAGAAAGACGCTTGGCTCTTCCTGTGGTACGAGAACGAGTATATTGTGGACGCGGCCAGCACCTTTATCCTGGCCTCCAACGCCGCCAAAGCGCTCACAGAGTGAAAACGCTATCGGCCGAAGCCAAAACCCGTACGAAACGTGGAATCACAGCTCTTGGGCGATGGAATCGCACCGGAGCGAGTTAATAGAACAGATACTTCCGCCAGCGGTCGTCGCCGCGGCCCAACATGCGCATGATCTGGCGGCTGGTGTGCAGGCTGAAGGAGCGCGGCTCGCGGCTGAGCTTCATGTCGTCGAGTTCGTGCAACATGCGATTGCCCTTGCGGCGGTTGCAGGAGTGGCAGCAGGCGACCAGGTTTTCCCAAGTCGAGTTGCCGCCGCGGGAGCGGGGAATGACGTGGTCCAGGGTCAACTCGCCGGGAGGCAGCACCACGCCGCAGTACTGGCAGGTGTTGCGGTCGCGCAGCAGAATATTTTTGCGCGAGAGGGCGCGCGTCTGGTGGGGAATGCGGCGGTATTCGAGCAGACGAATCACCGAGGGCATGGCGACGCGGCTGCGCTGGGCATGAAGGGTCAGGCCGTGCTCCTCTTCGGTGCGGGCGATGCCCTTGAGCACCAGCACCAGGGCGCGCCGGGCCCCGCAAATGTTGATGGGCTCATAGGAGGCGTTGAGCACCAGCACCGGCATCTGCAGCATCTGATTGGCGTGAACGTTGAACTGCGCGGCCGGCTCGGGCGTACTGACCGCGACGCGGGCGATGGATTTCTGCATCCGTGCATGAATCATGGCTTTTCCCAGCGACATCTCTTCTCCCTCGTCAAAAAGATGGTTGGTCGTGCGATGAAAGAATGCGGTTCTGGAACAAGGTAGCCGCGGGCGCAGAGTCGTTTGCGCCGTGGGGTTGCGGGTTCGCATTGGACTGGAAATCGTCAAACAAGACGTCGCTGCCGCGCAGAATGGGAAAGGCGCGGGCGGCGCGGGCCAGCGTGGCGACCCGCACCGAAGCCGCCCCGGCGCGCAGCAGCGCCTGGCTGGCGGCGCGGGCGGTGGCGCCGGTGGTCAAAACATCGTCGATGAGCAGAATGTCGCGGCCAAATACGGCGGCGGCCTCTGGGACGCGAAAGGCTCCGCGCACGTTGATGCGCCGCTGACGAGCGGTCAGGCCGGCCTGGATGGGGGTGGGGCGCAGACGTATCAGTGCATTGGGCGCCAGCGTCAACCGCCACGCGGGATGCGTCCGGCGCAGTGCAGAGAGAGCGTGAACCGCTAACTCCTGAGCCTGATTGAAGCCCCGCTGAGCCTGACGGGAGCGATGCAACGGCACCGGGACCACCAGCATCCCGGCGGGGGTTTCATCGGCCAACATGGCGATGGCTGGGGCCAGCATCGCGCCCAGCCTGCGAGCAGCGGGCTGCATGCGATCGTATTTCAGGGCGTGAATCGCGCCGCGCATCCGGTCCCGGTAGGGCCCGCAGGCCACGGCGCGCACAAAGGGCGGCGGCGCCAGGCGGCAGGTCCTGCAAAGTGAAGCTCCAGATGTGGGGGCACTGATTCGGTCGCCGCAGCGGGCGCAGACGGAGTCTTCCGTGACCGGAAACTCGGCCCAGCAGGAAGCACAGATTGGCACAGAGGAGAGATGCGGCAGCGAGGAGCCGCAGAGAGTGCAGGAGGCGGGAAGAATGGCGCAGCTAAGAGCATCCACGGTACTTCGCAGCACACGAGAGACCGCGCGCCACCGGGTCGTCTCCGATGGTGGAACGTCGAACGTCAGTGAACCGGAGTCCCTGCGGAAGACGCACCTCACTTAAGAGCGGCGCCGAGGCCTGCGCACCGTCTTGCCCCCAGTATACGCGGGGTTTGGCGCGGTTGCTTGCATTTTGTGTGAATGCTCTTCTTCTCCCCCGGCGGATCGGCGCAACAGATTCAATCCCCATGCGATAGACTTCAGCCGTGGAGGAATCTTGCGGTTGCGCGTCGATAAGCTGGTTTCCAGTGTTCTGATTGCCTTTCTTTCCCTTCCCGTTGCTGGCCCGGCGCAGCAGCCAACGGCGCCCGCTGCCAAGCCGCAAGCATCCACTCAGATCCTGACCTTGCCGGTGCGCCCTGCGCAGCCAGGGGACGCGCTGCTGGCTCAATCCACACCGCCATCCGCCAAACCGCCGCAGGATCAAAGCGGCGGCATGGCGGGCGGCATCGCAGGTGGCATCGGCGCAGCTCCGGTTTACGACGCCGAAAAGCGCCCCATTACTGCCGGCGGCTTCGTCGACAAAGGCCCCATCGTCTTTCAAGACGTCACCAAGGAGGCCGGCCTCTCCGGCTGGCGGCACAAGATGGGCGTGCCGGAGAAGAAGTTCATTGTCGAGACCAACGGCTCCGGCCTGGCGCTGATCGACTACGACCATAGCGGCTGGCTCTCCATCTTCCTGCTCAACGGCTCGACCTTCGACGCCCTCGACGGCAAAGAGGAGCCGCCCCACTCCGCGCTCTTTCGCAACAACCACGACGGCACCTTCACCGACGTGGCGGCGCAGGCCGGCGTCACCAACGACCGCTGGGGATACGGCGTCAGCGTGGCCGACTACGACAACGACGGCTGGCCCGACATTTTTATTGGAAATTACGGAAAAAACCGGCTCTATCACAATAATCACGACGGGACCTTTACCGATGTGGCGGAAAAGGCCGGCGTGACGCTGGGCAACTGGTCCTCCGGATCGGCCTGGGGCGACTACAACGGCGACGGGCTGCTGGATCTTTACGTTGCTGGTTACGTCCACTTCGATCGCGACAACCCGCCCGTGGCCGGCACCAAGGCCGTGGGCTTTGCCTATTGCCTTTATCGCGGCGTAGGGGTGAACTGCGGCCCGCGCGGCCTGCGCGGCGAGCCCGACCACCTCTTCCGCAACAACGGCGACGGCACCTTTACCGATGTCACGGTCAAGGCCGGCGTAGAAGACAAGGACGCGTACTACGGCTTCTCGACCATCTTCGTCTCCCTCAATGGCAACGGCAGGCCGGATCTGGTGGTGGGCAACGACTCCGAGCCCAACTACCTGTACATCAACAAGGGCGACGGCGCCTTCGACGACCAGAGCTACATCAGCGGCTTTGCCCTGAACAAGGACGGCCGCGAGATTGCTTCCATGGGCATCGCCGCCGGCGACTACGAAAACAACGGCCAGGTGGACTTCTTCGTCACCGACTTCGGCGACGACTACAAGGTGCTCTACCACAACGACGGCGACGCCAGCTTTACCGACGT
>CAZBPD010000031.1:0-53393 GCA_964493705.1 uncultured Occallatibacter sp.
AGCGAAAACCCCACCGGCAGCATGAAAGACCGCATGGCCCTGGCCATGATCGAAGGCGCTGAAGAGCAGGGCCGCCTGCATGTGCGCGGTTCTGTCGTCGAATATACAGGCGGCAGCACCGGCGTCTCTTTGGCGCTGGTTTGCGCGGTCAAGGGCTATCCTCTGCACATCGTCACCTCCGATGCCTTTGCCAGGGAAAAGCTCGAGCATATGAAGGCTCTGGGAGCAAGGCTGCACGTCATCCGCAGCGAAGCCGGGCGTATGACCGCCCAGCTCACCCGCGACATGATCGACGGCGCGCGCAGAATCGCCTACGATACCGGCAGCTTCTGGACCGATCAGATGAACAACCGCGACCAGCTCCCCGCCTATCAAGAGATGGCCGAGGAGATCTGGGAGCAGAGCAACGGCAAGATCGATGGCTTTGTGCAGAGCGTGGGCACGGCGGCCTCACTGCGCGGGATCGGGGAATCTCTGCGCCGCCTCAACGGCCGCATCAAGGTTGTCGCCGTCGAGCCCGCCGAGTCCCCGGTTCTTTCCGGTGGTCTCTCCGGCGCGCACAAGATCGACGGCATCGGCGCGGGCTACGTGGTGCCGCTGTGGAGCCCGGAGATCGCCGACCAGATCGAGCGGGTCTCCACCGCCGAAGCGGTCGCCATGGTGGGCAGGCTGGCCCGCGAGGAGGGCATCTTTGCCGGAACCTCCACCGGCTGCAACGTGGTCGCCGCGCTGCGCCTGGCCGAGTACATGGGGCCGGGGGCGATCGTCGTCACCGTCATGTGCGACACGGGAATGAAATACCTCAGCAAATGAGATCGCGATTCCGTGCAGGATGGCGACTACAGTTCGAAATCATCGCAGCGACACATTCATCCGGCAAAATAGTCTGTGAAAGATTTATTCAAGGAGAATGTATGTCTCATTCCTCGCTGCGCACAGCATTTTTTCTTCTTTTTATCCTCATTTTCAACGCCGGTTCCAGCTCTTTGGCGGCGCAGAGCCGCTGGGTGCATCCCGGCCCGGACGGCAAGCTGGTCTATGCCCGTTCACCCCAGGGCGATCGTATCGCCGACTACTCCTTCGCCGGTTACGAAGGCGGCGGCGTGGCGTTACCCGCGGTGGCGGCGAAACGCAAGCTCGCTCCCACTGGAGCCGACGATACCTCCGCCATTCAGAAGGCCATCGACGAAGTCTCCGCGCTGCCTCTGGTGAATGGTTTTCGCGGCGCAGTCGAACTGGCCGCGGGAACCTTTCAATGTTCTGGGACGCTCACCATCGCCGCCTCCGGGGTGGTGCTGCGCGGCGCGGGCAGTGCGGCGACCACGATTCAGATGACCGGCGACCCGCATCTGGCTCTGCGCATCGGTGGCCAGTTGCAGCAGAAGGAAACCGGCGTGCGCACCGTCGTTACCGACGCCTACATTCCCGCCGGCGCAACCGTTTTGCATCTTGCCGATGCCTCCAAACTCCAACCCGGCGATACCGTAGTCATCGACAAACCGGTCACCGCGACCTGGATCCACTTCATGGGCATGGACGATCTCAACCGCGTGGGCAGAGAGGAGCATTGGATCGGCAAGGATCACCTGGAGGTGCGCCGCCACATCGCCGCCATCTCCGGCAACACCATCAAGCTCGACGTTCCGCTGATGGACAACTACGACACCAAATTCTTCGAGGGTATTGCGCCGGCTGTGCATGAGGTCGAAGCCAACGGACAGATCGCGCAGGTTGGCGTGGAGAACCTGCGCATTCTTGCTCCCATGCGCCGCATCGCCCTCGACGATCCCCACTACGACGGCCTCATCCTGAACGACGTGGTCGATAGCTGGCTGCAAGGGGTGAATTTCGAAGAGACTACCAACTCGGTCCAGATCGGTTCCGACGCCGAGCGGGTCACCGTGCTGCGCTGCGACGTCACCCAGCACGAACCCGTCACCAGCAGCGCCAAGCCCTTCGATTTCTCCACGAACGGCTCGCAGATTCTCTTCGACCGCTGCACCGGCAAGGGCGACGCCACCTTCTTTTTCGCCACCCAGGCCCGCCAACAAGGACCAGTGGTGGTGCTGCATTGCCGCTTTTTAGGCGACGGCCACATTCAGCCGCACCAGCGCTGGTTCACTGGACTGCTGATTGATAATTGCGAAGTCCCCGATGGCGGCATCGACCTGAAAAACCGCGGCGTCATGGGCTCGGGTCACGGCTGGGCCATCGGCTGGGCAGTGGCCTGGAACAACACCGCCAAGACCCTGGAGATGAACGAACCGCCCGAGGTGGCCAACTGGTCGATCGGCAATCGCGGCGATCAGTTCAACCCTCCCATGCCGGTGCACGGGCACGAAAAGCCGCAACTGCAAGGGGCATTCACCGAGTCGGCCGGCAAGCCGGTCAAGCCGCAGAGCCTGTATCTCGCACAACTGGCCGAGCGGCTGGGACCCTCGGCCTTGAAGAACATCGGCTACGAGTAAATCTCTGGCTCTCGCGCGAAGAGTGCCGAAACGCGCAGTGAGTTCTTATTCCTCGCCCAGTTCGTAGGGAATCCCGAAACGTCCAATCTGGATCAGCGCCTTGTCGCTGGGCGGCCAGATGTGCAGGCTCTCGACGCGGCTCTGCCCGGCGATGCGGCGGGCTTCGGCGGTGCCCACCAGCGCCCCGGTGGCGGCCGCGTGAAAGTGTACGCTGAGCGCATCGCCGCCGCTGCTCCGCGTCCACCCGAAGGCGTACTCGCCGGGCTTGAGGACGAAGCCGCCGATACGGATCGGCGTCTGCACCACCAGATAGTGCGAGTACTTGCCATCGGCAGAGTAGCCGGCAGTCAGCAGCACCACTCCGGCGATGTAGCGTCCGCGGCTGTTGACGATGCCGCTGGCGGTGCGCATCTCCGTCTCGATGTGTTCCCGCTCGACGGGCGCGCGCGCCGGCAGCAGCGCGGCCAGTTCTGCGTCCGTCGCCTGCCGCCAGGCCTTCTGCGCCGCGGCGCGCGGGGCCAGCAGCCCTGAAATCAAGAGGCAAATCGCCATTGTTGCAAGCAGTCTTTTTCTCATGGCCTTGTCTTTCTCAGGGATTCCAGCGGCACAATGCCGCGCTGGATGGCCGCCGTGGCCGCCTGGGTGCGGTCGCTGACGCCCAGTTTCCCCAGCAGGCTGTTGATATGCGTCTTGACGGTGGCCTCGGAGATCTCCAGCTCGGTGGCGATCTCCTTGTTGGCCTTGCCGTGTACGATCTGCTCCAGCACGTCGAACTCGCGCGGGGTCAGCTCTTCGGTGCCCATGCGCTCGGCCAGCTTCTGGGCAATCGCCGGGGGAATGTGCGATTTGCCGGCATGAACGGCGCGAATGGTGGCGATCAGCTCCTCGGTGGTCATGCCCTTGAGCAGATACGCCTTGGCCCCGGCCTGCAGAGCGCGGAAGATGTCTTCGTCGCCGTCGTAGGTGGTGAGCACGATGAAGCGCGCAGGCGGCATCTCCATGCGGATGCGCTGGATCACCTCGACCCCACTGAGCCGCGGCAGGCGCAGGTCCACCAGGGCCACATCCGGACGGTGTTTGCGGAACTGGGCGATGGCCTCGACACCATCGGCGGCCTCGCCCACCACCTCCAACCCCTCCGCCATCTTCAGCAGCGCCACCAGCCCCTGCCGCACCACGTGGTGGTCTTCAATCACCAGTACGCGAATCGCCTCGCGCTTTGCTTCATTGCTCACGATTGCTCCTTGAATTCTTTTGCCGGGAATTCTTTTGCCGGCGTTGGCGCTACCAGCCGCACCGTCGTCCCCGCGCCCGGCTCGCTGCTCATTTCCAATCGCCCGCCGATCGCCGCCGCCCGCTCTCTCATGCCGGTCAGTCCGAAATGCCCCGGCGTATGCTCTCCTCCGGCCGCGAAGCCGCGTCCATCGTCTCGAACCTCGAGCGCGATCTCCGCCGGCGTGTACTCCAATTGCACCGTGAGCGTGGTCGCCCCGGCGTGCTTCTTTACATTGTGGATGGCCTCCTGGGCCACGCGCAGAAACTCCTGCTCCACCTCCGCGGGCAGGGGACGGTAAGCGCCGAAGCTGCTGAACGAAGCCGCCAGCCTGGAACCATTCTCAGCCTCGGCCAAGCGGCGCATCTTCACCGGCAGCGTGCTCTCGATGGAATCCGGCGAACGCAGCGCCCAAATCGATTGCCGCGCCTCGGCCAGCCCCTCGCGCACATAGCCCCGCGTCACATCCAGATGCTGAGCGGCGGCCTCGGGTTTGTTCATGCGCAGCAACTCGGCGAGGACTTCGAGTTGTACGCTGATCCCCACATAGCCCTGCGCCAGGGTGTCGTGAATCTCGCGGGCGATGCGGCTGCGCTCCCCCAGCACGGCGCGGAACTCGCCTTCGGCCCGCTGCAATCTCAATCGCAGCCCGACAAAGATCGCTCCCATCGCCGCCGCCAGCAGCAGCGCCAGGAACCAACCCGTCTGATAAAAATGCGGGCGCAACTCGAAGGCCAGCACCGCGCCCACGGTGTTCCACACCCCGTCGTTGTTGGCCGCCTGCACGCGGAAGGTGTATTTGCCGGGCGGAATGTTCGTATAGTACGCCGTGCGCCGCGCCCCGGCCTCGGTCCAGCCGCGGTCGAAGCCCTCCAGCATGAAGCGATAGCGCACCTTCTGCGGCGCGGTAAAGCTCAGCCCCGCGTAGTCGAACTGAAAGTGAACATGCCCGGCGGCAATGCGCAAGGCGGGGCCTGCGGCCGGCAGCGATTCCACATCGTCGACCAGGAAGCGCTCCAGCGCCACCGGCGGCGGCGTCGCGTTGATGGGGAAGTGCGCCGGGTCCACCTCGACCAGCCCCTTGGGGGTGGCGAACCACAGCCGCCCATCGCGCGAGCGCCAAGCCGAGGGGTGGCTGTTGGTGGCCGTCTCCCGGCTGCGCAGCCCGTCGGCGGGGCCGAACTCGATCCAGTTCGAGCACATTGCCTTCTGTTGGACGCCGTTCATCTCGCTGCAATTGCAGCGGGCAATGCCTTTGCCGGTGGCGAACCACAGATGGCCCGCGCCATCGTCGAGAATGGCGTGAATGTTGATTCGGTCCGGTCCGGCCTGGCCCAGCCCGTTGTTGACTGCCGCCGTGAACCTCATCCCGTCCCACTGATTCCATCCATGGTCCTGGGTGCCGATCAGCAGATTGCCATTGGACAGCGCCAGCAGCGCGGTAATCACGTTGCTCGACAGTCCATTCGCCGTGGTGAAGTTGACGATCTTTCCAGCGCCGATGCGCGACAATCCGGCCAGCGTCGCCACCCATAAATCGCCTTTTGCATCCCGCGTCAGCGCGCCCACCAGATCGCTGCCCAAACCGTTGGCCTGGGTCAGGGTCTCCATCTTGCCGCCCAAGCCGCCGGCCCCACTGCCGGGATGAACCCAATGCGTCAGCCCGCGCCGGGTGCCGATCCACAGCGAGCCGTCGCTGTCGCACAGCAGCGAGCGGATGAAGTCGTCGGGCAGACCATCGGCGGAGGTGTAGGCGTCGATGCGCCCGGCATGAATGCGGTTCAGCCCATCTGGAGTGCCCACCCACAGATCGCCATTGGGCGCTGCGGCGAGCGAAAGAATCACATCGCTGAGCAGTCCGCCGCGCACTGTGAAGCTGCGCACCTTCGCTCCGGCTTGCGCTGAAGCAGACGCATTGGTTGCAGAGGAACCAACTGAATATGGGTGCCCCACCCTCGCCACGTTTTTGTTTTTGTGGCTAGGGTGGGTCTCCTCCTCTGCTTTGAAAGAGGGACGAAATGAGTTCAGACCGCCGCCGCTGGTGCCCACCCACAGCGTACCCGCGGCGTCTTCGACCACGGCAGTGGTTGCATCCGAAGAAAGCCCTTCGCGCGCGCCCATCGTCTGAAAGCGTTGATCGCGCAGAATGTGCAGCCCGCCGGTCTCCGTCCCCACCCAGAGATTGCCTTCGCGGTCTTCCATCAGCGAGAGGATCGAAGCCGTCGCCAGCGGATCGGTGACCGGAAGACTTTCCAATCTGCGTAATCTACTCGCCGACCATCGCACGAGACCTTGATTGGTGCCGATCCAAAAAGCACCTTCATGATCAACGAAAATCGTCTGGACACGGCTGCCAGGTAGTTCGCGGCCAACCGTCATGCGGGCTACAACACCTTCGTGGATCAAAGCCATCGCGGTGGTTTTACTCGCAACCGCCATTTGTCCCTCATGAAAGGGAGAGTGAAAATCCGCGCCGGTGTCGGGGAAAAGGTCAGTAAATAATGGTCCGCCCCATTGACCATGATCTCGTAAAAAGAAGCCTTGCGGCGTAGACGTCCACAGGATCCCATTCTCGTCTTTGGAGAGGAAGTTGATGACTGCGTTGGGCAGGCCATTGATACCCGGAACAAAACGATTTTCAGCGAGCCGTGCGAGACCTTGGTCTGTCCATACCCATAAGGTTCTTCCTTGGTCTTCGACCAGTGTCCGAACATTGCTTCCCGGCAATCCCTGCGCGGTAGTGAAATTCGTCACCCCCCCATCTTTCATCCGCGCCAGCCCGTCGCTGGTGCCGATCCACAGCGCGCCGTCGCTCGACTCCAGCAGGCAGCGAATATCGCTCGAGGGCAGCGCCGGTTTGGAGTTGCGGTCGAAGGTCACAAAGCTGTTGCCGTCGAAGCGGACCAGTCCCACTTCGGTTCCCAGCCAGACAAATCCGTCGCGGCTCTGGAGCAGGGTCTGCACGGTGTTCTGCGGCAGCCCGTTTTCCATTCCCCAGCTCTGCCGCGCGTAGCTGGCCAGCGGCGTGGAGGGCTCAAGCGCCCCGGCCGCCGGCAAAATTGCCAGCATGCCCAGCAGCAACGCCACGGCCAGCGCCGAGCGTGTGGATCTCCCCGCCCAGACGCAGCGCCGTCCGAGGTCTCCCCAGGTTTGGATGCGGGCCGTTTTTTTGATCGAGCAATCTTTCATCGGTGGTCAGGGCGCGCGCCGCACTGCCTCAGCGACAGGACGCGGCAGAATTGTGCGCACCTCCACAGTAATGGACCGGCTCGGGAAAGGGCAGTCCTTTGTGCCACTTCTCCACCAAAAGATGGAGTCCGCGCTCCCCCGAAGGGGCCATGACAAGCGGTTTGCAGCGCTCTACTCTATGAATGTCTCTTGATATGTGACTTCCGGGTGGCCGCTCTACTTAGAGCAGCCGCCCGATTCCTTTTTGGGGCATTTCAGGCGGCGATCCAGTCAGCCCAACGCTGAACGAACGATCAGCGGTAAACATCCCGGCGATTCCCGATCTTCACCACCAGAACACGAAGCCGTTTGTCCTGAAGGTCGCAGACAACGCGATAATCGCCGACACGATATCTCCAAAGATTGCCGAGTCGAGAACCCTTGAGGGCTTCGCCGATGCTGCGCGGATCGTCCAGCGCGGCAAGGCGTTCGTAAAGGAAGGAAAGGATGCGCTTTGCGATCGGCTGGTCGAGTTGATCGAGATTTCTCTGTGCTTGCGACGACAGTTCAACTTGCCATGCCATAGCGCTTCATCACATCCGAAAGCGGTGTGGTCGTGGATTGGCCCACTCGAACGGCCTCCAGTTCACGGTCGGCCATGGAAATATCTTCCAGATCGTCCATGTACGCCAGAATCGCTTCGCGAGCAAAAGCCGTCTTGCTCCGCCCGGTGGCTTGAGCCAGAGCGGCGAGGCGGCCTTCAACCTCTGCGGGGAGTCGGATTGCCAGCATGGAGCACTCCTGCGTTGTTGTTCCATGAGTATAACGCTCTTCTGTTCAGAACAGAGTTACTCGGTTCATTTGTAAGCCTCAGCCTTCTGCGCCGCTTCCGCCGCGCGCAGCGCCTCGTGGATAATCATCTTCAAATAGGTCTGGTAGCGCAGGCCGCGCTCGGCCGCCTGCACCCGCGCCTTGGCTATATCGTCAGGATCGAGACGGATGGTCGTCGAAGGCAAAGCAGCCCTCTTGGCGACCGTGCCGATACCGATGCGCCCTTCTTTCGTGGCCTTTATAAAGTCTTCGAGCAGAGCATCTTCGTTCGACTCCCACCAGGCTGCTTCTTCGGCTTCATTCGCGAATTCCTTGGTCTTCAATTCTTCCAACATTGCCGCTCCTCTTCATCGACAAGAAGTAACGCCGTTAGCTCTTGTTTGCCGGCCAAGCCGTAACCACTCGAATCTTTTTGCCTCGAATGGTCGAAATCACGATCGCGATTCTCCCATAATCTGTTTCGCCGACTTGAGCCACGCGCTCTTCGCCGCTGCGAAGATGAGATCCCAAATCAACAGGCCGGTTTTGCAGGATTTGTTCGGCTTCTTCCGGCGTCAGGCCGTGCCCGGCAATATGCCCAATGTTGCCGTCGTCCCACTCGAAAAGCAGCTCGTTCATCTCCTGATTTCCTCAGAAAGACGATTCAATCGTAGCTACAACGCAGCTATTTTGCAACTACTGCCGCAGTTCCACCAGCGTCGCCCCTTGCCCGCCCTCGTTTTGCGGAGCCTCGGCCAGCGTGGCCACGTGGGGGTGGCCTTTGAGGAACTCGCGCACTCCGCGGCGCAGAATGCCGGCGCCGTGGCCGTGAATGATGCGCACTCGCGGCAGGCCGGCCATGAAGGCGCGGTCCAGATACTTCTCCAACTCCTCGGTGGCCTCGTCCACGGTGCGGCCGATGAGGTTGATCTCCATGCGCATCTCGTCGCTGCTGGCGCTGGTCACGGTAACGTGGACGCCCTTTTGGCGGCGGGCGGCGGCCAGCGGATCGGCCTTCTCGTTGGCGCGAATCTCGGCCCCGCCCAACACTTCTGCAATCTCGTCGCGCTTGATGCGCATCTTGATCGGCCCCAGCGCCACTTCAAAGAGGTCCTTTTCCACCTCGCGCTGCACCACGGCGATCTTGTTCATGGTCTTGAGCCGCACCTGATCGCCGGCGGCCACGTGCTTAACCAGATGCGGCTGGGCGTTCTGGTCGCCCTGGTCGGCTCCGGAGCGGTGGGCCACGACGACTTGATTGAAGCTCTCCTGGAACTCCCGCCGCAGGCGCAGAATGCGCCGCTCGGCTTCTTTGGAGAGCTTCTGCTGGCCGACCCGGTCGTCGATGGCGCGCACATTCTCACGCATCTGGAACTCGAAGTCCTTGAGCAGCGAGGCCATCTTCTGTTCCAGCTCGCGGGTGCGCTTCTTCAACTCGACGTCGCCCTCGCGGGCCAGCTTGGCGCGCTCCTGGTTCAGGGCGTACTTCTCCAGGCGGGCGGCCTTGCGCTCTTCTTCCACCTGGGTCAGTTCGTTGTGCAGGCGGTCGAGAAAGCGGGCGATGTCCACCTGCTGCGAGCCCAGGCGCTGGCGGGCGGCGGCGATGATGTGGGCGTTCAATCCCAGCCGCTCGGCGGTCTGAATGCCGGCCGAAGCGCCGGGAACCCCCAGCCGCAGTTGGTAGTTGGGAGCCAGCGTAACCTCGTCCACACCGGCGGCGGCGTTGAGCACGCCGGGCGTGTTGGCGGCAAAGACCTTGAGCGAAGTGTGGTGAGTGGAGATGAGCGTCCAGGCCTGCGCTTCGAGGAAGAAGCCGGCAATGGCCACCGCCAGCGCCGAACCCTCCTCGGGATCGGTCGAGCTGCCCAGCTCGTCCAGCAGGACCATACAATTCTTTCCCGCCCCCGCCCCGGCCAGCCGCGAGAGACGGTCCAGGTTGGTAATGTGCGCGGAAAAGCTGGAGAGCGCCGCCTCGATCGACTGCGCGTCGCCAATGTCGGCCAGAAAAGCGCTGAAGACCGGAAAGCTGGCCGCCTCGGCTGGAACCGGCAGTCCGGCTTGCGCCATCATGGCCAGCAGGGCGACGGTCTTGAGCGTCACCGTCTTGCCGCCGGTGTTGGGGCCGCTGATGATGATCTGGCGCTGCTCGGCGGTCAGTTCCAGGGTCAGGGGAATGACTTTGCCCCCGCTCGCGCGCAGGCGCTTCTCCAGCAGCGGATGACGCGCGCCTTTTAGCTCCAGCCGCTCCGGCGTCAAAAGCGGCTCGATGCAGTCGTACTCGCGGGCGAAGCGGGCGCGGGCCAGCAGACTGTCCACCAGCGCCAGCACCCGCGCGCCCTGGGCCAGATCGTAGGCGTAGCCGCCCACCATCTGGGTCAGCGCCATGAAGATGCGGTGGATCTCGGCCTGCTCTTCTTCGAGCAGCCGCACCAACTCGTTGTTCTGCTCGATGGTCTCCAGCGGCTCGACGTAGACCGTCAGCCCCGAGGAGCTGGCCCCGTGCACTACGCCCGAAACCCTCCGCTTCAGCTCGGCGCGCACCGGAATCACGAAACGGTCGCCGCGGATGGTGATGAGGTCTTCCTGGGTCGCGCCGTCCGCAGACAGCTTACGCAGGGCGGCGCGCAGGGATTCTTCGATCAAACGCTGCTGCCGCTCCTGATCGCGGCGAATGCGGTTCAACTCCGGCGAGGCGTCGTCGGCCAGGGTGCCGTCGGGCATGATCTTGCGCTCGATGCTCTCGGCCAAGGGGCGCAGATTGCTGGTCAGTGACGCGGAAAGCTCCGTGAGCATCGGGAGCCGCCCCGCCACACGCGCCGGCGGCGTCTGCATCAGCGACTGCCAGGCGGCGATGTCGTTGGCCAGCCGGGCCACGGCCTGCAACTCGTTGGCCTCCAGCGCCGCGCCGGGGATCTGCGCCTTGGCCGCCATCTGCGTGGGGTCGTAAAGCCCGCCCAGCGGAATCGAGACCTGCTCGCCCAGCAGCAGGCGCATCTCGCCGCAAAGTTGGTGCTGGCGGGCGATCCAGATCTCATCCGTCGAGGGACGCAGCCCCAGCAGATAGGTGCGTCCCACCGAAGAAGCAGCAAATCCGGCCACCAGGGCCAGCAGCGGCTCCCACTCGAGAGCGGCAATATCGGCGTCCAGCACCGGAGAAGGAATGGGATCGAGCAGCGGCATAAGGTTCAGAGACTATAGTACGGCGTTACACCGGGTGAGGTATGTGGATGCTTTACACTGGTCCTCGCATTCCAGATTGCGAGGATCGAGTGCGTAAATGGATTTTTTTGTTCGCCGCCAGCCTGTTTCTTCTGCTCAGCACTCCAGCCGTCGCCGAGATCGCTTCCATTCATGCGAGCGCACTACCGCAGGAATCGGCGGTTCTGGCTGCCCTCGACGATGCCCAACAAATGGAGCCCTACAGCCACTCCTGGTCATCGAACTGGAGGTATCCAATAACGAAAGACGAGGTAGCAACACGTCTGGGCAAGGATTTGGCCTTTCTGCTTCTGGCGCAGAAAAACCATCCGGAGAACACCGAACTCAATCTTTTGACCGGTCTGGTCGCTCATTTTGCGTATAACGTCGATGTTCCCAATAGTTACGATGCGGCGATGAATTCTCTGGCCCAGGCGAGCAAGCAGCATCCGGAAGATCTGCGCGGAACCTGGTTTCACGCCTCGATGCTCTGCCAGACCTCGCAGCCAAAAGGCGGCGCGGAGGAGTTTCTCTCTCTGGAGTCCAGCCATCCTTGGAACCAGTTGCCTATCGCTTTTTGGGATGACTATCTGGAGTGTGCGACCGTAACCAATATGCCCGCCCACGCACTGCGAGCTTCCAGCTATCTGACGCAATTGCATGCGCCGCTCTCAGCAATGCGGGACTTCCTGACCAACCTCGCACACAAGCGTTTTGTCGAATTCGATCCAAAAACAAAATATGAAGCGAAACAGATATGGTGGGGATCCAATGCCGACCACGATCCAGCGTTCACAGGAACCAGTTGTGGAATCAGTTTGCGCGCGCACCCTGACTGGAGTATCGAGAATATTGGATTGAGCGGAGAGGGATGTTTTGCGATCTTCAGCACGGGTCCGTATCCGGCCGTTGAAGGGAGATTAGCCCCGGAGATTCTGCTCATCGCAAGGCAGCCCAAGGAGAACGAAACGCTTCAACAATTCGCTGCCAAGTTCACATCCAAAGGGAAGTTTGAACCCATTACAACACCAAAATGTCCATCCCAGATTTGCATTTCGATGCGTGGCATCCAGCAAGGAATGTATGGAAAGAACGGAGATGGGCACGGCGAGATCGTTGTTTTCGAGCGCAATCAACCGGATTTTCCAGGATTGATCTTCGAAGCTCCAACACAAATTCCAAAATCTGACGGAAAGACAGGCAAAGAATTCTATCGCCCAAGCCAAACGCAGCAGCGTATGCCAGGTAAGCTTTACTATCTCGTACTGCTTGACACCGCTTCTTCGATTGAAGAACCCGCCACGAAGGATTTTGATTTCTTCCTGCAGAATCTTACGGTGGAATGAACTCGGTCTAAACAGATTTCTCCGTTCTCCACGCCGCCAGCGCCAAACCGATTGCCTCGTGAGCATCGTTCGCCACTTGCAGCAGCGCGCGGTTGTGCGGTTTGAGGAAGCCGGCGGTTACAGCGGTGTCGAGGAAGGACAAAAGGCCGTTCCAGTAGCCCGACGTATTGATGAGAATGCAGGGTTTCATGTGCATCCTCAACTGCGCCCAGGTGACGACTTCGAGCAGCTCTTCCAGGGTGCCGTAGCCGCCCGGCAGGACGAGAAAGGCGTCGGCCAGTTGCGCCATGCGCGCCTTGCGCTGGTGCATGGTGGGGACCAGTTCCAGCCGGGTCAATCCGGTGTGGGCGATCTCCCGGCCGCGCAGCACCTCGGGCAGCACGCCCACCACCTCCGCGCCGCTTTCGAGCGCCGCATCGGCCACCGCGCCCATCAGACCAATGTTGGCCCCGCCATAGACCAGGCCCAGACCGGCCGCGGCAATGGTCGCGCCCAGCGCCCGCGCCTCGGCCAAAAAGGCGGGATCGTTGCCGTCGGCCGATCCGCAATACACCGCCACGCGGCGGCTGGTAGTTCCAGATAAACTCATCGCGATTTCAGAATACCGGTTGGGGCTGCGCCGGCTTCGTCTGTCAGAAACTCCGCCGGGGTCAGGATCGCGATTCCCTGATAGGGATGAAGCGCCAGCAGGTCGGCATCGCCGGTAAGAATCAGATCGGCGCGGCCATACACCGCGACTTCGAGAAACTTGTCGTCGCGCGGGTCGCGGCAAGCGTGAATGGTCTTGTCAATCTCGATAATGATCGCGATTTCCTGGATGTGAAGGAGGGCAGCCTCGCGTTCGCTCCAGGGAATCCTCTTATCGAACTTCCTTTTGCGGAAGACAAGCGCCATCTCTGTAAGCACTGCTTCAGAAGCAAGAAGGTCGCATTCCCGCTCGGCTTTTAAAATGGCTTGCGCGGGAATCGAACCCTTGCGGAGAAAACCGCTCACAAAGACATTGGTATCGATGACGATGCGCCGGATCTGTCGATCGATCATTGCCGTTGGCTATCTTTCTGCCAGGATCTCGGCCAGAATCTCATCGGTCAAACCGTTCGCCTCGGCCTGCGCGCTCATCCTCTCGTGAAGTCGAAGGAACTCTTCGGACTTTGACTGACGATACTGAATCAATTCCTCATCGGAGAGCGTTTCGCGCAAACGCATGGCGCGCCGCGCTCCTTCCAGCATCTGCGCGACAATCTTCTCTGTACTGGGGTGATCCTTTTCTGCATTCTCGACCATACCGGTCGGTCCTTCCAGAGGTGCAAACTCGGGCTCCTTCAACCGATCAGGTAGACGCAAGGAAGCGGATCGAAGAGGAGTCGTGGCGCTCATGGATGCAGTATACCTCCGATTTCGTTGGCTTCGACACCCATCGTGCGAACGGCAACTGAACCAAACTCAGCGCGCTTGCAGAAACTCCGCCGGGGTCAGGATCGCGATTCCTTCATAGGGATGGAGCGCCAGCAGATCGGCATCGCCGCTGAGGATCAGATCGGCGCGGCCATGCACCGCGACTTCGAGAAACTTGTCATCGCGCGGGTCGCGGCAGGCGCGGATGGGGGTGGAGATCGAAACCTGCTCGGCATACAGCCACACAGAACGCAAAAAAGCTGCCAACGTTTCGGGATCTACATATCGTTCGAACTTCTTCCTCTGTAGCACGATCCTCAATTCGTGCCAGGTGGGCGTTGAAAGCAAAGTCGTCGCCTCAAGCCATGCCTTGCCCACTGCTTTACCTGGAACCGAGTCGGGTCGTAAATACCGGCTGACATACACGTTTGTGTCAATCACAATGCGCGCATTCATCGTTCATCGGCCATAAGCTGCTCAAACAACTCATCCGTCATTCCCTTGGATTCCGCATAACGCCCGGCTTCATCGGTCAAACGGATGAGTTCCTGGGCACGCAGACGGCGGATATTTTCATATTCCTCGGCGGAGATCAGCACGGCAATATCCCGCTCATGACGCTGAATGCACACCGGCTCGCGTTGGGCGGCATCGATCATTGCGGCGAAGTTCTGCTTGGCGTGTGTAGCTGAGACGGTAGGCATGAAAACAGCCTAGCAAAAAGGTTTATTTTGTACAAATAGACTATTTTGTACGAAATCTTCCTCTACCCGCTTGCATGGAAAGCCGTTTCTCTCTTGCCCACTTCCTGCGCTCCGCTGTCAGGCGAACAAACGGTACACTAGAAGCAGGACCCTTCCCCTCGGACGCCGCCTTGCAACAGCTCATCGACAAACTGAATCCGGAACAACGCGCCGCCGTGGAAGCCACGGAAGGCCCACTGCTCATTCTGGCTGGCGCCGGCTCGGGCAAAACGCGGGTCATCACCACCCGCATCGCCTGGCTGATCCGCGAGAAGGGCGTGGCTCCGGACGCGATTCTGGCCGTCACCTTCACCAATAAGGCCTCCAAGGAGATGGGCGAGCGCGTCGAAAAGCTGCTCGACCACTCCTCCATCGCCAAGCCGCTCATCGCCACCTTTCACTCTCTCTGCGTGCGCATGTTGCGCCGCGACATCGAAGCGCTGAAGGTGGGCGGCGAGGGGCTCACCCGCTCCTTCGCGATTTACGACGAGAATGACCAGCAGGCCATCGTCAAGCAGGTGATGAAGCGCATGGGGCTCGATACCAAGCAGTTGACCCCGCGCACCGTGCTGAGCAAGATCAGTTGGGCCAAAAACCATATGGTCGATCCGCAGGAGTATTACCTCGGCTCCAAGGATCCCAACAGCGAGCGCATCGCCCACATCTACAAGGCCTACAAGGACGAGCTGCGCAAGAACAACGCCCTCGACTTCGACGATCTTTTGTTGGAGGCGGTTCGTCTGCTCAAAGTCTCGGCAGAGACCCGCCTGCGCTACCAGCGGCGTTATCGCTATCTGCTTGTCGACGAGTACCAGGACACCAACCGTCCCCAGTACGAGCTGATGAAGCTGCTGGCCGGCCCCGAGCAGAACGTCTGCGCGGTGGGCGACGAGGATCAGAGCATCTACTCCTGGCGCGGCGCCGACATCAAGAACATTCTCGACTTCGAGAAGGAGTTTCCCAACGCCCGCATCGTCCGTCTGGAGCAGAACTACCGGTCGACGCAGGTGATTTTGGAGGGCGCCGGCGCGGTGGTCTCGAACAACCTGCGCCGCAAGGGCAAAAAGCTGTGGACCGATCGCCAGGGCGGCAGCCTGATCGGCTATTACGAGGCTCCCGACGGCGAAAACGAGGCGCTGTTTATCGCTAACCGCATCCAGGCCTATCTGCGCGAGACGGCCAACAGCGGCGAAGAAGCCCACTGCGCCGTTTTGTACCGCACCAACTCGCAGTCGCGTCTGGTGGAAGAGTCGTTGCGCCGCTTCAATATCCGCTACACCATGGTGGGCGGGTTCAGCTTCTACGAGCGCGCCGAGATCAAGGATCTGCTCTGCTACCTGCGCATGGTGCGCAATCCCCACGACTCGATGGCCCTGCAGCGGGTAATCAACACCCCGGTGCGCGGCATCGGCAAGACCACGCTCGAGACTCTGGAACGGCTGGCGCTGGAGACTGGCCTCTCTACCTGGGAGATTACCGCCCGCGCCATCTCCGAGCGGCTCATTCCCACCCGCGCCCTGATGGCGCTGGAGTCCTTCCGCCAGCTGATTCTTGAAGCGCAGGCCATGATGGACCCCGACTTTGCCGGCAAGCTGGCCGCCGTTGAAACTGAAGACGAGGACGCCGACACCGGTTTCGGCTTTGGCGCCGCCGCCGAAGAGCCTGTGGAAGAAAATACTCGCTTCGACTTCGGCGAAGCCCCGCAGACGCAAATGCCGCTGCTGGATATGGCCAGCTTTTCCCCCTTTGCCGCCACCGCGCCGGGCAAGATGTTTCTCGTTCCCGGCAAGAAGACCGTCGCACCCGCCGCCGAGACGCGGGCGCCCCTGGTCTCGTCTTTGAGACCGGGGATTTCGACTCCGCCCAATCCCGATTTCGAGTCGGATGCGGCGGAAGTGGCTGCCGATGAACAAGGCCGCGGAAACGCCTTCAAAACCGCGGGCGATGCCGCCACGCTGCCCGAGCTGATCCGCTTTCTCATTGACCGCTCCGGCTACATCAAGGCGCTGGAGACCGAAGGCACTCCCGAAGCCCTGAGCCGCGTCGAGAACCTCAAGGAACTGGCCAACGCCGCCCACGACGCCGAGGCCCGCGGCGAGACGCTGGCCGAGTTCCTGGACCACGCTGCTCTGGCCAGCGACACCGACCAGTTCGATCCCGAGGCCCGCGTCACGCTGATGACCCTGCACGCCGCCAAGGGCCTGGAGTTCCCTCTGGTCTTTCTCGCCGGGCTTGAGGAGGGCCTCTTTCCTCACTCCCGCACCCTCAGCAATCCCGAGGAGATGGAAGAGGAGCGCCGGCTCTGCTACGTGGGCATGACGCGGGCCATGAACACCCTCATCCTCACCCGCGCCCACTATCGCCGCCGCTACGGCAACGACGCGCCGGAGCAGAGCCTGCCTTCGCGCTTTCTCGAAGAGATTCCCAGCCAGTTGGTCGAAAATCTCGGCGGGGGCGCAGGCGTGCAGCCCTGGTCCACGCCCGGCTACCCCAATACCTATGGAAACAAGTACGCTGCCGGTCGCCGCGCCGGGCAGGGCGAAGGATTCGACAGCCACTTCAACTACGAAGACGAAAGCCAGGAGTCGCCCCGCGCCGCCGCCGTGAGTCCCGGCGGGGTCAGGAGCTTGACCGTCGCCCGGCGAGATCCCTCCAAGCCGTTTGTAGGCTCGTGGATGAAGCCCAAGGCCGCTGCCGCCCCGGCCACGCCGCCTCCAGCCTCAACGACCCAAAGCAAAAGCGCCCCCGTCGCCGCCCCTGCGGATGCCGGTTCCATCGACAACATCGCCCGCTTCTTCGGCGGCAAGGCCGGCGGCATGGGCAAGCCCGGCGCCCTTCCTCAACCCGTTTCCGCTAGTGAGTTGCCCCAACCCGCGGCTGCGGTCGGCTTTCGCAAGGGACAGCGCGTGCGCCACAGCAAATATGGCGACGGAACGGTGCTCTTGCGCGAGGGCGACGGCGAAGACGCCAAGCTCACCGTGATGTTTACTCGCCACGGCATGAAGAAGCTGATGGAGAAATTCGCCAACCTGCAAAAGATGTAACGATTCTTTCTCGGAAATGAAGAATGGCGGCCCAGTGGCCGCCATTCTCATCTCCTGAAGATTTGCAACGATCGACCTACCTACTCCAATTTCTGCACCGGCGTGTTGTCGGGCACCTTCATCTGGAACTGATCGTCGCTCAAATCCATATTCTCGGTGACCTTCTCCACGGTGAGTTCGATCTGGAACTCCTCTTGCGGACGCTTGATGGTGATCTTGGTAGGAAACTTGGTAGCGCCAAAATCCTGGTAGGTGGAATAGACAACCTGGGTCTCCAGGTTTCCCCCGCTGTCGTAGATGTCCTGTTTATGCGGCAGCAGATCGTCGCGGTTGAAGGTGATCACGCGCACCGGCGTCAACTGCAGGCTGCCGGGTTTGTGGCGGCTGATGCTCAGCACATATTCCGGCACCAGATACAAGTGCTTGCGGTTCGCATCCTCGACGGTCTCGGAGTCCGCGACCACCCCGTACCAGTCGTCCGGCTCGAGGCCGCGTACCACCATGGCGTCGAAAAAGAATCCTGGGCGGATATTCTCGACCTGCTTGAGAGACTTTTTCTTCAGTGAATTGGGACCTTTGAATGCCTGCTTTTGCGAGGGAATCCAGAGGGTGAACTCCTTGCCGTCGCTGACCATGTCAAACATGCGCGTGCCCAGCACCGGAACCTGTCCCAACACCCGCAGCATCTCCGGCTTGCGCAACAGAATGCGTCCAGGAATCGAGGTGTAGTCCTTGGCCAGACCCTCCTGAGCTTTGAGCACGCTGAGTTGTATCTCGACCTTGACGTTGAGCGTGTCGAGCGCCGCCCAGCGCTGGTTGAGCCGGTCGACGAGTACAGCCGCGGTGGCCGTCTCCGTGACCAGAGGCGGCTTGGGAACCGGCAGCTTGCGGGTAGTAAACCGGCAACCCGTGAGCAGCACGGGAAGCGAAAGAACCGCGGCGGCGGCCATGCGACAGGCAGGTTTCATCGGCTCCCCGCCTTCTTGACGGCATGGCGGTAGCCGGCCACGTTGTGGTTGTGCTCCTCGATGGTGGCGGCAAAGGCCGAGTGTCCCTGGGGGTTGGCGCCCGCTGCGACAAAGTACAAATAATTCGTCTGCGCCGGCTCCATGGCTGCGCGCAGCGAGCGTGCGCCGGGATTGGCCACCGGTCCCGGCGGCAGACCGGGGTGCAGATAGGTGTTGTAGGGCGTATCCAGCTTCAGATCGCTGGCATAGATCGCGCCCCGCCAGCGTCCTTCCAATTCCAGGCCATAGATCACCGCGGGGTCGGTCATCAGCGGCATCTTCTTGGCCAGACGGTTCTCGAAGACGCTGGCCACCAGCGGCCGTTCGGCGTCTACCGCCGTCTCCCGTTCGATCAATGAGGCCATAGTAACCAATCTATGCACGTTCCCTTTCAATCCAATCTGTCCGGCCACTGCCCGGAAGCGCCTGACCATCGCCGCGCAAACCTGCGCCGGGGTGGCTTTACGCGCGAAGTGATAGGTATCTGGAAACAGGTAGCCTTCCAGGCTCTTCGCCGTGGGGTCCAGATCGGCTACCAGCCCCTTTTGCTTCTCGGCAGTCTCAATAAAACCCTGTTTTGTGCCGATGCCCGCCTGCTCCAGCCGCGCGCCGATCTCAAAAAGACTCGCGCCCTCGGGAATGGTCACGGTGCGGGTGAAAACATCTCCGCGCGCAATTTTCGCATACACTTCGGCCACCGTGACCGGGTGATCGAAGCGATATTCGCCGGCGTGCAAGGTGCCCCGCTTCCACCAGCGCAGCAGGTCGAAGGCGTAGCGGCTGCGGACGATGCCCGCCGCCTCCAATTGCCGGCCCATGCGCAGCGTGGAGGAGCCCGGCGCCAGCTCGACAAAGCTCTCGGCCTCCGGACCGAAGGGGGTCAACAGCAGCCAGGCCAGCCCGCCGCCTGCAAAAAGAAGCAGCAAAAAGAACACCAGCATGAATCCCGTGGCGGCGGAACCTTTTCTTTTTCTTCCGTACCGTCTGCGGCGCGTCATTCCTTTGCGGATCTTCCTTCCTCCCTATGGAGACGGGAGAATCCCTCTCCAGGACTCTCTCCCTCTTCGATTGTACCGGGGAGCACGTTGCCGCACCGGGGTATTTCATCTTTCGAGTTGAGCTCCCTTGTCGTAGGAGGTCGATCTCAGGACGCGATGAGAAGCATCTGCTCGGATATTCTGGAAGCGATCGGGGCTTCATGAATCGGGAAATTCACAACTAAAGCCTCCATGACGGCGTTTCGGTTCTCTTCCTTCCCGCCGACATGATAAAAATGCTCCCGCGTTAAAATCTGAAATCTACTCCACATCGTTTTGATGTATTCGTTCTCCCGGTAATCGTTGTGATGCCAAGTGGAGAGGATGAATTTACCCGAAAACCCCGACATCGCCTTAAAGAGAGCAGCTTCGTTCGGTTCGCTCCAACCGTTGTAGTAATCGACGTGACGATCGATATAAGGAGGATCGCAGTAAACGATGTCCCGCGCAGAGGCTTCTTGGAGGGTTTTATGGAAGTCCTGACACTTAAAAACAAAATTCTTTGTGCGCAGGAGTTTCTCGATCCAGGCGATCTGGTTGACGATCTTGGTAACGTAGGAAGGTGCAAAGCGTTGTGGCTTTCGGCAAAAAGGGATATTCAACTCGCCCTTGCGATTAAACCGGATCATGCCATTGAAGCCCGCCCGATTCAAAAAAAGAAAATCCAGTGGCGAGTGGTGTTTGTTAAATCGGTCCCGCAATTCGTAGTAATGATCTTCGCCCTTTTCAAGCAGAAGTGTTCCTTCCGCTACCAGGAATCCGCGAACAATAGACGAGGTGATTTCACTGCGGGAGAGAGCGGTGTAGAAATTCACCAGATGCGGGTTCGCATCGCACAGCAGCGCATTGGCGGGCGCAATGTTAAAGGCGACCGCGCCGGTTCCCATGAATGGCTCGACCCAAACGCCCCTGAAATCGCGCGGGACAATGCTCTCGATCCATGGGACCAGCTTGGTCTTAATGCCCTGCGACTTAATGGGAGGCACGTTTACTTTCATGGCGTGGCCTTGCCTTTTCTATTGCGGGGAGGCACGACCAGGGAGACATCGCCTTTTCTATAGCGGACGAATTCCGCCAGATCGGTGATCCTTTTCGTTTTACCTTCCTTGCCCGGCACGTTGATCTTCCCGTAGTTCATCCAATAATCGTCGAACCACTTCTCCCCCAGTCGGGAAAACATGCCACGCCCGTTTACAATATCGTCAATATTCTTGATGCTCCCGATATTGGCGGTGTTTCCACTGCCGCGCTTGTCGCTGGCAATTCTCCACTTTTCCGCGACAAAGAATTGAAGATTCCGGACGACCGATGCAATCGATTTCAACTCATCTATGCGGCGAACCCGCGTTTCGTCAATTGTTGACCCTTCGACCCGGTCATACAGAATGCCCAGGCAGAAATGGCCCGCATATGAACTGTATGGAAACTGGATATTCTTGGTGCTGGTTCGTTGTATGAAGTATTCTCCATGTGAGCCAAGGGTAAAGCCGTTGCACAAGAAAGGTTTCTTTGGATTTCTATAAGTTGTCTTAAAATCCACCGCAAATCTGATTGATTCATCCTTCGCGTTGACGAATGAAATATCGGGATAATAGTTCTGATGATCGGCCAGAACAATCTTGTATCCGTTGGATTTTGCAAAATTCAGAATCTGAGAAAAAAGGTGAATCTCCAAAATCTTCGAAACAATTTTAGTGTCGGAAGAAATAGTGTAGATGTTCTGGAATACGTCAATAAAGCCGCGGACAGTCCACTGACCATCTCCGGTGGAGACATACTCCTCCAGAGTACTCGCGAACTCCGCGAGTCTCCCGGCAAATCCTTCTTTGATCTTAATCATATTTACCCGTTCTTGGCCTTGAGCAGTTCCACGGCCTTGAGCAGGGCGTCGTCGGTCTTGGCGGCGGGGGCAGGAGCGGATTCCTCTTCGTCGCCCTCGCTGGCGGGCGGGCCCACGACGACGGTGGGGACGACGGCCTCATCCTCGATCTTCTTGCCTGCGGGGGTCTGGTACTTGGCCACGGTCAGCAGCAGCGCCGAGCCGTCTGTCAATTCAAAGGTCTTGGCCACCGCGCCCTCGCCGAAGGTGCGTTCGCCCACCACGTCGGCGCGTTTGTTGTCGCCCAGAGCGGCGGCAGCCAGTTCACCCGCGCCATAGGTGCCGCGATTGATCAGCACGGCCAGCGGCGCGTCGGTCAGGCACTTGGCCGGATCGGCAACGAAGGTCTGCTTGGGAAACTTCTGACCCTCCAGCGCGGCCATGGTTCCCTGCTTGAGGAAGAGGTTGGCCAGGCGCAGGCCTTGCTGCAGGTCTTCGCCGGTCGAGTCGCGCAGGTCGAGGAGGATTTTGCGTCCTTTGCCGGCGGCCTTGATGCGTGCGGCAATCTCGTCTACCCGCGCCGCGGTGAGCAAACCGGCTTTGAGCGAGAGAATCGTGCCATTTTCCAACTGCTGTTCGCCCAGCGGCGGTGCGGCCACCACCGCCCGGGTCAGGGTGATCTTGTCCGGCTCGGGCTTACGTCCGCGCAACACCGACAGCGCCACGGTCGAATCCGGCTTGCCCTCCAAAAGCAGGCGAATCACCGCCAGCGAGAGCTCTCGTGTGGACTGGCTGCCGATAGACTCGATGGCGTCGCCATCGACCAGGTGTTCCTTGTCGGCCGGCGATCCGGGCAGCACGTTCACGATCACCGCGTAGCCGAAGCGCTTGGAGACGGTAATCCCCAACTGCGCCGTCCCGCTGGTGGGCCGCGCCTTGTAAATCTTGTACTCGGCTGGGGTCAGGTAGCTGGAGTCGGCGTCCAGCGCCTCCAGCAGCCCGCGCAGCGCGCCCGTGGTCACATCCGCGATATTCGGTTCGGTGACGTATTCCGCCTGCACGTGCTTGAGGACGTCGCTGTAGACGTTGATCTGGCGATAGGCGCCATCCTGCTGGCCACCGGCATGAACGCCGAACCACTTGAACCCACCCAGAAAAAAGCACAGGGTCAGGGTGGCAAAGATCGTAAACGAGAGAACGAAGACCAGTCGCTGAATGATTCGGGACACGCGCACCGCCGGGGCAGCCTCTCGTGAAACCAGGCCGCTCACTCTATAGACGCAATGATACCGCAAGGGGTGCGAAGAGGGCAGGGATTTGGGACTGAGGGACTAAGGGACTGAGGGACTGGGGAGAAGATCTGAAGAGGTTGTCCTCCTTGCTCCCACCCAAAGAGCGCAGCCGCGGTCCTAAGAGAACAGGGGTACGGCCTCCACCGGGGCTCCCAGGAACAGCCTCTCGAACTCCTCGACCGGCAGGGCGGGGCTAAAAAGATAGCCCTGATAGGCGTGGCAGCCTAGGCGAGCGAGGAAGGCGCGCTGCGCCTCGGTCTCCACCCCCTCGGCGATGGTCGACAATCCCATGGCCCGGCTCAGAGCCAGGATGGTCTCGACGATGGCCCCGCTGCTGGAGTCGACCAGCAGGTCGCGGACAAAGGAAAGATCGATCTTCAACTCGTTCAGGGGCAGGCGCTTCAGGTAGGAGAGCGAGGAGTAGCCGGTGCCGAAGTCGTCCAGCGAGAAGCTCAGTCCATAGGCCTTGAGCCGGGTCATTTTGGCGATGACTTCTTCGACATTCTCGACCAACATGCTCTCGGTGAGCTCCAGTTTGAGCCTTCTGGGATCGGCGCCGGTTCTGTCCAGCGCCGTCAGGACTTGCTCTACAAAATCCGGCTGGTGCAACTGGCGGGCGCTGATATTGACCGAAACCGGAACCTTCGAACCTTGCGGATGCCGTTCCCAGGCAGCGATCTGGTGGCAGGCCGCCTCCAGAACCCAGTTGCCCAGGGGCAGGATCAGACCGGTCTCTTCCGCCAGTGGGATGAAGGCGCTGGGGGGAATGTTCCCTCGCAGGGGATGCTTCCAGCGCAGCAAGGCCTCGACGCCCAGCATGTGCGGCCCCATCCTTTGCGGCTGATAGTAGAGCTTCAGCTCGTAGGTGCCGATGGCCTCGCGAAGATCTTCCTCCATCGTGGCCCGGGCGTTGACGGCGGCCTGCAAGGCGGGGGCGTAAAAGCGGGTGGTGTTGCGGGCCGCCGCCTTGGCCTGGCCCAGGGCGATGTCGGCCTGCTGCAAGACCTCCTCGGGCTCCTTCTCTTGAACGCCGAAAATGGCGATGCCGATGCAGGCCGAACTGCGGCAATCCCGGCCCGCCAGCAGATAGGGCTGGGCAAAGGCCTCGATAATCTTCTCGGCTACGTCCTTGGCCTGGCTCGCGGCCTCTTCGGGAACCGCGCTCAGGTCTTCGAGGATGACCACAAACTCGTCTCCGCCCAGCCGAGCCGCCACGTCGTCGGGACGGATGCAGTCGCACAAGCGGCGCGCCGACTCTTGCAGCAGCAGGTCGCCGGTCTGGTGGCCGAGGGTATCGTTGGTGGTCTTGAAATCGTCCAGATCGATCAGCAGGAGCGCGTGGCGATGGCGGTACTGCGCACTGGCGGCCAAACTCTGGCGCAGACGGTCCATCAACCGGCGGCGGTTGGGCAGACCGGTCAAGGGGTCGAAGAAGGAGAGATTGCGAATCTCTTCCTCGGCGGCCTTGACGGCGGAAATATCCCGTGCAAAGGAGATCAGGCAGGGCTCGCCATCGATCTCGATCAAAGAGACGGTGATCCGTGCCCAGAAGATGGTTCCGTCTTTTCTCCTGAACTGGCACTCCTTATCTCGGATGGCTGCCTGTCGCCTGAGCTCCTGCATGAGTTCCTCCCGATCCGGGGGGTGCACCCAGAGATTGAGTCCCAAGGTTGTGTTGCCGATAACCTCCTCGTATTCGTAACCCGTGGTTTCGAAGAAGGTCTGATTGGCGTCGATGATCCTGCCGTCGCCGATGCGAGCGATGTTGACCGCATCGGGACTGGTCTGGAAGGCGTTGCGGTAGCGCGCTTCGCTGTGCCGCAAGGATTCCTGGATCGTGGCCAGGCGCTCCTCGGCGGCTTTGGCTTCGGTGATGTCTTTGGTGATGGAGAGGATGCAGGCAACGCCATCAAGTTCAATGGCCGAAACCGACAGCAAGCCCCAGCGCAGGCCGCCGTCCTTGGTTCGATAAGGTGCTTCCAGGTTGCGGCAGACCGAATCCTCGCTGATCGCCGCAACCAGCCTCTGCCGATCGGAAGGGTTGGCCCAGAGGCCCAGCTCCAGAGCCGTATGCCCGATGGCCTCTTCCCGGGTAAAGCCCGTGCAATTTACAAATGCGTCGTTGACATCGATGAACTTTCCATCCTCAAGACGGCAGATGTCGACGGCGTCGAGATTGGTTTGGAAGGCTGTTCGGTAGCGCGCCTCGCTGGCCCGCAGAGATTCCGTGGTTGCAGCCAGACGCTCTTCGCTCTCCTTGCGCTCCTGAATGTCCTCGACCACGGCAAAAAAATGCAACGGGATGCCCGCACCGTCGCGTTGCAGGGAGGCGGTCACCCTGGCCCAGACAAAGCTGCCGTCCTTGCGCAAAAAGCGCTTTTCAAAACTGGCGCTGGCAGCTTCCTCATTGCGAATGCGCCGCAGCACCGCAGCGGTCTCGGGGCGGGCTTCCGGCGTCGTGACCTCCTCTACCGTAAGGGTCGAGAGTTCTTCCTGCGAATACCCAATCATCCGGGCAAACTGGGCGTTGCCGCGCAGAATGCGGCCTTCAAACGAGGCTTGAACAAAGCCCACGGCAGCCTGCTCGAAGGTGGCCCGGGAGCTCTCCTCGCTATCGCGCAAGCGCGCCTCGGCCTGCTTGTAGGCAGTGCGATCCAGCCCGTAGGCCAGGCTGCGCCCGCCAATCATCAGAAAGCCCCATTTGACGATCTTCTTGCTTCCATCCTTGCAGGTAACTTCTACTTCGATGGGCTCGAAGGGGCTGTTGGTCTCGAAGGTGCGAGTCACCTTGCGCTGCCACTCCTCCTTGACCCAGAGGCTATACTCCGCATCCGGATAGGCCAGCGGCCACCATTCGGCTATCGTGGGGATCTCTTCCATCGTGTAACCGAAAAGCCGGGTAAAAGTGGGATTGATGTATTGAATCCGCTCTTCGGGACCCGACAAGAGCACCATCGCCAGCGGGGAGCTGTCGGTGATGGCGCGGAAGAGATCTTCGCTGCCGGCCAGGGCCGCCTCGACCTGCTTGCGCTCGGTGATGTCTTTGCCGAAGACGGAAATGCCGGTGGCTTTTCCGTCCACTACGATGGGATTGAAGGCCAATTCCAGCGTTCGGCCATCCACCAGGGAGTACTCGGTTCTAAAGGGTCCTTCACGCAGAGCGCGGTCGTAAAGGGGCGTCCAAAGCGCGGCCCGCTCCGGCGGCAGGTCGTCTTCGGCCCGCGTACCTGCCTGGATGCGGACCCCGAAGTTCTTCTCCAGGTTCTCGCGCAGAGCATTGTTGAAGACAACTTTGCGATAGTCCAGATCGACAGACCAGATCAGGTCATCCGTGCTTTCGATCAGGGCCGCAAGGTTGGCCTCTGCTTGGCTGCGGATTGCGTCCATCGTTGTCCTCGCCGCCCTCTGTTTTCCCACCCGGAGTTGCGTGGCCCGCAGATGGGTCTCTGCCTTCAACCAGGATGAACGTGGGTTTGCTGGGACCTAGGATACAGCTTTCCCCGCATAGCCGGCTTCTCTGTTCATCGGATCATTCCCCAAGACCCTTACCTGCGATGGGCATCTTTCCCGAAAATTCGTCGTCCCGCTGTCCCGTCACGTCACTGCCGGTTAAGGTTGTAGTTCATATAGACGACATGGCTTTGCTGGTACTCTTCCAACCCGTGGCGGCCATCGGCCCCGCCCATGCCCGACTTGCGCCAGCCCGAGTGGAAGCCGTGCAGCGCCTCGAAGTTCTCGCGATTGACGTAGGTTTCGCCGCACTGCAACTCGTTGGCCGCCCGCAGCGCCACATCCAGGCTGCCGGTAAAGATGGACGATGCCAACCCGTAATCGCAGCGGTTGGCCATTTGCAGGGCCTCATCGAGGTTGGCGAACGTGGCGATCGGCAGCACCGGCCCGAAGATCTCCCGTTGCATGATGTCGGAGTCGGGATGGCAGCCGGTCAGCACCGTGGGCGGATAATAATAACCGCACTTGAACCCCTCGGACTCCCCGCCGCAGCTCAACGCGGCGCCGTCCAGCAGCGCCCGCCGCACCGCCGCTGAAACCGCCTCCAAATGCCGCTTGTCCACCAGAGGCCCCATCTCCGTCTCCGCGGCCATGGGGTCGCCCACTACCGTTCGCTGCATGGCGGCGGTGATCTTCTCGATGAACTCCGCCGCTACCGCCTGGTGCACAAAGACCCTCTCCACGCAGTTGCAGGCCTGACCGGCATTGAGGAGGCGCGAGGTGCGGATGGCCTGCACCGCCAGATCCACATCCGCGTCGTCCATCACGATCGCCGCCGCTTTGCCGTTCAACTGCAGGCTGGTCTTGGTGACGTTGTCGGCCGCCGCGTGCAGCACCGCGATGCCGCTGGCCGCGCCCCCGGTCATGCTGACCATCCCCACCTTGGGGTGGGCGGCCAGCGCCCGGCCCACCACCGCGCCACGGCCGGTCACAATGTGCAAGATGCCCCGCGGCAGCGACGAAAGCGCCACCATGCGGGCAAACTCCAGGGCGCTGTTGGGGGTTTTGCTGCTGGGCTTGAGCACGATGGCATTGCCGGCCATCAGCGCCGGCGCCAGCTTGCGCAGCATTTGAAAGAAAGGAAAGCTCCAGGGCAGAATCCCCGCCACTACACCGATGGGCGCCCGGTAATGCAGAATGTTCTCGCCGGGCCGATCGCTCGACAAGAGCTCGCCGTCCATGCGCCGGGCAAACTCCGCCATGTAATCCATGGAGTCGGCCGCGCAATCCACCTCCACCTGGGCCAGGGAGAGGATCTTGCCCTGTTCCTCGGTGATGATGCGGGCCAAAAGATCCCGGTTGCCGCGAATCAGCCCGGTCAGCTCCCGCAGGTACGCGGCGCGCCGGATCGCCGGCAGTGCAGACCAGCTCTTCTGCGCCTTTTCCGCGGCCGTCACCGCCCGGTCCACATCCGCTGCCGTGCCGTTGGGAAACTCCGAGATCGCTTCTTCGCTGGCCGGGTTCACCACCTGCAGCAGCTCGCTCGACGAGGTAAACTCGCCGTCGATCAGCATCTCATAGCGTTTCATTCTGCTCAGAGCGCACATGAAGGTCGGCCCCTTCCGCTGGTGAAGTTGTTCTTTGGATGCCTGCCCATCATAGCCACCTGCCGCGGCAAAAAGCTAGCGCCGCGCGCACCCTTTCGTCTGCGAAAGGACTGTTTTGGGGCTTTTCAGTTCCACACCGGCATTCGCCGGCCCCTGGGCGATGAAATCGCAGCGCTGGCCGCCCGGCCGGCTGGTATCTCCTCATGGCCAGCGTCATCGATCGCTTGGTCCTGCGAGCGGCCAACATCTGTTACGCCCGCGGATCGCCCGCTAACTAACGATGCGCTATAGTCTCAGCAGAGGGTGTTTTCTTTCCTGTCCCACAGGAGATTCCCGCATGGGCGACGCGAATGCCAGGATGCAACGGGAGAAGATCGAGAAGGCGCTAATGGGCGCCGCGATCCTCACATTGCTGATTGTGGCTGTGGTGTATGGACCGCCGGCGTGGAGGATGCGCAGCCCTCAACAAGCCGTTCGCTCCTACAACCGTGCGCTGGTGAAGAAGGACTACGCCGTGGCCTACGATCTGCTGGCCGACGAGACCAGCGCCGCCGGCAATCTGGACAGCCTAACTCAAGTGCAGCAGCAACTCATTGAAAAGCATGGCGCGCTGCGCGGCTTTGAAGAAGGCCCGATGACCACCCGGCAAGACTCAGGCATGAAAGAGATTCATGCCACTCTGATCTACGAGAAGGACAAGGTCCCCTGCATCTTCCTGGTGAAGAAGGAGAACCTCCTGTGGAGAATCTACTCCGCTGCCGAGGAGTGAGGCGCGCGGCCCACAAGGGCGTTTTTCGCAGACTTCGCCTGCTAATTGCGCCCACCTTACAGCCCATGCAACCCTGGCCTTCAGGGTCATTCGAGCGCGGCTGGGAATCCCTACACGTGGTCTCCCAAGCCCAGCGCCTTCAGCTCTTCCATCTGCTGCTTGAGCCGGTCCATTTGCTGCTGTAACTGCTCGCGATCCAGGTTGAGCTGGGGCAGGTTCTGGCGGAGCTGCTCCAGTTGCCGGTTGATTTCTTCCCTCTGTTTTGGATCGAGATGAAAGTCTTCCGGCTTGAAGCCCTGCCGCATCTCTTCCATCTGCTGGCGCAGTTGGTCGAGTTCTTTAGGGTCGAACCGCGGTTCCTGCTCAATCTGCTGGCGCAGTTTCTCCGCCTGCTGGCGCAATTGTTCGGCGCTCAACTGATTCAGATCGATCTCCAACCCCAGTCCAGCCAACTCCGAGGCCTCTGCGCCGGGCAAGAGCTCCCCCGGCGTCAGCTCGCCCTGGTGGCGTTTGGAGTCCACTTGCAGGGTGACGGTCTGCTGCTTTTTGTCGCGCAGAATGGTAATCTGCACCGGCTTGCCCAGGTTGGAGCGCAGCGCCCGGTCCCAATCGGAGAGGGTGTTAACGGGTTCGGCGCCTACCTTGAGAATCACATCGAAGGCCTTCAGCCCAGCCGCGGCCGCCTCGCTCTTGTGCGCCACCTGCTTGACCATCAAGCCATTGGAGACGCCCATGTACTCGGCCATCTGCGAGGTCAGCGGCTCCATCAGTGCGCCCACATTGAGCCCGCTGCCGAAGCTGGGCATGTGGAATCCGCCCGGCAGCGGCGCGTCGCCTCCGCCCGGCATCATGCCGAAACCCGGCCCAGGGGCGAAGTCGTCGCTGCCGCCCTTGCCCAGACGGTTCCAGATCTCCTGCTCCATGGCGTGGCGATCGGCCAGTTGCGCGGAGAGGGTTTGCAGGTTGCCGTCGCGGCTGATCTCCAGGCTGATCTTGCGCCCGGCGGGCAGCTCTCTCAACATGCGCCGCAACTGCTCGGCGCTCTCCACCGTCTGCCCGTTGAGCTGCACCACCACGTCGTTGATGCGCAGGCCGGCCTGCCCGGCAGGGGCGTCGTGGTCGATCAGGGTGATCAACGCGCCGCGCACTTCCTTGAGCTTAAGCGCCTGGGCCTTGTCGTTGTCCACATCGGCCAGATCCACGCCCAGGTAGCCCTGCGAGCCGGAGTGGCCCATCAGCAGCGGGCTGGGCTCCTGCAAATACTGAATCAGCGTTCTGCCTTGTGCCGCGGCGCTTGCCGCCCAGGCAATCCCCGCGCTCACCACTAACCCGGCAACCAAACTACGAATAGGCCTCATCGAGTGATTCATCTGAGTGCTCCTGTGTCTCTCCCCGCTCCCCGCACTCTGTTCGAACGATGCGGTGGGTCAAGGGTCGAGGGTATTACTGAATCTCCGGCATCTGGCTCAAAACCTGCCGGGAAACTGTGCGAATATGGGGATTCTCGTCCGTATGGGCCACCGTATGCAGCACCTGGCGGACGCTGGTGTCGGCGTCGACCGGCTCGAGCAGGTTGATGGCCGCGGTGCGGATGCGGGCGTCGGAGTCATTCAGCAGCGCCTCCAGCACCGCATTCCGCACCTGCTGATCCTGGCTGACGTAGGGCTCCAGCCCCTTGAGCGCCTTCTCCCGCACGCCCACATTCTTGTCGTAGCGCAGCGCCACCATCAGGGCGTCGCGGATGCCGGTAGCCTGGCAGCCGTGCCCGGTGCGGCACTCGGCCGCCAGCAGGCCCACCGAATCGTCGCGCACGCCGGCCGAAGCCGCGTTCTGCGAGGCCAGCATGAGCAACTGGCGAATCGCCGGATCGTCCATCGATCCCTGAATCTGCTGCGGAATCACCTGGTTGTAGCGCACCTCGACCAGCCCGCTGTTGGGCTGGCGAACGATGCTCGAGATGTTGGCGATCTCGGCCGGCGCGGCCGTGGGCAGCGCCCTGGCGGTTTGGGCCAACTGCTGCGCGGCCATGCGCTCGGCGCGGTTCTCGGCAACGCGGAATCCGCCCAGGCCGCCCGCGCCCAACCCGGCCAGCAGCAGCAGCGAAGCCGCCAGTGGAGCCGCCGTCAGGCTGGCCAAGCCGTTGCGCGCCCGCTGGCGGAAGCGCTCCAGCCAGCCGCGCGGCGGCAGAGCGTCCAGCGCCTCATCGAGCCGCAAGCGGGAGCGGGCCACCAGGTTGGCCTCGGGCTCCAGCACCGCGTAGGCGTCGGCCAGAATCTTGAGCGCGTGCAACTGCTCCCGCTCGCCGCGGCACTCCGCGCACTCCAGCAGGTGCCGCTCCAGTTCATGGATCTGCTCGTCGGGCAACTCGCCGTAAGCGGCGGTCACAATTCGCTCGTGAGCCAATTCGCAATTCATCGCTACGTCCTCATAGCCTCAAAACAACGCGTCAACGCTTCGTCTATCCGGCTCCCCGCGTGCGGGGATGCCCGCAGCGTCTATCTCAACTCCGCCAACTGCGCCCGCAATTTCTTGGTGGCGCGGAAGAGGGTATTCTTGGCGGTCTCTTCCGTGGTGTTCAGCATCTCGCCGATGGTGCGCAGGCGCAGGCCCTGGTAATGCTTCAACTCGAAGACCATGCGTTCGCGCGGGGTCAGCTTGCCCAGCGCGCCTTGAATCTTTTCGCCCATCAGCTTGCGGTCCAGTTCGCGCGCCGGATTCGAGAAGGCGCGCTCGTCCGAGACCGAAGCCAGCAGATCGATCTCCCCGCCGCTGTGGTCCAGAACCACCGCGTGGTCCTCGCGCCGGGTCTTGCGGCGGCGCATCTGGTCCAGACACAAATTGGTGACAATGCGGTAGATCCAGGTGTAAAAGGAACACTCAAAGCGGAAGTTGCCCAGATACCTGTAGGCCTTCAAAAAGGCCTCCTGATAGATGTCTTCGGCGTCGTGCTCGCTGCCCGTCAGATGCAGCGCCAAGCGCAGCACCTGCTGCTCGTACTGGCGCACCAACGCGTCGAAGGCCGCCCGCGAACCGCTCTGCGCCTCGCGGATCAGCTCCATCTCCGGCGCGCGGTCCTGGACCCTGCTCTGCATCCGGCTCTGCGCCGCATTCGCTCCGTTGCTTGCCGTCATTCCAGCCATGCCTGGGGAGGATTGTACCCTCCTGGCGGGCGGAGCTGCCAAAATCGCAGCCGGCATTACCGGAAAAGTGGAGAGAACTGCCGCGTCGCTGGCCATCAGAATCTTCACTCCGGGGAGAAAATCAATCCGCACCCGTGTAGACGTGCAAAAGCGAGTGAGGTAAGCAGGAGCCTACCTCATTCTGTCCCTCCGGGACGACCCGCGGGTTGGCGAACGATTCCCCAGGTTCCGCTGCGCTTCACCTGGGGCTACTCTTCTCAGCGCCCCACGGGCGCATTGCACCCGAAAAAGGAACAGAGATGCGATTCGAGGCTTTTCTCTCCGCTTGTTTACCCTCGCGGGCCAAAGCTGGTTAACTTGGAAGGGGAGCGGGGGGAACGGAATGAGGATACGGAGGAAATTCGCTAGTTTTGCCTGTTTGGTTCTGATTTCTCTCTTCCTGCCGTCCGTATCCGGGCAACGGTCGCGTCAAAAGGACGACGTGCATTGGTGCGCAATTCCAGTGCTTTCCGTATGGCGCGAAGCAAAATTCTCTGCGGTTTTCGGTTTTGAAGTCGATGAAACCGGTAAGCCAATCAGAATAGAGAGCTTTAAGAACCCTCTCTTTTTGAAAGATGATGCGCCGTTCATTGCCTGCATCTCCAGTTGGTCTCTTCCGACTGCATCTGGAAAGGGAACGGCGACTTTTGTGTGGGAATGGGCCTGCAAAAGCATAGAAATCTCAGTCAATGGAGGTCACAAGTCCTTTCCCTGTCAGCAGCCAAAACCCACTTCGCAATCCGATCCCCATCAACCGTAAGCAGGAGGTCCACCGTGGAAGCCAACGAAGCACAGGAATTGCAGGAACACGCCGAGCACGGATCGCACGATTCCGGGCTGCGCCCCGTAGCCCTCACCATGACGGTATTGGCCGTGCTGGTGGCCCTCACCACCGTCATGGGCCATCGCACCCACACCGAGGCGGTGCTGAACCAGGCCAAGGCCAGCGATACCTGGAACGAGTATCAATCCAAGAAGATTCGCGCTTATAACACGGAATTGGAGACCAATCTGCTCAACGTGGTGGCCGTCGCCGACTCGGACGGCGCAAAAAAGCTGGCCAAGGGTTACGCCGGCCATCAGGAAAAGTGGGCCGAAGAACTCAAGGAATTGACGGCCCAAGCCCAGGAACTGGAAGCGGAAGTATCGCTGGCCGAGCACAAGGCCAAATTCTTCGACCTGGGCGAGGCGCTGCTGGAGATCGGACTGGTGATCACCTCGGTTACTCTGCTCACCCGGCGGCGCGCCTACTGGTTTGCCGGCATGGCCTCTTCGGTGGGCGGCATCGCCTCGGTGCTCTACGCGCTATTGCTGAAGTGAGACCTGTTGAATGCATTCCCTGCACGGGCCAGGGCAAACGCATCTTAATTCCGCTGTCGAACCGGTTTTGGATTGCGAATCGAAACAAAGGGCAGTTTGGGGAGGGAGCAGGGGCCTTCAGGCCCCTGAATAGGGCGATGGATGGAGGTGCCTTCAGGCACGGGCCATTTTGCAACTGCGAGCAAAGACCCGAGGCTAAAGCCTTTCGTTTTTGCCGCTGCTTCAGGGGTCTGAAGACCCCTGCTCCCTCCGTAAAAAAACAAAAGCAATGTTTACAACTGTTTCACTCGGAAAACGGTTGATCGATTAAGATGCGTTTTGCCCTGCTGCACGGGCAGGGCAATCGCATGAATTCTTTCTACCGCAGGCAGAGCAATCGCATGAATCCGAGTTTAAGAGAATGGCCCTATTCTTACCGCGCCGGAGGCGCAAGGGTGGTTAGCCCAGCGCTTCAGCGCTGGGAAAGCAGCCAAGAAACGCCTCCGGAGCCCTGTAGGGGCGGCGCAAAAAGCCGATTTTGTCATAAGATTCGCGTTCATGCGATTGCCCTGCTGCACGGGCCGGATCGGTCTCTTGCAGGGAATGTGCTGTGCTACACTTCTGGCCATGAAAAATCTCTCTTTACTTACAGCACTGATCCTGGGAGCCGCGCTGCTCCACGCGCAAGCGCCCAGCCCATCGCCCTCGACCGGGAAGACCCCGGCAACGTTGGCTGAAACCAGCGTCTTCAGCAGCGATTGGGGATTCGAGCTTACCTATCCCTCGGATTGGGTAGTCACGGATCTGAGCCCCGTGCAGCCGGTGATCAAGATGGAGAGCGAACTCCGGAAAAACTGCTGGCAGCGGCTCTTTCATGCCAAAAAGGGCACGCCCGCGTCCACGTATTTAGTACAAGGAGAAACCGAGCAATGTCTGGGCCGTCCTCTGTCTTTGGTGGATTTTGCCGCGGATACCATGGTTTCGCTGCGCAAGCTGCATCGTCTCAGCAATACAGAATACGGCGCGTATTCGATCAAAGGGGTTTCATTTTGGGTCTTGCGCACGAACGCCGCCAAGCCCGACCATCCCGAAGATACGCAAGTTCTTGAAGAGGTCATTGCCGTCCTGCCCAAAGGAATGGTCATATGGTCGGCGTATTGCAAGGACGAAGCGGCGCAAAAGGCGTTTGAACACACGCATCTTCGCCTGGCAAACGGGGGCGACACCGAGATGATTCCCGCCAGTGCATTTGGCGCGGCCACGCCTGCGGAGAACAAGCCGCAGGAGAAGAATTAATCGTTACTCCGCCGGTAACTGCTCCAACTCCTCGACCCTCTGCGGTTTCTTTGTCACCCGCGCGGTGGTCAGCAGAAAGACCGCCACCACGATCAGCGCCATGCCCAGGAACTCCGCCCGCGCCGGCCGTTCGTGCAGAAAGACGATGCCCAGCACCACGGCGACCATGGGATTCACATACGAATACGACGCGACCTTGGCCACCGGAACGTGTTCGATCAGATAGACAAACCCCGTATAACCGAGCAGCGAACCGCCGGTGATGAGGTAGGCGAGCGACCCGGCGGCGCTGGCGGTCAAATGAAAGGCCGGCCACTCGCCCAGCGCCGACCCCAAAGCTGTACAAAGCACGCCGGCAATCAGCATCTGCCAGCCAGCGGCCACAAAGCTGTTGACCTCGAGCCGCGCCCGCCGGGAGTAGATGCTGCCCACCGCCCAACTGAAGGCGCCGCCCAGCAGCGCGGCCAGGGCCAGCAGCAGCGTGACGTCGCCGTGCAATCCCTGATGGAGCGAAGGCCAGAGCAAGGCCGCCAGGCCGAGAAATCCCAGCAAAAGGCCCATCCAGCCGCGCCGCGGCAGGGGCTCGCCGCCGGGCAGGAACATCTCGATCAGCGCGATATACAGCGGCATCACCGCCAGCGCCAAAGAAGCCAGCCCGGAGGGCACGGTGCGCTCCGCATAAACCAGCCCCACGTTGCCGCCGCCCAAGAGCAGCACCCCCACCACGGCCAGAATCAGCATTGCGCGGGGAGGCCATAGAACGCGGTATCCCCGCCAGGCGCACCAGGCCAGCAGCAGCGCCCCGGCGGCCAGAAAGCGCGTTCCCGAGAGCAGCAGCGCCGGCATATCGGCGGCGCCGATGCGGATCGCCGTGTAGGTCGAGCCCCAGAAGAAGTAGACACTGGCAAAGGCCAGCACGATGGATGCTTTCGAGGCAGTATTGCGGGGTTGATTCAAGCCGTTCCCGTTCGTCATAAGAATGAATCCATCGTAGACGGGCCAGGCGGCTTGTGCATCCCGGTTCTTGCTTTGGATGGATTCGTTGGGCGTCGCTGCAAAATAAAAATGGGGCGGGCAGCCTGACTCAGCCTGCCCGCCCCGCATTTTCCTTCATTCAATCCGTTGCCGCACAGACCTTGGTCAGAGGGCCTTTTCCTCGATGCGCATCTTGGCGATCTCGGCCGCGCGGAAGGCGGCGCGCTCCAGATTGTGCGCCATCTCCTGCGTGGCCAGGTGCTGCTCTTCCGAGGCGCTGGCCAGTTGCAGCGAGAGCCCGGAGAGGTCGTCCGTCTGATGGACAATCCGGTCAATCGCCGACATGGCGCTGCTGATGTCCACTCCTATGAGGGAGACCTTGGCCTGAATCTCGCCGGTGGCCTTGGCGGTCTGCTCGGCCAGCCTGCGCACCTCGCCGGCGACCACCGCGAATCCCTTGCCGTGGACGCCGGCGCGGGCTGCCTCGATATTGGCATTCAGCGCCAAGACGCTGGTTTGGGTGGCAATGCCGGCGATCAGATCCGCCACTTTGGCCACCCCGGCGCTGGAGCCGCGCAGTTTGTCGATGGTCGTCTTGCTCTCTTCGCTGGCCTCGCGCGATTGTCCGGCCGCGGTGGCGATCTTCTGCGCATTCTGGGCGATCTCGCCAATGCTGGCCTGAATCTGCTCGGTCGCCGTGGCCACCAGCTGGATGTTGCCGTTGAGGTGCTCGATGTCGTTGCGTTGCGCCTCCTGCGCCTTGCGCAGCGCGTCCATCGTCTGCTGGGTGCTGACGCCCCACAGCACCACCGCGCCCACATATGCGCCGTGCTCGTCGGTCATCGGCTCGACGTTCAGATCGAGCTTCACCGGCCCCAGCGAGATAGTCGCCTTGTGAGGAAGTTCGTGCCTCTCCTGATGCTGCTTGGCGCCCAGGATTCTGTCGATGTTCGGCGGCGACTTGTGAAAGATGTGAATCGAGTTGCCCACGATCTGATCCACCTGAACCGGCAGATACTGCTGCAAGCTCCGCAGCGTCTTCTTCGAGGCCTTATTCAGATAACGCAAGGTCAATTCGCGGTCGCAAAACATTGCATTGCAAGGCATTGCGTCCAATGCATACTCAAAAAGACGATTTGATTCGTAGCCCGCATCCGCCTCCGGTGGCGCATCGAGTACCGCCGTAGCAGACATTCCATGAGAACCGCGCTGGGAAAATAAACCGCCAAGAATACCCTGTGACATACCGAATCCTTTCTTCAACGTCAGAATACTCATCGTCAAAGTGCCGGATTGGGTTAGCGAATTGGTGAAAAAACCTGCGGATTGTACACTTTAAAGTAAAATTTCCGGCCCGGTCCCCACCCTGGGCGTTTTGCCGGAAGGGATTTTCCGGCTCAGTAATTTCTGAATGGTAGACTCTCAACTAAATGAAAACCTGCACGTCAGTCCTTATTCTATTGACGATATGGATTGCCATTGGGGCTCGTGCGCAAACGGAGCGGGGCGGTCCATCCCATCCGTCTGCGGCTCCAGAGCATCGCTTCTCCAGCGACCTCGGCTTCGATCTTTCCTATCCGGCGGAGTGGACCACCATCGACCTCGGTCCCACTTTGCCGGTGGCCAAAATGGATCTGGACAAGCAGTCGGAGAGCGATCCGTACCGGCGCGGTATCGAGTGTGCGCAGACCATCTTCAGCGCCCGGCTGGGCGAGCCGCGTTCGATCTTTCAGGCGGGCGCTGTCACCACCGAGTGCATGGGCGGAAAGCCCGACCTGGATGCCTTCACCACGCGCACAATGAAGTCCTTGGGCGGCCGTTATCAACTCAGCGAGACAAAGTATGCGGCTTTTGCCGTCGAGGGTCAGACCTTCTGGGCGATGCGCACCTCGGCCGTCGATCTCCGGGATGCGACGGATGTGCAGACCATCGAGTATCTGGCTACGGTCTTGCCCGCCGGGTTGGTCTACTGGTCGGCCCATAGCCTGAATGAGCAGGCGCGATCCGGCTTCGAACACGCCCATCTTCATCTGACCGGCGGAGTGGAGACAGAGCTGATTCCCGCCGGCGTCTTTTCCGGCAAAGCGTCGCCGCAACAGGAGTTCACCAGCCTGGGGACGGCTGCGGCGTTCATCAGCCGGGTTCCCACGCTGGCCCATGCTTCGCACCATTTCGTGAGCGGTCTGGGATTCAACTTCGAGATTCCCTCCAATCTGACGATCTTCGATCCCCAGCAATGGGAGGAGGCGACACGGAGAGATGCGTCCGGACAGATCGTGCCCAGCAACACACCGCCCTCCCACCGGCGTCGCACCCTGCTGATGACGGAGTCCGACGACAGTTTCAAACGGCTGCTCCTGACGTCCTGTACCCGGGAGTGCCTGGGCTCCCCAATCTCAATCCCTGATCTTTCTCTGATCATGGCCTCCGACGTCCTCGATCTGGCTCGAAAATTTACGCTGAGCAAGCCTGAATATGGCTCTTTTTCCGCCGGCGCACATCGCTTTTCGGTGATGCGCGCCTCCGCAACGGAGTTGAAGCGCCCCTGGGAAGCGCCCAAATACCTGACCCTGGTCATTACGCCCGTTGAGGGCGGCGTGGCGGAGTTCTTTTTGCAGGGCAGGACGCGGGCGGACCTGGATGCGCTGCTCGCCTCCCGGCTTCGATTCGAGGATGGAGCGGAAACCGAGCTGACTCCCGCGGAAGCCTTTTCCCTCAAAAGGCAGGCAGCACCGGAATTTACCAAATCGGCTCCAGAGGAGCCTGCGCAAACGGCTGCGCCGGCAGCAATCCTCCCAAACCCGCCTGCGGTTCCCCTCGACTACTCCGGCGAGCCCGTAGTCATCGAGCAACTCGACCATCTTTACACCGTGGCCGCCGATGGCACAGGCGTTCGCCAGTTCACACTTGCCGCCCGCGTCCAGTCGGATGCAGCCGTGCGCCAGTATGGCGTTCTCAGCCTTTCCTACGCCGCCAGTTCCGAGCACATCGAACTGGTTTACGTACGGGTACGCCGGCCTGATGGTTCGCTCACCGAAACGCCCCTCGACACCGCTGTCGATATGCCCAGTCCGGTAACCACCGCGGCCCCGTTTTACAGCGACCTCAAGGAACTGCAGATCCCCGTGCGCAATCTTCGCGTCGGCGATCGCCTGGAGTGGCAGGCCCGCATCGTCTGCACCAAGGCGGAGATCCCCGGCCAGTTCTGGGGAGAAGACAGCTTTGTCAGCGACAACGTGGTCCTCTCCCAGTCGCTTGAACTTCGCGTTCCCAAGGGCCTTGACGTGAATGTCTGGAGCCCTGCCAACAAGCCCCTTGAAACTACAACCCCCAGCGAGCACATCTACCGTTGGCGCGACGCGCAACTCAAGCCCACCGTCGGTCCGCAAGCCGAAGCGGAGAAGGAACGCGCAAAAAAACGCGTTTGGACCTCCGAAGAGGAGACCGAAGAGAAGGAAGGCGCCTTCCCCACCATCGCCTGGACGACATTTAAGAACTGGGACGAGATCGGCGCCTGGTATCGCGGCCTGGAAAAAGACCGCACCCTCCCTGCCGATGCGGAAGTGCGGAGCAAAGTTGCCGAACTCACTGCGGGCAAGGCGACCGAGGAGGAAAAGGTCCGCGCCCTTTATGCTTACGTCTCCACGCAGATCCGCTATATTGGCGTTGCCTTCGGCATTGGCCGCTACCAGCCCCACCGCGCCGTTGAAGTTCTGCTCAATCAATACGGCGACTGCAAGGACAAGCACACCCTGCTGGCCGCCATGCTTGAGGTTCTCGGTCTTCGCCCCGAGGCCGTTTTGATTGGCGCGGGGATTCGCTTCAATCAAGCCGTTCCTTCTCCGCGCTCCTTCAACCACCTTATTACCAGGGTCGTTGTAGAGGGCAAGCCGGTTTGGCTCGACTCCACCGCCGAGGTTGCCCCCTATCGCGTATTGAACCCTTCACTGCGCGACAGGAACGCTCTGGTCATCTCCACTTCCGGTCCCGCCAGGATCGAACGCACCCCCGCAGCCTGGCCCTTTCCCGCCGTGCAGACCATGGACGCAGCCGGCGTTCTGGACGCTACCGGAACCTCCAACGCACATATCGTTCTCACCCTTCGCGGCGACAACGAGATACAGGCTCGCGACGCCTTTCATCAGGCTTCGCCCGCGCAATACGACCAGATCGTTCAACAGCTCTCCTACAGCATGGGGTATAGCGGTGTTATCAGCCACGCCACAGTCTCCCGCCCCGAAGACACTACCGGCCCGCTGCGCATCGCCTATGATTACCGGCGGGAAAAGGCGGGCGATTGGGAGCACCTCAGAATTGTTCCCCAGGTCGCTCCGGTCGATCTGCCTCGCGTGGATGCAAAGGAGCCACCTGTCCATTTCATCGATCTTGGCCAGCCCCGTACGATGATCTCGACCTCGTCGATGAAGATTCCTGCTGGCTGGGGGGCCACGTTGCCCGCCGCTGTCCATGTTGAATCTCCCTGGGCGACCTATGCGGAGAGCTATCGTTTCGAGAACGGCACGGTCTTTGCCGAGCGCAAGATCGAAGTCCTCCAGGATCGAATCCCGCAGGCGGATTGGAAGAGTTATAAGAAATTCGCCGATGATGCCGATCTCGGCAACGAACTCTTTATCCAGCTCACGCCTTTCGGTTCTGTTTCCACCGCCAATCCACTGGGAACGCCAGAAAAGCAAGCTGTAGCGCCGGCCGCGGTGGAGGCGCCCGTAATTATCCTTCACTCTCTCGGCGACCCCCAAGGCGCCAAGCTCATCGCCGCCGCTCGCCTTTCCATCCAGCACCGCGACTTCGAGTCTGCTCAGTCGCAACTCGATCAAGCCCATTCGCTCAACCCTCAACAGATGAATCTCTGGACCAACTATGGCTACCTGGAATTCCAGCGCGGCAATATGACGGCGGCCGTCGCCGATTATCAAAAGGAGCTGGCTCTCTATCCCGATCACTTCGGCACCTACAGCTCGCTGGCCGAGGCGCAGAACATCCTCGGCCTGGAGAAGGAAGCGCAGCAAACGCTGCGCAACTGGGCGGCCGCACAGCCCGACAGCGCCGCGCCGGTCTCCGCGCTGGTGCTGATGCTTCTGGATGAAAACCATCCCGTCGAGGCAGTCTCCGCTGCAGATGCCGGCCTTACCCGCCTTTCGGCAATGAACCACTTCGACCAGCATTTGCAACTTCTCACCGGCGAAGCCCAACTTGCCGCGGGCGATCTGCAAAAAGGGCTAACCACGCTGCGGGCTCTGATCCGCACCACTACGGATCTCTACGCCATGAACGACGCCGCTTATCAACTGGCCAAGGCCGGCCTCGATCTGTCTCTCGCCGAATCCACGGCCCAGGCGGCGCTGGACGGGCTCACCGCGGAGAGCAAGTCCTGGACGCTGCAAACCAACATTCAGAATGAATTGGTCAAAAGCCGCCACATCGCTTCCACCTGGGACACAATCGGCTGGATTCTCTACCGCCAAGGCAAGATCGCCGCGGCCGAAAGCTACATCCGGCCTGCCTGGATCAACCGCGAGAGCGCCGAGATCGGCGAGCATCTGGCCGAAATTGCCCAGATCAAAGGCGATCCGGACGAAGCTCTGCGGCTTTGGGAACTGGCCCAGGCGACGTTTCCCAACTATCTCCGTCCCAGTGTCCGCAAGACTCCCGGCGCCACCCAGAAGGAACTGACCGAGCATATCGAGGCTCTGCGCAAAGCCGGCGTCAAGGAGCCAGCCGGGGACCCCGATGAGACCCTGCGGCAGTTGAGCACGGTCCCGCTCGGCCCCTCGGACGGCCGCACCGGCTCGGCAGAATGCCGCCTGCTGTTGAGCCATGGTGAAGTTCTGGATCTTCAGCAAACCGGCGAAAACGAGCTTCCCATAGCCCGCGAACGCATCCTGAGTGCAAAACTCCCCGCATTTTGGCCGAAAGGATCGGACGCCCGGCTGGTTCGCAACGCCATGATCCATTGCCGCGCCGGTGTCTGCGAACTCGTTTTTGAGCCATAATCTCTTCGTCGCGGGCAACCGGGCGATCCAGGGTAAAGGAGGAGGTCCGGTGGGTCTCTCTTCGTCAGACGCCGCCCTCCGCCCGCCCCATCCGATACAATGAGGCAGGGAGCGACCAGCATGGCACATGTAGTTTTTTGCGTCCGCAACAAGAAGCAGATGGAGGGTTTGGAAGAGCCCCCGTTCGACTCCGATTTCGGTCAGAAGATCTTTCAGAACGTCTCCCAGGCGGCGTGGGACGAGTGGGTGGAGCGGCAGAAGATGCTGCTCAACGAATACCGTCTGCAACCCTGGACCCCGCAGGCACAGCAGTTTCTGGTCGAGCAGATGGAGCAGTTCTTCTTCGGCGACGGCGTGGCCATGCCGGATCAGTTTGTACCCCCGGCGCATTAACCCGTTCCCTGCCGCCGCCAGGATTTTTCACTTTCCGGCGGCGAAGCGGCGTCGGAGCGCGGCACGAGTGGCCGCACTGATGTAAACTAAACAAGACCTCAAAAGTCGGCTCGTGAGAGCCGGCTACCTTGTGTCGGGACGTGGCTCAGCCTGGTAGAGCACTCGCTTGGGGTGCGAGGGGTCGGCAGTTCGAATCTGCCCGTCCCGACCATTTAGATTCAAGAAGATGTCGCAAGTCTCGCGCCCGGCGAGAGCACCGCGGATGCAGATTTTGAGGGCGGGGCAGAATTCGGGTTCAAATCGCCGGCTGGCTGGCCGGCTTTTTCATGCTCAAAAATGCGCAGGCAATGGCTCCTGCAGTGTATCGACGACGGAGTGCGATCCGATCGAAGCCCGGCGGGATCATTTTCTGGTACCGCGCCCACACGGTTGCGACACGCCGGAATGTTTTGTGCGTCGCGCACTGTGGGAGATCGGTTTTCATCTCCAAACCAGGTCTGTTGATCGGATAGGATAATCCGGCGATTCTATCGAATTCGGAGACTCGGTTTTGGAGTTTAAGCTATGCAAAATAAATTAGTTGTCATCCTGACGCTGAGCGCAGCGAAGGGGAAGGATCTGCGGTTTTACGGTAACCCATTGGGTGACGCCGGAAACACAGATCCTTCGCTTCGCTCAGGATGACAAGTACTTGGAACTATGGGTGTTATATGACAAAGAAAAACTCTGAACATGGGAGAAGTGGCCGGATTGAGGATAATCAGCCAACGGCCGGCCCTGCACAGAGGTTGAGTGTCCAAGAGATTCAAAGATATCTTGCTCCTGTCTCCCTCAATCCCGGTCCCAGATAACGGGAAGATAAGGTACATGAAGACTATGGGCAAGCCGTTGGAGACCGCGCACCAATTCTGAGAAGAAGCCAATAAGCCAGGCAAGAAGAATGCGCCAAATCTGCCGATAAGAAAAGCAACTGCCTTCCATGAGGAGGAACGAGCTATGCAGATCGGTGCGATATCATCGGGCGCTTCCAGCGCGAGGGTACTGAATCCCGTGGCTGTGCATCCAACAAAAATTGTTTCCTCTGCTTCCGCGTCGGCGCCGGCGCCGGCCACAGCGGGCAGCGCATCCAAGAGCGGCTCCGCTCCAACCGCTGCGCCGGCGCGGGGCGGGCACGGCCACGCCTCCGGGGGAGCGGGTGCGGCAGCGGCCAGCGCCGCGGCGGAGTCCATGGTGACCAGTTTCTCCACCACTGTGGCGGGCACCCACTATTCGGGAAGCGTTGAAGAATCCGCCGGAGAGTACGTGGCCTCTGTCGCAAACCTTCCAGGGGCCTCGGCCAGCGGATCGAGCGCCACCTCGGCGGAGAACAATCTAACCAGCCGCATCGACGAACTTGTCTGAAGAATCGGCTGGTCCGCGGCAGATGCTCTTCGCCCACTGAGGGGGCACATCAGAGCGGAGGCGGTGTGCGGGCTCTTGTCGAGTCAGGCCGGCGTAGCTTTCGCATTGCCCGTCGCGCCGGGATCATGCGTTCGATTCCTTTGACCGCATAGTTCCGTACCACGGAGGACGCCCCCGGTCTCGATTTTGAAACCGGGGAAAGTACAAGCTAAAAATCATTTTCATGCGGTCAGAGACCTCGTCGCCGGCGTAAGGTACTCGGGTCCGATGGGGTCGGTGACGGCGGCGGCGACGATGCGATCGATCTCGGCCATGGCTTCGGCGTCCAGCGCCCAGCCCATCACGCCCGCGACGGCGTCGAGCTGCTCGGGGCGCTTGGCTCCCCACAGAGCAACGGAGACACCGGGACGGTCCAGCACCCAGCGGGCGGCGAGTTCCAGCAGGGATTTGCCGAAGCGCTCGCGAGCCAGTGTGGCCAGACCCTCGACCGCCGTCATGTACTGGCTGAAGCGCGGCTCCTGGAACTTGGGATCGACGCTGCGAATGTCTTTGGCGTCGAAGATCATGCCCCGCTGCACGCGCCCTCCCAGCAGGCTGCGGCAGAGCGAGCTGTAGGTGAGCACGGCGATCTGGTTCCCCCGGCAAAACTCCAAAATGCTTTTACCCTTCGAACCTGGTCCATCGCCGCAGGCGGATTCGCCGTGCGCGCAGCACCCTTCCGCAAAAGAGCGCTCGAAGAGGTTGTAGGGAGGCTGATTCGAGGCCAGCGGAGCAACCGCGCGGAACGCCTCCATCTGCGCCACGGAGAAGTTGCTCACTCCCAGGGCGCGGACCTTGCCCTGGCAGCGGAAGCCTTCGAGCAGCGCGGCGGTCTCGGCGATGGGAACCAGCGGGTCGGGCCAGTGAACCTGGTAGAGATCGATGAAATCCGTACCCAGACGGCGCAGGCTGTCCTCGAGTTCCTTGCGCAACCGCGCTTCCGTGGAGTCGGTAAAGACCCCGGAAGAGGACCAGGTGAGACCGGTTTTGCTGGCGATGAAGAAGTCCTCGCGGCGTCCGTGTGCGCGCAGGGCCTGGCCAACGATCTCTTCCGAACGGCCGTGGCCGTAGATGGGCGCGGTGTCGATGAGGTTGATGCCGCGCTCCAGTGCGCCAAGGACGGTGGCGACGGCTTCCCGATCGGAGACCGCGCCCCATTCCAATCCGCCGATGGCCCATGTGCCCAGCCCGATGCGGGAGACGTTTTTGCCGGCAATCTCTGTGCTTTCCATAAAGGTCATCTTAATCCGTGCTTGAACTTTGAGATGCTATCGTGTGCAAAGAAGCAAAGAGCATTCTTGCGAATTCGAACTCAGGGGAAGCAGTGACTCATTCAAAGCGTAGACTCCTATGGCTCCTGGCGTTGCTGTTGGCGGCATCGGGCGCGGCGCGGGCGCAGGGCGGACCGCCGTTCATCACCGACGATCCGGGCACGCCGGGCAATCGCCATTGGGAGGTCAACCTGGGCTGGATCGCCGACCACAACCCAGCCCACGCCAACTATCAGTTGCCGGACTTCGACATCAACTACGGCTGGGGCGACCGCATCCAGCTCAAGTACGAACTGCCCATCGCCGCGGCCACGGACGCGAACAATACCACGCGGGCTGGGCTGGGCGAGTCCTTGCTCGGGATCAAGTGGCGGCCCTACGAGCACCACACCGCCGGCCAGCCCAAGAGCGACGAGAACATGACCTTCTCGCTGGGAACCTATCCCCAGGTCTCGATCAACAATCCCACCAGCGCGGTGCGGCGGGGAATCGTCGAGCCGGGGCCGCAGTACTATCTGCCCATGGAGGCCACGGCCAAAGTCGGCCCCATCGCTTTGAACGGCGAGATCGGCCGCTGGATCGGCAACGCGAACGTCCCCAGCCGCTGGGGGCGGGGTCTGATCGCCGGCCACGAGTTCAGCGAGCGGCTGGAACTCTATGCGGAGATCTACGACCTGCAAGACGTCAACCGCATCGGCGGCGCGCCCAAGCAGCGCGAGCTGACCGCGGACTTGGGTGGACGGCGCTCGCTGGACAAGAGCGGACACTTGCGGCTACTCTTCATGGGCGGACGTGGCATTCAGGCAGTGACGCGGCAGAATAGCCAGCCGAACTGGATCGCCTACCTGGGCATACAGATCCTGCTGGGGCCGAAAGACGCTCAATAATTTTGTGGGGAGTGTACGAGATGACGGAAAACGAGCAAGAAACGGAAGAGCTTTTCCCGGCTGAACCCGAGGAGACGATTGAGCAGCCAGCTTCAATGGCGGCGGAGCCGCCGTCCGCCGCACCGCAGGGGCTGCCCTACCGGCTGAACGCGGCGCAGGCGCGGGTGCTGGGCGCGCTGGTCGAAAAAGAAGCGACCACCCCGGACTACTACCCGCTCTCGCTCAATGCGCTGAAAAATGCCTGCAACCAGAGCTCCAACCGGGAGCCGGTGATGAATCTGGACGAGGAAGAGGTTCGTCTGGCGTTGCGCATCCTCGAAGAGCGCAAGCTGGCCGGGCGCGCCCGCGGAGCCGACGGCCGTGTCACCAAGTACGAACACTGGCTGGGCGAAGCCTTCAACTTCAATCGCGCCGAGACGGCGCTGATCTGCGTGCTGCTGCTGCGCGGGCCGCAAACGCCGGGAGAGTTGCGCGGCCGCACCGAGCGCATCCACGCCTTCGATGAGATCGGCGACGTGCTGGCCGGACTGCAAAAGCTGATGGAGCGCTCCCCGGCTCTGGTCGCTGTAATGCCTCGCCAGCCGGGGACCAAGGAGTCGCGCTACGTGCACCTGCTCTCCGGGCCGGTGGCCGGCGCGGGTCCGATGGCGGCGTTCGCGCCGGTGCAGCCGTATTTTGCCGTGGCTCCCGTAGGCTACGCTTCGCCGGCCAGCCTCGATGCCGGGGCCGAAGCGCGTCTAGCCCAGGTCGAAGCGGCCATGGCGGAACTGCGCCTGCAGATGGCCGAGATGCAGAAACGGTTCGACGATCTCTTTGCCTGATGGATGTAATTTTGTTTTCTCAGGAAATAAGGTTAGAGGGCTTGAATATGCCTCTGCAGGGGCTAAAGCCCTGCCGCTGTTGTCGCTGCTTGCGGCGCGGTTAAAGTCATGCCTAGAAACAGAGCTTTTGTCCTGAGAGCCTTCGGTTTCGGCATTCTCAATCGCAAAGAGGATTCCAAATGCGTGTGCCCAGCTTCATTCCGGGTATAGCCTATTTGATCCGCCCTATTCCCGTAGTGGGCCAACCGAAGGCGATATGGGCGCTGCTGGCGTGTCTGACCCACCGCTGGTGGTTGCCGCAGTGCAGGTGGCGCAGGATAGTATTTTCATATCGCTGACACGGTTTCTCAGGCCCGGTGCACACCGGACCCGATCCCGATCCCCTCAGCAGCGGTCAGGACGGTCGACCCTTGAAGATTCACGAATACCAGGCAAAAGCAATCCTCGCTCGCTACGGTGTAGCCGTACCCAGGGGCGAAGTGGCCAACACCCTCGAAGAAGCCTCGGCGGTAGCCAGCAAGCTCTTTCACGATGGCGCCTCGGGCGTTGTCGTCAAGGCGCAGATCCACGCCGGCGGACGCGGCAAGGGCGGCGGCGTCAAGGTGGCCCGCACCCGCGAAGACGCCGATCTGTACGCCAAGAACATTTTGGGCATGACGCTCATTACCCACCAGACCGGTCCGCAGGGCCAGAAGGTGCAGCGGCTGCTGGTCGAAGAAACCGCCAGCATCGCGCGCGAACTCTATCTGGGCATCGTGCTCGACCGCGTCACCGGCAAGCTGGTCTTCATGGCCTCGCAAGCCGGCGGCATGGAGATCGAAGAGGTCGCCGCCAAGACTCCCGAGGCCATCTTCAAAGAGACCATCGACCCAGCGGTCGGCTTTGGCGCATGGCAGGCACGCAAGCTGGCCTTCGCGCTGGGCCTGGCTCCCACGCAGATCAATGCGGCGGTAACCTTCCTGCAAAGCCTCTACAAGGCCTTCACCGAGACCGACGCCTCGCTGCTGGAGATCAATCCCTTCATCACCACCACCGACGGCAAGCTCTTCGCGCTCGACGCCAAGATGACCTTCGACGACAACGCGCTCTTCCGCCACGCCGAGATCAAGGCCCTGCGCGACACCGCCGAAGAAGACCCGCTCGAAGTCGAGGCTAGCAAGTTCGCGCTCAACTACATCAAGCTGGATGGCTCAATCGCCTGCATGGTCAACGGCGCGGGGCTGGCCATGGCCACCATGGACATCATTCAGTACGCCGGCGGCAGCCCGGCCAACTTTCTCGATGTGGGCGGCAGCGCCAGCCAGGAGCAGATCGAGCAGGCCTTCCGCATCCTGCTCTCCGACGCGGCCGTCAAGGCCATCTTCATCAACATCTTCGGCGGCATTCTCCGGGTGGACCGCCTGGCCACCGGGGTGGTCGCCGCCGCCCGCAACCTGCACGTCCAGGTGCCCATCGTGCTGCGGCTGGAAGGGACGAACGTCGAAGAAGGCCGCCAGATTCTCAAGGACTCCGGCCTCAACTTCCTTGTGGGCGCAACGATGAAAGAAGCCGCGCAACTCGTGGTGAAGGCAGCTTCTAGCGCCTAGCTTCTGTGCAAAGTGGTCAGTGATTAGTGGTCAGTGTTTGAAGGTGGCAACCATGGCAAAGTCTTTTCGCGAACTGATTGTTTGGCAAAAAGGCATTCGATTGGCAGTCCTGGTTTACAAGTTGACCAGCGACTTTCCCCGATCGGAGACCTATGGGTTAGTTAGCCAGATGCGCCGCGCGGCAGTCTCTATTCCAAGCAATATTGCAGAAGGCGCTGGACGCTTGAACACTGGGGAATACCGGCAGTTTCTCGGTGTTGCCAGAGGTTCCGCTTTTGAACTTCAGACACAGTTGACCATCGCAAAGGAATTGGAGTTTGGCAACGCCAGCCAGCGAGATGCTGCCGATGCCTTGTCTCACGAGATTGGAAAGATGATTTTTGGGATCATTGAAGCGATTAGTTGCGATCACCCACACTGACCACTGTTCACTGACCACTGATCCCTTTCACCGAGAAGCTAGGAGCTTGTTCATGGCTGTACTTGTAACCAAGGAAACTCGACTCATCGTTCAGGGCCTGACCGGCAAGGAAGGCACCTTCCACGCCAAGGGCTGCGCCGAATATGGAACCAACGTCGTAGGCGGAGTCACTCCCGGCAAGGGCGGCAGCATCCACGAGGGATGGCCGGTCTTCAATACCGTCTCCGACGCGGTCAAAGAGACCGGCGCCAACGCCACCATGATCTTCGTTCCCCCGCCGTTTGCCGCCGACGCCATTTTGGAAGCCGAAGACGCGGGCATCCCGTTGATCGTCTGCATCACCGAAGGCATTCCCACCCTGGACATGGTCAAGGTGTGGGCCAAGCTGAAGAATTCGGCCTCGCGTCTGGTCGGCCCCAACTGCCCCGGTGTCATCTCCCCCGGCAAGGCCAAGATCGGCATTATGCCGGGGCGTATTCACCTGGAGGGCAACGTCGGCATTGTCAGCCGTTCGGGAACGCTGACCTATGAGGCCGTCTACCAACTCACGCAGCGCGGCATCGGGCAGTCGACGGCCATCGGCATTGGCGGCGATCCGATTATTGGCACCACGCACATCGACGCTCTACGCCTGCTCAACGACGATCCCGAAACCGAAGCCATCATCCTGATCGGCGAGATCGGCGGCACGGCCGAGGAAACCGCGGCGGAGTTCGTCAAGCAGTACGTAAAGAAGCCGGTGGTGGGCTTCATCGCCGGCCAGACCGCGCCTCCGGGACGGCGCATGGGCCACGCCGGGGCCATCATCAGCGGTGGCGAAGGCACGGCTGCCAGCAAGATGAAGGCCATGGAAGACGCCGGCATCCACGTCGTCGTCTCCCCCGCCGAGATCGGCTCCATGCTGGCCAAAGTGGTTGGACGTTGAGCTTCCAGTTACTTGCCGCTAGGCCTCTGACCACATGAAGATGTGTTTCAATTTCTACTTTCCCCGGTCTCAAAATCGAGACCGGGGGCACCCTCAGTGGTACAAGACGATGCGGTCAAAGACCTAGCCTCTAGCTCTTTGTCGGTTGAACGAGCCGCATGGTTCGCCCATGCGGCTCGTTGTTGTAGGATGGGCTAGAAGCTGGCAGCTAGAGGCTAGGAGCTGTTTTTCATGAACGCACTGTGGACCGCGCAAGTACATCTGCTGACGCCGCCGAACGAGGTGGGCGACACGCGGTGCTACACCAACGTGGTTGCCTGGGGCCGCAGCGCGGCCGAGTTCGGCGCAACGATCAGCGCCATCCTCGGCCGCCGCAACTGGTCGGTGCTGAGCATCGTGCAGTGCCGTCGCGCCGAACAGTGCATCATCCTCACCGACGAGATCGCCGAGCAGATCGAAGAGGCGCGCAAGAAGGAAGGAAGTTGCATCTTCGGCACCCTGCACTACTACCCTTCGAAGAGTTCCTGAAATGCACAAAACGGCGCTCTTACTGAAATGAGTTTTCTAAAGTGACACTTTAAAAAACTCAAGAATTGAAATACTCGAAATGAGCGCCAATATTTTGTTTTTTGTTTGCGAATCGTCCCTAATGACGCGGACTTTAAGGATTGTAGAAGTGCTCTTTAGGGGCCTTCAGGCGCGCTTGTGCAGGAAGATTTCATGCGCAAATTTTTCCATTGTCATCGCCTCTGCGCCTTCCCGCAGAACGCCATAATCGGCGCCCAGACGGGAGCGGCGATAGACCACGATACGCCGCGCCACGCGTGCTCCCACAACTCGCGAGAGCGCCGCCATCGGCCCCGCCATGGACGGCTGCACAGTCTTGGAGGCCTTGGCCTCAACCATCCAGAAGCGCGCGTTGGGCTGGGGGACAAGGAAGTCCACCTCCAGCCCCTGCTGGTCGCGGAAGTAGTAGAGTTCCTTGCGCCGTCCGCGGTTGACCTGACTTTTGAGAATCTCTGCCGCCACCCAGCCCTCGAAGATCGAACCCAGAAAGGGGGAGCGGTCCAACTCCGCCTGACTGCGAATGCCGAGCAGATGGCAGACCAGCCCAGTGTCGCCCCAATAAACCTTGGGCGACTTCACCAGGCGTTTGCCAAAGTTTTCAAAATACGGCGGGATCAGGTTGATTTGTCCGGTGATTTCCAGAATGCGCAACCACTCGCCGATGGTCGGCACCGAGACTCCCAGCGGCGCGGCCAGATCGGAGCGGTTCAGCATCTGCCCGTGGCGGCTGGCCAGGAGGGCAAGAAAGCGGCGGAAGGCGGGCAGATCGCGCACACTGGTAATCAGTCGCACATCGCGTTCGATGTAGGTCTGCAGATAAGAGGCAAACCACAGATCGCGTTCCCGCGGACGCAGCACTACCTCGGGAAAGCCACCCCGCAGCAGATCCACTTTGGGCGTCTCGGTCAGGCTGAAGGGCAGCAGTTGCAGAATTGCGGCTCGACCGGCCATCGACTCCGTCACGCCCTGCATCAGCGGCGCCTCCTGCGAGCCGGTAAAGAGCCACTGGCCCATCTTGCGCGGCCGCGCATCGACCAGGGTGCGCACGTAGTCCAGCAACTGCGGCGCGTTCTGAATCTCGTCGAAGATCACCGGCGGGCGCAGGCTGTCGAGAAAGGCGCGCGGATCGCGGCGCACCCGATCCTGAATGTCTGGGTCTTCGAGCAGCACGTACTGCGCGCGCGGCAAAGCAGCGCGCAGCAGCGTCGTTTTGCCGGCTCGCCGCGGCCCCGTAACGACCACCGCGGGAAAGCCGCGAAGCGCCTTCAAAAGTACCGGAGCGAGCTGTCGAGGAATCTTCATTTGTTGAGAAATATATACCGTCACTTTAAAATACTCAATCTATCTCAATTGGAAACCTCCGCGATGGATCCCAGAAAACTTGGGAAACACCGCGTATCCACAGAAGATTATTTTAAGCTGGGTATCTGCTTGACTCAAACCACCACAAAATGTAGTATTTAAAGATGGACGAGGATTATCCACGGAGTCTGACGGAGCTTGAGGCAAGGTTTTCGACTGAGGAAGCCTGTCGTTCCTATCTCTATCAACTTCGATGGCCAGGTGGATTCACTTGTCCGCGTTGTGGGTTTGTGGCTGAGCCTCGAATCGATAGAGAAACTCTTCTTCGTTGTTCGCAGTGCAATCACCAAACCACAGTCACTGCCGGGACCATATTTCAAGATACGCGCTCTCCATTGACCGTCTGGTTTCGGGCGATGTGGTGGCTGACAAGCCAAAAGAATGGTACCAGTGCCTTGGGGTTGCAACGAATCCTTGGCCTCCGGAGCTATGAAACCGCATGGACATGGCTACATAAACTTCGTCGAGCGATGGTGCGACCTGGACGAGACCTCCTACATGGTCGCGTAGAGGTGGATGAATGCTACATCGGGGCTCCAGAAAACGAAAAACAGGGTCGAGGAAGTGTTGATAAAACGCTCGTGGTCGTTGCCGTCGAGGAAGACGGTAAAGGGATTGGACGAATCCGACTAAAGCAAATACCAAATGCATCAGGGTCTACCCTTATCCGATTTCTTCAGGAATCTGTTGCTCCCGGTAGCACAGTTCATACGGACGGCTGGAAAGGGTATAGGAGAGTGGGCTCGTTTGGATATGAACATGAAGTCACAGTTTTGAAAGGCAAAAAGGAATCTGCTTCAGAACTACTTCCTCGCGTTCATCTGGTGATCTCACTTCTGAGGCGGTGGCTAATGGGAACTCATCAAGGGGCTGTCAGTCATAAACATATGGATTTCTACCTGGATGAGTTCACGTTTCGGTTCAACCGGCGCAAGTCAAAGAACCGAGGCAAGCTGTTTTATCGACTAGCCCAACTGGCAGTCGCAATCGAGCCAGTGACGTTGGATAGTATCCTGCATTCGCAAAAGCACCATCCTCGAAATCAGTCGATTAAGAAACCACCATCGAGGGAAGAAGCCCCAAAAACACTTTCAGGACAAATAAATGTCGCTTAATTCGAAAATCTTAAAGGTCTATTTGTCGCTTTGAGCAACAGTGCAGTGAAAACGCAATGTGATAACAGTCCAAGGGAGATAAAAGTGGCGAAAAAGAGCAAGAACGAGCGAAACACTGAAAACTTGGTGCGAGATGAACTGCGACGGCTCGACTATTACGACCAGAACAACAACATTAGTGTTGAAGAGCAGAAGAGCGTCATAGATGAGGTCAAGAGATTATTAAAAAACGGAAGCAAGGGAAACAAGGGGGGCCGTGGCTGCCCCGAATTCTTGGTTAGCAATTCTGACACCCCGGACTTTTTGATTGTCTTTGAATGTAAGGCATCCACTTCTGACCACGAAAGCTCAAAAGTGATAGACATCTTGGCGGGTAAATCTTTTGAGGAAACCGATGATGAGTACGCTAAGCGCGTTCAGCGCTATGCCGCAGATGGCGTGCTCCATTACGCAAAATTGCTTTCCCGTTCCTACAACGTTATTGCTGTAGCGATTAGCGGGGAAAAGCAGAAAAGTGCAAGTATTTCTGTTTACATCCACTCCAAAAATGCCAAGAAGGCAGAGCCCCTGGTCAGCAAGGGAAACGGAAACTCTATCCACGAAATTCTGCCTTGGAAGGACTACCTGGACCATGCGGTATTTAATCCAGCCGTCCGCCAGGCGCGACTCGACGATCTGATGGCATTTGCGCGTGAACTTCATGTTTTCATGCGCGATTACGCCAAACTTACGGAAAGTGAGAAGCCGCTACTTGTAAGTGGCACCCTTATCGCTTTGAAGAATAAAGCGTTTGCAGCCTCCTATGGGTTACACGAAACAAAAGACTTGCCAGCCCGTTGGATTGAGACCATCAAGCACGAAATCGGCGTCGCCGAAATCCCCCAGGCCAAGAAAGACAATATGGCGCAGCCTTATGCGTCCATATCTGTTCATCCTGAACTTGCAAAAAAAAGCCAGAAATACCCCAATGGAGTACTTCATGAGCTCATCAAGCGGATCAACGAGAAAGCTGCTCCGCTTATGACCGCAGAAGAAGGGACTGACATTCTGGGGCATTTTTACGGTGAGTTCCTGAAATATACCGGTGGCGACAAGAAGGCGCTGGGTATTGTCCTCACACCGAGGCACATTACAGAACTGTTCTCGTTGCTGGCAAATGTCAATAAGGAGTCAACTGTCCTGGATATTTGCGCGGGCACTGGTGGATTTCTCGTATCCGCCATGTCGCAAATGATGAGGGAAGCCTATACCTCAGACGAGCGAGACAGAATCAAAAACGAGGGATTGATCGGTGTAGAGCAGCAACCCAACATGTTCGCTCTAGTTGCTAGCAACATGATTTTGCGAGGGGACGGGAAGGCTAATTGCGGTGGTCCCGGTTGTTCGGACAGTTTTCCTTGGTTCTTAAGTGGAAGTTCT
>CAZBPD010000032.1:0-52065 GCA_964493705.1 uncultured Occallatibacter sp.
GTCTCGGTGCAGACCGGCGTCATCATGATCGAGTTCATCAACCAGCTTCGCGCCCATCGCAAGGGCTTGGAGCAATCCGACGAAGAGCACATCGTTGAAGCAGCCGTCGAAGGCGCGGTGCTGCGTCTGCGGCCCATCATGATGACCATGCTGGTGGCCACGCTGGGCCTGTTGCCGGCGGCGCTCTCGCACGCCATCGGCTCCGACTCGCAGCGCCCCTTCGCCATCGTCATCGTGGGCGGCCTCATCGCCAACCTCATCATCGGCGTCTTCCTGCTGCCCACCCTCTACGTTTGGATGGCCGGCAACGACGACGTCCTGCCCGCCGTCGAATCCACCGAGGAATTCTAAGAGCAGGGATCTGGGATCAGGGATCAGTCGTCAGAGATCGGTTGTGCTGAATGCACCGCTGGTCTCTGATCTCTGATTTCTAACTTCCGGTCCCTATTCCCTTGTTCCCTTGTTCCCTTGTACCTGTGGAATTCTTGCCCCTAATTTTCTTAAAAAATCCCAATTCTGCATCGCCCCCGCAGGTTTTTGCAGGAATCGGAATTCCGGACTCCCTTATCCACACAATCCCTTCTTTCCCTCGTTGACCCTGCCGGGAAGGCTCCGTAGAGTCTGTAATCGGGGGTAAATATTCCCTCTTCAGGCGGCTTTGCGCCCGCCGTGCAGGATTGCACACGTTGTGGTGCAAAGAGTTGCGCACAGTTCCCAATCACCCGGAGAAATCATGCTGAAACTGAAAAAGATCCACATTCTCGGCTTCAAGAGCTTCTGTGACCGCACCGAGTTGACCGTGCGCGGCACCGGAATGGCCGTGGTGGTGGGACCGAACGGGTGCGGCAAGTCCAACATTCTCGACGGCGTCAGTTGGGTGCTGGGGGAGCAGAGCGCCAAATCTCTGCGCGGCGGCAATATGCAGGACGTGATCTTTGCCGGCACCCGTGAACGCAAGGCGCTGGGCATGGCTGAGGTCACCCTGACCATGGTCGATCCCGAGGCTTATGAAGGCCCCATTCCCGTCGAGCCGGAGGTGATGGTCGATCACGACGACCCCGCCGATTGGGACGAGGACGAAGTCCGCCGCCAGCGCGCCGCCGAGGCCGACGAGATCATCGCCAACGAGCAGCCCGGTCAGTTGCTTGATGAAGACGCTCCCGAGGGCTCCGCCTCGCTGCAGTTGGTAACTCCCACTACGCCGATGATCTCGACCGATGGCTCAGCCGCACCTCAAGTGCCCCAGCCCGTCGTCCTCAAGATTCGCCGCCGCAAGTTCCAGCGCACTCCACAGAAGGGCGAGATCGTCATTACCCGGCGTCTCTTCCGCACCGGCGAGAGCGAATACCTGCTCAATGGCAAGCTCTGCCGCCTCCGCGATATTCAGGACATCTTCATGGGCACCGGCCTGGGCCCGGAGAGCTACGCCATCATCGGCCAGGAGCGCATCGGGCAGTTGCTCAGTTCCAAGCCCCACGATCGCCGCGCCATCATCGAAGAGGCCGCCGGCATTACCCGCTTCAAGACCAAGAAGCGTCTTGCCGAGCTGCGTCTCGAAAGCGCCAAGCAGAATCTGGCCCGTGTCGACGACATCTTTGAAGAAGTCACGCGGCAGATGAACAGCCTCAAACGCCAGGCCTCGAAGGCCGAGCGCTTCGGCTCCGTTCGCGACGAGCTACGCGCCAAGCTGCGCGTGGTGCTGGCCAGCCGCATGGCGCAGATGGACGCGACCCAGGCCCGCCTGGATGCGGAGATCGCCGCCCTCACCGCGCAGATCAACGGTTCGGCCACGCAGATCGAGGAGCAGGAGGCCAGCCAGCACCAGATCACCGAGCGCGGCTACGACCTCGATCGCCAGGGCCAGGAGGCGCAAGCCACCGCCAACACCGCCGCCGTCGAGTTGGAGCGGGCCAAGGCGCGGGTGCGGGGCAACTTCGAGCGCGTCGGCGAGTTGGAGGTGCGCATCGCCGCCGCCGCCGCCGAGTTGGAGTCCACCCGCGTGCAGTTCGCCGGTTTGGAAGAGGAGCGCGCCCAGCAGAAATCCTTCCTCGACTCCGCCGCCTGCGAAGCGCGCGAGTTTCGCCTCAAAGTCGAGGCCAGCCAGCAGGAGGCGCGTCAGGCCGCCGACGAGGTCTTCAGCGCCGAGCGGCAGATGGAGGCCGATCGCCGCCACGTCATGCACCTGCTCACCCTGGCCGGCAACGCCCGCAACCACACCGCGCAGAGCGAAGAGAGCCTGGCGGCGCTGGAGCGCGAGTCCGAGCGGCTTGAAACCGAGATCGCCCAGGCCCGCAACGAGCAGGAGACCCTGGGCGTTCTCAAGGACGAAGCCCGTCTGCGCTACCAATCGGCCTCCGAGGCCCTGCAGCGCCTGGAGAGCGAGATCGCCGCGCTGCGCAGCGGCTTGCAAGCTCGGCGCGCAGAAGAAAACGCCCTGCGTGGGCGCACCAACCAGTTGCGCAGCGAGCACGCCACCGTCAGCGGCCGGCACAACTCGCTGGAGGCGCTGATCCGCAACCACAGCTACTCCACCGACACGGTGCGCCGCTTGCTCAAGCCCGGCGCATTGGGCGCCGACATGACGACGGTCGGCACGCTGGCCGACTTTCTCGAAGTCAGCGGCGCCGCCGAGGGCATTGCCGACGAGTTCCTGCGCGAAGAGCTGAACTATGTTGTAGTCGAGAGCTGGAAGGCCGCCGAGCAGGGCGTCCGTGTGTTGAAGACCGGCGTCGATGGCCGCGCCACCTTCCTGATTCACTCCTGCGCGGAGGGCGAACGTTTTTCAGAGAGCAACTACAGCATCGATGCTCCCGGCCTCACCCCGCTGCGCGCCTCCATCAAGGTGCTGAACGGCTTTGGCCGCTCACTCGAAGCGATGCTGCCCAAGCTGCGCGACAGCTACATCGTCGACGACTCCGCGCAAGCGCAAAACCTGGCCGGCCAGTATCCCTTCGCTTACTTCCTCACTCCCGAGGGCGAGTGCTTCCACAACCTCACGGTGACCGGCGGCAAGCCGGCCAGCGAAGGCCCGTTGGCTCTCAAGCGCGATCTGCGCGAAACCGAAAAGCGGCTGGCCGGGATCGACGCCAAACTGGCCGAGGCCGAAGTGGAAGCCGCCGAACTCACCCGCACCATCGAAGAGCTGACCGCGCAGCTTGAAGCCAGCGGTGAAGAGCGCCGCCAGGCCGAGCGCGACACCGCCGACCAGAGCGCCGCCCTCAAGCAGATGGAGGGCGAAGCCCAGCGTGTCGAGCGCCGCCTGCAAGAGTGGGCCGTGCAGGCCGCCCGCAACAAGGATGCGCGCGAGGCCAAAGTCGCCGCCATTGCCCAGAAGCGCGAAGAGACCCTGCGCCTCGAAGCCCAACACGCCGCCGCAGAAGCCGGGCTGGACGAGCAGCAGGCGCAGTTGAATCTTCTGCGCCAGAAGCGCGAAGGCTTGCAGCAGGAAGCGGCGCAGAGCACCGCCGAGTTGGCCGGTCTGGAAGAGCGCCGCCGCGGCGCAGAATCCGCCTTCCACCGCATCGAGCGCCTTCATGCCGATCTGGAGCGCCGCATCCAGACCATCGAACAGCAATCCGCCGCTGCCACCGCCGAGCGTGAGCAGCGTACCCAGGAGAGCGAGGGACTGGCCCAGCGCGAGACCGAGCTGGCCGCCGTGCGTGCCGAGGCTCTGGCCCTGGCGCAGACTTCGGCAACCCAGGCCCAGGCGCTGCGTCAGCAACTTGCGGCCATGGAGGCGCAGTTGAAATCCGGCCGCACCGCGCTCGACGAAATGCGCGAGAGCCGCGCCACACGCGCCACGGAAGTGGCCAAGCTGCGCGCCGACCTCGAGCACTTGGAAGCAAGCTGCCTAGCAGAGGTCAATCTCGACGCCTCCGTGCTGCGCGCCGATGCAACCATCGCTCACATCGACGGCGAGTTGCTGGCCGCCGAGGACGAAGCCTGCCGCACCCTGCGCCAGCGCCTCGAACAGATGGGCCCGGTCAACATGATGGCTCTAGACGAGTACAAGGAGACCGCCGACCGGCACAGCTTCCTTGAAGCCCAGCGCACCGACCTGACCGAATCCATCGAGAACACTCAAAACACCATCAAAGAGATCGATCTGATCTCGCGCACCAAATTCGACGAGGCCTTTGCCCGCATCAACGAGAACTTCGCCCAGGTCTTCACCCGCCTCTTCCATGGCGGCCAGGCCTTCCTGCGCCTCACCGACGCGGAGAATCAGGCGGAGAGCGGCTTGGAGATTGTGGCCTCGCCCCCCGGCAAGAAACTGCAGAATGTGTTGCTGCTCTCGGGCGGCGAGAAGGCGCTGACGGCGTTGGCGCTGCTGGTCGGCATCTTCCAGTTCCAACCCAGCCCCTTCTGCGTGCTCGACGAAGTCGATGCGGCGCTGGACGAGACCAACGTCGGCCGTCTGGCCGATCTGCTCAACTCGCTCAGCAAAGAGACGCAGTTCCTCATCGTCACCCACTCCAAGCGAATGATGCACTCCGCCGACATGATTTACGGCGTCACCATGCAGGAGCCCGGCGTCAGCCGCGTGGTCAGCGTCAAACTGGGCCACGAGTTGCAGCGCGCCACGGCGTAGTTTACGGATACAATGATTCCACGGGGTCGCTATGGCAAAACTCGAAGGATTCAGAATACGTAATTTTCGCTCATTGAAAGACATTTCGATGGGACAATTATGGAGAGACTGGAACACGGTTCCCAAGCCTGAGCCGCTTACCCCAATGACGGCAGTCATTGGCAAGAATGGCGCAGGAAAGAGTACTCTTTTCGATGCTTTCGGATTCTTGGCGGATTGTCTTAAAGTGGGCGTTGAAGAAGCCTGTGACTCACCAGGCAGGGGAGGTTTTCCCCGTATTCATTCGCAAGGGCAGAGTGGCCCTATTGAATTTGAAATCTATTACCGAGAAGAACTAAAAGCTCGCCCAATCACATATGAACTCGCCATCGACAACGATGCAAGTGGGCGTCCATATGTGTTACGAGAGCGCCTTCGGCAGCGTGGCAAGGGACAGAAACATGGGAGGCCATTCTCTTTTCTCATCATTGAAGACGGGCGGGGCGTTGCTTGGAAGGGTGAATCAAAGGGGCAGGATCTCAATGCCGAAAAAGAAGACTTTAGCGTTCATTCCCTTTTGACGAGGATTCAGGAAGGCAAAGATGAGGAAGAAGAAATCCGTGAAACGGAGATCGTAGAACTTGAGGATAAACGAAAATTAGGTATTGCGACTTTGGGTTCATTGAAGCAGCATCCACGCATTTCAGCTTTTAGGAGATTTGTTGAAGGATGGTATCTGAGTTACTTTTCTCCTGATGCTGCTCGCGGTCTTCCTCACGCGGGGCCACAAAGACACCTGAACAGTTATGGGGATAATCTTGGAAATGTCGTTCAATTCATGGAACGAGATCATCCTAAGAAATTTCAACTGATTCTTGATCGAATAGCAAAAAAAATCCCGGGAATAGGGAGGATAGACACCCTCAAGACCGACGACCAGCGGCTCCTCCTGCGGTTTAACGAAAGCGGGTTTGTGGACCCCTTTTACGCTCAGCAGATGTCTGATGGGACCATGAAGGTATTCGCTTATCTTCTTTTGCTTGAAGACCCTGACCCGCCGCCATTTCTTTGTATTGAAGAGCCTGAGAATGGCCTCTACCACAGGCTGCTGGAGCCGTTGGCTAAGGAGTTCCGTGCACAAACCGAGAGGAAACCAAGCTCTCAAGTGTTTATTACTACGCACCAGCCTTATCTTGTAGACGCTCTTGAGCCGAACGAGGTATGGGTCCTTGAAAAGGGCATTGATGGCTTTTCCAAGATTCGACGGGCAAGCGACGACCCAGTAGTCCAGAGTATGGTCGACGAGGGATTGCCTCTTGGAGGGCTGTGGTTCAGCGACTATCTTGAGGGAAAGCAAACCCATGCACTTTGAAATCCTCGTCGAAGATGTGTCGGGCAAGCGAACCCTGGAGAACCTTGTCCCAAGGATCGTTGGCCCAAATCATACATGGAAGGTCGTTTCATATAAAGGCATTGGGAATATCCCGAGAAATCTAGACGCCAAGACCGACCCCGCGAAACGAATCCTACTACAAGAGCTCCCCCGTTTGCTCCGGGGATACGGAAGAGCCTATTTATCTGACCCCCGCGATTACGCAGTGATTTTGGTGTGCGATCTTGATGATCGTTGCTTAAAGGAATTTCGGGCGGAATTGTTAAAGGTCTTGAATAATTGCGATCCACAGCCGACCACTCGCTTTTGCATCGCCGTGGAAGAGGGTGAGGCTTGGCTTCTGGGAGACATCGAGGCGGTCATACGAGCCTATCCGAGAGCCAAAACAGGCGCACTCACCAATTACATTCATGATTCAATATGCGGAACATGGGAAGTGCTTGCAGACGCGCTCCATGCGGGTGGGGCAAAGGCGCTGAAAGAAAAAGGCTGGCAAACAATTGGCGCAATGAAATCGACTTGGGCGGAGAGTATCGCACCGATCATAGATGTGGAGAACAACAGATCTCCTAGCTTTCAGTACTTCTGTTCTAAGCTTCGTGAACTTGCGGAGCACGAATAGGCGAGAAAACTATTTCTTCCCGTCAATTCAAATACCTGAAACGGAACTATTTTCAGACAAAAATACACCCCCGAAGGAATCCGTCGCTTCGGAGGCGCTTGTGTCTGACCAAGTTAAACGGGTACCAGTAGCTGGCGCTGGAGGTCGGTAGCGCCCAGCTACTGGTGATCCCTGCACAAACGAAGCACGCTGCGGCTTCCCCTTTCCACGGCAGCTTCGTGTCGCCCGGCTCTAAGAGGGCTTTCTTGCGCGCCCTCCGAACCATGTTGACATTCTGGAGTGTCTACTATGCGCCGGGTGCGTTCCGTGACGGCGGTCACAGGGGCTTGAAGTCCCTCTCCAGGCACAACTTGAGGGAAAACGATACACAATCCCGCTTTCCCGCTTCGCACCAAACCCGCGACAATTCTTCCTGTGGAGAAAGATTGACAAACTCGCTCGCGCGCCGGAAAATTGGGGTTCGACTCCCTCCGAGGTTAGGCCTTCCCATGCCAGCTCTTTTATCGACGAATCTAGGCGCTCTCCCCCTGCTTGGCCGGGGCAAGGTGCGCGATCTGTATGCGGTTTCCCATGCCGGAGAAGAGGCTTTGCTGCTGGTCGCCACCGACCGCATCTCCGCCTTCGACCATGTACTGGCCACGGGAATTCCCGGCAAGGGCAAGGTCCTCACCCAGATCTCCCTCTTTTGGTTCGACCTGCTCAGCGATCTCGTTCCCAATCACCTCATCGCATCGGAGGTAAAGGATTTTCCCGCCCAGTTGCAGCCCTACGCCGAGCAGCTCGAAGGCCGCTCCATGCTGGTCAAGCGGGCCAAGATGTTCCCCGTCGAGTGCGTGGTGCGCGGCTATCTCACCGGATCGGGCTGGAAGGAATATCTGGCTGGCGGCACGGTCTGCGGCATTCCCTTGCCGGCCGGCCTGCTGGACGGATCGCGCCTGCCCGAGCCTCTCTTCACCCCCTCGACCAAGGGCGAGCAGGGCGAGCACGACGAGAACATCGGCTTCGAGACGGTGGCCGCCGCGGTGGGCGCCGAAGACGCCGCCGAATTGCGCCGCCTGACCCTGGCCATCTACAACAAAGCCGCTGCCCACGCCGAATCTCGCGGCCTGATCCTGGCCGACACAAAATTTGAGTTCGGCAGAACAGAAGAAGGGATTATTCTTGCCGATGAGGTTCTTACGCCGGATTCTTCGCGCTTCTGGGAGGGTTCGTCGTGGAAGCCGGGGGGCGCGCAGCCCTCGTTCGACAAACAGTTCGTGCGTGATTATCTTGAATCCATCCATTGGAACAAGCAGGCCCCGGCGCCCGCCCTTCCCGATGAGGTGGTCGAGCGTACGCAAGCCAAATACCTTGAAGCCTTCCGCCGCCTTACAGGGCGGGAACTCTGATAACGAACGGAGCGTGCGATGACGTTCGTCGACTGGGCCATCGTTCTGGTGATGTTCGGTTCCGTGATCGGTGGTCTGACCCAGGGATTTCTTCGTTCCGTCTGCTCGTTGGGCGGACTGCTGCTGGGGCTGTTCCTGGCGGCCTGGAACTATGCCCGTCTGGCGGCGTTGTTTTTGCCCATGATGCGCTTGCCGGCGGTGGCCAATACGGTAGCTTTTCTGGTGATTGCGCTCTTGGTGATGGCCATAGCGGATATGCTGGGAAGGTTGCTCTCCAAGACCGTGCACCAGATCGGGTTGGGCTGTATCGACCGGCTGGCGGGCGCGGCCTTTGGATTTTTTCAGGGAATGCTGATGGTCACCCTGGTGATTTTGGTGACCGTGGCGTTTTTCCCGCAGGCCCGCTGGTTGACGGAAGGCCGCTTGCCTCACCTGTTTTTCGGCGCATGCCACGTGAGTACCCATATGAGTCCCGAGGATTTGGCCGAGCGCGTCCGGCAGGGACTAAAGACGCTGGAAGAGGAATCGCCCCGCTGGCTGCATCCGGGGGCCGAGGTTTGATCGCAGCAATAGCGCCCGCGCGCACGACGATGAAGAGCCAATAGAGCAAGAGGTGAGTGTGAGACGAGAACTGGACAGCCTGGTGACGCAAATGCATTCCAGCGGCGTGCCCTACGAGAGCGCCGTGCGCGAGTTCAAAAAGCAGTATCTGCGCGAGGTTCTGGTGGCCAACCGGGGAAATCAGTGCAAGGCCGCCGAAGAGTTGGGGATGCACCGCAACACCCTGAGCCGCACCATGGCCGAGTTGGGCCTCGAACTGGCCGAGGTGCGCGCCGGCCTCAAGCGTCCGGTGCGCAGCGAACGTCCTGTATTCAGCGCCATTCGCCAGGGCTACCGGCTGGGCTGACGGCGCCTCTCAAAATCATGCGGACAACCTCACAGAATCACGATGCGCGCATCCAGATTCGCCCCGGATTCCAATGGGACGAACAGGACGCCTATCTCTTCGACATCGACGGCACCCTGCTGCGCGACCCCGACCGCGTTCATTTCCATTCCTTTGCCTCCAGCATTCGCCAGGTGACGGGATGGGAGGTCCCGATGGCCGGGGTGGCGATTCACGGCAGCACCGATACGATGATCTTGCACGACGCCTTCCACCAGGCCGGCTTGACCGCCGAGCAGGTTGAGCCGCAGTATGAAGCGATTCTCGAAGCCATGCGCCAGACCGTCGCCGCCTCGCGTGAGGAAATGACCTTGCTGCTGATGCCCAGCGTTCATGAGACGTTGCGGCATCTGGCGGAGAAGGGCGCTCATTTGGGCGTGGCCAGCGGCAATCTGGAGGCCATCGGCTGGCTTAAGCTGGAGGTTGCCGGTCTGCGCCAGTGGTTCGACTTTGGCGGCTACAGCGACCGTTTCCCTGTCCGTCACGAACTGATCGGCGACGCCGCCCGTCAAGCACGTCTGCTGGCCGGGGAGCAGGCCACGGTCTGCGTGGTCGGCGACACTCCGCGCGACATTCAGGCGGCTCACGCCAACGCCCTGCCGGTGATTGCCGTCGCCACCGGGCACTACGATTTCGATACGCTTCTTGAATGCGGTCCCGAGATGTGCGCCTCCTCGCTGGCCGATCTGCTGGCGCACACGCAGGCGGTGCAGTGAGATTGACCTCCCATCCTGAACCCGGCGCATCCCTCCCTCGCGGAGGACGGAGATTCTTTTGCCGCGCCTGCTTGGTCGCTTTGCTGCTGGCCAGCGCAGCAGCGCTCTTGCCAGGCCAATCCGCCAGCCCCGCTGCGCAGGACACGACCACGGTTGTGCAAATGGCGGGCAAGCAAGCCGCGCCGCCCAGCAACCATGATCGCCGCCGCGCCGCCAAGCTCTTCCTGCAAGCCGCCAAGCTCTTTCAGGCCGAGCGTTTTGAAGAGGCCATGCGCATCTATGCCCGGGCAGCCAAGCTGGACCCCTCCAATCGCGACTATCCGCTGGCCGTGGAAGTGGCCCGCAATCATGCCGTCACCGCGCTGATTCAGGCCGCCGTCAAGCAGCGCACGCGCGGCGACGCGGCAGCCGCCCGCGCCACGCTGGCTCATGCGCGCGAACTCAATCCCCACAGCGAGCAAGTCGCCACCCACCTTCAGGAACTGGGCGGCGACGCTGTTCAAGGCCTCTTCCAGCCCCTGTATGCGCAGCAGGCCGACAGCATCGGCACGGCCCTCGAGTTGACCCACACCGCCGGCGTTCATACCTTCCATTTCAATCTTGGAATGCACGAAGTCATCCAGCAGGTCTTTAAAGCCTGGGGCCTCGAAGCCACCATCGACGATAGCATCCGCTTTGACACCATTCACTTTGATTTGGACGACGCCACCTTTACCCAGGCCACGCGCACCCTCGGCCTGGTCACCGAATCCTTCTACGTGCAATTGGATGCGCATCGCGTCCTGGTGGCCCGCGACACCCACGAGAATCGTCTGCGCTATGAGCGCCAGGATGAGGAGACTGTCTACTTCTCCGGGGTGACCAAAGAGGAGCTGGGCGATCTGGCCAAACTGGCCAAGGATGTCTTCAACGTGCAGCAGTCGGAGGTGGACACCGAGCAGAACAGCATCACCCTGCGCGGCCACACCAGCGACCTGAACGCATTCAACACCACCGTGCGCGGACTGATCGGCGGCCGCAATCAGGTCATGCTCGACGTGCGCATGATCCAGGTGGCGCACACCACCTCTCGCAATACCGGCGCACAACTGCCGCAGACCTTTACCGCCTACAATCTGTACACCGAAGAGCAGTCCATTCTGAATGCCAACCAGGCCCTGGTGCAGCAGATTATCGCTTCCGGACTGGCCTCGGCCAACGATCCGCTGGCCATCCTGGGAATTTTAGCCGCCTCCGGCCAGATCTCCAGTTCCCTGTTCTCGAACGGCATTGCCACCTTTGGCGGCGGCATTACATCGTCTGCTCTGGCGCCCGGCTCAGATCAGCTCAATCTCACCCTCAACTCCTCCGACACGCGGGCGCTGGACCAGGTGCAACTGCGCCTGGGAGACGGCGAAGAGGGCCGCGTCCGTCTAGGCGAACGCTATCCGATTCAGACCTCTTCCTATTCCAGCGCTTACGGCAACGCCGCCAGCACCATTGCCGGGCTTACCGGGGCGGGAAGTTCCAGCAACCTCAGTTCGCTCCTTTCCTCGCTCACCAGCAGCGCTGCCGCCACTCCCATGATCGAGTACCAGGACATCGGCCTGACCCTCAAGGCAACGCCCAAGATCATGCGCGATGGCGATGTGGCGCTCACCCTGGACCTGAAGATCGACGCTCTGGAGGGAAGCTCCGTCAATAACGTTCCCATTCTCGACAATCGCGCCTACTCCGGTGTGATCACTCTCAAAGAGGGTGAAGGCGTGGTGGTGGCGCAGGAACTGGACAAGACACAAAGCCGCGCCATCACCGGAACGCCCGGCATCAGCGAGATCCCCGGTCTCAACAGCCTCACCGGCAACGATACCCAGAAAAACTACGCAACCCTGCTGATCGTCATGACGCCTCACGTACTGCGCACCACGCAGAGGGCGGGACATTCGCCGATGATGCGCGTCGAGCCCTCGCAGCAAAGCCGCTGACCCGATCAATGGGGTTAGAGGAACTCGTTCCCCACCAGCTTCGCCCAACCGCGGGGCAGGGAAAGTCTGCCGGATTTAAGTTCATCCTAAATCCGGCGCTTCCTTCGCCGTCGGAGGCCCGATTTGGAAGAATAAGCAATTCGTAATCAATCAGTTGTCATCCTGAGCGCAGCGAAGGATCTGCGGTTTTACGCTCTCCCATTGGGCGACACCGGAAACACAGATCCTTCGCTGCGCTCAGGATGACAAGTACTTGGAACGATGGATGTTATTGGAAAAGGAAAATCCTGTACATGGGGGAGACTGCCGATTTTAGGTTCCTTCGGAGTCCCGGAGGGACGGCGTTCAGGCTCCGCGCTCTTCGAACATTGTCGCGTGAAAACAGACCGCGCCGGCTCCTGAAAAGCCATTCCGGCAAAACCGGGGATTCTCCCAACCTGCGGTGAAACGTGAAAAAGGGCAGCCGGGACGAATCCGGCTGCCCATTTTTCCATTTCCCATCGAGGCCCTGCAACGCGACCCTCGAAGAGATTGCTTACTGCGTGACGCCATCCGTCTTTGCCTGGAAGGCAACGATTTGCTTGAGGGTCTCATAGTCAACGCCGCCCATGGGAACCATGCGCCCATTGATCGAGAGCATCGGCGTCTCGTTGATCTCCAGATCCTGGGCCAGCTTGATCCAGGCCTCGACCTGTGCCTTGGCCGCGGGGGTTGCTGCACAGGCGGCGATCTTGACCGGATCCAGGCCTGCCTTGGTCACCGCGCTGTTTAGCGTCAGCGTCGCGCCGTCGGGCGTATTCAGGCCTTCCTGACCTTCGAAGACGGTATTGGCAAAGAGGAAGAAGGCGTCATTGCCGGCCGTCTTGGCCACGCAGGAGCCATAGGCAGCCGCCAACCCAGCCGAGGGATGGATTGCGGTCAACGGGAAAGGCTGAAAGACAATGCGGGCCTTGGGGAAGTCGGCGGCCAGCTTCTCCATGTTGGGCTGCGCCAGCTTGCAATGCGGGCATTGAAAGTCGGCGAATTCGACCAGTTCCAGGTCCTTGTTTGGCGATCCATGGAAGGGGCCGTCAGCGCGCTTTTGCAGCGTGGCGCGATTTTCCGCATAAGGATGATCGCCAAAGGCCAGAAGGTCGTTGCCGACAATGATGTGCTTGCCGTCTGCCAGAGCGTAGAACTGCATGGCTCCAGGCTTCTGCTTGCCGCTCTTGTCGCCGACATAAATGATCACCTTGCTCAAACCCTCGACGGGGGTCTTGAGGATGGCCTGTACCTGCCAGATGCGGCTCTCGTCGTAGCCCCAACTGGTCTGCAGGAAGGCGTTGACGGTCTCCTTGGTGGGCGTGGCCGCGGTGAAGTTGGCCGGATCGGGTTTGGGAAATACCGGCGGCGCGGCCGGAGCCGGCGCGGTTACGTCCGCGGCAGCAGGCGCCTGCTCCTGCGCAAAGGCCCGCAGTGCGGGCAGAGACAAAACAAGCAGCGCGGCAACACACGCAACGCGGGGGCTGGAAAAACGTGCGGAAAGACGGATCAAGCGAAATCTCCTTCAAATGCAGGTCAAACACCCGCAACTAAGATTATCAGTCCATGCAGAATCCCGGCACCTGGCCGCAGAGTTTCTTCACAGCTGGCTAGACCTGGACCTTGACGGCGATGGGAAATCTGCGCCCCATGCCGAACGACTTGGAAGTTACCTTGAGCACCGGCGCGGCCTGCTGGCGTTTGTACTCGGAGCGCTCCACCAGCCGCACCACCTGTTGGACGAGGGGCAGCGAAAAACCGTGCGCCGCAGCGATCTGCTCGGGGGTTTCGTAGCGCTCCACATACCCTTCGAGGATGGGATCGAGAACCTCGTAGGGCGGCAACGAGTCGGTATCCTTCTGGTCGGGCCGCAACTCGGCCGAGGGCGGCTTCTCCAGAATGGCGCGGGGAATCACCTCGCCCTCCCGGTTCAGCCAATGGCAAACGGCATAGACTCTCGATTTGACCAGATCGCCAATCACCGCCAGCGCCCCCACCATATCGCCATAGAGGGTGCAATAGCCCACCGCCATCTCCGATTTGTTGCCCGTGGTCAGCACCAGCGCATTGAACTTGTTGCTCATCGCCATGAGCAGGCAGCCGCGCACTCGCGATTGAATGTTCTCTTCTGTCGTGTCTGGCCTGGTCCCGGCAAAGAGCGGCTCCAGCGCGCTGTTGAACTCGCTGAAAAGCCCGCTGATGGGAACCAACTCGAAGCGAATGCCCAGGTTGGCGGCCAGGGCGCGGCTGTCGTCGATCGAGCCTTGCGACGAGTAGGGGCTGGGCATTCCCACAACCAGCACATTCTCCGCCCCCAGCGCGTCTTTGGCCACGCAGGCCACCAGCGCCGAGTCGATACCCCCGCTCAGTCCAATCAAAACCTTCTTGAAGCCGCATTTGCGCACATAGTCGCGCGTGCCCAGCACCAGCGCCCGATAGGCCGCCTCGGTTTCGTTCTCTTCGGCAGCCTCGACCGCCTGCGCATCGAATGGGTCGACCACGATCAGGTCTTCTTCAAACGAGGCTGCCTGCGCAATCAATTCCCCCTGCGCGTTGAGGGCCAGCGATGAGCCGTCGAAGATCAGGCTGTCGTTGCCCCCCACCTGATTCGAGAGCAGCACGGGAATGCCGTCGCGCCGCGCGATGGCCCCCAGCATCTCCCGGCGCACTCCGCGCTTGCCGTGCCAGAAGGGCGAGGAAGAGAGATTGATGTGGATCTGCGGATGCTGCCGCATCAGCTCTTCCATGGGATCGACGGTGTACAGCCGGCGCGGCCAGAAGTTCTTGTCGTTCCAGGCGTCCTCGCAGATGCTGATGGCCAGGCGCAGGCCGTCCAGTTCCACCACCCGTTGCGGTTGCAAGGCGGCGAAGTAGCGCTGCTCGTCGAAGACATCGTAGAAGGGCAGCAGGCGCTTGTGCTGCTCCAGCAGCACCTGGCCCTTGTCCATCAACACAGCGGCGTTGACGGCGGGCTTGCCGCTCTCCGCGCCGGTGGGCAGGGCCACGCCCACCAGCACCGCGGTAGGCAGACTGGCGGTGGCCGCGGCCAACTCCTCGACGGCGCTCCGGCAGCGGGCCAGAAAGCTGGGCTTCTCCAGAAAGTCGGCGGGCGGATAACCGCAGACGGCCAACTCCGAAAAAACCGTGAGCCTCGCCCCCCGCTCGGCCGCGCTGCGGCTGGCGGCGACGATCTTGGCCAGGTTGCCCGTGAAATCCCCCACCGTGGGGTCGATCTGCGCGAGTGCTATCTTCACCCTTCCAGTTTAATCCCAGCACCGGACTGGCTCCTGAGCCGTGCGCCATTCGAGTTGCGAAAGATGTGCGGCAAAAAAGCAGGCTTCAACCGCTGAACAAAGGCAAACTGCCTTCTCCAGCGGCTGAAGCCTCAGCCTGTTGCCCATGTTTTAGGACGGACTCGATCCCGCTTTCTTCAATACCCTCTCTCGTTCTGGATAGCTCGAATCGATTTATCCCTTGAGTTAAGAACCTGTCCCCGCCAGAACCACGCCCACCGTGCGCAGAATTATCAAAATGTCCAGCCAGATGCTCCAGTTCTCGATGTAGGTCACATCCAGCGATACATAGCTGTCAAAGGAGGGATCCTGACGCCCCTGCACCTGCCACAGGCCGGTAATGCCGGGCATTACGTTCAAGCGGCGCAGGTGGTGCAGTTTGTACTCCCGCACCTCGCTGGCCAGCGGCGGGCGCGGACCCACCACGCTCATCTCGCCGCGCAGCACATTGAAAAATTGCGGCAATTCGTCGATCGAATATTTACGCAGCCAGCGTCCCAGGCGGGTAATGCGGGGGTCGTTGCTGACCTTGAAGAGCACCTCCTTGCGCTCGTTCAGGGGCAGCACTTCGGCCAGCCGCTGCTCGGCGTCGCTGACCATGGTGCGGAACTTCAGGCAGGCAAAGACGCGCCCCTTCTTCCCCATGCGCTCGGAACGGTAAAAAACCGGCCCTGGCGAATCGATCTTGATGGCCATCGCAACCAGCACAAGCAACGGCGCAAGCGCCAGCAGCACCAGGCTGGAGAAGGCCAGGTCCAATCCGCGCTTCAGCAGCAGGCCGGCCTCGGCGGCGCGCCCGCGGTGCAGTGGAATGGTTGGAAACTGCCCGATATATTCGATGGGATTATTCCAGGTCAAGCCGTCGTACATCTCTGGAACTACGCGCATGTCGATGCCGTGGGAACGCGCCTGGGCCAGCGCCTCCAGCACCATCCCGCGTTCGCAGGGCGCGATAAAGAAGATCTCGTCGACAAACTGCTTGCGGGCGTGCAGAAAGAGCGATTCCAAAGGACCCAGCACTTCGCCGCGTTGGGCCGTGGGACGCGCCGGACCGCAAGCGGTTTCGATGAACCCCTTGAAGGTATAGCCCAGGTGGCGAATGCTCTGCAGATGATGGCGCAGCGCGTGCGCTTCCGGTCCGGTGCCCACGATCAGTACGTTGCGCGTGCCCATGCCGCACTCGAAGCGGCGATATAAAATCAGCCGCACCACCAGCCGGCGCAAACTCAGCGCAACCGCCACCACTCCCACTGTCAGGACCACGATGCTGCGCGGAATGTCCTCAGCCTTCACCAGGTAAAGGGTTCCCGTCAGCAGTAGAGCGGAGGTAAAACAGGCCTGCAGGCTCAACCGCTGCTCGTCAAGAATGCTGGTAATGCGCATCGGTGTATAAAGATTCATGCGGCGGCTGCTGGCCAGCAGCACCAGCGTAAAACCGCACAACAGAAGCAAAAGGATCCCCATCGAGCGGCCATGCAGCAGGGTTCCGTGCCAAAACGCACGCACCCCATCGACCGGCCCGGTATTCAGCTTGTACAAGGTGGCAGAAACAGCAGCAGCCAGAATGGTCAGCGCATCGACCGCCATCCAAATGCGAATGCTCTCCCTGGGTCCGGCCTGAGAGATGCGCTGGACCTCACCTTGCCGCTCAGAGGCGGTTGAAATCGACGCGGAAACCCTGTGCCAGAATTCCGATGTCGCCATGGATGCTCCGCAGACCGGGTAATTTTAGATCGCCAACAGGGGAGAGGGTCGTAGCTTCCCATCCATCCGCACTGCACGGGAACCATGCCCTGGAAGGTCTCTCATGGAGATGCCTACCCCTACCTGCTTTGAAGCAGGTTGCCGCTCGCGGGTTGTCCACTTCTGGAGAGCATTTGCCGCAACCTCAATCACCAGCCGCCCGCACCGACCCCGCCGGAGATGCGACGCATACTTCATGCCGATGCATTGGAGGAGGCTGTCAGGCGGTAGGCAGGCGATAGGCGTCGAGTCGCAGAAACTGCAGGATTGGCTCTTCCCGCGAAGCCAGAAAGGCCTCCAGCGGGCCGAAGAAGAGCGCCTTTCCCTGGTGCAGAAAGAGCACCCGGTCAGCCAGGCGCTCGGCAAAGCGCATATCGTGGGTCACCACGATGCTGGTGAACCCCAACTGCTGCTTGAGCCGCTGAATCAGGTCGCCCAGACGGCGGGCGATGATGGGATCGACCATGGTGGTGGGCTCGTCGTAGAGCACCACTTCCGGCTTGGCGGCCAGCGCCCTGGCCATGGCTACGGCCCGCTTGCGCCCCGTCGAGAGGCCGGCAGGAAAGGCCTCGGCCACATCCTCGGCCCCCACAAGGCCGATCAGCCGGTCGACCCACTGCTGAATCTGCTCCTCGTCCATGCCGCCCCGCTCGCGTAGCGGAAAGGCCACATTCTCCCGCACGCTGAGCGAATCGAAGAGAGCGCCGTTCTGAAAGACCATGGTAACGCGCTGGCGGATGGCGCGCATCCCCTCCTCGTTCAGCCCGGTGATCTCCTCGCCATCTACAAAGACGGTCCCCGCATCCGGCTTGAGAAATCCCATCAAAATGCGCAGGGCTACGGATTTGCCCACGCCGCTGCGGCCCAGAATGCAAAGCGTCTGTCCATGGTTGACGGAAAAACTCACATCCTCCAGCACCGCCCGGCCGTTGAACGAGATGCATACGCCGCGAAACTCGATCTTGGGCGCGGTAGAAACGGCGAGCGCGGCCTGGCAGGTCTCATCCACAGCCAGCATGGACTCCAGTTCATCCCCGCTCACATCCGGGAGCGGTTCTCCGAACTCCGCCTTCGATGCCACGTCGCAATTCTCCGTAGCACCAGCTTACGCGATACTCCCTGCGCCACGAAGCAAACTTCTGCGGCGCAAGCCGGTTGATGCTCGTACCGTAGCCGCCGGGCGCCCCACCCTCGCCGGGTGCCGGGTGCCCCACCCTCGCCGCGTTCTTGTTTTTGCGGCTAGGGTGGGCGGCCAGAAACCTATTTGCCCTTGTTCATGAGGCGCAACCCGACGCACCTGGTCGCGTTGCGTCGAGGATAGACATCGGTATTGCCTCCCGAAGAGAGGCAGTGAAAATAGCCCAGGGTGGAGCGCAGCGGAACTCTGGGAAGGAGGCCAGAATCAGCCTCGCCCCCCGTAGGGCCGCTCCGAAAAGCTGAATTCTCGATCCAGTTCATCGCAAGGACGCAACCCAAGCCTGATTCTGCTTGACGATAGGTTGTTGTCACCGCAAACAAGCCTCGGCCCGCGCCAGATCCCCAGGCTCGTTGACGTTGAGAAACCAGGACTCCAACGCCAAGCCCGCGCGATGAACAACTCTTCCCTGCTCGAGCGCTTCTTCGACCGGCAAAAGGAGCAAGGGCCGGCCCAACCCAGCCGCGGCCGCTTGAAATGCTTTGTAGCAACCCCCTCGCCCGGCCTCCAGTTCCGCGCGTAACAGCGGCAGCGCAGTTCTCTCCACCACTGCGGGGAAGGTCTGGGCAAAGCCCTTCAGCGAAGCCACCGTGACCGCCGCCTCACGTCGCATCGATTCGACCAGCAGATAAGCCACCAACGAGGCCGGCAAGAGCGGCAGATCGACGGGAAGAAAGACCGCCCGCCGCGCTTCGGTTGCCGCCAGCGCCGCGCAGATGCCGCCCAGCGGGCCGCGGTCCGCCTCCGCATCCGCTACCACCGGCGCGAATCCCTCCAGCGGGACGCGGGCTCCGGCAATCGACAGGGGAAAAAGCCCGGCTTTCGGGAGGGTTGAATCCTCTCCCGCTCTGGCCGTGAGCTCTGAAGGTGAGGATGGAGAAGAGGCATCCGAAGCGTTACCGCAAAGAAGCTCGCCAGCCTGGCGAAGCGTCCGCAGTGCGTGCGCCAGCAGCGGTTCGCCGCGCAGTAACACCTGCGCCTTCTCCGCTCCCATGCGCCTGGAACGGCCGCCGGCCAGAACAAACCCGGCGGCCTCCAGCATTACTTTGCCGCCTCTTCCATGAAGCGAATCAGCGAGGCAATGCCCAACTCGAAGTTCTTCAGGCAGAACTTCTCGTTGGGGGCGTGAATGTTGTCGTCGGGCAATCCGAAGCCCATCATCACGCTGGGCAGACCCAGGTGGCGGGCAAAGTCGCCGACGATGGGAATCGAGCCGCCGCTGCGGATAAACACCGTCTCCTCGCCCCAGACTTCCTTCAGCGCCCGCGTCGCCGCCTGAATGAACGGATTGTCGGTCGTGATCAGGCAGGGGTCGCCGGCGTGAATCAGCCGCGCTTCCACATCCACCCCCGCCGGAGCGATCTTCGCAACGTAGTCCTTGTAGAGCGCAAAGGTCTTGGCCGGAGTCATGCCCGGAACCAGACGCATCGAGACCTTGGCCAGCGCCTTGGCCGGAATCACCGTCTTCGCGCCCGCTCCGATAAAGCCGCCGGGAATTCCGTGTACGTCCAGCGTAGGCCGCGCCCAGGTGCGTTCCAGCACGCTATAGCCGGCCTCGCCCACCAGCGCCCTTGAGCCCACCTCGGAGATGCGATAGTGCTCCTCGTCGAAGGGCAGACTGCGCCATGCGGCCAGTTCCGCCTCGCTGGGCGGGATGATGTCGTCGTAGAAGCCGGGAATCAGAATGTGCCCATCCTCATCCTTGAGCCGGGCCAGCATCTGCGCCAGCGCCATGAACGGATTGGGCGCCGCGCCCCCATACATGCCGCTGTGCAGGTCGGTTTTGGCCCCGCGCACCTCCAACTCCGTGTAGATCATGCCCCGCAGGCCGACGCACAGGGTGGGCAAGCCGGGGGCAAACAGTTCCGTATCCGAGACCAGAGCGAAATCCGCCTTCAACTCGGGCGGCTTGGTAGCGACGAAATGGGCAATCCCCTCGCCGCCCACCTCTTCTTCGCCCTCCAGCAGCACGCGCACATTCAGCGGCAGCTTGCCGTCGGCAGCCAGCAGCGATTCGAAGGCCTTCACATGGGCGTAAACCTGGCCCTTGTCGTCCACCGCGCCGCGGGCGTAGAGATTGCCGTTGCGCTCGGTTGGCTCGAAGGGCGGGCTGAGCCATTCGTCAATAGGATCGACCGGCTGTACATCGTAGTGCCCGTAGCACAGCACCGTGGGCTTGCCGGTGGCGTGCAGCCAGTCGGCGTAGACCAGCGGATGGCCCTCGGTCTCGATCAGCCGCACATGCTCCATGCCGATACGTTCCAGTTCCGCGGCCAGTGACTCGGCGGCGCGGCGGCAATCGCCCTTGTTCTCGGGCAGCGTCGAGATCGAAGGAATCCGTAGCAGTTCTTTCAACTCTTCAAGAAAGCGGGGGTGGTTCTGACGGGCGTATTCAACGGCGGGTGAAGACATGCATTTGCCTCTCGTTGGTGACTTTCGCAATACTGTCACGGTCAAAGAGAAAGTATAAGCCTTTCCCCCTGCTCTCCATCCCATACGTGAAAGGACACCACTTGATCGCTACCGGAAAGGCTCTCTCCCTCGTCAACTCGCGCGTTATCTTTGTTTCCTCCCTATTATTTCTAATCTGGTGGCCCGCCGCCAACGCCCAGAATGCAACGACACCCGAAAAAGCCGGGAGTCCCTATTACGCCCGGCGCAACGCTTGGGGCATCTTCGCCGCCTACTCCGGCGACTCCAACCATATGCTTCTCGGTTCGGCCGAGAAGCGCAGATTGCTCGACTTCGGCATCTCCTACAACCGGCGCTTGTTGACCAACCATATCGTCAACTGGCAGTACAGCGGCGAATTGCTGCCCGTGGCGCTCGAAAGCGACCCTTTGAGTCAAGTGGTCGAGAACCAGACGGCGCCAACTGTGGCAACCTATACCTACTACCAGGGTCCGATCGTCTTCTGCGCTCCAGTTACTCAGCCCTATACCGAACTTCTGGGCAATGGAACCCTTTTCAGCAGCGGAACCTATACCGTGTCCTGCTCAAACCGCCGCTGGACTATCGGCGAGGGGATCTCCCCCATCGGCTTCCAATGGAACTTTCTGCCGCAACACAAATTACAGCCCTTTCTCACCGGCCACGGCGGCTACATGTACTCGACACAGCCAATTCCAATACCCACCGCCGGCTCCTTCAACTTCACATTCGATCTGGGCGTCGGTTTTGAGTTCTATCGCTCCAAATCCCGTTCGGTTCGCGCCGAATTCCGCTACCACCACATCTCCAATGACGACACCGCCCCGCAAAACCCCGGTATCGACAACAGTCTCTTTCAGATCACCTACGTCTTTGGAAAGTAGAGCGCCCTCGGCCGCCAACTTCTGTGCGGCCCATCCGAACTATACTGAATACTGCCCCGTCCATTGACAACTGTGAACCGTTCCCTCGTTCCCTTGTTCCCTTGTTCCCTTGTTCCCTGACCCCTGTTCCCTGACTCCTGATCCCTGACCCCTGATCCCTGGTGTTATGCCTCCCATTCTCAATGCCCAATCCGTGACCAAGCAGTTCGGCGCCGTGCCGCTGTTCAAGAACATCTCGATTACCGTCGACGATGGCGACCGCATCGGCCTGATCGGCCCCAATGGAGCCGGCAAGTCCACGCTCCTGGCGGTCTTGGCCGGGCAGGTCGAGCCCGATTCCGGCGAGCTGGCGGTGCGCAAGCGCGCCCGCGCCGCCTATGTGCCCCAGGACTCCCGCTTCGACGCCGGGCTGACCATCCGCCAGGTGCTGGAGAACGCCCTCACCGCTGCTCACGTTTTGGAGAACGAACACGAGGGTTCTCTGCGCGAGATCTCCGGCCGCGCCGGCTTCACCGATCTCGACGCCGAAGCTGCCTCGCTCTCGGGCGGATGGCGCAAGCGCCTGGCCATTGCCGAGGCCCTGGTCTCCGCCCCCGACGTACTGCTGCTCGACGAGCCCACCAACCATCTCGACGTGGCCGGCATCGAATGGCTGGAGGAACTCGTAAAAAGTGCGGCCTATGCAGTAGTCTCGGTCAGCCACGACCGTTATTTTTTAGAAGCCACCAGCAGCCAGATCGTCGAGTTGAGCCGCGTTTACGCCGAGGGCCTGCTCAAGGTCAAAGGCACCTTCAGCCGCTTTCTCGAAGAAAAACAGGCTTATCTGGAGTCGCAGAGCCGCCAGCAGGAGAGCCTGCGCAACCAGGTAAAGACCGAAATCGAGTGGCTGCGCCGCGGCCCCAAGGCGCGCACCACCAAATCCAAGGCGCGCATCGACAGCGCCAACGAAATGATCGGCCAACTGGCCGAGATGAACGCCCGCACAGCCACTTCCAGCGCCGGCATCGACTTCGAAGCCAGCCAGCGTAAGACCAAGCGCCTGGTCGAATTCAAAGCCGTAGCCTACGACGTGCCCGCCAGCCTGGATGGGGAAAACCTCCCACCTGGCCGCCGTTTGTTCGAGAACCTGAACTTCATCCTCACCGCCGGCAGCAAGGTCGGCCTGGTCGGCCCCAACGGCAGCGGCAAATCCACGCTGTTGAGGCTTTTGCGCGGGGAGATCGAGCCTGTTTCCGGCCACATCAAGCGCGCCGACGCTCTGCGTTTGGTTTATTTCAGCCAGATGCGCGAACTGGATGAGAGCCTCACCCTGCGCCGCGCCCTGGCCCCCGAGGGCGACTCCGTCATCTACCAGGACCGCACCATTCACGTGGCCAGTTGGGCGGCGCGCTTCCTCTTCACCAGCGAGCAGTTGAACCAGCCCGTCCGCAATCTGAGCGGCGGCGAGCGCGCCCGTGTGCTGATCGCTAAGCTCATGCTGGAGCCCGCCGACGTCCTGCTCCTCGACGAGCCCACCAACGACCTCGACATCCCCACTCTGGAGATTTTGGAAGAAAACCTCCTCGACTTTCCCGGCGCGTTGATTCTGGTCACTCACGACCGTTATCTGTTGAACCGCGTGGCCAGCACCGTTCTCGGTCTCGATGGACGCGGCCACTGCGGCCAGTTCGCCGACTTCTCCCAGTGGGAAGACTGGATGGTCGAGCAGGAGGATGCCGCCAGGGCTCCCAAAGCCAACTCCGCTAACTCCGCCATCGCCGCTATCTCTGCTAACCGCGCTAACTCCGCTAACCCCGCTATCTCCGCTAACTCCGCTTCCCCGTCCAAGAAAAAGCTCTCCTACCTGGAAGCCCGCGAGTTCGCCGCCATCGAGCAGAAGGTGGAAGTCTCGGACGCCCGTCTGGAAGCGGCCCGCCACCACATCGACGACCCATCCATCGCCACCGACGCCGCCGCCCTCCAAGCCGCCCTCACCGAACTGGCCGCCGCCGAAGAAGAAAGCGCCACCCTCTACGCCCGCTGGGCCGAGTTGACGGAAAAGGCCGGGTAGGGCGCTCCCATCACAACAGGGTAATCCTGAGCAGCGCGCAAACAAATAGCAATTCATCCTGAGCGCAGTGCAGCGGAGTCGAAGGACCTGCTTTTGTTCTTCCCAACTTTGCTTTTCGACGGTGCCGAATGCGCCTTCAATAAACCCAAACGCATGAAACTTAAAGCCTATTCAAGAAAAGCATTGTCATCCTGAGCGGAGCGCAGCGAAGCCGAAGGAACTGCTTATGTTCTTCCCAACTTTGCTTTTCGACGGTGCCGAATGCGCCTTCAATAAACACAAACGCATGAAAAATAAAGCCTATTCAACAAAAGCATTGTCATCCTGAGCGCAGCGAAGGATCTGCGTCTCGTCTTCCGCCTGTTGATTTTTCGCCGCAATCATCTCGAAATCGGGGTGCCCCACCCTCACCGCTGTCATTCTGAGCGAAGCGCAGCGAAGTCGAAGAATCTGCCTTTCGCAACTTTTGCGGCTAGGATGGGACAGGCGCAAGGCGATTTTCAGGCCGACCCTGCGGGGCGGCTGCGCGCGGGGACGCTGCTTCCCAGGGGTTCCCCCTTCGCGGTGCTCATTGTCCACCCCTGGCTACTTTCATGCCGTCCCGCCGGGACGGCTCCCCGCTTGCAGCAACAGCGGATACGAGGGCGTTTGCATACAACAAAACGCGATTAAGCCAAAAATCGCATTCGCCGAACATGGGACGACATCCCGATAGTCATCAAGGTCTTCCGTGTTTGGACCTTCTCGCGCGGCAGGATTCCTCCCGCAGGGAGGGAATAAAAGTAGCCAGGGGTGGAGCGCAGCGCAACCCCTGGATGCAGACACCCCAATCTACCTTCCGTCCCGAAGGGACAGAATGCGCTTTCCGCATTGGGTCATGCGCAGCCGTTCCCAAAACGTCCTGCGTGCTGCATCGGGCAACAGCGCAAGACGCTTTTCAGGCCGGACCTGCGGGGCGGCCACGCGCGGGGACGCTGCTTTCCAGGGGTTCCCCCTTCGCGCTGCTCAGGGTCTACCCCTGGCTACTTTCATGCCGTCCCGCCGGGACGGCTTTCCGTTTGCGGCAACAGCGGAGACTATGGCCTTTGAAAATAACCGACCGCGATTGAGCAGGAAACAATCGCAATCGCCAGACGCTGGGCGACTTTCGGGGAGTAATTTCAGGCTTAGGCCTCAGGTGCCCGACACGTCGCCGCTATCAAACACGAATCGGAATCCCGGAGACTCTCACTAACTCATCGGAATTGATGACTCCAGCCTTCGTCAATTCGTCCACAAATGCTCTGCGTATGGGCTCTGGATAAGGTGTGGGGCCAATGATAAGGCGATCGAATATCCTCGTGAAATGCAAGTCTTCGATCTGGTCCGAAACCGACGCATCGAGTGGAAGCTTGTAAACGACTTGCGGCACCCCGGCGGGGACTTCGGTCGATGACTCCATAAGTGGAGATGCCCCAAGCAGCGGTTGATAGGCTCCGAGCGTCGGCGCATAGATTGCACGCCACTCCCTCTCCTCGTGAAAGCCCTCGTGTTTCACACAAACCACGTGAAACAACAACGTGGTGAACACCAACCGGGCAAGGGCATCTCGACCAATACTCTGAAGATACTCACGATTGGCACGAACGTTTCTAATGACTTCTTGCAAGTGCTCGTGCGCAGCGGATTCCGAAAAGTATGCAACGGAACTGAATATGATTCTCAAGTGGAGCATAGAAAAAGTGTATGGGATGTTAAGCACAATGGCGATCTGAGTCGCAGTTCCGCCGAAGGCACGCCACATCGAAAGTCGTCCGTTCAAGTTTTCGCTGGGCTGGTGCTCTGACAGACACGAGATATAGGAGTTGAACATAATGTCATGCACGGAGTTGTTGAACATAGAAATCGCCTCGGAGGCGACACCGGGGAAACAGTCGTCCAAAGCCTCAGTGAATGATTCTTTGTTCGCTTTGTTAGAGAAGAAGCTATTCAAGATGTTGAAGCCGTGCTGCACTTCGCTAAAGTCAGACATGCAGTTGGTGTTGCGCATCCAGAAACGTTTCTTTCTTATTATGTTGAGAGCGGCCTCTGCTTTTGTGTAGTGAACAAAGCGTCCGCGCATCTCGCCCGGCCTCTGCAGGAATACCCCGCGTGTCTCCTTCATGAAGCGCGGCATCATGATATCTGCAGGTCGTGCTATTTGTTCGAATTTCTCTGGCGTGATAGCGGCATTGAGGGGTATGTTTTCCATGGCGGTATCTCCCAACAGGTAAACTATATCCTTTCCAGCCCCAGACATCTTCCCACACTGCGTCGTTTGGAAAAAAGATAGACTCGATTCACTTTCCTAAGTCTGGCAGGTGGCCTCAGTCTCGACATCCCAAAAACACACCGAGGATCTCCCGGACCTCAACTAGCAAGAAGAAGCCTTCGGTCTAGCAGGATCACGCCCGATAAACGCCGATGTAGCCTGAATCGTCGCTTTTTCAGAGCATGGCAAATCGAGGCGGTCCACCCGTTCCCTCGCGATAACGTTATCGGGTATAATCCGCTTCGCCTGTGAAAGGACGTTTGCCATGGCCCTGAAGCGTTTGCTTGTCGTTGTCGCGGTTCTTCTCTTTGCCTCCGCGGGGTGGGCGCAGAGCGCGCCCCAGCCGGTCAATCCCCATGCCTCTCCCGAGGCGCGGGCGCTGCTCGCCTACCTCCAATCCATCAGCGGTAAAGACATCATCACCGGCCAGCACAACTACCCCAATGCGGGCCTGCGCTGGACCGACATGGCCTGGGAACTGACCGGCAAATATCCCGGCCTCTACGGCCAGGACTTCGGCTTCTCCGGCGGCGACGACAAGGACTCGGCGCTGGCCCGTCCCGAGATCGTCGCCGAGGTCGAACGCCAGTACCAGCACGGCGCGGTGATCGCTCTCACCTGGCACGAGGTGCGCCCGCTCGACGATGAGCCAGTCACCTTCAAGGGCAGCGTGCAGGCCCATCTGACCGACGCCGAATGGAAGGAGCTTTTGACTCCTGGTTCGGCCCTCAACAAGCGCTGGTGCGATCAGGTGGACGTGGTGGCGGGCTTTCTCGGTCAGTTGCGCGATGCCCATGTTCCCGTGCTCTACCGGCCCTATCACGAGATGAACGGAGGCTGGTTCTGGTGGGGCGGCAGGCCGGGCAAGGACGGCTCGGCGGCGCTCTATCGTATGCTCTACGACCGCTTCGTCAACGTCCATCATCTCGACAACCTGGTCTGGGTGTGGAATGTGAACGCTCCCAATCCCGGCTGGCCGCCGCTGGCCGAGTATTATCCCGGCGACGATGAAGTGGACGTCCCCACCATGGACATCTACGGCGAGTTCAAGCAGGATTTCTACGACAGCATGGTGAAGCTGGCCGGCGACAAACCCATCGCTCTGGCCGAAGTGGGCAAGCTGCCCTCGCCCGAGGTGCTGGCCAAACAGCCCCGCTGGACCTACTTCATGGTGTGGAGCGAGTTCATCCAGAAGGCCAATCCCGAGGAGTTGTCGAATGCGGTCTTTCATCTGCCGCAGGCTTTGAACCGCGACGATCCGCGCCTGGCCGGGCCAATGGAGGCCATCCGCAAGGCCACCGCCGCGAGCGTTGGGCAGGAAACACCGACGGACAGCGGGGTGCATGGTAAAAAGATGTAGTGCGGCAATTGCTTCAGAGGCCGGCTCAGGCCGGCCCGAAGCACTGGATCGATGGAGAAAGCGCCGCCGCTGCGAATGCCGAGCACCGTCAAGGTTCTGATTGTCGAAGATGAACCCCACGCGCTGATGGGGCTGGCGGAGTTGATCTCCGGCTGGGGCTACCGCACTGAGACCGCGCGCGACGGCATCGAGGGCTGGGAGAAGGCGCTAGCCTGGGACCCGGCCATTGTGGTCACCGACCTCAAGATGCCGCGCATGGACGGCCTGGGCCTGCTCACCAAGCTCAGCGAGGCCGGCTCCGGACTGAACGCCAACGTCGCAGTCGTCGTGCTCACCGCCATGGGCTCCATTCAACTGGCGGTAGACGCCATGAAGCTGGGCGCCTACGACTTTTTGCAGAAGCCGGTCGACGCCACCCGTCTGCGCACCATTCTGGCCAACGCCACCCGCCAGCGCGACACCGAAATCGAGCTCGAAGTCGCCCGCCGCCGCCTGCGCGAGACCGGCGTGCTGGGCTCGATGGTGGGCCGTTCGCGCTCGATGCTCGATATCTTTGCGCTGATCGAGCAGATCGCCCCCTCTAATGTCTCCGTCCTCATCACCGGCGAGAGCGGCACGGGCAAAGAGATGGTGGCCCGCACCCTGCACGATCTGAGCCCGCGCAAGCAGCGGCCCTTTGTGGCCGTCAACTGCGCCGCCATCCCCGAAACACTGATCGAGAGCGAACTCTTCGGCCACGAAAAGGGCGCATTTACCGGAGCCGTGGAGCGCCGCGCCGGCTGCTTCGAGCTGGCCTCGGGCGGTACGCTGCTGCTCGACGAACTGGGCGAGATGCCGCCCGCCACGCAGGCCAAATTATTGCGTGTGCTGGAAGAGCGCAAGCTCCGCCGCCTGGGCGCACGCAGCGAGCAGGAAGTGGACGTGCGGGTGCTGGCCGCCACCAATCGCGATCCCGCACAGGCCGTGGCCAGCGGGCAGTTGCGTTCCGACCTTTACTATCGCCTCAACGTCTTCCACGTGGCTCTGCCGCCGCTGCGCGAGCACATCGAGGATCTGCCCGACCTGGCCGAGGCCATGGTGGCGGAGATGAACAAGAAGCACAATCGCCGCGTCTCGGGCGTCGCTTCTTCCATGCTTGACCGTATGAAGTCCTACGACTGGCCCGGCAACGCGCGCGAGTTGCGCAACACCATCGAGCGCGCGGTGATTCTCTGCCCCGACGGTGCGCCGCTCGACGCAGGCCACCTGCCTCCCGGCTTCGCCAATGGCGCTGGAGGACTGGCCGTCCAGGCTCTTGACGCGAGCGTGATTCCCATTCGCGTGGGCACCACGGTGGACGAGGCCGAGCGGCTCCTGATTGAGCGCACGCTGGAATCCACCGGCCAGAACAAAACCCGCGCCGCCGAGATTCTCGCCATCAGCCTGAAGACCCTGCACAACAAGCTGAAAGAGTATAAAGACAGGGACTAAGGGACTTAGGGACTAAGGGATTAGGGAATAAGGAATAGGGAAATAGAGACCGAATGCGTCTGAAGACCAAACTCGTGCTGGCCATTACCGCCCTGGTCTTTCTCATTGCCGGGGTGCTCTCGCTGGTCTATGTCAGCCAGTTGCTGCACGCGGCGGTGCAGCAGTCCTATGAGACCAATCGCATGGTGGCCAATCAGATTCGTCTGGCGCTCCTGCAGGCACTGGAGACCGGCCTCAAAGACCGCAAGGTCGATCCCAACAACCCGGCCCAGTTGCGCGCCCTGACCGCGGCTGCGGTGCGCGACAATGCGGCGCTGGAGGCGGTGATCGACTCGGTCAACCGCTACTCGCTCACCGTTTACGACATCAACATCGGCGACTTTCAAAACAGCACCCTGCTCAGCACCGATCCCGAGAACGAAGACAAACCGCTGCCGGAGCGGCCCAATTATCAGCAGCTTCTCGACGCCAGTTTTCCGGCGCTGATCAAATCCGTGCTCGGCCCGCCCGAGGTCTTCGACGTGGTGGTGCCGCTGGAGCGCAACGGAGCCCCCTTTGCCACCGTGCATGTGGGCGTACGTACAACCTTTTTGCGCGCGGTCTACGCTCCCTGGTTGCGCGAAGCGGTAACGCTGATGGGGGCGACGCTGCTCATGGCGTTGCTGGTGGCTTTTTTGCTCGGCAATCTGGCCCTGCGCCCGCTGGAAGAGATCAGCCGCCAACTCGACCACTGGACTCATCTCTCCAGTGCCACGCCGGCTGCCGGCGATGAAGACAAGGCCCAGCACCAGGACACCGCCGCCCAGGTCAGCAGCAAGATCGAGATCATCGGCCAGCGCATGAAGAATGTCGAAGAGGTCTTCTGCGCCCTCAAGGAAAATCTCGACCAGATCCTCGGCAATTTGCAGGACGGCATTTTGCTCTTCACCGGCGATGGCCGGGCGGTGCTGGTTTCGGAGGCGGCGCGGCGCTTTCTTCATCTCGAAAGCGGCAGAATTCTGGGCCGGCGCGCGGCGGAGATCTTCGATCCCGCGACCTTGCTGGGCCGCACCCTGCAAGAGGCCTTCGTCGCGCACACCAGTCTGGCGCAACAGGAGATCCGCACCGAGACGGGCCGCCGCATCCAGGCCTCGGTCGACTTTATCCACGACAGCGACTCGCGCCACAAATTGGACGAGTTGGGCGCGCTCGTCACCCTGCACGATCTGGAGTCGGTGGCCGAGATCGGCAGCGAGTTGGAGCTTTCCCGGCGCATGGCGGCCATCGGGCGGCTGACCTCGGGCGTGGGCCACGAGGTGAAGAACCCCATCAACGCCATCGTCGTCCATCTGGAGCTGCTCAAAACCAAGCTGGGCGACGGCTGCGCTCCCGCCGCGCGCCATTTGCAGATCATCGAGAGCGAGATTCGCCGCCTGGACCGCGTGGTGCAGACGCTGGTGGACTTCACCCGCCCGGTCGAACTGCAACTCCGCGAGCAGGACCTGCGCGGCGTCCTGGGCGACGTGCTGGCCCTGGCCAAGGCCGAACTCGGCACCCGCAACGTGACCCTCCTCAGCCGCCTGCCGGAGCGCCCGCTGCCGGTGCTGATCGACGCCGACCTGCTCAAGCAGGCCGCGCTCAATGTGATTCAGAATGGCGCTCAGTCGATGCCCGAGGGCGGCAATCTGGAATTGATTCTGGAAGAAGAAGGCCCCGGCGAGACCAGAGGAGCGGCGCAGGGGCCCAGAAACGCCCTGCTGCGCATCCGCGATCAGGGCTCCGGCATTGCCGAGGAGATCCGGGAAAAGATCTTCGACCTTTACTTCACCACCAAGGCCGAGGGCAGCGGCATTGGCCTGGCCATGACCTACCGTATTCTTCAGCTCCACCACGGCAGCATCGAAGTACAATCGACTGAAGGGTGTGGCGCGGAGTTCCTGTTGCGCATTCCGCTCCTGCCCGCGGAGACCGGGCGGCGGCACACGCAGCCTTCGCCCAGCGGCGGCGCGGAATAGATGCCCCCCGCCGCCCCACAGATTACAATGATCGCGATACCTGAATTCGATCCTCGATAGCCAGCATCGGTACAGATGCGGCTCAGCCAGGAAAAGTTGAGCAAGAAAGGTTTTGCTGGATGAAGTTGCCTTTGAGGAGTGTTGCGTGGGTGCTGCCCCTGTTGCTGACCGGTTGCTTTCACCGGGCCGGCAAGCCGCCGGTGCAGCAGACGGCTCCGCCGGTGGTTGCGCAGCCCGTCCCGGCGCCCGCTCCCGAGCCTGTGCCGCTTCCCCAGGCTGAGATTGCGGTTCCGGTAACGCCGCCTGCGACCGAGGCTCCTCAGCCAGCCGAGCCCGCCCAGGAAGCCGCCAAGCCGCCTGTCCACCACAAGAAGCCGGTGAACCACAACCCCCAGCAGGCCTCCAGCGGCAGTCCCGGCGTGAGCGCCATCGGCCAGCTCAGCTCCGGGGGCAGCTCCGACCAGGGCCGGGAGACGGCCAACTCCATCGCCGCCACCGAGCGCGGACTCAACGGCATCAACCGCAAGCTCAACGACCAGGAGCAGAAGACCGCCAGCCAGATCCGCGAATTCCTCAAGAAGGCCCGCATCGCCCTCGACTCCGGCGACGTGGACGGCGCGCACACCCTGGCCGCGAAAGCCAAAGTGCTGCTCGGCGAACTGACCAAGTAGGCATATCGCGTCCCAATCCCCGCTATTTCATTGAAAAATGGGCTATTCCATTGAAAATGGGTGCCCCACCCTCGCCGCGTTCTTGTTTTTGCGGCTAGGGTGGGACTCATTGCCTCTGAATTTCCTTCCCCATTAACCTGCCAGCGGCAGAAACAGCAGCAGCAGCAGGGCAAACCCCGCCGCGCTGAGCGTCGAGAGAAAGTTGACGGCGTCGTTATTGAGCCAGCCCTTGCGCTCCAGCGTAGCGCCCAGCAGGCTGTCGAAGAAGAGCCCGAAGACCCCGCCGCCCAAGGCGATCCAGAACATCCCGCGTCCGCCGCTCAGGGCCAGCGTCCCCGCCAGGGCCACCAGTGCAGCCGCGGCAATTCCCGCCGCTGTTCCCAAAGGGCTGACAGCTCCGTCGGTTCCCGCCTTGACCTTGCGGCCAGTGGTCAACAGCCGCGGTTCGCCGCCCAGCACCTGGCCAATCTCGGAGGAAACTGTGTCGGCTGCCGACTCCGCCAGCGCCGCCAGGCCCACGGTGAAGACCAGCGCCGGATGCGGCGCAGTTTGTGTGAACCGATCGCTCCTCAACAGCAGCGATTGCACCGCCTCGGTAAACGCCAGCGCCGCCACGCCCAGATTGGCAGCCACCTGGGCGGCGTTGCGCCCGTGGTAGGCCTCGGCTGTCTCTGGGTCTTCCCGATTGGCCAAACCCACACGCGTGGCCAGCGAGGTCAGCACCAGCAGCGTCAGTAGCGGAACCAGCCCGGTCTGCCAGGAGCGGTAGGGATAGACGGCCGTCGAAAGGGTAATGCTGGCGGCAATCGCCGCCCCGGTGGCCGCGGCCCAGGGAGAGGCGGTCCCCGCTCCCCAAGCGGCCAGACCGAGCAGTACGCTCAAGCCCAAAGCCCACAGCGCTACCAAAGGCTGATGGTCGACCCACCAATGGGTCTGTAAGACAACGTCCGCGGCGACTGCTGGGACGGCGAGCAGCAAAACGAGTTTGGATTGCCAGTAGAGTGGAATTCGATTCATCATAGGGAGCCAGAATTCATCGTAAACGGTCCGCTTCCCCGCAGCCGCTGCAAAACGGTGCAGAAGGAGGCTGAATTCCGCTGGGGTTGATCCCCACCGGGATTGGGCTGCGTCTATTCCTATGGCCGGGAACCTGGCAGGCTGACGACAGCAGCGAAAATCGACGAATGAAGGCTTGATCGGCAGCAAGTATCTCGTTTCTAGCGCCGCCGCCGCGGCCCCAAGCGCCCCCAGAGCCCGCCTCCTGATTTACAATCGCTCTGGTAGGCAGGAAAGATCTGAATGAGGCTTTTTCCCATGAATATAGGCCAGACGCGTATGCGGTTGGTTCAGGCGGGCGCGGCTTTGACTGCCGTCGTCCTGATCGCCGGTTGTGGCAGCGCATATCGTTCGGTAGTGACGCCGATTTCTCAAACCGGACCGACACCGCAGCCCACGTCGTATGCGGTGGTGGTCTCGGAGTCTTCGCTGACCACACCGGGCATCGCCACCATGATTGACTACTCCGGCGATTCCGTCATGGCCTCGGCGCCGATCGGTCCCGGCCCCGTCCTGTTCACCATGGATGGCACCGGCTCCACGGGCTATACGGTTAACAGCGACGGCACACTCACCAATTTTCCCATCAACACGAGTTCCCTGCGGGCCTTGAACGTGACCTATACCACGTTGGCCAGCACCGCTCAGCCCATCGGGCTCTTTGCGCCCGTCGCCGGTCTGTGGGCCGCCGATCTGAACGGGAACAACGTCGATGTCTTCGTTTCTTCGCCAGCCACCTTGAAGCTGTCGATTCCCGTGGCGCCGGTCCCTGTGCAGGTGATTGGATTGACCAGCATCGGCAGCCGTAACTATGCCATCAGCCAGGTGGTCGACAGCAACGGTAGCGACTGCAACAACCCCCTGGTTTCGGTGGCTCAAAACGGTGTGGTCACCCCCATTGAAATCTCCCAATACACGGCCGACACGCCCATCCCCGTCGGCAAATGCCCTGTTTATGCCGTACCCAGCAGTGACGGCAGGCGTTTGTTTGTGCTCAACCGCGGCAGCGACACGATCTCGGTCATCAACGTCCAAAGCAACACGCTGGATAGCTGCACGCCCTTCCTCAACCAGGCCGGCCAAACGGTGACCTGTCACCCGGCGCTGCCACTGTCGATGACCGCGGTCAACGCGTTGAATGCCGTCAGCGCCGGCTCCGGCAACCCGACCAATGGCGTGACCAACAGCAACGTGGCCCTGAACGGGACCAGCGCAGCCCCGGTCTACGCCGAGTACAACTCCGCCACCAGCCAGTTGGTCGTGGCCAACTACATCGGCAACACCATCAGCATCATCGATGTGAGCCTGGATGAGTACGGCAACGACAGCCCCACCTTTGGCACCACCTACACCGTACCGGTGGGCAACAATCCCGCCGCCGTCACCGTCCTCAACGACGGCAGCCGCGCCTACACCGCCAACCAGGCCGACGGCACGGTAACAGTGGTCAATCTAAGCAGCCATACGGTGGAAAAGGGCGGCGTCAATGCCCTGAGCGTCATGGGAAATCCCCGCTCCATCGTCTCTACCCAGAACTCGGAATACGGCAAGGTCTACGTCTCCTCGCCCAACAGCGAATACCTCACCGTCATCAGCACCACCACCGATATGGTCGACACCACCGTGCTGGTCGAAGGCAACATCCTCGATGTGAGAACCACCACGCAGAACGGGAACAGCGGCAACGCCAACAACCTCAGCCGCAAGCCGGGTTACGGCCAACCCTGCAATCTGCCCGACACCGCTACGACCAAGGTCTCGACTTCGCTGGCCACCTGCAAGGCCATGCCGGTGCCGGTCTCCTGAGACAATCCGCAACCGGACCTCCGCCTCACAACGGGTCTTCCAGGTATAAACTGAAACAGCCAAAGGAGTTCATCCCGCAGGGGGTCTCCTTTGGCTGTTTTCTTGTGAGCCCATGACCGAGAACCAAAGAGTAGAGAAACCGAGCAAAAGCAAGACCCGGCTGGACATTCTGCTGGTCGACCGGGGCCACGCTCTGAGCCGCGAGCGGGCGCGGGCGCTGATCCTGGCCGGCCGTGTGCTGGTCAACGAGCAGAAGATCGACAAGCCCGGCGCTCCGGTTGCCGCCGATGCCGTCTTGCGCATGTTGGGCGAGGATCTGCCCTACGTAAGCCGCGGCGGCCTCAAACTGGCCGGGGCGCTCGATCGATGGCAGATCGCCGTCCAGGGCCGCGCCTGCCTCGATGTGGGCGCATCCACGGGCGGCTTCACCGACTGCCTGCTCCAGCACGGCGCCTCCACCGTCACCGCCGTCGATACCGGCTTTGGCCAGATCGCCATGAAGCTGCGCATCGATCCCCGCGTCCGCCTGAAGGAGCGCACCAACGCCCGCCTGCTCGAAGCCAACTCCCTGGCCACCCGGCCCGGCGAAATCGACCTGACCTTTCTGGTCATGGACGTCAGCTTCATCTCCGCCACGCTCTTGCTGGGGCCGGTCTTCGCCGCCGCACCCACCCTGACCGAGGCCGTGATTCTGGTCAAGCCGCAATTCGAAGCCGGCCGCGGCCACGTCGGCAAGGGAGGCATCGTCCGCGACCCCGAGGCCCATCGATTGGCCATCGACAAGGTCGCCGATTGCGTTCGCTCCCTGGACTGGCAGGTCGTCGAGATCATCGACTCCCCCATCACCGGCATGGAAGGCAACAAGGAGTTCCTGCTTTACGCCAGGATGAACAACAAGGACCTGTAGAACCGGCCTTGTGGCCGACTGTACCGTGGACCTCCCGGTCCTCGCCCTACTCTCCACCATCACGAGAAGCGCCCCAGGCAGGAAAAGCGCCCTACGAACAAAATTCCCCCAAAATCCTCCACTTTCCCACATTTTTTGGTGTTATTGTTCTGTTCACTAAACCTTGTCGTCCGAATACTTCGGGCTAAAAAGTTGGGAGGGAGAATGGAGATTAACGAATCGTTAGCGTCCAGGAGATATTCAACGCCGAATACCGGGGAGCGCCTACTCGCCTTTTCCGGGTATGCGCTGATGGGCTGCTCCGCGCTGATTTTCGGCCTGATTGCTGTTTTGGAGTTCAGGTCTCCAAGTCGGTCCCAGCCTGTCTATGGATCCTGGCTGGCGCTGATCTCCGGTGAAACCACCACCATCATCCTGATCGTGGTCGGTATTCTCACCGCACTCTTGGGCAGAAGCATGTTGGCCAGCACACAGGAGGCTTACGCACGCACCATTCCACGAGAAGACTTTCCCCTGGTGAGTCAAGCCGTGGTGGATGGGAAGGCCGAGCCCATCGATCAATATGTTCGTCTGAGGAGCCTCACCGGGTGGGCGGGAACCTTTACCAAGCTGGGCATTACCGGCCTGCCGCTGGTGACCGTTTTTCTCACTCTGATATTCTCCGCCATCTCGCTTTTGCCTCTGCAAAACTCTGCCGGCTTCCTGGACCTGGCAAAGCTCACGCTGGGAGCATTCATAGGATCCTTTGTGCAGCGAAGCGTAGAACAGCGTAAACAAGAGAGCAGCGGAACGACTGCAAACAAGGCTTTCACAACCGATCTGCCGGCATGAGGATTCCTGCCGTTCCTAAGCTCGTACTCCTGCACAGGGCCGCCTCTCACCGTCGCAACGCTGCTTCCCGCATCCGGTACACTTAGACCCATGGTGCGCGTAGCGATTGTTTGCAAACCGAAGAAGGAAGAGCTGGTCCGCCTGTTGCCCGAGCTGATTGCCTGGCTGCGCCGGCACGACTATGAGCCGCTGCTGGACCGTGTGGGCGGAGGCTATACCGATGCGGCCCCGGCCGTCGATTGCGCCGAGATGCCCAGTTGGAATCCCGCTTTGGTGATCGTGCTGGGCGGCGACGGCACGCTACTGAGCGCCGCCCGCGCCTTTGCCGCCACCGGAACGCCTTTGCTCAGCGTCAATCTGGGCTACCTGGGCTTTCTCACCGAGGTGCGTCTGGCCGACCTCTACGCCACACTTGAAGGCTGGTGCGGCAATTGCCACACGCTCGACGCCCGCGCCCTGCTCCACGTCGAACTGTGGCGCGCGGGCGCTCTTGTCTCCAGCTACGAAGCGCTGAACGAGGCTGTCGTCTCCAAGGGTGAAGCGGCGCGCATGGGTGATTTCGCCGTCGAGCTGGACGGCAAGAGCGTGGCCAGCTTCCGCGCCGACGGCATCATTGTCTCCACACCCACCGGCTCGACCGCCTATTCCCTGGCCGCCAACGGGCCGATTCTCACTCCCGATGTGGACGCCCTGGTGGTCACCCCCATCTGCCCGCATCTGCTCACCCTGCGGCCCATCGTGGTGCGTGGCGACGCCGCTCTCACGGTGCGCGCCGAGGGCGAATCCAACTCCGCGCACCTGACCGTCGATGGGCAATTGGCCGTCGAACTGCGCCGCGGCGACGAAGTGCGCTGCCACCGCTCCAACCACACCGTCAATCTGGTGCGCTTGAGCGAGAGCGGCTTCTTCGAGGCCCTGCGCAGCAAACTCAGTTGGGGACAGCAGTAAAGTGCCAACGCAAGCAGCGCCGGAATCGGGAATCGGTCCCGTTACCTGAGCAATATAGAACGTTCGTCCCCCTCCCAGCGAGCATAGGCTCGGTGGTGCACCAGCATTTTCACAGGTTATGTCGATTCTCCAGAGTCGTTTTTTGGGCCGTCGCTCGTTTCTACCCTTGAACGAGGATCTGCCCCTACGGGACCCGTCCACAGTGGTTCCCGCTGACTCGGTTTTTGGGCCTCGCACCATCCCCTCGCTGAGAATGTTGCAGCGGGGTGTGGCAAATGGGCAGGATCCAACTCAGGACGGCGCTCTTGATTGCAAGCACCCCCACGGTGGCTCGCTCGATCGCCGCGATGTTCCGCCACCAAGGCCTTTATTCCTTTGCGTTGGAGCAGGCGGCTTGTCTCGACGATGCCGAGAGCTTTCTCGCCCAACAGGACGTGGACGTCGTTCTCATCGATTTGGATTCGCCCAGTTCAACCGAACAGGAAGCGGTGCAGAGGGTCCGTAAGATAGCGCCCCGCGTCTCCATCGTCTTGCTCGTGAACCAGAAGGACGAAGCGACCGCCCGTAAGTCCATCGAAGAAGGCGCGCAAGACTATCTCCTCAAGGGCCTGTTTGGAACCCGCGATCTGATGCGCGCCCTGCGCAATGCCGTCGAACGCAAGATTCTCGACGAAACCCTCTTCGCGGAAAAGGAACGCGCCCAGGTCACCCTCGACTGCATTGGTGACGCCGTCATCTGCACCGACTTCACCGGGAATATCACCTTCCTCAATCCCGTAGCCGAGAGAATGACCGGCTGGTCTCTTTTGGAAGCCACCGGACAGCCCTTGGCCGACGCCTTCCACATCATGGACGCCACCACCCGCATCCGCACCCAGGATCCCATGGCCAAGGCGGTGGCGCAGAATCGCATCGGCGCTCTGCCCGTGAACTGCATTCTCGTCCGCCGCGACGGGCATGAGGTCTTCATTGAAGACTCCGTAGCGCCCATCCACGACCGGGAGGGAACGGTCGCCGGCTCGGTACTGGTCTTTCGCGACATCAGCGTGGCGCACGCTTTGGCCGAACAGATTGCCCATCTGGCCGAGTGCGATGCGCTCACCGGCCTGCCTAATCGCCTGCTCCTCAACGACCGCATCACCCAGGCCATCGCCCTGGCCAGCCGCCACGCGGGAAAGGTCGCGGTGCTCTACCTGGATCTGGACGGTTTCAAGCACATCAACGATTCGCTGGGGCACCTGACAGGCGACAGGCTGCTGCAATCCATCGCCCAGCGGCTGCAGGGTTGCGTGCGCGCCCCTGACACCGTCAGCCGTCAGGGTGGAGATGAATTTGTCCTTCTGCTCCAGGAGGTCCAACATCCCACCGATGCCGTCAGCGCGGCAAAGCGAGCCCTGCAGGCGGTGGCCGAGGTGCATTCCATCGATCACCACGAGTTGCACATCTCCGCCAGCATGGGCGTCAGCATTTACCCCGAAGACGGCCTCAATGCGGAAACTCTGCTGCAGAATGCCGACACCGCGATGTACCACGCCAAAGGCAATGGAAAGCATAGCTTCGCCTTCTTCCAGCCGGCCATGAACGTTCTCGCCGTGGAGCGCCAATCCATCGAGGAGGACCTGCGCAGCGCCCTGGAACGCCAAGAGTTTACCCTCCACTACCAGCCCAAAATCGACCTCAAGACGGGAGCCATTACCGGCGCAGAAGCCCTGATCCGCTGGACCCATCCCACGCGCGGATCGGTCCCTCCCTTGAAGTTCATTCCCATTGCCGAAGATTCCGGTCTCATTCTGCCCATCGGCGCCTGGGTGCTGGGCGAAGCCTGCGCTCAAGCCCGCGCCTGGATCGATGCAGGTTTGCCGCTCTCTTCCATCGCCGTCAACGTCTCCGCCTGCCAGTTTCACGACAAGGGGTTTCTCGACAACCTCTTCGCCACCTTGCGCAAAACCGGCTTGTCCCCGAACGCTCTCGAATTGGAGATCACCGAGAGCGTACTGATGAAACATGCCGAGATCGCCGCAACCATTCTCCAAACCTTGCGGGAAAAGGGTGTGCAAGTCTCCATCGACGATTTTGGCACCGGCTATTCCAGCCTCAGCTATCTGAGAAAATTCCCCCTCGATTCCCTGAAGATCGACCAATCCTTCGTTCACCACATCGGCGAGACCGCCGACCAGAAGACCATCGTCAGCGCCATCATCAGCATGGGCCGCTGTCTGAATCTGCGCGTCATCGCCGAGGGCGTTGAGACTGCCGGCGATCTGGAGTTTTTGAAGGCGCACGATTGCGACGAGGCGCAGGGCTTTTTCTTCAGCCGTGCCGTTCCTCCCGAAGAGTTTTTCAGCCTGCTTAGTGCAGATGCAACCGCCATGCCGTGTAACTGAGCATCTCGTGGCCGATGCGCTCCGCTTCCTGGCGCTCGTCGGTGATGGTGCGCGGGCGCGGCGAGGTCAGCACCTCCAGCCCTTCGGCGGTGCACATGGCGTGAATGCGGAAGAGGTGGGTGGGGTCGCTGACGATCACCAGCCGCTTCAGCCCATTGGCGCGGGCGATGACGGCAATGCGCTTGGCTGCGTCGGCGGTGCTGCGGCTCTCGGTTTCGGCGATGATGGCCTGCTCGGGAATCCCCATGCCGCGCAGGTACTCTTTGCCCACTCCGCCCTCGGAGTAATCGTCGCCGCCGTCCCCGCCCATGGTGATGATGAGTGGCGCAATACCGTGCTGATAGAGGCTGCGGGCGTGTTCCAGGCGGGCGCGGTAGACCGGTGAGGGGCGTCCGTCCCACTCCGCCGCGCCGAAGACCCCGATGGCGTCGGCCAGCGCTGCCTGATCCTCAGCGGCATAGCGTTCAATCTCCGAATAGACCCAGCGAAACCAGCCCAGCGTGCCCACCGCCAGAACGCAAAACAGCGCCAGCGCGCCGCGCAGCGCCCATTCCCGACGTTTTGATTTGGCTCGGGTCTTCATAAGAACCTTCAATTTCAGAAACTGGGGACTGAGGGACTAAGGGACGAAGGGACTGATCATACTGCGATCAACTACCGCAAAAAAAGCACGGCGCCAACGAATAAAAGTCCGCGTCCATTCTCTGCCCAGTCCCTAGTCCCTTAGTCCCAAAGTCCCTAGAACTATCTTTGCAGCACCATCACAATCTCATGGGTAGGAATGGCGCCTTCGCGCAGCACTTCCCAGCGCCCTGGGCCCAGGGAGAGATCGACGATAGTCGTAGGCAGCGCCCGGCTGGTCGGTCCACCGTCGACGATCAGCGGAATCCTGTCCCCGATCTGGTCTCTCACGCTGCCAGCGTGGGTACACTCTGCGGCGCCCTGCAAATTGGCCGAAGTTGCGGTGATGGGCAGTCCCAGCCGCTCGACCACGGCCCGCGGAATCGCCGCATCCGGCACGCGAAGCGCCACGTTGCCGGTGTTGGCTGTCGAGCGCAAGGGTAATTTGCTGCCGGCGCGCACGATAATCGTCAGTGGGCCCGGCCAGAACTTCTCCGCCAGCTTGTCCAACAGCGGATCGGTGTCCCGCGCCAGTTCGTAGGCCTGCGCCGTCGAGGCGATCAGCAGCGACAGCGGCTTGTGCTTCTGCCGCGTCTTGATCTGGTAGATGCGCTCGACCGCATGAAGGTTCACCGGGTCCACGGCCAGGCCGTAGAAGGTGTCGGTGGGCAGGGCTACCACATCGCCCTTGCGTAGACAGGAGACGATATAGTCGATCCGGTCCGGCTGTGGTTCATCGGGATGGACGCGCAAGATCTCTGCCGACGACAAGCTCTACCTCGGTTCCCGCATTGCAAAAGCCACAATAACGGAAACTAACATCTGCACCGCCTGCGCTGCAAGTTGCACCGCTCCGCACTGCCTGCGTGCGCCGCTCAAAGAGCATAAAATCGGTTCAACGGGGTTTCCGATCAGTGTCTTATCGCATTGTACAGAGTAAGCAGAACGCCCGCCTCAAGGAACTGCGTCAGGCGCTGGCTCACCCCGGCCGCAACCCCCGCGGGCTGGCCGGCATCGAGGGTCCGAACCTGCTCGCCGAAGCCCTCAGCGCCGGCCTGCGCATCGAGACCGTCTTTGTTGCCGAGGGCGCCGAAGCCCTCGCCGAGTCGCTCCCCCTGCCTCACAGCACGGAACGCCTGCTGCTGCCGAAGACCCTGCTCGACGCCGCCCTGGCCACTGAAACCCCCCAGCCCGTCGCCGCCCTCGTCGTGCCACCCACCTGGACCTGGGAGGACCTGCTCGCACCACGCCGCCAGACTGCGCCGCTGATTCCTGCTCCACTGATTTTGGTGCTGGCCGGCCTGCAAGATCCCGGCAATCTGGGAACCATCCTGCGCTCCGCCGAAGCCTTCGGATCGAGCGGCGTCGTCGCTCTCCCCGGTACCGTGAGCCCCTGGAATCAGAAGGCCGTTCGCGCCTCGGCCGGCAGCCTCTTCCGCCTGCCGCTCGTAGCAGCGACCGCCGACGAAGCCCTCTCCCGCCTGCGCCAGGCCGGCCTGCGCATCTACACCACCGCCGTCCAGGGAGCCAAACCCGCGCACCAGACCGATCTGGCCAGCCCAACGGCGATTCTCATCGGTAACGAAGGCAATGGCGTCCCCGCGGAGATCGCTGCACTGGCTGATGCAGCCCTGACCATTCCCTGCCCCGGCCCCGTCGAAAGCCTCAACGCCTCCATCGCCGCCTCGATTCTGCTCTACGAAGCAGGCCGCCAACGCTCCTGCGCGGAGGGCGAAAGCGCCGGCAAAGCCGCCGGGAGGCAACCATGAGAATACTCTTCATCTGCTTAGCCTTCTGCAGTTGCGCATACACCTGGTTGGTCTGCTTCGCACAGTATTTTGCAGGGCCTCAGTACAGTGGTTCATTGCTGCCAGAGGTTGTCGCGTTTCGAATCCTCGCTCTAGTGAGCTTATTGTGCTGTCTAGGGTCATTTTTCAAGATCCAAACTGCCACCATCACTGCTTGGATTGCAACTTTCATTTACCTCGGAATCAGTTGGAAACTTAATGCCGGGTGGGTGTTTCACGATGATCTAGCGCTCACTGTGTGGACACCGATCTTCTTAACGATTGCAGCTTTCTCGAACAGAATTGCCTCTCGGAGGACGAGATGAGCCTCTTCGACGGCGAACTCAGCGAGCGAATACTCTCGTCCAAAGGGCTGCCCGCCGCAGGCGCGCCGCTGGCCGAGCGCATGAGGCCACGGACGCTGGCGGAATACTCAGGCCAAGACCATCTCCTCGGTCCCGGCAAACCGCTGCGCATTCAGATCGAGCGCGACGAATCCTCGTCCATGATCTTCTGGGGCCCACCAGGGGTGGGCAAAACCACCCTGGCCAAGATCGTTGCCGAGACCACCCAGGCCAGCTTCATCGAGTTCTCCGCCGTCCTCAGCGGCATCAAAGAGATCAAGCAGGTCATGGAGCAGGCCGCGCAGGCCGCCCGCCACGGCTCGCGGACGATCCTCTTCATCGATGAGATTCACCGCTTCAACAAGGCGCAGCAGGACGCCTTTCTGCCCTACGTCGAGCGCGGCTCCATCCGCCTGATCGGCGCCACCACCGAAAATCCATCGTTCGAGATTATTTCGGCGCTGCTCTCCCGCTGCCGCGTCTACGTCTTGCAGCCCTTGAGCGAGGAGCACATCGCCGCCCTGTTGCGCCGCGCCCTGGAAGACCCGGAACACGGCCTGGGCGCGCTTGAGCTCACCGCCGACGACGACGCGCTCACGCTTATTGCCAGCTACTCCAGCGGCGACTGCCGCAACGCCTACAACACCCTCGAGGTCGCCGCGCAACTGGCTATCGATCCTTCCACAAAAAAGACGAATGGCGATGCGGAGGGAGTCGGGGGTTTCAACCCCCGAAGAGAGCCTGAGGAATTGCCGGAGGCTTTAGCCACGGAGGGGTGCCCTCCCGAATCTACGCCGCATCGTCAGCCTGCTTCCAAGAAGCTCAAGAGACATATCACCCGCGCCATCGCCGCCGAAGCCGTGCAGCAGCGCGTGCTCATGTACGACAAATCCGGCGAGGAGCACTACAACCTGATCTCCGCCCTGCACAAGAGCGTGCGCAACAGCGACCCCGACGCCGCCCTCTACTGGCTGGCCCGCATGTTCGCCGGCGGCGAGGACCCCTTATATCTCGCCCGCCGCATCGTCCGCATGGCCGTCGAAGACATCGGCTTGGCCGCGCCCGAGGCGCTCAACCTCACCCTCAGCGCCAAGCAGACGGTCGAATTCCTCGGCTCGCAGGAGGGCGATCTGGCCCTGGCCGAAGCGGTTGTCTATCTGGCTCTGGCTCCCAAGTCCAACTCCGTTTACACCGCCTGGGGCGCCGTCAAAGCGGAGATCGAAAACAACCGTCAGGAGCCGGTCCCGCTGCACCTGCGCAACGCGCCTACGAAACTAATGAAAGAGCTGGACTACGGCCGCGGCTACCGCTACGCCCACGACGAACCCGGCAAGGTTGCCGACATGGACTGTCTGCCCGAGGCCCTGCTAGGTCATATCTACTACCACCCCACCCACGAGGGCCGCGAAAAGCTCCTCGCCCAGCGCCTGGAAGAGATCCGCAAAATCAAGCGCGCCAAGCGAGACGGAAGCTGATTGGCTCGCAGAGTTTCTCGGCAAGAGAGGCGTGCGGCAAGTGAACGTAGCGTGAAGTTTTTTCATTTATTTCGGGACTCGGCAACCCGATCACACTGATAGATACTTGAGACCATTTTTCAATCGATTCTACATGGTATGGGGGTATAGGTCATCTGCTTTGCTCTTAGCGCAAAGCGAGTTTTTGATTTTTTATTCAACGGTTGATAGCCACATTCCGCTGTCCAGGTTATTTCCATCTCATGCGAAATCAGAACATGCGGGGCCACAAACCAATTGTTTTTTTTAGCAAACAGGATGATCTCGCCTTGCCGAATTGAGTTTGAATTTAGTAGGCTTCCATCGGAGGAAAAACATGCGAGTTTTCTCAGGTTTCTTTTGGACTTCCGTTTTGATTCTCAGTCTTTCCGCTTCCGCAACTGCTCAACAGCAAGATTGAAAAGCCATCGTGAATACCAAACTTGCGGGGTATGAAATCACGAAGGTTCCCTTCGACAGGAACTCTCTGGAAAGCACAGGTTCGAAATTCATCCTCAAGAAAGACGGTATCGCTCTCCTTGCGGCGAAGACAGGAAAGCGATCACTGTTTTCGCAGCCGAACAGCTATACCGATGGCGTCATCAAGCCGGAATTCCCCTCGCTCTTGAAAACCAAGATTGAGCAAGGTGAAGCTCGTATCTTTTCAGCAGGCGAAAAGGTCTGGCTAACCAAAGCATCCTTTACCGGGAAAGGGGACGGACTTGAGCTTGAATTGGTGAGCGACCTCATGGACGGGACAAGGTATTGGGGCACACTGAAATTTCTTACCCCAAAGGGGGCGCAGCCGGATGGAAACGCGATCTCGGCTGCGATCTCCGAAGTGCTGGAGTTGGAGGATTCAAGCCCAGCCGCTTTCTGCAAGGCATTCGTCAAAATGACTTCTACGGTCCCAAATGAGATGACCTCCGCCACTCTTCTGCCCCGCGCATCCCTGTTTCCAAAAGATGTCAATATGACGCAAAACGATTTTGAACACCATACTGAAACATTCAACCTGGCGGGTGATCAGGCTGCCGCAGTTCACCAATCGATTCGCGCCTGTCTGCCCAAATACAGCGTGGATGCTGCCCCCTTCAAAACCGAACACGGCTGGGGTTCGTCTCTGCGCAGTTCCGACCCACCCTACGACGTTGTGCTGACATCCACATCGGTTTTTGCCGTGGACCATACGGTCGTAATCACGGAATTTCACCGCTGGGAGGACCCGACAAAACAACGGTTGGACTTTGCGAAGATGGCATTTGTTAGGACTGCATCGGCTAGCTGCGGTTGGGAGATGACCCAGGAGCAGCTCAAGACCCTTGGCCGATTCACTGGAGCATGGTATGCCGAAGAGATTGGTTCGGCAAATCACCATATTGAAGAAGAAGGGAAGTTGGACTTCTGTGACGACCCAAAGGAGAAAGCCAAATTCGACAGATTGGTCGCGAATATTTGGCCCCGCGGGTTGGTTGGCAAGCCATAAATTCACCCATCCTTCTGTGGATTCACCCTCTACAGAACGCCATCTGCATACGCCCAGGTCCCAAATTTGGGACCTGGGTTGGCAAAGATCGAGTCTTGCGGATTCTTCGATCCTTGTTCTCTAGGCATTCCACGGATTGACCACCGACGACGCAATCTCCTCGAAATGCTGCACATTGCGCGTTGCTAGTGTGGCGTGCGTGGCAAGCACGATTCCGGCGATCATCGTATCGCGCAATTCTCCAGGCCTTTCTCTTCTTTGTCGATCTGCGGCCAATTCCGCCGCTCGCCTCGCCGCGGTCTCATCGTAGTTCGCAATGCGCTGTTGCACAACTTCTTCTAGCCAACGCTCAAAAGAGGCCATGAATAAATCCCGGCGCTTTCCCACCGGCATCGTCTCCAGGCCGAAGCGAATCTCGAAAACAGATACGGAAGTTGTCCAAATGGAGGCACGAGGCTGCCCATCAAGCCAATGCGTAACGCGCTCATCCGGCCGCGGACGCATGATCTCCGAAACCACGTTTGTGTCGAGGATAATCATTCGTCAAAGCTGATCGGGTGCAGAGGATAGCCGCGCCATTCGCGAATCTCTTCTCCCTTTTCCAGTCCGATGCCTTGCCCGCTAAACAGAGCTACGGAAGCCGTCCCAAATCCAACCACCGGAAGCTCTTCCTGCAGCGCGTTGCGCAGGATCTCCCGCACTTCCGCCTCCATGCTGCGCTTGTGACGCCGGGCGCGGCGCTGCAAGCGCTCTTTGAGCGGCTCATCCAGGTTCCGAACCAGAATCTGCGCCATCTTCGGCCTCCATTGCTATCATGATAGCAGCCGGATTGCTCGTCAATACAAATGAAACGCATCTGTATTCTGCAGCGGAAAGTCCATCACTTCGTAATGGTCAGTTCACCCGCATCGAGCGCTACTTCGTAGTAGCCGGCGTCGTTCCACGGCAGCGTCTTGCCGTCCTGCTGGAGCACCCCGCCGGTCACGGTTACCCGTACCGAGTGCCCTGGGGGAAAGTGCGGCGGCAGCGTCCAGGTAAGAATGGTCTTCTTGCCAGCCTGTGTGCTCTTCGCCTGGGCCAGCGCCTTCTGGCCTGCCCAGTACGCGCCTACGTTGACCATACTGTCGATCCACACATCGCCGAACGACTGCGCGTGATGAACGCTGGCCAGCACCTCCTTCACATCCACCGGCGCGTAGCCGCCATCGCCGCCCAGCGAGTGGAACATGAAGATCAGCCACTTGCCCGACGTGTGAGAGGAATCGATCGCCGCATTGAATTTGTCCGCCGTATCTCCGGCCGCGGCACCGAAGATGGGCAGATTGTAGGGGTCGCTCGTGTCGTTCGGCGCGATCTGCCCGCCCCAGACGCCGCGATTCAAAAAGAAACGCGTTTTGGCCACCTCGTCAAAGCCTATGTCCCCATAGGGCGTGGCGGTGGTCCACACATCGCTTACGCGATAAACGTCCTCCAGAAACTTGGTGCACTGGTCGTACTCCGCCTCCAGGCTGCCGGCATAGGCGCCCCAGGCGCAGCCGGTCGAGTTCGAGTGGCAGTGGTGCGCGGTGTGGTTGCCCAATTCGTTGCCGTCTTTGGCGATCTGCGCCCAGGCCAGATTGAAGCCGTTGTTCGAGGCGATAAAAAAGGTCATGCGCGCGCCGGTCGCGTGCAACTGGGGATAGTTCTCGATCTGCGAGGGCAGCGAATCGTCGAAGGTATACGTAAGCGCAGAGTTGAAACCCGCCCAATCCAGCACCTTCAACCCGCCCACCGCGCCCGCCGGCCGGGGAACGCCGCTCCGCTGCAGCGCCGGCAGACCGCTCGGTTGCTGACTGCCGCCCATCCCCGCACAAAACACCAAGCCCAGGCACACCATCGAATTCAACACAACCACCGGCAGTTTCCGCATTCGTCCAACCAGCCTTTCTAAAATTGCGAAACCATCCACAAAGTACTGCAAGCCGATCCGCTTGCCCGAAATATGAAACGGTCGCCCGCCATGCCTCGCAGCCGACAGGAATCCGCCTCGTTTCTCCGCCGCAATGCCGGGAGCGCGATTAGCGCAGCGTCTCCAGCACCATCCCCGGCGTCAACGCTTCAGGGAGCAGCCGCGGACTCTTCATCCCCGCGGCGTAATAGACATAGGTCGGAACGCCACTGCGCCCCAGCGCCGTGAGGGCCTGCGTGATGGCCTCGTCGTGGCGGGTCCAATCGGCCTTGAGCAGCAGAACATTTTTTGCCTTGAAGGCGGCCTGCACCTCCGGCTGGTTCAATGCCACACGCTCGTTGACCTGGCAGCTCAGGCACCAACTGGCGGTGAAATCCACAAAGACCGGGCGGCCCTCGGCCTGCGCGCTGCGCACCGCCTCCGCCGACCAGGCTGCCCAACCGTTATGAGTCTCTGGAGGGTCCAGGGTCTCCGAGGCAACCGCCAGCTTATCCGGAGCAAAATAATAGAGTGCGGCAGCGCACAACAGAATTGCAAACGCAACGGTCGTAGCCCAGCGCCTGGCCGGCCAGCGCCCCAGGAACCAGCCCGCCATGGCCAGCAGCAGGAAGCCGGCCAGCAGCGCCGCCAGCACCGCTGCTCCATAGGCCCGCGCCAGCACCCAGGCCAGCCAGATCACGGTGGCAAAGATGGGAATCGCAGTGGCCTGTTTGAGGATCTCCATCCACACGCCGGGACGGGGCAGCAGGCGCGTCCAGGCCGGTTGCAGCGTCAGCGCCACATACGGTGCGGCCAGCCCCAGCGCCAGCGCCGTAAAGACTGCAAAGGTAATCAGAGCCGATTGCGAGAGCGCATAGCCCACCGCCGCTCCCATCAGCGGCGCGGTGCAGGGCGTGGCCACAATCACGGCCAGAACTCCAGTAAAGAAGCTGCCGGTCAGCCCTTGCTTTTGCGCCAGCGAGCCGCCGGCGCTGGTCAGTGTCAGGCCAATCTCAAACTGCCCCGCCAGTGAGAGCCCTAGAAAGAAGAGCAATCCCGCCATCAGCGAAAGAAACACCGGCGACTGGAACTGGAATCCCCAGCCCAGCGTGGCGCCTGCTGCGCGCAGCACCAAAAGCACGCCCACCAGCACCCAAAACGAAACCAGAATCCCGCCGGCGTATACCAATCCATGCAGGCGCATCTTCTTGCGCTCTTGCTTGCCCTCGGCCAGCGCGCCCGCCTGCAGCTTCTGCCCCGATTGCGCCAGCGCAAGCCCCTTCAAAAACAGCACGGGAAAGACGCAGGGCATGAGGTTGAGCAGAATCCCGCCGAGAAAAGCCAACCCCACAGCGCGCAGCAGCGCTCCTGGGGAACCTGATTCGGATCTGGCAAAACCTTCGGCAGCAAAAGACTCCATATGTTGCACTGCCAACCCACTGCCAGAAGCGCTATCCGTATTCGACCCGCCTGTTTGCGGTGAGTTCCCATGGTTTTCGTTGCTCGAATTGGGTGAACTACGCGCCAGGTCCTTGCCTGTTTCTGAGGAAGAAGAGGAATTCGCCCCTGTTACGAGATTGTCTTCCCCAAGGGGGGCCGCAACCGCCGCCAATCCCGGAAGAGCCACAATCTCATAGGCTCGTCCGCCGGAGAGCTCGATCACCCCGCGCAGCTGCTTCGGCGCGTCTTTCAGTTGTGCGTCTTTCTTCAGATCGAGCTGAAATCCCTTCGCAGTCGTCGTCAACTTCTGCGCCGCTGGGTTGTCGATGATGTCTTGATCTTCGGGAAAAAAGATCGCCTCGGTCTCTCTGCGCCCAGTCTCGACCGTCAGCCGGAAGCCCTCCGCCGTTGTAGCAAAGCCTAGCCTAGATCCATTCGGCAACGGTTTAGGAAATCGGTCAAGAAACCTCCGAAAATCGGGCGGTGAAACGTAGATTAAGTCATAAAGACCCACATAAACTTGCCGTTTTACTTCAAGTGCTGCTTTACCTGGAATGCATGATTCCCGGCAGACCAGCCAATCGACATTGGCGCGCAGCGTTGACGGACCGCCCTTCACGCTCTCGGCCACATGGAGTTTCAGAGGAAACAGCGCCTCGCCTTCATAGCCGTAATCCATCAGCGGCCCCAGTGGCAGACGCTTCGGCATGGCAAACTGCATCGGCCCAGCGGTGATCCCAGCCGGCAAACTCCAATGAATGTGCGGCGGTTCGCCGGCATCGCCTGGATTCTTCCAATAGATATGCCAACCCGGCTCCAATTTGAAATAGAGGCCAGCGTCGTTTAGTTTGTCAGTGGAATACAGATCGTTGCCTGGGACCAGCAACTGCACATGCACATGTGGCGCGTCGGCGGAGTCGCTGGCGGCCAGCGCGGGCAGCCCCGCCGTCAGCAGGAAGAGAGTCGCAAAAAGAAGGCGGAACGGTCGCATGATGGGGCTCCCAGGGCAAACGCATTTGGATTTCTTAACGCGTTTTGAAAGGGCACGACTTTAGTCGTGCCGCAAAACAAGCCAAAACATCCTGGGCTTCAGCCCCTGAGGGAGGGTTCGGAAGCATTCAGTCCCTCCCTCAGCGGCTAAAGCCGGTTAATCTTTCTGTCCAGATTGGCACGGCTAAAGCCATACCCTTTCAAGACCACCCGGCAGGTTCAAATGCGTTTGCTCTGATGGGGCTCCCCTGTTGGACGCGCTGGAAACCCTCCCGGCTTCAGGCAAATCCCGCGCCGCAGGCGCAAAGTTGGCTAGCCCAGCGCTTCAGCGCTGGGAAAGCGGCCAGAAAACACCTCCGCAGTCCCGTAGGGACGGCGCTTCATGCGTTGCTCCATCCACTGATCTCCTCTTGCAAGAGCCGGATCAAAACACAAACCACACACCACTGTCGCTCCGCCAAAGCTGGGGGTCCTTCTCGTTTTTAATCGGAAGTCCCCCCGGCGCCTACTTTCCTGCCCAGTAGGCGCGGTGGCCTTTGTAACTCTCGTCGTCCAGGTTGGCCAGGATGACGCGGCGCAAGGCCAGCACATCCAGGTCGCCGGTCTGCTTATAGAGCACCGTGCCATCGGCAGCCAGCAGCATGGTCAACGGCACGCCCGACTCCCACTTGGGGTCGAAGGCCGCTTGCAATGCGTACGTGTCGGAAGAAGCGAAGATCAGGTTGCGCGAGGTGGCGTGCTGCTTCTCCAGGAACTTCAGCACTCCGCCCTTCTCGTCGGGCTGATTGGCGGCCACGGTGACCAACTCCAGGTCGCGGCTCTGGAACATGCGGTAGGTCGTCTCCAGATCGGGGAACTCCACCACGCAGGGGCCGCACCAGGTGGCCCAGAAGTTGACCAGCAACAGTTTGCCGGTGGGGTTGGTGCGCAGCTTCTTCAGCTCGGCGGCGTCGGCATCTTGAACAGTGACCGGCTGGGCTTCAATCTTCTTCAAGTATTCCAAGCCGCTGGCGATCTTGGACTTCCACTTGGTCGAGCAGCCAAAGACCCCGGTATGCGCCACCGCCACCGGCTTATCGGCCAGCAGGGCGTCGATGGCGTCGCGGGTCTCGTGCGTCGTAGCCAGCGCCTCGCGCTGATTGTTGTCGATGCGCCCTTCAAAGCGCAGCGTACGTTTGGCGTCGAAGATGAAGACATGGGGCGTGGCCTTGGGCCCGTAGGCGTTGGCCACAGCCTGGGTCGCGCCGTCGTAGAGGTAAGGGAAGTTGAAGTGCCGGTAGGCCGCGCGGACCTTCATGTCTTCGAGTCCGTCGCCTACATCGGTCCAGGCCAGCTCGTCCAGGCGCACGGCGTCGGGGTCGTTGGGCTGGATCATGACAAACTGCACGCTCTGTCCCTGGTAATCCTCGACCAGCTTCTTGAGCCGCGATTCGTAGAGCTGAGCGGTGGGGCAATGGTCGCAGGTGAAGACGATGACCAGCACCTTGGCCGCCTTGTACTCATCCAGAGTGTGCGTCTTCCCGTCGATGCCGGGCAGCGCAAAGGCGGGCGCGGCCGATCCCAAGGCCAGCGTGGGATGTGCGCTGTCGTCCTCCGCAACCATGCGCGGCGCGCCCCACGTCAACAACAGCCCGCAAAAAAGAACACCGGCAATTCCCAGAACCCGCGGTTGCAACAGTCCAAGCATCTTCATCGAATTCATCTCCCAGCTTGCCTTGCGGGAGCAGTATACGCTGCCACCGCGAGAGCCGCCAAAACGATTATCTACAGGGAGATACCTTCGAGTGCGCTCAAAGAACATCGCTCAGGCCGGCGTGACGGCGGTAAATGCAATCGTTCTCAACGCACTCGATCCCGGCGGCGCGCGCGCGGGCCACGGCTGCTGCGTGCTCCACGCCGTCCTGCAGCCAGAGAAAGGGAATCTTCAGGCGAATCGCATCGTCCACGATGGCCGGAACGTGTTCGGAAGCGCGGAATACGTCGATCAGGTCGATTCCCTGCCCCGTCTCGGCAATGGCCGCGGCTAGGGCTGCGTCAAGATCCGCGTAGCAATTCATGCCCAGAATCTCCGTCAGCGCGGGATTGACTGGCAGCACGCGATAGCCGTTGGCGGCCAGATACTTTCCAATGTGGTGGCTGGCGCGGGTATGCTTATCGCTCATCCCCACCACGGCAATGGTCTTCGAGTTACGCAGCATTTCCGTTATCTTGTTGGAATCGTTCATGACTTCGCTCATTCCGAAGAGATGCGCGCACCCACCCCCAAGATCGATTTCTCGGAAAGACGCCCAAGGATGGAGTCCGCGTTAGTCCCTAGTCCCTTAGTCCCTCAGTTCCTGCTCTCTTGTTCCCGGTTCCCTAGTTCCCTTGGTCCCTGTTCCTAAACATCCAGATCGTCGTCGCTGGCGGCGACCGCGGTGCCTCGGCGCTTGGCTAGCAGGAAGCCGCGCAAGAAGGGTTCCAGGTAGCCGTCCAGCACCTTGTCCACGTCGCCCACCTCGACCTTGGTGCGATGGTCTTTGGCGATCCGGTAGGGTTGCAAGACGTAGGAGCGGATCTGCGAGCCGAAGTTGATCTCCAGTTTGGAATCCTCCACCTGCTTGGTCACGGCGCGCTTCTTTTCCAGTTCGTACTCGTAGATGCGCGACCTAAGCATCTTCATCGCCTTCTCGCGGTTCTTGTGCTGCGAGCGCTCGTTCTGGCAGCAGACGACGATGCCCGTCGGCAGGTGGGTCATGCGCACAGCCGAATCCGTGGTGTTGACGTGCTGGCCGCCTTTGCCGCCCGAGCGGTAGGTGTCGATGCGCAGATCGTCCTGCTTGATGTCGACCTGAATGGAGTCGTCAATTTCGGGCGAAACATACACGGAGGCAAACGAGGTGTGCCTGCGTTTGGCGGAGTCGAAGGGCGAGATGCGCACCAGCCGGTGGACGCCGCTCTCGCCGGCCAGCAGGCCGAAGGCGTACTCGCCCGAAATGGTGAAGGTGGCCGACTTGATGCCCGCCTCTTCGCCGTCCTGGTAGTCGTTCATCTCCGTTTTGAAGC
>CAZBPD010000033.1:0-50187 GCA_964493705.1 uncultured Occallatibacter sp.
TTCCGTCGCCTAAAGGCGAGGGGTTTACGGATCCCCTATCGGGGACTCTAAACCCACCAGATTGAGTCAACAAATCGAGTGTATCGATCCTGAACCGAGCTAAAGTCTCTGATGTGTTACTCCGCGCCATCACATGAAAGTGTGGGGGATCGTGATCGTTGAAATAAATCCTCAGAACAAAACCTTCGCCCTCATAAATGATCGAGGAACAGGATAGGTCAATGCCAATCTCTCGAATCAATCCCTCGTGGATTGCAACATGTTCCGTCTTCGCTAGATTCTGGATTTCAACCTGGTTCGAAACCACGATCCCAGTGTCATCCATTCTCGAATGAATCGCCTGCAAGTTTGGTAAATCCCAAACATGCCTGAACGCAAAGCTCAGGATCAAAGAACCGTTCTCAAATGCTCGTAATATTCCGACGCCCGGCGTTCCTCGAAATCGCACTTCTTCAATTTCACCAGGATTAGTCCAATCATCTGTTTCATATGGGGAAGATTGGTCCAACTCCAGGAGGAATCGCCATTCTTCCCGGTAATCTGCCCCGCGCAGAACGGATGCAAGCGTATGGAATCCATCGCCAAAGACAACACCGGCAAGTCCCCCCACCACATCCAGGTCGCGCCTTATCTTTTTTGCTTCTCTCGCTGCACTGAGCGTTGCAAGCACATGAGGGAGCAGTTCCTGGGATCTCAATTCCCGGTCGGTCGTGAGCGAAAGCTCGTTAAGAAAAATTGTCGGTGTCCTCATCGTCTACCCAAGCAGTGCGTCAACATCCTTGTCCCACTGGTCAAAAAAACCCTCTGGCCAGTTCGATAAGCGGCCATTCTTCAGGACGGCCGGTGATTGGATAAATCCATCCCCTGTCTCAACTTCACGCGTGAAGAAGTGGAACACAACGTCATCGGGGCTAATGAGATTCTCCTTGACTGCAAGGCGAATGCCATTTAGGAGATGGTCGCTGTGAGTCTCTACAACGGCTTGCACCCCATCACTCGCGCACCTAGCTATTAGATTTCCTAATGCCGCTTGGCCCTGCGGGTGCAAGTGTGCTTCAGGGTTTTCGAGAAGGAGCAACGCTCCCTGGGGGGCCGCCAGACAAGCGACGATGATCGGTAAGCTATACGTGAGCCCGAACCCAACATTAGTAGGGCGATAGAAATTGCTTGTAGTTTCCTCTTTACGCCCGTCGTACCTGAACTGCAAGAGGACCTCATCGGTACCGCCTATGGCCTCGGCCTTCAGGCGCGCTCCCGGGCTCAATTGCTGAATCCACCCGGACACTTGATCCAAGATGCTGTCAGTTGGGGCAACTTTCAGAAGTAAGGCTTCGTTGAGTTCCAGGCCTGTTCTGGGGAATGTGCGCGCACTCGGTACCTTTACCTGTCGCAATGCAGCCATCGACAGAAAGTCAGCAGTAAACTCGCCGCGCGGACCAAGGAAACCGGTGTCCCTGGCTCGCTGGGAGGCCTGAGGATAAAGGGTCTGGGGAACAATCCGGTCTGCCTGCAAGAACTGAAAGTCAAAACTTGTGACAAAGTCTGGACGCGGCAGAGGCTCTTCGGCGAATCTCAGTCGATCCGCTTTCGGGGGTCCTTCAATGACCCATCGGTAAGTTGTCCCGCCTTCGGCGATCGTAATTGCGACAGTGTCACCCATACTACCTTCAGAGAGCAGGTCACTGTACTTTCCCAGTTGAACAAGGTCGCCGGACAGCGAGGGACCTTCAGTTATTCCGTTGAAGTCGTAGCTTTGCCGTAAGGCGCAGATAGCCTGAAGCAATGTGCTCTTTCCAGAACTATTTAGCCCAACAAGGACCGTAAGAGGAGCCAGGCGAACGCTTACATCTCTGCTCGCCTTAAAGTTTTCGAGGTGAATTCTCTCAAGCATTGAGGACCCCCTCAAGCAGCCCGCCTAGAAGCTCTAGCCTCTTGTTCGACGAAGATCCCCTTCCTGTCGCATACAGAAGTGCGTTCGCGAAATCCTCCTTCATAAATAGTGCGGCTAGATTATCGAGGACCTTGTCTGAACGAGCAGCTAGTTTAGAAAGTTCGTTCGGATTACGGCGCGCCAAGAGAACCATCTCGGTTTCAAAGAGGCTTCGATTGATAGGACCCCTATTCCAATTCGGACCGGAGATTTTCCTAAATGCAAATTTACCGAATATCCTAACTGAAGCATCTAGCGCGCGATTAAGGGCGGATTCAATCTCGACCCATTTATTGTCGTCCCAGGAGATACTCCGCTTTTCAACCGTTGCGTTTAAGAATTCATCAAGATTCTGTTCATCCGGTCGGTTCCCATCGAAGGTGTAGAGTGCAACGAAGCGGAGAACGAGTTCAATGTCTTGCATTCGCTCTCCCTTAATCTTATTATCCGTCGCATCACGGAACTTCTTGCCTTCTGCAATTGTTCGAACCCTTTCCCGCCAAGTGCCTGGGTACAAAGCATTTCTAATCTCCTGGGCCGTCAGTGGCAGCCCACCTTGATTGATTCGAGAGAAGATGTTGAATTTTACGTTGCTCGGCGTACTCGGGCGAATGACGTGTAAAGTCAACTCAGTTTCGTTGATCCGCCGCTGAAGCGGCCTTGGAAGGTCGGCAAACGACTTATCTTTGTGCTCTCGAAGCGACTGAAGTCCTTCAAGATCTAAACGTAGAGGATTGAGTTTTGTGCTCAGCGACTTATTTAACGCATCAACCTTGACGAAATGCGCGATCGCACAGAGACGCTGTAAGCCGTCGACAACGGTGTAATCCCCGGCCTTATTCTCCGAAACATAGAGAGAGGGGATCGGGATTCGCAACAGCATCGATTCGATTAGTGAGGTTTTTCTTTTGTCGTCCCAAATGTTCGCACGCCTTTGAAAGTCAGGCGAGAGGTTCAGTTCGCCCTCATTGAGACGTGTGAGAAGGAGATCAACTGTGCGCGCTTGCGTGATGACGTCGATCTCCGAAGGATCAAAAGGTGTGCGGATCAAACCGTCCTTGACGTCGGGCCGCTCCGCTTCCACTCCGGCTCCCTCGCCTGTGGAGGTTAACTCCTCAAGGATTGAGATCTCTTCCTCAGAAACTGGGGTATCCACCGACAGCATCGGTTCTCCTTGCTGCAACTCAGTAACTAGAGCCGCATCGTTGTTGTCTCCGCATCATGATACTAGAACTCAGCCTAAAAGACACTGCGGAAAGCCTAATCCGACTTCTCCCGAGCATTCCGTCACCTGAAGCCGCTTTGCCGGCAGAGATTTGCGATCCCGAGGCTCCGAGCGAACGACCGCCAATTCGCGAACGGCTGTTGCAACAGCCGTTCCGTAGTGTTCAACGTCTTTTTTGCTTCGGCAAAAACAACAGCGGGGAGCCCTGAAGGCTCCCCGCTGTTGTTGGCTGGTGCATGCAGTGCTCAGTTTTTGCCTTGCAGTTCGTCGGCCAGGGCGTCGGCGTTGTAGAACTTGCGCAGGCCCTCGATCATGCCGGCGGAGTGCACGGCGACGGCGCGGTTGCGTTCGCCCTCGTAGACGTAGTCCCCGGCCAGCGACTCGATGTTGCCGTCGAAGATCAGGCCCACCAGTTCTCCTGCCCGGTTGACTACCGGCGAGCCGGAGTTGCCGCCGATGATGTCGCCGGTAGAGACGAAGTCGAAGGGTGTGGAGAGATTCACCTTGTCGCGGGCCGCGGCCTCGCGCGCGGTCAGGTCGAAGGGCGCCTTGTTGCTGAAGCTGGCGGCGCGGTCGTAGAGTCCCCAGAAGGTGGTGAAGGGCGGAGCGATGGTGCCGTTATAGGAATAGCCCTCCACCGTGCCGTAGCTCAGGCGCAGGGTAAAGGTGGCGTCGGGATAGGCGTTCTTGCCATAGACCAGAAAGCGCGCCTTGCCCAGCTTTTCGCCGGCCGGGGTGAGGACGCTGCTGACGGTCTCGCGCATCCGCTTGTTGGTGGCGCGCACGATGGGGTCCACGCGCCGCGCCGCCACAATCATGGGGTCGGTGGAGGCGGCTACCGCAGCTTCTCCGCCATCGATAAGCGCCTTGCGCACAGCGGGATCGGCCAGCTTGCTGCCGTCTACCAGGGCGTTGACCGTCTGGTCCACCTCGCCGCCTTGCAGAATGGCTTGCAGGAAGGCGTCCTGCTTGCCCAGCTTCTCCTGGCCGAGATGGAGCGTGAAGGCCATGAAGAGCTTTTCCGTCTCCGGATAGATCTTGGCCGGCGAGAAGAGCTGCTGTTTGAACGAATCGAGACCCGCCTGGTGGAACGGCCCCAGGCGCTCGCCATCCGGCTTCTGGATTTCGGCTACGTACTGCACGATGTTCAGCGCGATGCTGAAGAGGCGGCTGTCGGTGCGGCGGAAGATCTGGCCCTTCACCTCGGGCTTGAGCTGATCCTCGGCGCGGGCGATTGCCTCCCATGCGCCGCCGTACTCCTTTTGCCAGGCGGGATTGGCGGCGACCTTGGCGCGGAAGTCGTCTTCCTCGGCCTGCTTTTTGGCCAGTATCGCCTTGTCGGCCAGCGCCTCGCCGCGGCCTACATAAACCTTGAGGCTATTCTGCAAGTTGAAGATCACGCTGCCCACCAGGCGCTTCTGTTCCGCACCCTGGGTCCCGTAGGCCTGAGCGGCGGCGATGCGCCGTTGCAGGTACTCGGTCATGGCCGGAATCTGCAGGTCGCGCTGCATCGTCAACTGCGCCACGGTCTCCTGGCGGGCGGTCGCGCCGGGATGGCCGCTGATGAAGATCAGCTCGCCGGGCGCCGCGCCCGCCGCGCTCCACTTGAGGTAGTTATCGGTCTTGAGCGGCTTGCCGTTGTCGTCGTAGACGCGGAAGATGGCCATATCCAGGTCGTAACGCGGATAGGTGAAGTTATCCGGATCACCGCCAAAAAAGGCCGCCTGCTGCTCCGGCGCAAAGACCAGGCGCACATCGGTGTAGGCCTTGTAGGTGTAGAGCCAGTACTCGCCGCCCTGGTAGAAGCGCACCACGTCGGAGCGCAGTTTGGTCTTGTCCTTGCTCTCCCGCTCGAGGGCGGCGATCTCCGCATCGCGCGCCTTGAGGGCCTTGGCTTCGTCGGCAATGCCCTTGGCCGCGCCCTGCACGCGGGCGGTCACATCTTCCATGCCCACAAGCACATTGACTTCCATGTCGGGCGACTTCATCTCCTGCTCTGGAGTGGCGGCGTAGAAACCGTCGCGCAGGTAATCGTGCTCGGCGCTGGAGTTCTTCTGCAACTGGCCCCGCGCCACGTGGTGGTTGGTCAGCAGCAGGCCGTTGGGGCTGACGAACGAGCCCGAGCCGCCGTCGTTGAGGCGCACGCTGGAGAGGCGCAGATGGTCAAGCCACTCCTGGGTGGGATGAAAGTTATACTGGGCCGCCAACTGCTTGAGCGGCGGGTTGTCATAGGTCCACATGCCTTCTTCGGCGTGGATCGCGGGTACCGTCGCCACAAGCAGCGCGGCGGGCAGTAACAATGCAGTGCAAATCGATCGTACGAACATGGTCTTCCTCAGTGGTTGAAACGATAAAGCGGAGAGAGCGGAGTCCGCGGAGCTAGCGGGGTTAGCGGGGTTAGCGGAGTTAGCGAAGTTAGCGGAGTTAGCGGAGTTGCCGAGCTTCATCCTGACCCATCCTAATCCCTGGCTCCTTAGTCCCTTAGTCCCTAGTCCCTTAGTCCCTCGTCCCCACCACCAGCACTTCTACTCCCGAGGCCGCGTCCTTCTGGTGGAAAACGGTCTCGGTAGCCTTCTGGAACTGCTCCGGCTTAGCGTTGGGGATGTCGGTGAAGGTCTGCGGGTTGCGGTCCGTCAGCGGGAACCAGGAGCTTTGCACCTGGACCATGATGCGGTGGCCGCGGCGGAAGGTGTGGTAGAGATCGGGCATGGTGAAGTCGATCTCCGTCTGCTGGCCGGGTTTGAGTGCTTCGGGCTTTTCCCAGCTCTGGCGGAATTTTGCGCGCATGGGCTCGCCGCGCAGCAGTTGCTGGTAGCCGCCCATGCGCAGCGGCGGGGCATCCGTCACATGCTTGTCGGGACGCCCGCCGGGGGCTGCGTCGGGATAGTCCTCGGGATAGACGTCGATCAGCTTGACCACAAAATCCGAGTCCGTGCCGGTGCTGGCGATCTTCAGCTTGGGCGAGATGGGGCCGGCGATGGTCACGTCTTCTTCCAGCGGCTCGGTCTGGTAGACCAGAACGTCGGGACGATAGCTGGCAAAGCGCTGATCGTCGACCATGTAGCGCTGCGGAACCGTGTCGGTGGTATAGCCCACGAAGGGAACCGGCTTGTTGGGATCGCTCAGGTACTCGTCGGCGCTCTTGGCCTCGGCGGGCGGATCGAAGCTCAGCTTGCCGCCGGCGTGGAAGTAGAGGGTCTTGGCCGCGGCAGCCTTGGGCGGCCAGGCGTCAAGGTTGTGCCAGAGGTTGGTTCCCGTTTCGAAGACCACCGCCTTGGGCTGCGCCTTGCCCTTGTCTTTCAAATAATGCTCGAAGAAGGGAAACTGCACGTTGGCGCGGAAGTATTCGCTGGTCTTGGCGTTGAAGGGAACATCGCCCAGACTGGCTCCATCGCCACGCGCCCAGCCGCCGTGCACCCATGGCCCCTCGACCAGTGTGGACGGCGTCTCGGGGTTGAACTGGCGAATGGCGTTGACGGTGCGGAGGGGTCCGCTGAGGTCCTCGGCGTCAAACCAGCCGCCCACCACCAGCACCGCACACTTCACGTTCTTCATGTGCCGCGAGAGGTCGCGCTGCTGCCAATAGCTGTCATAGGTGTTGTGCTTGACCTGGTCCGTGAACATCCAGCTCGAGCCCTTCAGATAGAGCGCGTCGAGATTGGCCAGGTTACCGGCGTTGAGATAGAACTTGTAGCTGTCCGGGGTGCCGAAATCGAACTCCGGCTCGGGCTTGGGTGTCTGCGGGCTCTTGATGTCGTGGAAGAACGGCGCATAGAAGCCAAAGTTGGCCGAGAGCATGAAGGCGCCACCGTGGTAGCCGTCGTCGCCCAGAAAGAGGTCGGTCATGGGCGCCTGCGGGCTGGCCGCCTTGAGCGCCGGGTGGGAGTCGATGATCGACGCCGAGGTGTAGAAGCCAGGATAGGAGATGCCGTAGATGCCCGCCTTGCCGTTGTTGTTGGAAATGTTCTTGAGCAGGAACTCCAACGTGTCGTAGGTGTCGGAGGAGTCGTCCACGTCTTGCGGCGACTTCTTTTCGTCGATGTGCGGGCGCATCTCGACAAATGTCCCCTCGCTCATCCAGCGGCCGCGCACATCCTGATAGACGAAGATGTAGCCGCTCTTCTCGAATTCCTCGGAGGGCCCCAGGTGGCGCGGATACTGGTCTTCGCCGTAGGGACCGACGCTGTAGGGAGTGCGATTGAGCAGGAAAGGATACGGCCCGCCAGAGGGGTCCTTGGGTACATAAACGGCGGTAAACAAACGCTTGCCGTCGCGCATGGGGATGCGGAACTCGTACTTGGTGTAATGGGCGCGGATGTAGTTTTCCGGGGGCGTCTCGGCGGCCGGCTGCTGGGCCTCAAGGGCAGTGAAGGCAAAAAACAAAACGGCCAGAAGGGAAAAGCGAAGCAATTGGCGCATCGTAGGCAGGATTCTCCTCAGCAAACAGAGTAATCCAGCGGGCCTGAAGATGGCCTGAAGGAGGAAGGTCTTGGGGGGCGCCATACGCCCGGTGGGAGAAGCATCAACTGGCCTTTTCGCGCGCCTCGATGCGAGCAACGCGCTCTTTCAGCTCGTATACATCCGCCAGCCGGGCGACGGCTTGTAGGATCTGCGCATGGCGATCCGAGGCCAGTTGCTCAGCAGAGTTCATCCGCCAGTCCTGGAGCTTGAATCGTTCTTCGATACCTTTAAGGCGCTCATCGACGCCCTTAAAGCGTTCGTCCATCTTGGCTTCAATGGAGTCCAACCGCGCAGCGATGGAGCGCAGTTCCGGTGCCAGGAAATCCTGAATCAATTGGCGGGTTTCTTCAATAACGCCCATATCGCTCCCGTTCCCCACATTGTAGCGCAAATCCGCTTTTCCCCCGGCGGCTCTCTCGGTCTACCCGGCGAAATGCATCAAAAGGAGACGATTTTCGTTTTCAGCGCCAACCTCGGCGCGTTACCCTATCTGCATCCACATCAGCGCGGACGCCTTGCACGCCGGGCTGCACCTCTTTTCGTCCAAAAGGAGAATTATGTCCACTGATTATCGCAATTTTCTTGCTCTGCCCTACGCCGAGCTGGAAGAGCTGAATCTGGCTGCCAAGTCCGATCGTGTCAACCGCGTTTCGGCCGATGAGATCCGCGAGAAGCGGCTGAAGTATCTCACCGACGAGAAGCGCATCAAGGCCGTCACCGTCCTCTTCAGCGACCTGGAAGGCCGCCTGCACCTGCTCGATTACGACAAGAAGTTCCTGCTCGGCGCCTACGAGAACCTGACCTTCGACGGCTCCTCGATTCGCGGCTTTACCGCGCAGAAGGAGTCGGATCTCCGCCTGGGCATCGACTGGAGCGCCTTCTACTGGGTACCCGCCGACGTCTTCGGCAACGGCAAGGTGCTGGTCTTCGGTAATGTCATCGACAAGGACGGAACTCCCTACTCGGGCGACCTGCGCGGCGTGCTCAAGAGCTATGCCGAGCAGCAGTTCGCCAGCAATGGCTACACGCTGAACGCGGCCACCGAGATCGAGGGCTTCCTCTTTGCCGGCCGCGACGCCGAGCGCACCTATCACCTGACCAACAAGTTCGAGTTCATCAGCGCCGGCGGCTACTATCACTCCCTGCCGCTCGATCCGCTGCGCCAGTTCATCGACACCGCCGCCGAAGTGCAGCGCGCCATGGGCTTCCAGAACGAGAAGGACCACCCGGAAGTCGCGCCCTCGCAGTTCGAGATCAACTTCGGCTACAGCGAAGTGGTCGCCGCCGCCGACCAGATTCAGCTCTACAAGCTGCTCTGCCGCCAGATCGCCAGCAACATGGGCTTCACCGCCTGCTTCCTGCCCAAGCCGGTGGTGGGCGTCAACGGCAGCGGCATGCACACCAACGTCTCCGTCTCCAAGGGCAAGACCAACCTCTTCTGGGATGAAAAGGGCGAGGAGCAGCTCTCGCCATTTGGCTGGGACTTCCTGGACCGCATTCTGACCAAGGCTCTCGATCTCTGCCTGGTCTTCAACTCCAGCGTCAACGCCTATCGCCGTTTGGACCCCCACTTCGAGGCGCCCAACCAGATTCGCGCCTCGGCTGTCGACCGCGGCGCCATGGTGCGCGTGCCCATCGGCAACCACCGCTCGATGAGGACCGAAGTTCGCGCCGTGGCTCCCGACGCCAACCCCTACCTCTCGCTCTTCGGCATCTTCAAGACCGGCCTGGACGGCGACATCAGCGACCTGGAGAACCTGCGCGCCGGCGGCCGCTACCTACCTGACAACATCCAAACCGCCATCAACGACTTTGAGGCTTCGCCCTGGATCGCGAAGATCCTGGGCAGCGATGTGCAGGGCCGCTACGCTGAATTGAAGCAGGGTGTGGCCAACCGCAGCGCTCGCGACCTGGGCACCATCGTCAAGGCCAGCGAAGTGCAGTTCCACCACGAGGTCTACAATCAGTCGTTGTGGAACATGTTCTAGGCAGGGACTCAGGGACTAGGGACTGAGGGACTAGAAAAACGGGCGGCAGACCGAGAGGTTTGCCGCCCGTTTGCATCAATGCTAAGAAGTCAAGTCTGAGTCACTCGACAGCGCTGACTCGGGTCGGTTCCGATGCGTTTGCTGCCTACTTGCCAATCGGATTCAGGGCGACCGTCTCCGGAATCCTTGACCTGCGGGCAATTTTGGTAGTGCTTGCGGAAGACCACCACTTGGGCCAGCGCACTTCCGGTTTCGGGCGGTAACGCCGCCGTGTCTTTGTGTAAGACCAAGGTAATGTTTGCCGAGCCGGATTGCGAGGCCCCCTTTGAATAACTACCGGTTAGCGTCCCATCTTCGCCCAGCGCGGCTTCGGCGGTGTAGGCAAGTTGCCCTTTGCTGAGGAAAGCCATCCGTTTCTACCCCGGCCGGCCATGCTTCGGAAAACACTCGCACGATGCTCCCTCTTGGCGAGATTCAAGCGGTTGCACTGTCTTGCGCAACCGCATCACGGCGCGCGGAGGCGGGTTTGGTGTACTCTTCCTGCGAGGATTTTGGAGGGCTACGATGGCGAGCAAGGTGATTGCGATTGTTGGCAGCTACCGCAAGGGCGGGGTCATCGAACAGGCGGTCGAGGCGGTGCTCGAGGGCGCGCGCCGGCAGGGCGCCGAAACCCGGATGATTCGATTAACGGAGAAACATATCGAGTTCTGCACCAACTGCCGCGAGTGCTGCCAGAGCCCCGGCCCGGAGCGGGGACAATGCGTACAGCAAGACGACCTGGCCCCGCTACTCCAAGAGATCGAAAGCGCCGACGCCCTGGTACTGGCCTCGCCCATCAACTACGGCAACGTCACCGCCATCTTCCGCCGCTTTCTGGAGCGGCTGATCGGCAGCACCTACTGGCCCTGGGGACAGCCCACGCCCAAGCCGCGCACAAAATGGATGCCACGCAAGGCGGTCTTCATCGCCACTTCGGGGATGCCGGGCTTTCTCATCCCGCTTTTGACCGGAACCCGGCATGTGATGAAGACCATGGCCAAGATGCTGGGAGCCAAACCCGTGGGCAGCCTGTGGATCGGCCTGGCCGCCATGGAGAAAAACCACGCCCTCAGCGCCCGCAGCGTAAAACAAGCGCAAAACCTGGGGATGCGGCTGGCGTAGGGAACCTCTGACTAAGTGCTCTTTGTAAAGGCCAACCTTCCCTCAGGGGCTAAAGCCCATTGATTCCTCTGGCTTTATGTACGGGCTAAAGCCCGTACCCTTCAAACGCCCGTACCCTTCAAATCTCCGACTTAATCAGAGGTTCCTTAGGAGTTCGGATCATCAAACGAAAACAACTCAGAATGGCTTTTTACACGGTCAAGAATTGAATCCCACCCTAGCCGCAAAAACAAAGACGCGGCGAGGGTGGGGCACCCAATTCTGGTTTTCAAAACGAAGGGTCTTTTATTCCCTATTCCCTTGTTCCCTCGTTCCCTCGTTCCCTTGTTCCCTGCTCTTCCCCTATTTGCCGATCAGGCCGCGGGCGACGGTGTCTAACATGCCGTTGAGGAAGTTGATGGACTCGGGAGCGGAGAAGCGGCGGCCGATCTCCAGGGCCTCGTTGATGACGATGGGAAACGGGGTTCCCTTGAAGCCGATCATCTCGCCGATGGCCATGCGCAGCAGGTTGCGATCCACCGAGGGCATACGCTCGATGCGCCAGTGTTTGGAGTTGGCGGTAATCAATTCGTCGATCTTCTCCAGGTTGCCGACGGCCACGCGGAAGAGGTCTTCGGCAAAGCCGCGCACCTCGCCGTCCACCTCATCGGCGGCCTTCCAGAAGGTGATGCGCACCTGGTCCGGGGTCTGCTTGCCCATATCCATCTGGAAGAGCATCTGCATGGCCAGTTCGCGCGATTTGCGGCGTGTTGCTGCGGTCAAGCTGCGCCGCCTTCCTGCGTTCGGTTACGGAGTTTGCGGGTCACGCCGACCATCTCGATGGCCGCCACGGCAGCTTCGAATCCCTTGTTGCCGGCTTTGATGCCGGCGCGGTTGAGCGCTTGCTCGAGGCTCTCGCAGGTGAGTACGCCAAAGCTGTGGGGAATGCCGGTCTCCTGCTGCGATTGGCCAATGCCGCGCGCCACTTCGTTATAGATGGCTTCGTAGTGCGCGGTCTCGCCGCGCAGCAGGCAGCCAAGGGTGATAATGGCGTCGACCTGGCCCTCGTCTTTCGAGGAAAGGTTGGCCAGGGTGCGGGCGGCGGCGGGGATCTCCCAGGCGCCGGGGACGCGAACGATCTGGATGTTCTGGCGCTCGGCGCCCGAGCGCAGCAGGGCGTCCAGAGCGCCATCGAGCAGGCGGTCGGTGATGACGGCGTTCCAGCGAGCAGCCACGATGGCGAACTTCATGCCCTCGGCAGAGAGATCGCCCGCGACAGCCAGCGGCTTGCCCTTGAGGGGATCGCTCCAGGCCCAAAAGGTGAAGCTGTGTCCGGGCGCCGGCTCGACGGTGAAAAGATTGGACTTCCAATGCGTCTCCGTAATCGGCGAGAGGCACGCAGCCGCGCCGTCGTTGACCTTCAGCCAGGCGGCGGCGGCCTGGTAAGCGGCGTCCAGCGAGCTGACCTCGACCATCACATCGGCGACAGGCGGAAAATCTCCGTCGACAAACTCCAGATTGCCCAGCGGGGCCAAAAAGGACGCACCGCGGTTGGTTGGGTCTTGCCACCCCTTGCCGGGGGCGAATCCGAGCGCCGAAAAGAAGCTGGAGAGCCGGTCGTAGACCACGGCGTCGGCAGCAGGGCGCAAAAAGGAAATTCCCTTGATCATGCTTCGATTCTATCGTGCTGGGCTGGCCCGCCTCGCGCGCCAAACCGGGCTGTGTGATGAGCATTTTCCCAAAAGGAAATGCCTTGCGCACAACTGGCGGCCAGCGCGCCGCGCATACATCCCGCGTTTGGAAGAGCGCATCTTACCTATGGACAGATATAGAGATAAAACCATTCACGAGGGAAGATGATGGAGATTGTCGTTCGCCAGATGGGCGGGCTGGGCAACCAGTTATTCGAGTACGCGGCAGGCAGGTACTACGCCGCCAGGTACGGCGCGCAATTGAGAATCGCCATCGACCCCAGCAAGGACCCCGGAAGCCCGCAGCAGCGGCTGCCCTTTCAACTCAGCGCCTTCCGCATTGAGACACCCATGCGCAGAGTCAATGCTTTTGAACAATTGGTGTGTAGCCAAAACCGTAGAGTGCGTCAGGTTGCGGATCTCGTCTTGCGCCTGACCCATGCAAAACTGTGGCGGGAACCCTCCCTCTACCAGTTTTATCCCGATTTGCCCTATCGAGAACTTCCCACTACGGTTTACCTGCGTTCGTACTGCCAAGCGGCTGGCTATGCTATCGGCGTCGAGGCCCGTTTACGCGAGGAATTCCAGCTTAGAGAGACGCCGCAAGGAAAAGATGCCGAAACGCTCGAAGCCATTGCGGCCAGCCGATGCCCCATCTCGGTTCACTTCAGAGGCACCGACTACACCGACCTTCTGCGCCTGTCACCTGTCTATTACGACCGCGCCTGGCAGAGGGTACTGGAGGAGTTCGAGAATGCCGAATTCTTCATCTTTACCAACGATCGCGTCCTAGCGCAGAAGAACCTGCCGCAGACCGGCAAGCAGCACTACATCTTGCATAACAATACGAATTCGGCCTATCAGGATCTACGCCTGATGGCCGCCTGCCGACACCACATCATCGCCAACAGCAGTTTTTCCTGGTGGGGCGCATGGATGGACCCCCGTCCGGACAAGGTCGTGATGGCGCCCAAGTATTGGCGCAACACGCCCGACAGCTACTTCCCCGACCTCTTCCCGCCAGACTGGCGCTTGATTGACAATCCATTCAATGCGGAAAAAGACGAATCTCTGGATGCCTATCGCCGCGCTTCCGTGCCGGTCTCGCGTTGAGGGGCGTTTTCAGTAGGACTGCATGGAATCGCCGGCGTTCATCACCGGCAGCAGCAGCGTGGAATCCTGGCCCGCGCCGGATTCGATGCTGACGGTAGCCGCTCGGTAGTCGCCCGGCGGGGCCTTCATGATGTTGGGAACGAAGGTCTGCGGATTGCGGTCGTAGAGCGGAAACCAACTGCTCTGAATCTCGACCATAACGGTGTGGCCCGCCTTGAAGACGTGATCCACATCGTGCAGGCTAAACTTGACCTCGTAGACCGCGCCGGGTTGCAGCGCCTGCGGCTTGTCGAAGCCTCCCAGGTACCGCTCACGGAAGATCTCGGCGTTGACGATGAGCTGGTAACCGGCCATTTTGCCGCCGCCATCGGGATACTGGTCAATCAGCTTGACCACCAGATCGCCGTCGGTACCGGTGGTTGCCGCATAGATGTCGGCGACCACCTCGCCGGTAAGGGTCAGATCCTGCTTGAGCGCAGGCAGCTTCCACACCGCCAGGTCTTTGCGGTCGGCCACAAAGCGCTGGTCCTCGGTGAGCCAGTTGTACCACTGCGATCCCTTGCCGTAGGTGGGCTGAATGGGGCGCGCACGATAGGGAACTGGGTTGGCCGGATCGGCGACGTAACTGGTCTGCCCAGGCGCTGGCGCAGCCGTCCATCCCAGTTTGCCATCGGTCAGCAGGTGCAGGGGAACGGTCTTCGACTCCACAGGAGGAAAGTGTGCGTAGCGCTGCCAGCGATTCGAACCGCTCTGAAAACTGGCCGTATCTTCCAGGTCGAAGCCCGGCTCGTCCTTCAGATAATGGGCAAAGAACTTGGCTTCGATCTGTGCGCGAAACTCCTTGCCGATGGGTTCGCTGTAATCCAGATTGCCCAGATGGCGCGAGGACGAGACCCAGTATCCATGCCGCCAGGGGCCAAGCACGAGAAAGTTCTGCCGGTTTGTGTCGTGCGCCTCGAGCCGCGCGTACTCCGCCTGCGGGCCGTACATATCTTCCTGGTCGTAGGTGCCGCCGACACTGAGCGTGGGCACGGCGACGCGGGTCAGATCGCGCTCCACGCCGCGCTCGGCCCAAACGCTGTCGTATTCGGGATGATCGAGAAAGAGCTTCCAGGTGGGCAGGAGCATGCCGCCGTGTTTCTTTGCGTCCTGGGCGAAGGAGCCGCGCTGAAGAAAGAAGTCATAGCCGTCGCGCGGCTTGCCGTCTTTGTCCATGCCGTAATCGATCTCTGAAAAGATCTTGGACGACTCCATCTGCGCGACATAGTCGTAGCCATAGCTCTGACGAAAAGCGCCGTTATGAAAGAAGTCGTCGCCCTTCCACACATCGATCATGGGCGCTTGCGGTGAGACAGCCTTGACCGCGGGATGGGGATCGATGCCGGCCATCATGGCCAGAAAGCCGTCGTAACTGGTGCCGATAAATCCCGCGCGGCCGTTGTTGCCGGCCACGTTTTTGAGCAGCCAGTCCACGGTGTCGTAACTGTCGGTGCTCTCGTCGATCGCTTTGGGGTTCATATGGTCCACCAGCGGACGCATCATGACGAACTTGCCCCGGCTCTTGTACTTTCCGCGAATGTCCTCGCCTACATAGATGTAACCCGCCCGCGCCAACTCGGGACGCTGAGCGGAGAACGATGCGCGGCTGGTCTCATCCACGCCGTATGGCGTGCGCTCGATAAGAAAGGGCAGCGGCTGCGTCAGGTCGGCGGGCTGCAGAATCACCGCGTGCAGCTTGACTCCGTCGCGCATGGGGATCATGACCTCGCTGCGCCGGTAGTCGTGAAAGAGATGATGCACGGGATCGCCGCTGCGACGGTAGATGAAAACCTGTGCATCGCCGAAGATCGCCAGCGTCTCGCCCCGGCCCGCGCCGTCGAGATTGAAGCGGTAGGTGGTCTTGCCCTCTTCGATTGCGAATTCCAAAGCCCCTGTCTGCTGGAGCTGGGTGGGGACGCGGCGCTCGCTCTCCATCACCAGCTTGCCGTTCTCGACAGAAAAGCTCAGCGGCGTATCCGGCTCGGAGGCATCGGTGTATTCGCCAACAAGCGCCTGTAATGGCGCGGGCGTGGCTGTCGAGCTGGCAGCGGCCACCCTGGGCTGGACCAAGGAAACAGAGAGAAAAAGCGCAAAAAGAACAGGAAATACGAGGCGCAATCGAAGCAAGCGGCGGGTCTCCTCAAATCGAATTGATCGCAGTGCTATAGGCCGAGGCCGTTCCGGAGCAATAGGTCACGCAGATCCTTCGACTTCGCCGCGCTCCGCTCAAGTTGATAGTTTAATTGATCGAAGAAATATTTTCCCTCATGTGCCTCTTGCAGCATTCCGGCGACAAGTACACTGCGAGCAGGAATCACAAACATTATAAAAGGGTTATCCGTCCAAACCTAGTGGAAAGAAACCCCTGATTTATGCAGCTTACCCCCTCCGGCGAATGAAGGCAATTTCGTAGCGTCAGGCAAGGTTGTTTGTTCCCGGCGCTGGAGTTGGCGTCGGGGCCGTTGACTGGCAAGTTACGGCAACTGATTGCGGTTCTTGAGCTGGTTCAGATCGAGGCTAGATGTGCCCCTGGCGCAGAGTGCTCGACAATCGGGTTTTTTGCCGCCGGCTCGGCTCATCTCCACCGGCTATCGTTCACATGCCGGGCCGGAAGTGAGAATCCCAATCCCATCCGCGGGTTGAAGGATGTTGCAAAAGTCTCTTCCGTATCAGCTAAGATTTCTCCTGCCTATGGAGGGGAGATTGAGCTTACCACGAAGCGTTGTGGAGCAATAACCGCATTGAGATCGGGATTGTAGTAGTCGAAGAGCTTGGCGGGCGCGGCCTTGGCGCGGATTGAATACCGCGGCGTAAAGCGGAAGCTGAACTTGTCGCCCTCCGCGGCGGATGACCAGAGGTAGAAGACGATCCGGTCGGGCTGCAACTCGTAGCGGCTGATGGTCCAGGTGTCGAGCAGTTCGCCGAGCGATGCGCGGTCCACATCGGCGCCGGGCGGCAGGCCAACTTCGGCCAGCATCATGCCGTAGCCTTGGGAACCGAATCGCCGCGCGCTCACAGTGCAATCGATGGGCTGGCCAACGCGGGCATGGGCGGCATCGCAACTGTAGCCGAAGTCGAGACCGAAGCTCTTGCCAGGTACGGTTGTCTCAGTCTTGCCGGCCGCATTCTGCGCCCAGGGCAGATAAAGCCAGGCGGTGATTTGGGCATTGGCAAAGGTGGCGCCGTTGGTTCCGGCAAACTCCAATGTGTTTGCCCCGGCATGGATCATCGCAGAGAGATCGATGGTACGAGGCGCATCGAGGAGTTTGCCATCGGCCTTGAGCGCGGCCGCCCATTCCCCGCCGGGAGGCTGGCCGTTCACCGTGAGCGCGAAGCCGCTCGTTGCGTTGCCCTGTAGCTGTTGAAGCGCGACCGGCAGTAGCGCCTTCAGCACGCGCACGGTTGCCTGGCCGCTCATCCACACGCCGTATTCGTCACGGCTTTCGAGCAGGAAGAGCAGCGCATCGTTCTCAATTGTTTCGTCGGCTCTGTCGCCCGCGGTTTGCAATGCGGCCAATACAAGCGCAGTGGTCTCCAGTCTTCCGCCCCTTCCCCACCCATAAAAGGGCGAGTAACCGTCGAACTCCCAGTGAGCGCCATCCTTTCCGCGCTCAACGCTCGAGGTTAGTTCCTCATGAGCACGCGCCCGCGCGGCTGAATCGTTAGTGCTCACCGCAAGCATGAGCCGCAGTGCGTTGGAATAGGGATCGTGCAGCGCCAGCACGGATGTCGCGGCATAGGCATTGGCCTTCGCAACCGCCTGCTCCACGCGCGCCTGAAGGCCGGCCGTAGCAAAGGCTGAAGCGCCTTTGGCTTCAAGTGCAGTTTGCAGTGCATGGGCAATGTAAAGCGTATCGCGTGCGGAAGCGGCGCCATAGCGAGGTTTCCAGGAGCCATCGGCATTCTGCTGCGTGAGGAGCCACTGGATGGCTGCCGCCATGCGTGCGTGGTCGACGGATACGTAAGGCTCCGCCTCAGTCAGGAACTCGACTCCGTAGGCAGTCAGCGCAGCGTCGCCGCTGCTGTCGTTGCCGCCCCAATAGGTCACTCCGCCGCCGCTATTGAAGTAGCTGAGCAGGCGCTCGTATCCCAGTTGCAGAAATGCCTGAGCTTTGTCCTTGTCCGGCGATTCGGCCTTTGCCGCCGTTGCCAGTTCCAGATACAGCAGGCTTGTATACGCCGTTGAAATGGTCTGCTCGGCGCAGCCGTATGGGCGCTCCAGTACTGCTTGCATGGCGTGAGCAACATTGGCGCCGAGATTCGGATAGAGGAGCAGTTCCGCATGAACCGAGCCGGCGATGGCGTCCGGGGGAAGGTCAAAGTGAATCGTCTTTGCGCTGTCACCATGAACGAGCGCTGAGACTGTCACGGTGCGCGGCTCGCCGTCGGGATGGACCTTGACCGTCTTCTCGACTGCGTCGCCATCGTGCGCGTTGGCGGCGGTGATCCGTAGGGGGCCGGCATCGACGGCAGAGGTCGCGTGCAACCCAACCAGCACTGGGATCGATCCATTCGCTGGGACGGTGGCATGGGTGTTGGCCGGGGTCGAGAGCGTGAACCATTCCGCTGGCTTCACGGTGACGGGGAGTGTGAGAGCGCGCGGCGTGTAATTGCGCAGGTTCACCGGCAACCCGATCTCGTCGCCGACGGTCAAGACTTGCGGGGCATCGAGATCGACAAAGAAGGGCTGAAAGCTCTTGAAGGTGCGATCGACTTCCGTCAGACGACCATCCAGCGTGGAGCCGACGGCGTGCAGTTTCCATGTCGTCAGACTGTCCGGCAATGTAAAGTTGAACGCTGTGCGCCCCGATGGATTCGTTTCGAGAGAAGGCGCCCAGTAAGCCGTCTCCTCAAAGAGATGGCGCAGCCGCGGGGTCATGGTCTGTTCGCTGATGGTGGCGCTGCCGTTGGGAGCCGAGACAGAAGACCTTCTACCTGGGCCGGCAACTCCAGGTGAAGTCGAGGCGACGGAGGCACTGTAAGTATTCAGTGTAGAGATTGCCTCAGCACTCACCGTCACAGACTCCGTTGCCGCTCCAACCCGCAGCGTTACATCTACCCTGGTCAGCGCTGTGGACGAAACGTGCACGTCCGTAAGCAAGAAGCTCTCGAAGCCCTTGGCATCGACCCGCACCTTGTAGTAGCCCGGTGAGAGATCTGGAACAACATACGATCCATCGCTTTTGGTTGTCGCGCTGGCTGCTGCATCTCCATCGACGCTCGCAACCCCGACCATCGCGCCTGCCACAACAGCGCCGGTCTGATCTGTCACCGTTCCGCCGATAGCGCCCGTATTGCCCTGGAAGAGCCCCGCATCCACGGCCACCGGCTTCAAATCGCTCCCACTCTGTTGAGAGACGGTGTGCGCGAATCTCGCTACCTCGTCCACATCGCCATAAGCGACACCCTTTTCATCGGTGCGCAGAACCTGGATGATTTGCGCGATCAGCGTAACCTTGTCGGCGCCGCCCTGAATCGAGTTCCCGGCTTTAACCCGGTCGACGCGGGCAAAGGAGAGCTCGCGCTTCGACTTCAGCGCGAAGGGCCGCCCCAGCGGATCGCGCAGACTGTCGAAGTCGACTCCTGCGGCCGCAAAGGCTCGGCGTGCATCGGCCTCGGTCTCGGGGAACCGACGCCCGGCTGCCGCCCACTGCGCTAGCGCGGCGTTCAATCTTGTTTCAGTGACTTCAAAATAGTCGATTCCGTTGCTTTGCCAAATGAACTCAACACTGTCGCGGCGAACCTGTATGAAATACGACCGCCGCGCAACATCGATAGCATAGGTATACGGCTTGCCCTTGCGGTCGAGCGTGTGCTGTTCCGCCGAGTCGAGGTCGAGGCCAGCCTTTTTGGTAAGCGCCTTCAGTGCGGCTACGGTCCCCGGCAGCGGCTCGCCGGCCTGTGCTGCATCCTTGAGCAACGCATTGAGCCGTGCCCCTGGAACGGCAAATACATTTCGCTCCACCAGTGAGACGGTAAAGTCGTCCGCCGTCCCAAATTGCTTGTCCGGCCCAGCACTGCGGAGCGTCACGATGTCTGTGTGCCAGCCTTCGCTGGTCTCCACTTTGTAAGCCACATTCCAGGGATCAAGAAGAATCTCCGGATTTGATTTCGCATCCTCGGCGTAGTGTTTGACCTCTGCAAAAGTTGCCGGAAGATTCAGCGGGTTCGCCGCCAGAATGGCCTTTCCCAGCGGTTTTACAGATGTTTCCATCTGCTGTTCGTATGCGCAGCGCACCGTGCTGTCGTCGTTCGATTCAATCGCCACCGGCTCAGAGGCCGAGTTCAACAGCATCGCTTCCGCAGCCAGGTCGAGATCGGGATCGATCGGCTGCGTGGTGTCGGTCTTGTTGAGAGTTTCCCGCGTAACATCGCCGACACTGGCGCCATAAAGCCACCACCATCCGCGCCCAAACCAGAGATCGTTGGCTTCCGCCTCCGTCTCCGCGCGCTGTTCCACTGCGGTATCGAAGACCGACACACCAAAGACGCCCGCAACCGCACCCTTGTCGGCGCTGCGCAGCGACAACTCGACGCCGACCTTCGCGCCGGGTGCATAGGAAGCAGCCAGATCCTTGACGCTGGCGCTCAACGAGCGATCTTCCGGGTAAAGGACCGAGCGCGCCGTGCCGTCTCCTTCTCCGTACCCATCGCGCTCGCGATCTTCGTCGCGCAGGTTGTATCCGCGAAGCGTGATGAGACCGTGGAATGCGGGACTTGCCGGAAGAGTAAACGGTTGCTCCTCGCCGCTCATCCGAACTCGCCAATGACCGGCAACCGATGTCTCCGAAAGGACATCGATATCCACGCTGCTTCCGGGTTTGGCGTGAATGATTCCTTCGATAGCTTCTCCTGGCCGCATCAGCGTGCGCGCCAGTGAGAGCCAGATGCCTTCGCCAGCATTCGTCCAAAGCTGGTCGTCGAAGTGGGAGACTCTGCCCTCGGCATCGCGAGCCGTGAGGCGGATCTTGGGCCGGTCTTTTTCATCGCCCTCATCACCGCCTGCTTTAAGCGGAAAGTGAAGCGTCACCTTGGCAAGCCCGTAGCGGTTGGTCTTCACCGCCATGGCTCGGGTTGCGTGCGACTGCGCGTCCATCCAATCCAAGGTCACCCGGCACGGCGCAGGCGTTCCGTCGGCGAATGCGGTCGAGAGCAGGTATTCTCCCTCGCGCTGGCTCGATCCAATCCGGTTGAGGTAGATGTGGACAGGTTCCTTGGTCAGCCGTATCGTGAAGTTGCGCGGCTCCGTACGGCCAGTGGTTGCATCGGTCACCATCGCGCGATACTTTACATCTCTGTAGCGCTCCCAGCTATCGCTCTGGAGCTGATCGAACCCATCGGCTACCTTCAGCTTCAGCGTGGCGTCGCCATTCGCGTCGATTTGCGCCTTGTCTTCAACTACCCCGGGCTCGTCGTAGCGCCCCGTCTTGGGGTTCCATTCGGCGGCGTCGGCGCGCACCAGCCGCACGCTGCCGGTTGCGACTGGCTTGCCGAACAGGTATCCGGCGTGAATCTTTATCTGCGGCTGCTGGCCGGCAAGATAGAAGGCGCGGTCGGGCGTTGCCGTTACGCTGAACTCCGGCAGTTCGTAGCGCTGGATGCGTACTGATTGCGTCGCATCGCCCCCGTTGCCGGTCACATGATCCAGATCGAATTTCACTTCGTAATCGCCGGTTGGAGTCTGTTCGGTCGTCTTCCAGTCGTAGGCCACGATGCCGAAATGGTTCGTCTTTTGTGCTTCCTGCGCGAGTGTCTTGTTGTCGGGGCCGGTGACGGTCACGGTGACGGATTCATCGGCAGCGGCGCGGCCACCGTCTCTGAAAGCCAGCGCGCGAAGATGGACGGTCTCGCCAGGCTTGTGCAACGGCTTGTCCATCTCCACATGCACGATACCCCGGTCGGCTACATCCACACTAGCGGTTACAGAGTCCCGCACCAGCGCTCCGGCCGTTCCTGTGAGCGTTGCTTCGACCGTCAGGTCCAGCGAGTCGCCCGGTTCGCCCAGCGGCGCAAAGGTGAGAATCGCCTCTCCATTGCGTCCGGTTGTGGCAGTTCGAGTGAAGCTCTTTTTCTTTGATTTGTCTTCGTCGTCGGAGAGTGTCGCTTTGAGGTTTACACCGGCCAGGGCCTTCCCGGTCACCGGATTAACCGCAATGGCCCGCGCACTCAACACATGGGCTTGCGCAATCATCTTGGGGTAGGCCAGCCGCAGCGCCATGAGGTTGGCCGTGATTGCTCCAACGGAAAGCACTCCATGCAAGCGCTCCGTTCCGTTTACTTCAACACGATAACCAACCCGGTACCAGCCGATCTCCTCCTCGCGAGCCCCGTGCGCATCCATTGGCCAGGGCAGGGTTGCCGAAGCTATCCGGCTATTGGCGCTTACCGTAATAACTGTCTCGCCGCTTCGCACATTCTCGGGCGAGGCGAGCCAGACAACAATGCTCGTCCCGTGGCCTGCAACCGCGCTCAGCGGCAGCGTCACATGAATCGTGTTCTTTCCCAGCGTAGCTTTGGCCCCAGCCTCCACCACCTGCGGCAAAGGTGCAGCACTATCGGCCTGCTGGCGGGGGTGGACCCCTGGGGCTTGGCCCCATGAACTCAAGGCAAATTGGAAAATCGATGCCAATATTGCTGCACGTGCGATCATGGTTAGCCATCCTAGCACAGGTGCATCCATGCATGACTGCGCATGTTATTCGAATTGCGTAAATCGATGCCCGACGAATAGACGGATTCGAAATGGCTTTGGGCGTTTGTGTGGCATACGGTTGTTGGACTGGACGAACGGCCAATCCGAGTGCTGCGCCGGACTCCGTCCAGATGGACGGCGATTCTGAATTGGAGGTCCTCTCAGGTGAAATAATAGCGGCCTTTGAAGAGGTTTATGTAGCCCAGCAAGGTCAAGGATAAAGCCGTGAAGTGCCACTTGGACTGCCCGGCAAGCGAGGTGGCCGCGGTGCTTGCCGGGTAGGGTGATAAGCTATCAGTCATCTTGCAGTCGAATCGAATAGACGCACTAAATTCTTTGTGGAGCGGGTAATCCGAGATGCTTTCTGTCGAAACGCAAGCACTGACGCGCAGCTTTGGGCGCATCCATGCCGTACGCGAATTGGATCTGGCTATTGAGGAAGGCTCTGTCTATGCCCTCATGGGTCCCAATGGCGCTGGCAAAAGCACTTTGATCAAGCTATTGATGAACCTGCTTTCTCCATCGAGCGGCAGCGCAAGGCTTTTGGGGATGGAGTCCAACAGGCTCCGGGGACGGCGGCTGGAGGAAATTGGCTACGTCTCGGAGAACCAGAAACTGCCAGAATGGATGACTGTTGAGCAATATTTGAGCTACTGCCGACCGTTTTATCCTCATTGGGACCGGTCCCTTGAACTGCGAATAATGGCGCGCTTCGAATTGAAGCCGAAGCAGCGTCTGAAGCGTCTATCGCGCGGCTTGCGGATGAAGGCAGCTCTGGCAAGTGTGCTGGCCTTTCGGCCGCGGCTTTTGATTCTCGACGAACCGCTCAGCGGGCTCGATCCCCTTGTCCGCGATGAGTTGCTGGATGGGCTGAGCGAGTTAAAGCACGAAACGACCATTCTTTTGTCGTCGCACGATCTGGCGGAGATCGACAGCTTTGCGAGCCACGTCGGTTACCTGGATGGTGGCCGGTTGCTGGTGTCGACGACGATGGAGGATCTTCGGCACAGGTTTCGGCGTGTCAAGGCAAACATCGGCCGATCGGTCGAAGCGCCGGCTCCGAAGCCGGCAGAGTGGATGAGCTTCACATCCATGGCAACAGGCGCATGCTGGGTGGAGCGCGAATACGACGAGGTAGAAAGCGTGCGAAGGGCCGCCGCGGTTTTTCCAGGAGCTGAGGTCACCGCAACATCATTGAGTCTGCGCGAAGTATTTCTGGCTTTGGCACATGCCGAGCGCGCGGCAAAAGGCGGTGCATAATGAGACTCATTCTGCACATTTTTCTAAAGGACCTGCGACGGCAGCGGCTGGAGATCCTGGGCTACTGCGTATCTGTGGTGGTTTGGGCGTGGCGCGAGATTCATCCGGCGGCTTTTGAGTGGTTGCGCGAGCGGGAACTGTTGCCGATGCTGATGTTCGGTTTGTGGTTTCTGATAACGATCCGCGCGGTGCAGGGCGAAAGTCTGGTGGGCGATAAGGAGTGGTGGCCGACCAGGCCGTTTCGCTGGGGGCAGTTGCTAGCGGCCAAGACGCTCCTGCTGGCGACGGTGCTCAACGGACCGCTTCTGGTAGCGCAACTGTATCTTCTCATCCATGCCGAGATCCCGCTCACATGGGCGCTTGTACCTGGGCTGCTCATCTTGCAGGGCATGTTTTTCTTGCTCCTGACCTTTCCCGCGGCAGTGCTGGCATCCATAACGGCGTCTGTAGTCCAGTGGGCGATGTCCATCGTGGGGATCTTTCTTGCGGTTACGGTCACTGCGTGGCTGCCATGGGGCAAGCTGCCAAAGACTTTGGCGGGGCAGGAAGATGTGTCAAGCTGGGCAACGGCGTTGTTGCTGCTTTCATGTATGACGGCAGCGTTGGTCTGGCAGTACGCGCGGCGACGCGAGTGGCCTGCCCGCATCCTGTTGGCCATCGGGCTGTTGTCAATTCCTCTGGGTATTCTATTTGCCTCGACGGCGCAGGCGCGCTGGATGGCGTATCCGTATGCAGGTTCCGTCAGTTCGATGAAGCTCGCGATCAAACCGGCGGAGAATGGAGTCCGAGAGTTTGACTGGACAAGCGGAGACGAGATCAAAATCCCGGTGGTCGATCCGGCGCTTGGGAGCGACGAAGCTATCCAGATTGAGGGCTATCGTCTGCACCTTGCCGGTTCCGGATGGCAATGGGAATCGAACTGGAAAAACTCGGGGCACAACCTGATCTTTTTCAATCCAGACTTCATTCTTGAAGAAGGTCTTCCCGATTGGGTCTACAAGCAAGTGACACAGGGACACGCGACGGCAAGAGTTGATTTGGCTTGGGAATCCTATCGATTCAATCCGCCTGTGCGTGCTCAAGCCGCCACCTATGGCCTCGGTTTCACGGTACCAGGCATCGGGCATTGCGGGATGCGGCCGACCGCGCAGATCACAGCATTTGCCCGCTTAAATTGGCCCGACTGCGTCGCTCCGCTCACTCTGCCACCGGTCTATCTGATCGCCATCGATCCGGACGGGAATCGATGTAGGAGTTGGGATGGTGACTCGGAAGTTCCGGCCGGGCACACAGCATATAAATTGGAGTTCGGCTCTTCCGCCCCGGCTTATTTCGATCCCAACCCGGTGCGCAGCTTTTCTTTGCAGGCAGGGGATTGGGTTCCAGCACTAGCGCAGAAGCCCGGCGAAGTGGGATATCGCAGCGCTTTGGTCTGTCCAGGAGGCTCATTTACCGTTCGCACCGGGAAGCCCCTTGACCGCCAACGGGCGACGTTCGATCTGGGGGATATCGGTGTAGGCAAGATCCACACAACAGACGAAACTCCAAAACAGGAGATATTGAAGTTCAACCCCGACAACGAATAGTGCCTGAGGGGCCGGCATTCAGGATAAATCACCCCCTGATGAGTTCTGGCGGGGGCCTGAAACCACCCTTGTACCAAAAGGATCCAGCCTGATGCAAAGTGAAGATCCAAACGGCCTGCATGTGGCCATCATCATGGACGGCAATGGCCGTTGGGCAACGCGGCGCGGGCTCTCACGGCCACTCCCACTGTCGCTTCTGCTCATGGTTGCCACAGCGACCGCTGGCCTGACGATTCGATTTGGCCTGCCAGGCCTGCCGCATGTTATCTCCAAATACGGCGGCTCGATGCTGTGGGCGCTGATGGTCTACTGGATTGTCTCGACTCTTCTGCCCTCGATGCGATTGAGGGCTGCTGGCTCCGTGACCGCAACCCTCACGACAGCCGTTGAGCTGTTCAAGCTGTACCACTCGCCAGCACTGGATGGCTTTCGCCAAACTCTCCCTGGGGTACTACTGCTCGGTCGATTCTTTTCTTATTGGGATGTACTCGCTTATTGGTTCGCCATCTCGGTTGGAATGCTCGCAGACAAGCATATGCGTTCTACCGCAAACTGAGGTTTTCCCGATGTTATCGGACAAAAGCAAGGCACCCGGTAGGGCGACAGCGTTCTGAAGCGGCTGCATCAGGATCATGAATTCGAACGGCGGTTCTCCCTTCAAGGTTTGGCAACCCTGTTCTAAGGAATCAGGCTGAACCGCCGCTCAACTTTCAACTATGGATGGGAGATCCTCTCGATTCGCTCCGCCGTGCGGAACATGGCAGGCCGTGCAACCTTCAGCCTTGACTGGTGCGCGCTCATAAACGGAAGGTCCATCCATCGCTGCTTGCTACTTTGTGCATACTTCCAAATCCAAGGAGGAATTATGGCGTTGATTCCTTCAACCGGTGCCGTGAACATCATGGCAATTGGTACATTGCATCACCTCTCCGGCGACTTTGTGGCGGAATGGCAACCCATAGAAAAAAACGTGCCTCAGAAGTATGTTGTTCTTCTGAGGCACGCTCTTTTATCCAAGTGTCACGAATGGCCCTTCGATCCGAGGGTTATTGAATGGTGAGAGTAACTGCGCTCGAGGTCGTTACCTGGCTCGACAAAGTCCTTCCGCAACCCGTGCTGAATACAGTGATAACTATTAGAACCATGCCAAACATTGCTATCTTCCACAATCCCTGATTCCTCCCTTTTCTGATTAAAAGCACAAGGGGTAGAAGGAATATCGGCAATGGAATCCACGCAGCGATGGCGCCCGCCACTGTCTGCGAGAAAACAATAGTTACCTGATAGGTTCCCTTGACTGTTGACGAACTGGTTGCAATGGTGACCGCGTTGCTAGCAGCCGAATAGGCGCAAGAAGCGCCCAAGGGCAGATTGAGACAAGTTGCAGTCAGCGCGGTGGCGCCAGACGGTACAGTCACGGGGTAGGATGCCGTCTGACCTGCTGTCACTGTTGCCGCAAGGGAGGTGAGAGTGGGCGCGGTGACTCCGGTGGTAGCTGGCGTGTCCACTTGAAACAGCATTGCGTTGGATGTGCCGCCGCCAGGCGTAGGAGTTACAACCCAGAGGCCGATTCCTCCCGCCGCTGCGATGCTGGTTGCCGGAATCTGTGCGGTGAGTTTGATCGGGCTTACGTAGACAGTTGCAATGGCGGAATCGCCCCAATATACAACTGAGTTGGCTGTGTATCCCGAACCGTTCACCGTGAGAGTAAATGCCGCTCCGCCCGCCTGGGCAACCGCCGGCGACATGCTGTTCACAACCGGCACGGGGTTCAACATCGAGTAGGCCGCACTACCTACCGCGCTGGCGGAGTATCCGTTACCCGACGCAATAGCCTTCACCGTTTCCGTAGCAATGAGGGTAATTGGCGCGCTGTAGACGCTAGAATTCGTTGTCGGTGTCGTTCCATCCAATGTGTAGTAGACAGTGGTTCCAACTGTTGTGTCGTAGATGGTAACCGTCAGAGGCTCGACGTAGGTTCCAGCCGCTACGCCGAAGGTTGGCGTCGCCGCAGGAGGCGTAATAACGTAGGCCGCGCTGCCTACCGCGCTGGCAGAGTATCCGTTACCGGAGGCGATGGCCTTGATCGTCTCATTGGAAGAGACGGTCAAAGGTACACTAAACACCGCTGAATTCGTGGTCGGCGTCGAACCGTCCAGTGTGTAGTAAATAGTGGTTCCAGCCGTTGCGTCGAGAATGGAAACTGTCTGTGTGGGAATGTAGGTTCCAGCCGCTACGCTGAAGGTTGGTGTTGCCGCCGGCGGCGTAATGACGTAGGCCGCGCTGCCTACCGCGCTGGCAGAGTATCCGTTACCGGAGGCGATGGCCTTGATCGTCTCATTGGAAGAGACGGTCAAAGGTACACTAAACACCGCTGAATTCGTGGTCGGCGTCGAACCGTCCAGTGTGTAGTAAATAGTGGTTCCAGCCGTTGCGTCGAGAATGGAAACTGTCTGTGTGGGAATGTAGGTTCCTGCCGCTACGCTGAAGGTTGGCGTTGCCGCGGGCGGTGTAATAACATAGGCCGCACTGCCTACCGCGCTGGCAGAGTATCCGTTACCGGAGGCGATGGCCTTGATCGTCTCATTGGAAGAGACGGTCAAAGGTACACTAAACACCGCTGAATTCGTGGTCGGCGTCGAACCGTCCAGTGTGTAGTAAATAGTGGTTCCAGCCGTTGCGTCGAGAATGGAAACTGTCTGTGTGGGAATGTAGGTTCCAGCCGCTACGCTGAAGGTTGGTGTTGCCGCCGGCGGCGTAATGACGTAGGCCGCGCTGCCTACCGCGCTGGCAGAGTATCCGTTACCGGAGGCGATGGCCTTGATCGTCTCATTGGAAGAGACGGTCAAAGGTACACTAAACACCGCTGAATTCGTGGTCGGCGTCGAACCGTCCAGTGTGTAGTAAATAGTGGTTCCAGCCGTTGCGTCGAGAATGGAAACTGTCTGTGTGGGAATGTAGGTTCCTGCCGCTACGCTGAAGGTTGGCGTTGCCGCGGGCGGTGTAATAACATAGGCCGCACTAGCCACTGAACTGGGGAAATATCCGCTCTCCACCGCGATCGCCTGAAGAGTTTCAGACGCCGAAACGGTGATGGCGCCGGAGTAAAGGTTGGAGTTTACGGTCGGTGTGTTTCCGTCTGTTGTGTAGTAGATCGAGGCGCCTGGCGTGGCATCGTTGATGCTCACCGAGGGCGGCTGGATGTATGTTCCTGCGGCCACTGTATAAGTGGGCGTCGCGGCCGCGGTTCCGGTGGTGGTGGCGCTGGAGAGATTGGAGGGCTGCGAGGCCCCGTTGCTATCGACCGCGACCACCGTGTAGTAGTAGGAGGTTGCTGAAATAAGACCCGTGTCCTGGAATCCCGTAGCGGTCGTAGAGATGACTAAGGTTCCAGTTGTGGGATTGGTTCCGGGCGTAGTGGTCCGATACAGTTCGTAGGTTACGTTCGGAGTTGCGCTACCTGTCCAAAAAACACTGATCTGGCTACCGGAGACGGTTGAGGCCGCTAAGTTGGTGGGAGCTGCAGGCACGGCGATGTTAACGGTGGGAGCAGACACGGCCACGCTCTGCTGAATCGATGGGGCCGAGGTCCACATTGCATTATTTGCTTCCACGACGTAGTAGTAGGTTACCCCCGGCATTGCGGTGAGATCGGTAAACGAAGTGCTCGGGGTAGTCGTGAGCAAGTTTGTTTGCCCAGGAGCGAATCCCGACGTTGTGCCGCGGAATACCTCGTAGTTGATTCCCGAACCGGAAACTGAGTTCCAACTCAGATTGATCTGATTGCCACTATAGAGCCCTGCGGTAAGGCCGGTAGGTGCGGCAGGCACCGCAAACGCTGCATTACTGCCCGTCCCTATCTCGACGCCGTCGATGAATGGGTTGCTGTGGGCGCCGTTCGAAAATACGATTGTGATGGTTCCGGTTGGGTCCGCCACGGCGTAGAAGGATTCAATAATCGCCCTCCACTCACCCCCCGTCGTCCCAGCGACATCGAAGTTTGTCAGTACTGGTGTTCCGTTGATCGCCACATTGAATTGACGAGATCCAGCGGTGCTGAACGCGTCATCCGAAAAGTGCAGATTCACAATATAGCTGCTACCGGCAGTGAGATTCGGGATGGCATACGAAAAGCTGCTCGCTCCCGAAGCAACGGTGCGATAATTCAGATAAACGGAAGAAGTTGCGGTATCTCCCGGAGCGAGAGTCACACCCCCGGTATGGGTTTTAGAACTTGTGGACCCGCCGATAAAGTCTCTATCGGACACCCACCCACTTGGAATGGTAGGATCGGCCCCGCAATCGATCTCAAGGACTTCCGTGGTGATGGTACCACCATTGTTGACGGTGGTCGTGGCGCTTGCCACATTGGACAAGGTCGAGCTTCCTTCCGGCGATTGAGCCTGAATGATGTAGTAGTACGTTGTCAGAGGCGAAACTGAAATATCTGCGAACGACACACCCTGTGCCCCCGAGGTCAACTGGTTTGCCGTGGAAGGTGTAAACCCGGAAGTCGTCCCGCGAAATACGCTGTAGGTAACACCCGGGGTCGTGCTTGCAGTCCATGCCAGATTGATCTGGCTTGGCGCAATCGCATACGCATTCAGGTTAGTGGCGGGAGCCGGACAGGTGGTTGTGCAGGCTACACCCTGATAGAAAGGCACGTAGCTGGTTATCGTGCCCTTGAGTACCGGCGTACCCGCGGTGTTCACTGTTGCGGTGATCCCTCCGCTTCCATTCAAAAAGACCGACACCGCGTCCGTAGCAGAAACTCCCAGGGTGTTGGGAAGAGTGATGGCGCTGTCTTCGACGATGGGCAATCCTTGGTTGAAATACGAGTAGACGCCCAGACCGTACGCAGCGTGGCTTGTGACTTGATTGGAAACGGCATACGACGCGTAACCATTCGCGGCTCCGTTCATCCATGCAGCCTGACTGGGGACATCGTAAGGCAGCTCGCTCTGGTAAAAGATAGTCTCGCCGCTGTTACCGTTCCAGAGTACCTGGCTCTGCTGGTAGTGCTCGACTGCGAGACCTAATGCCGTCACATAATCGCCATTGACCACCACTCCGTTGTTGGCGACATTCGCAACATAATTATTAGCAGCATTCGGAGCCCAGGCTACGCCGGCTCCATGATCGGCACGCCATGCCCAGACGTTGTCCAGTATGACGTCGTCGCTGTCGATTTCGAGGCTTACGGAAGCGCTTCCTGCTTCAGCTCCCCCGATGCGAAAGTAGACGTCGTTAATCGAAGTTGGGTTGCTTTGATGACGGACTCGCGCCGCACCCTGAACGCCGATCTGCAAAAGGACGTTCGAATTAACCGGGCCGGCATCGATGATCAAACCGGCGATTTGAACCCCGTCCACATCGGCGACCGTGATCGCCGGCGTTCCTGCTTGCGGAATCAATGTAGCAAAGCCCAGCCCTAGCACCACGGTGTTGGGGTTGGTTACATTGATCGAGCCGCTATACTGATAGATTCCCGGCGTCAGAATCAGGTTTTGACCGTAGGCTAAAGCGTTGTTGATATCAGCAAGCGAATTGGATGGCGTTGCAATGAAAAAGTCGGAAATCGGAAGCGAATATCCCGGCGGGGTATTGTTATACCAGGTAGCGCCCAATGAGTTTGTTTGTCCGCTGGGTACAAATACGTTGTAATTGCCATTCCCGTCCATATAGATGAAAGCCTTTTCGCGGCTGACAGGAGTGGTGGGAAGAACGGTATATTTGTTGGTCGGGTAATTGGGAATGGGGGCTCCCTGAACCCCGGAAAAAGTCATGTTCCAAACGCCACCCGACCAACTGCCGAGATTGCTGTTACGCGTGAACCACTGTTGTTGAGAGCAGGGGTTGACGTTTCCAGTGATGACGGAATCGGCGATGAACCCACCACTTGCATTTCCGCAGCTGGTGTTGGTCAGTTCGAGCCCTCCGTTGACTAACATGCGCCGGTAGTCCGCGCCCTGCGATACACCCCACAAAAGTGTCGAGGAGTAGGTGATATCGAGGTTTTCGAGGGATCTCCAGAAGTTCGTCGTTACGTTTCCGTTTGAATCTACCTGTGTAGAATACAACTCACCTGTGATGGCTACGCCTTGAGGCGTCTGTCCAAGTCCGGCGACGGATTCGTAATATCCTACTTGGGCGGCCACGCCGGAATACGTACCAGGTTCGAAAAAGACGGCATAACGATTGGAGCTGAATTGAGCTTCCTGGTTCAGCGCATTCAGCGTGCTGTTGATCGTCGTGCTCGACATAGTCGGATCAATGATGGTGACATTCGGTCCGAATATCGATGTGTTTTGTGCGGAAAGTATCCTGGCAGTCGAGAGGAACATTCCCAAGATCAGGACGCCTAACAGAAGTATGGTCGAGTTGATTCTCGCCCCGAATATAAAGCGCGATTTGTTCGTTTTCATCGGGTTAATCCTCTCTGTTTTTTCTTCACTTACGACGCGATCTGGGGATAGCGCCGGGATACTTTGTGTTCTTACGACCAGTCCTGTGAGTTGATGTTAACCAGCGACGAGCCTGACTGACGCGGTTTACATCGAGCATCTTTGCGAGTTATAATGCTTTCAGAGATCGGCTGCCATCCTCTTCGATCAATTGAATGAGAATGGAGATCCATTTCCAAATGCTCCGCTGCTAACTGGAAGAAGTCCATTGGGAAAGCCCATGATTAGTTGGCCTTCCCTACGGTTCCCTCCTTGTAAGCCTTTTGCAAAACATAAAACGCCTTCTTTTTCTCGCCTTGATCCGAAATCAATCCCTTCAGGTTATAACCGTCCTGCACACCGGCTAGCATCCGTCTGGGCGAACGAAAGTCAACCAGTATCCACGGGCTCATGCCGCGCAGTTGGGGAATCCGGTTCAACATGCCAATCTGATGTCGAAAAACATTGGCCTGGTATTCTTCCGTCCAGCGTTCGCTTTCGGCTCCGTGCAATCCAGCCTTTGCGTCGGCGCCGAACTCGCTCATGATCATTGGCTTGTTATAGGTTGTGTGCCACACGGTCGTGTCGGCATCCTCGGGCCGCTGTTCGTACCATCCGATATACTCGTTGGCTCCTATTACATCGAGGGCCTCACCGAGAGGGTCGTCGATATATTTGTCGTGCCCTTCGGTGCGAACCAGCAAGGCCGCTGTCACCAGTCGGGAGGAGTCGAGAGCACGTACATTGCCGGCCAGGGTGGTGAGAAATCGTGTTCGATCCGCAGTGTTAGGTGTTTCGTTGGCGATGGACCATAGAACGATAGATGCCTTGTCGCGATCGCGGCGAATCTCTTCACTCAATTGTTGCTGCGCCTTCTTGAGCACCGCAGGGTCACCAAAATGCTCGGCCCAGTAAACCGGGATTTCCGACCAAACCATAATTCCCATACGGTCGGTTGCGCGAGTCATGCGTTGATCGTGGGGATAATGTGCCAGGCGCACATAGTTGCAACCCAGTTCGTGTGCCCATCCTAGCAGCGTTTCTACGTCGTTGTCGTTGTTGGCGCGGCCACCGCGAATAGGCGCCTCGGCATGAATGGAGACACCACGCAGAAAGATCGGCTTGCCGTTGAGCAGGATATTCTGACCATCGGTTTCAATGGTTCGAAAGCCAACTTCATCCTCTAATTTGTCCGCTCCCGCACTGAGAAGAACGCGGTAGAGCTTTGGGTCTTGCGGAGACCAGAGTCGCAAGTTAGTTACGGGAATTTTGATCGTTCCCTTGCCACTCGAATCCAGTTGCGTGGTAGCCAACAAATTGGCCTCTGGAATCGCAACCGCAGTTGTTGTCCCCAGACCTCCGTCTTGAACATGCACCCATCCCACGATTGCTGTTCTTTCATGGTTGAGATGAAGGTCGTAATCGTCGATGAAACTATCGGGCACAGTAACCAGGGCTACATCCCGGGTGAGGCCTCCGTAGTTGAACCAATCGGTTGTCGCAGTAGGGACGCCGTCGGCCTGACGCGTAGCATCGACCGCAATCACGACGAAGTTTTCTCCAGCATGCAACACCTGGGTGGCTTCACAATCGAAGGCGGTAAATCCACCCTCGTGATCGCAGACATGCTGTCCATTGATCCAGATCATTGATTTGTAGTTTGCCGCGCCTATGTGAATAAATGTTCTGCGATGTTCCTGGGGATGAAAGTCGAACTTCCGCTGATACCAGACCAGGCCTTCATAGTAGAAAAGTTTAGCGCTTTGCGAATTCCAATCTCCCGGCACCTTCAGCGTGGGCGACATTGCAAAATCGTATTCCACCAGATGATCGCTGCCCGGCTCGGCGGCGCCATTCAAGAAGAAGCCATCCTTGCGCAACTCATGATGGAATGTATAGAGCCCCGTGGCGTAAGGATCGACGATGGTGTGCCAGTCGCCGTTAAGGCTTACACTCGGACGATGATCCACATCGGCCAACACGGTTGACTCCGATTGGGCGCATAAAAACATTGGTCCAGAAAAAAGAAACAGAATAAGGAAGCTGAGCCTGGCTTTCATCGAAGGTCCTTAGTGGGATTGAAAGATGCCTGGAAAAGACAGGGATGGATAAAGGCGCCCATCCCCGCAAAGGAACCGAATCAAATTGTTACTTCGGTTCCGAAATGCAAAAAACCCGTGAAGCCGGCCCCGGTTCTGCAGCCGGTGAAGAGTTTCATGATATGTCCCGAAGACTTTTCTTCGCCTACGGACTGTTCATACCCAAGTCGGTACCCGGCTGCATCGAACCGCTCTGCGGTATCGATTGAGACAAAAAGTCGAGTGCAAGGAGATGAAGCCGATCCGGTTCAGCGTTTGTGGGTTACTTGGACACTTGTCGCAGCTTTTTTTGAAAGCGCCCTTCTGCGACGTGCTCCCCTGCCCTCATCGAGGACGGAAGAGCACGCCGTTTTGGTCACTCGTTTCGAGTTAGGCTAGAAGGTCAAGCGTCCGCCCAACTGCATGATGCGCTGGGTGCCTGTAGCCGAGGTAATGGTGCCCTGAGAGCCCGACGTGATGTTGCCGCTGCTCGGGTTGCTAAGATTCACCCAGTTCATGACGTTGGTGACTTCAGCACGGAACTGGAAGGTGGTTTCGCGATATAGCTTGATGTCGCGGAGCAAGCCCGCATCCATCTGCTTGAGACCAGGCCCAAACAAAGTGCCGCGTCTCACGTTGCCATCCGCGCCGCCTGGGCCGATGCCCAGTCCAGGCCCGTTGAGAATGTACGACATTCCAGCTGCCTGGGCTGCCGACAAATTCGTTTTGTCAGCCGCAACATAGGTGCTGTTGAACCATTGCGTGATTACACTTGTTGCACTCTGCCCGGCTGCGCCGCATACACGGCAGCGGTGCGGGTCCAACTTGGGGTTGACACCGGTATAGTTGGGGCGGCTGTTGCCCTTCGAGTCGAAGTTATAGTTCGCTCCAGACGACACCGTAATCGGCTGGCCAGACTCGAGCACGGCGATGGATGAGATCGTCCAGCCGTTAAACACTCCCTTGACGATTTTGTTCGTTCCGTGGAAGTAATCGGGTTTCCACATGCCAGAGATGGTCCCAACGTTGGTCCGGTGGTTAGCCATCAACTGATATTCTTCTTTGAGTCCGCCACCGGCGGCGCCCATGAGGTTGTTGGATGAGGTGAAGGGATGGCCGAGATAGCCGTAATCCTGCACACCGGTCATCTCTCCATTCTCCACAAACTCTCCGCTTTCCAGCGCGCGGCTCCAGACATAGAAGCCATTGAGTGTGAAGCCCTTCGACATGGCCTTGCTCGCCGTAACCTGCAGCGAGTTGTAGTTGGAGGTCTGGTCGGAGATCAGGTAGGTAATCCCGTTCAGGGTGCCAGGCGTGAGGTTAATGCCGCCATCGAATTGACGGCGCTGCTCGTAGCTTGCGGCTGAAGTGCTGAGTGCGCCGACCAATGCGCCACCGGCGGAGTTTACGGTTGCGTAAGGCGCGTAGTTGGCATCGATGAAGCTGGACAGGTGACGGCCCAGTGTACCTACATACGCTGCTGTCGTGGTGATCTTGTACGGCAATTGGCGCTGCACGCTTAGGTTGAACTGGTAAACCGAAGAGTCTTTGAAATTCGGGCCGATGGCTTCAATGCTACCGCTCGGGTAGAATTTCGGATTCGCCGGATTGTAGGTGTAGGGGAAGATGCCGCCACCCGGAGTGGTGCTGGGGAACCCGACATTGTAGATGTTGGTGAGAGATGTTTCACTGCCGAAACTGTTGCGAATGGCGAATGGCGAGTTGTTACCAGGCTGGTTCCACTCGTTGCCGCTGGGGTTGCCGTAGAAGATGCCCACTGCGCTGTGAATCGAGGTCTTGCCGTCCCCAAACGGGTCCCACGCAAATCCGAGACGAGGCGAGATGTGGGAGAACGAGGTGCTGACGATGCCGCGGCCGATCCCTTTATCCCCAGGGAAGACCACACCGAGCGGAGCAGCCGATGCGACCGTGGATTGCTGGCCGGGAATAAACGATTCCGTCCTGTCATGGGCTTCCGTGGGAGGCGTATCGATGTCCCACCGCAGTCCAGCATTGATGGTGAAGCGGGGCGTGATGCGGTAGTTGTCCTGCGCAAACATCGATGTGTGCCAGGTGCTCAAGTGCGTGACATACGGCGAGTCCTGCTCAAACGAGTTGATTTGGCCGGTCAGAAAGTCAGCAAGCGTAACACCCGTGCTGGTGGGCGCGGAGGTCGAGAAACCGATCTCACCATAGTTATTCAGATTGGCCAGGAACATGGTCTTGTCGAGAGCGAACTCACCGCCAAGGGCGAGATTGTGCTTGCCCTTGGTCACGCTAACCATGTCACGCAACTCATAGTTGTCGGAACCGGTGACCGGGCCTGCGTTGGGGTTGCCGGTATTAAAGCCGGCGCCAGTGAGTTGGGGCAGTGCGGCTGGTCCCTGGATTTGGAAGTTCGAGCCGAAACTGGCCAGGGTTTGGTTGGCCGGGCCGGTCACGGGGACCATCGTGCGTCCGCCCATGGCCCGCGTAAACGTGATCCAAGTTTGGTTTGCCACGTTGGCAGTGAAGGTGTGAACGTCGCTGATGTTGGCATTCGTCTGTGCGGCGTGGGACTGAACACCGGTCCAAAGGACGTTTCCGGCTCCGCTGGGAGTCGACGTGGTGTTGATAAAGAAGTACGTCACCCCCAGATGGTCCTTGGAGCCGATCGACTCGTCATACTTTGCCAGGTATTCGTCTGAGTCTGTTGGGGTGTTGTAGTTGCCTGCCCATTGAGCGCCGCCCGTCTTTAGAACCACAGGACCGTTGGGCAAGGGAATGGAAACCAGGTTGGCGGAGGGCGCTGTGGGCGCAAGGTTGAGAGCAGTCTGGTCTAGAAGGGCTTGGGGAATGCATTTGCCGGCGGTAGATCCGGGGTTACCAAAAGCGATGATCTCACTAGCCTGGCAGCCGGGGCCATTGTTGACTCCATTGACCAGGTTCGCGGCCGCTGCCACATGCGGCATGCCCGGAATGTAAATGAGGCTCGATGTCAGCGAGGACTGGGTAAAGTCGCCCTGGCGCTCGGCGAGCGTGGGCACGGTAGCCCCGGTGACCGGTGCGCCCTGTATCTGGCGCAGGCCGGCATAGCTGAGGAAGAAGAAGGCATGGTCGTGCTTGATGGGGCCGCCGACGGCGCCGCCAAACTGATTGCGGTGGTAGGGCGGCTTAGTGGAATATCCGGCGGAATTCACAAGAGAGGTACCGGGGGCGATACCCCAGCCCCAGGCGTTGAGGTCGGTGTTGCGGTTGAACTCAAATACTGAGCCGTGGAATTTGTTGGTTCCCGACTTGGTGAGAACCGAAACGATGGCGCCGGAGAATTGGCCGTATTGCGCCTGGAATGCGCTGGTATCGACACGGACCTCATCGATGGCGTCGGGGTTGGGCGCCGGGTTGCCGTAGTTGCGCATTCCCGTAATGTTGTTGCCGCCATCCAGATAGAACGCCACGGTTCCATTGCCGGAGTCGAGCGAGCCGTTGACCTGGACATCTTCCGACGGCAGTCCCACCTGGAAATTGGGGGTGCCGGCGGGGTTCTGGGTGGTGCTGGCGCTATTGGCCATGATGCCCGGTGTGAGCGAGAGTTCGGTGTAAGCATTGCGGTTGACCAGGGGCAGGCCGATGACCTCCTCCGGCTCAATGGTACGGCCCAAGACCGCGTCGCTGGTATTGATCTGCGGGGGAGCCTCGCTGACCGTGATGGTCACATCCTGCGCGCCCACCACCAGTTTGATGTCCAGAGACAGTGTCTGGCCAACGTCGAGGGTGAGGTTTTTTTGCACAAAACGCTCAAAGCTGGCAGCGTCCGCCTGCACGATGTAGTTGCCAACGGGAAGGTTTTCGATACGGTACTCACCATATCCGTTCACCGGCACCGTGCGGGTGAAGCCCGTATCCACATTGGTTGCCTTGACCTTGGCCGTGTTGACCACCGAGCTCTGTTGATCCGTCACGGTTCCAACAATCGTTCCGGTTGTCTGTTGTGCGCCGGCAGTCTGGAAGGCCAGCCCAAGGAGAAGTACGAAACCTGCCAGTTTGAGGAACAGATTTGGTCTTTGACTCACAAATGCCATAATCGACTGCCTCCGAGAGATTGAGTTCATGTGTCGCTCCTTAAATCCTTTGAGGATCCCCTACTGAAAAACCTGGACCGAGATCCTTTGCGTTTCCAGATCTTGCTTTGCGTCCTGATAAAACGCCAGAACCGGATTAAAACCAACGGGACTGGCATTCATCTGAAGATCGTTCCTGTCCTTCCTCTCCCGTCGCGATCGCTGCTGCCAATCAGGACGACTGGCCCGGGACTCCGGCGAGGTGAAGAAACAGATTCAGATCAATGCGCCTGATCTTAGGGAGCGGCTTTGTCCTGCGTCTTGTTATTTCAAGGTGAAATCTATGTGATCGAGATTGTGAACAAACCCATCGCCCCTCGCAAAATCGGGAAAATGAGTAGTAAATCGTTTCGGAAAGCACGCCGTCCGGCCACGTTAACGTTGTTAATGGTCTCTGTTAAATTGATGTTGGAAAAGGATTAAGGAACGTGAATGAGGGAGCCGTGGATGACCCGGAGAATCGACACTGAGACATTCATGTAGAATCACCTTGACATCAACCGGGAGTTGCCTGATCCATGGCCACCGTTCTCAATGCGAGGGAAAGAGAGCATCAAGAACTCGATTGGTTGCTCACTTCGGGAGTGTTGGGCCGCTCCCACAACCTCGCCCAGATCCTGAAGTTCATCTGTGAGAAGCACTTCGAGGGCCAGGCTGGTCAACTCAACGAGCACGCGCTCGCCGTTGAAGCCCTGGGACGCCGGAGCGACTTCAATCCCCAGGTGGACACGATCGTCCGTGTGACCACACACCAATTGCGCAAGCGCCTCCAGGAGATCTATGCGGGCCCCGGAGCCTCTCGCCCCGTACAAATCCATATCCCCGCCGGGCAGTATGCGCCTTCTTTCGTCTATCAGGAGGATGAGACAGCGATCGCGGTTTCATCCAGCGATCCTGGCGTGCCTGCTGCTTCTTCATCCGCGGCAGAAGCCGTCGCCAAACTGGGTGCTGCTCGTCAGAGATGGATGATCTCCGGACTTGCACTGGTTTTCCTTGTCCTTGCAGGCGGAATCCTGCTTGCGGTCGTGCATTCGCGAGCCCATGCGACCTTGGGTGCTGCGGCGGATCTCAAGACCGGGATTGCTGTCAAGGGGCACCCGGTTAGGGCCTTATTGGGGAAAGGCCGCGCGCCTTACGTCGATCGCGCCGGAAATACCTGGACGCCCGGGAATTACTGTACCGGCGGCGTCGATCTTTCCGAACCCGCCCAACGGATTGCCGGCACCGATGACCCAGCTATCTTTCTGGGCGGGGTTCGCGGTCATGCGCATTGCGTCTTTCCCGTCGATCCGGGGATTTACGAGGTGCATCTGCTCTTTGCCGAAGCCTCCGATCTGCCCGAGGCCACCGACCGATCTGTTTTTTCGATCAATGGGGGCGACAACATCTCCCTGGATGTGGTGGACGATGCCGGCGGCGATTACATCGCCGATACCAAGGTATTCCGAGGTGTTCGCCCCGAGAACGACGGCACCATTCACATCGATTACGCCGGAGAAATCTCCGCCATAAAGGCTGTGGAGTTCCTGCCTGCTCCCTCCGAAGCGCTGTTGCCTATCCGGATTATCGCTGGATCGAGCCCCTACAAAGATCCCGGCGGAAATCTCTGGCTCCCCGACCGTTATGTGATCGGTGGCCGCCCTAGCCAGAGCTCAAAGACGGGCAATAATGAGCACACGGGTCTGTACGGCTTTAACCGGGTTGGGAACTTCCGCTATATTCTCCCGGTGGTTCCTCTGGAAAAGTACCAGGTACGGCTCTACTTCAAGGAACCTTGGTTTGGCAGAGAGAACGTCGGCATCGGCGGTCCTGGCAGCCGGGTCTTCGACGTGTGGTGCAACGGCGGTACCCTGCTCAAAGATTTCGACATTCTCAAAGAAGCCGGCGCAAACCCTGTGGTGAAGACCTTTGACAATGTACAGGCGACTGCTCAGGGGAAGATCGAACTTATTTTCACGCCTGTGATGAACTATCCGCTGATTAGCGCCATTGAAGTCCAACAGGCTCCCAAGCCGCGGTAGGCATCTCGGCAGAATGAGTTCACCCTCTTCCCCACCGGTCTTCGCCGGCCTACTGGACCCGAAACCGCACCAGAACGATGCGTTTTTGTTGTCCCTTGCGAAAAGGCTGTACAAACTTCTAGAGAAATCTGTGCTCTTTGCGGTATTTGTCCTTCTTGTCGGGATATTTCGCAACGGAGCCCACCTCTGGCCTGCAAAAGCCCCGCCAAGCCGTTCTGTGCAAGGGATTTCGGTATCGCACGGCGCGCTCTGTATGACAAAATAATCGCATCGCTCGCTTCACATGGGTCCCCTTGGATGACGCCGAACGCTGAAAGCCGCATCCCGCTCAACGACCTTGTCGTGGTGCACCAACTGGCTCGCTCGCTCAGTTCGAGTTTCGATCTGGACGACATCCTGCGCACCATTCTGGAGCACATGGAGCGGCTGATTACCGCCGATTTGTGGACGCTCCTGATGCTGGACGAAAGCCGACAGGAGCTTTATTACGCTCTTGCCGCCAGTGGCGAAGAGGAGCATCTGCGCGATCTGCGGGTAAAAGTAGGCGAAGGCGTGGCCGGCTGGGTGGCCCAGCACGGGGAGACACTGATTGTTCCCGGCGCCGCGGACGATCCCCGCCTGCGCGATGCGCATAGCATTAAATCCGGCGCCGTGCACTCGGCCATCGCCTTGCCGCTGCGCGGGCGTAAAGGGATTCAAGGGGTCATTGAGATCCTCAACCCCAGTCCCAACGAGTTGACCGATTACACCATTGCCTTCCTGCACATTCTGGCCGATCACGCCGCCATCGCCATTGAAAACTCCCGCGATGTCGCCCGCATTCAGCAACTGACCATTACCGACGACACCACTGGGCTTTACAACGTGCGCCATCTCTACGATGTGTTGGAGCGGGAACTGGAGCACTGCAGCCGGTCTAGAATGCCGCTCAGCCTGGCCTTTCTCGACCTCGATCATTTCAAACTGGTCAACGACGCGCACGGCCATCTGGTGGGCAGCGAACTGCTGGCCCGCGCCGGCCGCCGTCTTAAAGAACTGTGCCGCAAACAGGATTGGTGCTTTCGCTATGGCGGCGACGAATTTGTGCTGTTGATGCCCGAAACCTCGTCTAAGGCGGCCCACGCCCTCGCCTTACAGTTATTGCGCGACCTGGCAGAGACGCCGTTTCAGATGAAGAATGGCCACACCCTGCGCATCGGCGCCAGCATCGGCCTGGCCACTGCCCCGGCCGACGGCAACTCCATCCACGCCATCATCGGCGCCGCCGACAGCCGCATGTACAAGGTCAAGTGCCAGGGACGCGGCCACGTGATGGGCGAATAGAGGCTTCCCTTCCACACCGCAAAGTCGCCGAAGCCTTTCCTGTGTCGATGCTCCGTCGCAACTGTGTCTATTGCGCCGCGACCGGCAGCGGAATCTCCAGCGACCCAGCGTGGCTGCTATTGAGATCGAAGGCCGCGATACGCAAGAAGACCGGACCGGCGGGCAGGTCGATCGGCAGGCGCACCACAATCCCCTTCGACAAGATCTGCTCGTATTGTGCGGCTTTTACTCCCAACTGGTATCCATGGTCGAAGTAGTTTACCCGCTGGCCATCGCCGTTATAGGCAATCATGGTGAGATGAATCGCCCCCTGACGGGTACCGTCCGCGGCGGTGTCGAAGGCCAGGCCGTGCGCGTCGAGCGTCAAATCGACGATAGACCGGTGCACGGGACCTTTGATGCTTGCCGTCATCTCTCCGCCCGGACCGCTGGGGAGACTCACCTGCTGGAAGAGCGGATCGCTGGCAGGCAGCACGCGGGCCTTCAGCAGAATCTCGGTCACCTGCGGCGCACCCTGCTCAACTGCCGCGGCGAAGAAGCTGGGCCGCACAGCGCTGTTGGACGAGTTTTTCCCGGCCGAATCCGCGAAAAAGCCGTGCCGGTAGGCGAGCTCTACCTTGCGCTCCTCCACCTTCACCTCGGTCTTGTGAAACCTCCCGTCGTGTTTGGGGCTGGCCGGCACATAACCGATGGTGTAATAGTTCGAGCCGTTCTCGATGGCGCTGGCGATGGCCTTTTCCAGGTCGTTGGTTTCGACGAATGCCTGTCCGCCTGTATCCGCGGCAAACTTCTGCATTGCGCCCTGTTCGGTGAGGATCTTTTCGCGTTCGTCATTGAGCTGCTGGTTCCGTTGCTTGTCGAGGTTCCCGCTCAAGGCCAGCGCGGTACTCCCGCGGAAGGAGTTGTCCGCAGCGCTATATTTCGAACTTACAGTAAGTCCACGGGCATCCACGGGGTAGAGGGCGACGCGCGCCGCAGCGAGCATGTTGGTGGCCTTTTCAACCTGTTCCGAATTCCCGCGAACAACACTGAAGGGGTCGTAGAGTGTGAGATCGGGAAAGACCTCCAGTGGGAAAGCGGTAGAGAACCAGATGACGTTCTTTCGCCCCGGTATGGCGCCCAGGTAGGCCGCCAACTGCTGCAGGGCATCGATGGTCATGTCGATGCGCACATCGGTCTGAAAGGAGGCCTGGTCGGCCTCGAACTGCTTCATCGCGGAGACCGCATCCATCGCTCCAACTCGACTGACAATGTCCGATGAGGATGTATCTGGCGTCACGGCATCGAGGCTCGTTTGCGTCTCGCCGGCCAGACCTTGATTGCCGATCAGCAGCGCCGAAGGCTGACCGTTGGCTTTGGAACTCTTCAGCGCTTTCACCAGAGCCGCGGCATCGGTGGTGAACCCGGTAATCAAGCGCAGCTTTGAAGAGAGCGTGAAGATGGCCAGCGGCGTTCCCGCTGGGATCTTGCTCATGTACTCGACCATCTGCTTGCGCACCTGCATCTGATTCTCGATCGGCGTATTCAAGGCGTCGAAAAGCAGCACGTTGACCGCGCCGGTTTGCGGGTAAAGCGGCGTGTTGGAGTAGGTGTGGGGAGGCAGCGGCTCCGCCTTGACGGCAACGGGTGCGCTGGCAGACTGGTGTTCATCAAAGGAGGTGATGGTCTGCTCCTTGCCGTCCTCGAAGATGTGAAAACGGCTGCGGTCGAGGCCGTGCACGGCTTTGTCCTTCTCGGTGACGACGACATCGACCAGAACCAGATTGGCTTGACCATGGAACATGGGCAAAGGAGCGGTTTGACCGCCGGATTGAGGAGTGGAAGCAGTGGGTGCGGACGGTGCCGGCGAGGCTGTCTGGCCCTGCGCGGCAACCACTGCAAGGATCGACAACCCAAAGAGACCAAACCGTATCACTCGACAAAACGAACGCATTCAGGAACCCTCCCGTTCTATTGCGATCCAGCGAAGTATGGGCGGCCATGGCGCGCCTTTTTCTATTCTGCTGGCTTTCCTGCAAAAAAGTGTACAACCGGGCTTCAAAACCTAAGCTTTTCCCTTGAGTCGTCAAGGCCATTTCGATTCCAGAATAGGTGAATCGAGAAACCCCTGCATTCAAGCCGGCGCGCGCCTCAGCGAGCAACGACCTTGCAAAAAGGTTGCAGGGTAGAACCATTCTGGAATCGCTATCGAGCCCTACCTACCAGCCGGTCGATTGTTTCCCTTTGATTTTCGCGATCTTAATCATCTTCTCAGAACGGAACCAGAGTTACCGATTCCAATTGAATTGAGCGCAGGATCATAGCACCCCGAGAGTTGGGCCTAACGCATCGCGACCTGCAGCGGAATCTCCAGCGACCCGGCGTGGCTGGCATTGAGATCGTAGACAGCGATGCGCAGGAAGATCTGGCCCGCGGGCAGGTCAATGGGCTGGCGCAGGAAAATCCCTTTGGCTAAGGCCTGCTCGTATTGCGCGGAATTCAAGGCAAGCTGGTATCCATGGTCGAAGGAGTTTACCCGCTGGCCATCGGCATCGTAGGCGATTATCGTCAGGTGGATCGACCCTTGACGGGTTCCATCCGCGGCGGAGTCTAAGGCGAGACCGTGAGCGTCGAGCGTCAAATCGACGATAGAGCGGTGCTTCGGCCCCTTGATGCTTGCCGTCATCTCTCCGCCCGGCCCGCTGGGCAGGCTCACCTGGTGGAAGAGCGGGTCGGCGGCAGGCAGCACCCGCGCCTTGAAGAGAATCTCAGTCTCCTGCGGTGCGCCGAATTCGACCGCCTCGGCGTAGAAGTTGGGCCGCCCAATGCTGTTGGGCGAGTATTTCCCGACCGTATCTGCGTAATAGCCGTGACGGTACGCGAGTTCTGCCTTACGCTCCTCTATCCGCACCTCGGTCTTGTGGAACTTCCCGTCGAGCTTGGCGCTGGCCGGCGCGTAACCGATGGTGTAGTAGTTCGAGCCGCTGTCGATGGCGCTGGCGGTGGCCCCGTCCAGGTCGTTGGTTTCGACGAAGGCCCGGCCGCCGGTCTCTTCGGCAAACTGCTGCATGGCGTTTTGCTCGCTGAGTATCCGATTGTGTTCGTCAATGAGTTGCTGTTGGCGCTGCCCATCGAGCTTTCCGCTCAAGGCAAGCGTGGTATCCGCATAGAAGGAATTGTCCGCCGCGCTGTATCTGGAAGGCACGGTGAGTCCTCGCGCGTCTACCAGGTAGATGGCGATGCGCGCTGCCGTAAGCATGTCGGCGGCCGTTTGAATCTGTTCTCCCTTCGCGCCGGCAACACCGTACGGGCGAAAGAGGAAATAGCCGGGAACGCTGCCTAAAGGGAAAGCCGCCGTGAACCAGACGATGTTCTTTCGCCCCGGAATGGCGCTTAGGTAGGCTGCCAATTGCTGCAGGGCGTCGAGTGTCATATCTGTGCGCACCTGGGCCTGAAATTCAGCCAGGTGGGCATCGAACAATTGAGCCATCTCGCCTTTCGGTTCTTGCGGCGAACTGACCAGCCCTTCCGCACCGATCATCAGCGAAGACATTTGCGGGTTGGCCCTGGAGGTCTTCAGCTCCGCTGCCTGAGCTGCGGCGTCGGTGCTGAAGCCCGAGAGCAAGCGCAGTTTGGAAGAGAGGATGAAGATGGCCAGCGGCGTTCCCGGCGGAATCTTGCCCATGAACTCGATCATCTGGTGGCGCACCCCCATCTGGTTCTCCAATGGCGTGTTCAAAGCGTCGAGCAGCAGCACGTTGACCGCGCTCGCTGGCGGGTAAACGGGCGTGTTGGAGTAGGTGTGGGGAGGCAGCGGCTCCGCCTTGACGGCAACGGGGACGCTGGCAGACTGGTGTTCGTCGAAGGAGGTGATGGTCTGCTCCTTGCCGTCCTCGAAGATGTGAAAACGGCTGCGATCGAGGCCATGCACGGCTTTGTCCTTCTCGGTGACGACAACATCGACCAGAACCAGATTGGCTCGACCATGAAACATGGGCAAAGGAGCGGTTTGAGCGGAGATTGCGCCGGCCGGAGCGGTCTCCGCGCCGGCTTGAGTAGTTGAGGCTGGTGCGACAGCAGGTGCTATCTGTGCCGTCGGGGCGGTCTGGCCCTGCGCTGCAACCACCGCGAAGATCGAAAATCCTGAAAAAACAAAGTAAATAACTTGACGAAGTAGACCCATGCGGAAACCCTCTCAATCTATTGCAGCTCGGCGAAGGAAAGAGGCGGCGATACTTCGCCTTCTCCTATTTTGCATCTCCGCGATGGACTTGGAGGAAATATCGCCATTGCGGATGATGGAACGTCGCCTCCCTGGGCGCGGCAACGGCAAATGCTACAGATATTGAACGGACTGTAAGATTCCTTTCACGATGCCCGGCTTAAGCTGGCGGTGCAAGACCTTTCCGCGCTGAGGAGCACTGCACCATGGAAACATACGACGAAATTCTTCCCCATTTTTGCGTCCGGCAAATGACCATCGAGGACATTCCGGCCGTTATTCAGTTGCAACGCCGCGCCTTTCCCAACCAGTCCCCCTGGCGGACCGATCAACTGGCGCATCATCTGGAGATCTTCCCCGAGGGGCAACTCGTCGTTGCCGATGCGGACGGCAAAGTTCTGGGCTCCTCCAGTTCCCTGCTCATCGATTGGGACGACTACGCCGAATCGGCGAATTGGTCGTCAATCACCGGCAACGGCACCTTCGACACCCACAACCCCATGGGCATGACCCTCTACGGCGCGGATATGGGCGTGGCGCCGGAGGCCCGCAAGCAGGGCATCGGCACGCTGATGTACGAGGCGCGCAAGGAGTTGATCCGGGAGCGCGGCTTGAAACGCATGTTGACCGGCGGGCGCATCCCCGGCTATCGGCGGGTTGCCGACGACAAATCGGCCAAGGAATATGTAGCCGATGTGGTCGACGGCAAGCACCGCGACCCCGCGCTCAGCTTCCAACTGGAAAACGGCCTGGTGGTGCTGGATGTGGTCCCCGGCTACATGGCCGATACCGAATCCTGCGGCTTTGCCACGGTGCTGGAGTGGTTGAACCCGGAGTACAGTTCCTCGGTCAGCCTGCAGGCCAGCATGCAACACGCGGCCCTGGAGCAGGCCGCCGCCGACGCCCTGCGCGAGACGCCCCGTCCGCGCCGCGTGCGCATCGCCGCTATCCAGTACTTGCTGCGACCCATCTCCTGCTTTGAAGACTTCGTCCACCAGGTGGAGTTCTTTGTGCGCAGCGCCAAGGAGTACAAGGCGCACTTCGTGCTCTTCCCCGAGTTCTTCACCATGCAGTTGCTCAGCTACATCAACGAGCCGGCGCCGGCCATGGCGGTGCGCCGCCTGGCCCGCATGGCCCCGGATTACGAGGCGCTCTTCATGCGCCTGGCCGGTGAGACCGGCATGTACATCATCGCCGGAACCCATCCCATTATTCAGAAGGGCAAGGTCTTCAACGCCGCTCACCTCTTTACTCCCAACGGGCAGGTCTTCCGCCAGAAGAAGGTCCACCTCACGCCCACCGAGAGCGGCCCCTACCAACTGAGCCGCGGTAACGGCCTCTATGTCTACCACACCGATTTCGGCAACATCGCCATCCTCATCTGCTACGACGTGGAGTTCCCCGAAGTGGCGCGCGTGATGGCCGAGGCCGGCGCGGAGATCCTCTTTGTGCCTTCGTGCACCGACGGTCGCGAGGGCTTCTGCCGGGTGCGCTATTGCTCCCAGGCGCGGGCCATCGAAAACCAGGTCTACGTGGCCGTCACCGGCACCGTGGGCAACTTGCCGCTGGTGCCCAACATGGCCGCGAACTACGGGCAGGCGGCCATTCTGACTCCCTCGGATTACTTCTTCGCCCGCGACGGCATCGCCGCCGAAGGCACTATCAACCAGGAGCAGATGATCTTCGCCGACGTGGATCTCGACCTGCTCGACGAACAGCGCGTCAACGGCAGCGTCATTCCCTTGCAGGATCTGATCAAGGACGCCTACGACAACGTCGTCCACTTCTCCGATTACAAGGGGCAAAAGCGCAAAGAGGTCCAGGAGCCGCTGGAAGCTATGTCGGCGGATTAGAGCTGATGCGGCGGGGTTTCAATCTCAGCGTTCCTCTGCCGCCGTCTTGGCGTTCTCCAGCAGGTTGCCAACTAGATGTACGGACTTCAACTCGCCCTGCCCCGTAGAGAGAAAGATCTCCGTGCCGGGAAAGGCGCGGCTGTTGCGCAGCACCGCATCCGGACTGTGGGTGAGGCGCAGCACCGGTTCGCTCTGCAGCGTGCGCGCGCCGATGCCGTCAAGTTCCAGGTTGGCGGCGGAGTCGATGGTGAAGGCCGGTCCGCGCGCTGCATCGATCTGCACATGATGCAGTTCGAGGCTGTCGGTCTTCAACGCCGTCAGGCCAGTTCTGGCAGTAGCGAGAATATCGCTGAGGCGCAGCGTGGTGATGGGCATCTCCGGCAGGCCTTCGATTTCGATGGCCTTTTTGGCGCCGTCGATGGTGATGTGGCTGATCGAGATATTGCGGAAGATGGGAGTGCGCACACTGAGCGGTTCATCTTGTGGCGGGGCTTCACCCTCCATGCGGTAGTAGCTGGTGACCACGATGCCCTCGCCCACGTTGCGCATCGTCCAGTTGTCGAAGCGCAGGTCCTTGATCGCTCCTCCGCGGCCGCGGCGGCTCTTGATGCGGATGCCGTTCTCGGTATCCACTGCGGTGATGTTGCTGGCGACAACGTTGCGGATGCCGCCCGAGGTCTCGCTGCCGATGGTGAGTGCGCCGTGCGCATGATGCACGGTGCAGTTGGTAACGACCACGTCTTCGGTGGGCCGATTAACGCGGCGTCCGTCGGCGTCCTTGCCGGACTTGAGCACGATGCCGTCGTCTCCGGTATCGATAAAGCTGTCGGAGATGCGCACGAAGCGGCTGGAGTCGACCACAATGCCGTCGCTGTGCACGCCGGGATGGGTCTCGATGGTGACACCGCGGACGGTGGCGTTCTCGGTATAGAGCAGATGGATCGTCCACATCGGCGAACCTTCGAACCGCACGCCTTCCACGAGCACATTTTTGGCATTCATGAAGCGAATAAAAGAGGGGCGCATCTCCGCCGCGGCGGCGCGGCGCTCCTCGTCGCCGATCTGCTTGCCGGCGTCGAGGTCAAGAAGAAGATGCTCCCAGGCGGGACCGTTGGCGCTGCCCAGCTCTTCGACCGTCTTCTCTCCCGTGGCCGCGGAGCTGGCGGCGTCGCTGGCCAACTCGCTCTGGGCTGCATGGCCAGGGACGATGCGGCTGTGCAACTTCATCCAGTCGGCGTTGCTGCTGGTCAGAATGCCGCGTCCGGTGACGGTGACATTCTCCACATCGTGGCCGCCGATCAGTGGCACTGGGGTCAGCGTCTCGATGCCCTGCTGGCGTCCCGGTGTGTAGGGCAGCGGCTGTGCGGGAAACTCCACCACCGCGCCGGCATCCACCTGCAAGGTCATGTTGCTGAAGAGTTCGATGGGGCCGCTGATGTAACGGCCCGGCGGCACAAGAATCGTCCCACCGCCAGCAACTTTGGCGGCCTGGATGGCGGCGCGAAAGGCCTCGGTAGCGGGCGCGGAGGCGTCGGTGCGTGCGCCGAAATCGACGATATTGAAGACCGCCCGGCTCGATGGAGCGGTCTGGGCCTGTAAGGCAAAAAGGGACCCGGCAAGCAGGGCACAAAAAGGCAGGAATTTAACGACTCGCATGGCATCTCCGACCGCGGCGCAATTCAATACGCCTCTGGCAGTAAAGGAGGAGTATACGGCGGTCAAGATTAAGAATTCCTGGAGATCCTGAAGCAAGATGGAAACCTCAGTCGGCAGCCGAATCCCGCCGCGCGGATTCCGTCTTTGTATCGACGGCGACGACCAGCTTCATCCCCAATGCGGCCAGCACATTCGACAGGGTCGAAAAGGTCGGATTGCCCTGCTCGGAAAAGGAGCGATAGAGGGTCTCGCGCTGAATTCCAGAGTCCTTGGCGACCTGGGCCATCTGCCGGGATTGCGCGACGTTGCGCAGCGCCTTGAGAAAACTCTCCGGGGAGTCTTCGAGCGCCGCGTTGAGATAATGACCAGCCACTTCGGGATTAACCAATCGCTCCAGCAGCAACTCGCGGTATGGTCTGGTTCTGCTAGTCATGGTCGCTCCAAAATCGCTTGGCTGAATGAATGTCCCGCTGCTGATCCTTCTTGGTTCCACCGCGGATCAGATGGACCTGTCTGCCGATTTGGCCGAAATAGACCCGGTATCCAGGCCCGAAGTCGATTCTCAGCTCCGAAACTCCCTGACCAACCGGCTGAACGTCTCCAAAATTACCCTCCTCAAGGCGATCGATGCGATCCAGAACAAGGGCCTCGGCCTTCGCATCCAGCCCGGCCAGCCATTCACTGAACGGCTCCCGACCATCTTCCTCTTGGCAAACCAAAATCTCTCTGGGAATCGCTTCCATATCAGGTTGCGGGCCAAGCAAGTGTGACATTCAAATCACACCACGAGCGTAGCACCGCCCTCCCGTGCTTTCAAGAGCAACAAAACACGATGCGGCAAAGTAGTTCAAAAAGGCAAGGAAAAAGCGGAATCCTGGATGGATTCCGCTCAATTTCAGGTTTTCGCTTTTGCCATTGAATCAAAGCCAGCGAATTATTCGTCGTCGCCCAGGTGCCGCTTTACGGCCTGATCTTCAGCCATCTTTTCCAACTGGTTGCGCCAGTCGAGGGACTCGACAAAGGGGTGCGACTCGCGCCAGCCGGGCTCGACGATGATGTGCAGCTCCAGGTAGACGCGGGTGCCCAGCAGCGACTCGATCTGCTTGCGGGCGCCGGCGCCGATGTCCTTGAGCTTGCTGCCGCCCTTGCCGATGAGGATCGCCTTCTGCCCTTCGCGCTCGCAATAGATGGCGGCGGCGATGCGGGTCAGGGGCAGCTTGGGCGGCGGTGAGCCCTTCTTGCGGGGGCGGTCGCTGATGGGGCGCGCCTCTTCAAAGCGCTCAATCACCACCGCCGAGGCGTAGGGGACCTCTTCGCCCGTTTCGACCAGAATGCGCTCGCGGATCAGCTCGGCCACCATGAAGCGCTGCGGCTGGTCGGTGTACTG
>CAZBPD010000034.1:0-48716 GCA_964493705.1 uncultured Occallatibacter sp.
CAAGAACCAACTACCCTGAGGAATGGGATTCTACAGAACTTTTGGGACTTGACTATCCTCGCCTTGTTGGTAGGCAGGCGAGAATCGATTACTCATCGTTGAAAAGGGGCCCTGGTGAAAAAGTCGTTGCGCAAAGTTGTCGAGGTCGATCGGGAGAAATGCACCAACTGTCACGCCTGTATCGCCGCTTGTCCGGTAAAGTTCTGCAATGACGGCAGCGGGGAGTATGTAGAAATCAACCAGGAGATGTGCATCGGCTGCGGCCACTGCATCGCCGCCTGCACCCATGATGCCCGTTCGGGGATAGACGATTTCGAGGCATTTCTTCGCGCGGTAAAAGAAGGCGTGCCGCTGGTGGCCATTGTCGCTCCCGCCATTGCTTCCAACTTTCCCGACCAATACCTGAATGTCAATGGTTGGCTGAAAAGCATGGGCGTCGAGGGCGTCTTCGATGTCAGCTTCGGCGCTGAGCTCACCATCAAGTCTTATCTGGAACATATCAAGGAAGACAAGCCCAGGGCGGTCATCTCCCAGCCCTGTCCGGCCATCGTCACCTATATCCAGATCTATCGTCCGGAACTGCGCGGCTATCTTGCCCCGGTCGACAGTCCCATGCTGCATACCATTCGCATGATCAAGCGCTATTACCAGCAACAGCGCAATGCCAGGGTGGTGGTTCTGTCTCCCTGCATTGCCAAGGCCAGGGAATTCGAAGAGACCGGTCTGGGCGACTTTAATGTGACCTTCCGTTCGCTCGACGGGCACTTCAAAAACAATCGCATCTCGCTCGCCGATTTTCCGGCGCTCGATTACGACAATCCCCCGGCGGAGCGGGCGGTTCTCTTCTCCACGCCCGGCGGACTCTTGCGCACTGCGATCCGCGAGAATCCGGCGGTTGTCAATCTCACGCGCAAGATCGAAGGATGCCCCACCATCTACCACTATCTCGATCATCTTGGCGATAACATCGCCAAGGGCACGGCGCCCCTGCTGGTCGATTGCCTGAACTGCGAGATGGGCTGCAACGGTGGTACAGGCACTCTCAATATGGACAAGTCCGTCGATGAAGTCGAGGCGCTTGTCGAGAAGCGCTCGATCGAGATGCAGGAGAAATATCGCGACAAGAGTCTGCTGGGGCGTTTGCGCGGTGGCAGAAAGCTGAAGAAGGCGATCGATAGCCGCTGGGAGCCGGGATTATATCGGCGGACCTATCTTGATCTGACCGCTAACAACACCATCAAGAAGCCTAATGCAGCCGAACTGGATGCGGTCTACCGCTCCATGAAGAAGTACTCCGAAGAGGATCGGTACAACTGCTGCGCCTGTGGCTACAACGACTGCGAAGTGATGGCGGTGGCCATCTTCAACGGCCTCAACAAGCCGGAAAACTGTCACCACTTCAAAGAGGATCGGTTGCAGGAAGAGATGGTCCACGTGGAAGGGTTGAAGAAGGAATCCGAAGCGCGCCAGGCGGAAGAAGCGATCATCGCCAGCAATGTTTCGGCGGCTCTTTCACAGATGGTGGCGGCCAATGCCACCATCGCGCAGATGTCGAAGGCGCTGCTGGAGACCTTTGAGGAGCAGAAGGCCATCTTCAGAAACCTCGTGGTGGATGTGACCGAATCGTCCAAGTCCACCGAACTCTTCAAGCCCATCGCCGATGCCATCAACAACATCGCCGGCCAAACCAACCTGCTGGCCTTGAATGCCAGCATCGAGGCAGCCAGGGTCGGAGAAGCGGGTCGCGGCTTTGCCGTAGTGGCCGGCGAGGTGCGGCGGCTGGCCGAGATCTCGCGCATGGAATCGGCCAAGATCATGCCTTTCTCCGCCGAATTGTGCGCCGTTTTCCAGACCATCCAGGAAAAGGCCGAAGCGGCCTCGGCGACCTTCGAGAGCACCGCGCAGCAGGTGATGCATATCGCCAGCTCGGTCGAGCAGATGTCGGCCACCACGGTCGAGATCAGCGGCCAGGCAAGCAAATTGACTGCGATTTAGGTACCCCAGACGCCCAGGTTCCAATGGCGGGACCTGGGGCGTACTCATTCGAGCTGCGGGCCGCCCGCCATGCTCTGATTCTTAAGCCAATTGAGCGGATTATCCGTTATTATGACCCGGTTTTCCTCAGTTTGCCGGGTTTGCCGCAGGTCTTTAGCCGCGCTCCCACAGGCGACCGGCGACTAGAATCGTAGATGCCATGGCAGAATTCACACATTTGCATTTGCATACCGAGTACTCGCTGCTCGATGGGGCCTGCGACGTCAAAAAGCTGGTCGATCGGGTCGCCGCGTTGGGGCAAAAGTCGGTCGCCATGACCGATCACGGAAATATCTATGGAGCGGTCCACTTCTTCGAGGCGGCCAAGCACAAGGGCATCAAGCCGATTCTGGGCTGCGAGCTCTACGTCTGCAAGAACGAGGACCACCGCGCCCCGGCGCAGGGCGACGACTACAACCACCTGCTGGTGCTTGCGGAAAACGAAGAGGGCTATCGCAATCTGATCCGCATCACCTCCGAGGCCTCGCTGCACGGCTTCTATCGCAAGCCGCGCATCAGCAAGCAATATCTGGCCCAGCACGCCAAGGGCTTGATTGGCCTCAGCGGCTGCCTGAGCGGCGAGCTCTGCGAAGAGCTGATGGCGGGCAAATATGAAAAGGCCAAAGCCTCGGCGCAGGGCTACCAGGACATCTTCGGGCGCGGCAATTTCTATCTCGAGATTCAGGACCAGGGCCTGGCCGATGAGCGGCGCATTCAGACCGACCTCTTCCGGCTGGAGAAGGAACTCGACATTCCGCTGGTGCTGACCAACGATTCGCACTACCTGTGCGGTGAGGATTCGCACGCCCACGATGTGATGCTCTGCGTGCAGACCGGCTCCAAGGTGCACGATGCCGAGCGCTTCCGCTTCGACAGCGATCAGTTTTTCGTGAAGGACGCCGATCAGATGCAGCGGCTCTTTCCCGATTCGCCCGGCGTGATGGCGCGCACCATGGAGATCGCCGAGCGCTGCCATTTGAAGCTGCACAAAGTGGACAATCCCTGGCCGCAATTCGCCGTGCCCGAGGGGCACACCATCGCCAGCTACTTCGAAGAGATCTGCCGCGCGGGATTCAAGAAGCGCATGGAGACCTCGATTCGACATCTGCAAAATCGCGGCCAACTGCGGGCCACGATAGCCGAATACGAAGCGCGGCTGGAGTACGAGATCGGCATCATCAAGCAGATGAAGTACACCGGCTACTTTCTGATCGTGTGGGACTTCATCAAGTACGCCAAGGACAACGGCATTCCTGTCGGCCCAGGGCGCGGTTCGGCGGCCGGTTCGTTGGTGGCTTATGCCATGGAGATCACCAACATCGATCCGCTGCAGAACGTGCTGCTCTTCGAGCGCTTTCTCAATCCCGAGCGCGTCTCCATGCCCGATATCGACGTGGACTTCTGCATGAACCGGCGCGGCGAAGTCATCGACTACGTCACGCGCAAGTACGGCCGCGAGCAGGTGGCGCAGATCATCACCTTCAACACCATGGCGGCCAAGGCGGCCATCAAGGACTGCGGGCGCGCGCTCGACATGCCGTATGGCGACGTGGACCGCATTGCCAAGCTGATTCCCGCCACCGTGGGCATGACTATCGATCAGGCTTTGGAAGACGTTCCCGATCTGCGCAAGGTCTACGACAACGACACGGTGATTCGCGAGTTGATCGACACGGCCAAGAAGCTCGAGGGCCTGGTGCGCGGGCAGGGCGTGCACGCGGCCGGCGTAGTGATTGCGCCGCGCGCGCTCACCGAGCTGGTTCCCGTCGTCAAGACCAAGAACGACGAAATCGTCACTGCCTACGATATGAAGGCCATCGAGAAGATGGGCCTGTTGAAGATGGACTTCCTGGGTCTGACCACGCTGACGGTGATCGTCGATTGCCTCAAACTCATCGAGCAGAGCAAAGGGGTTGTCGTCGATATCGAACAGATCCCGCTCGACGATGAAGAGACATACAAAAAGGTTTTTCAAGCGGCGCTGACCTCGGGCATATTCCAGTTCGAATCGAATGGCATGAGAGACATGCTGCGGCGCTACAAGCCGGATCGCATCGAAGATCTGACCGCGCTCACCGCGCTCTTCCGGCCGGGGCCGATCCAGGGCGGCATGACCGACGACTTCATCGAGCGCAAGTGGGGCCGCCGCAAGGTCGAGTACATGCTCCCACAAATGGAGCCGGTGCTCAAAGAGACGCTGGGCGTCATCGTCTATCAGGAACAGGTGATGCAGATCGCCAACGTGCTGGCCAGCTACTCGCTGGGCGAAGCCGATATGCTGCGCCGCGCCATGGGTAAAAAAGATCCCAAGGAGATGGCCAAGCAGCGCGACCGCTTCATGGACGGCGCCGACAAGCTGGGCTTGCCCAAGAACACCGCGGGCGAAGTCTTCGATCAGATGGAGAAGTTCGCCGGCTACGGCTTTAACAAGTCGCACTCCGCGGCCTATGGATTGGTCTCCTATCAGACGGCATATTTGAAGACGCACTATCCCGTCGAGTTCATGGCCGCGCTGCTGACCTCCGAGACTTCGAAGCCCGAGAATGTGGTCAAGTACATCGCCGAATGTAAAGAGATGGGCATCGCCGTCGAGCCGCCCGATGTGCAGACCTCGGGCGCGCAATTTACCCCGCATGGCGAGGCTATTCGCTTCGGTCTGGCGGCGGTGAAGAACGTGGGCGGCAACGCCATCGAGTCCATTCTCAAAGCCCGTGAAGAGGTGGGCGGAAGGTTCAAGAGTCTGTGGGAGTTCTGCGAAAAGGTCGATCTGCGGGTGATGAACAAGCGGGTGATCGAGTCGCTCATCAAGGCCGGCGCACTAGATACGCTGGGCAAGCGCGGCGCGCTGATGGCCCATGTGGACAAGGCCATGGAACGTGCGCAGAAGGCGCAGCGCGATGCGGCGCAAGGGCAGGTGGCGCTCTTCGGCCTCTTCAACGATGCGCCGGTCAAAGGCAGCAAAGATGCCGACGACCTCTTTCAGGGCAAGGACTGGGAAGAGGGCGAGCGTCTGGCCAACGAGAAAGAGGTGCTGGGCTTCTTCGTCAGCGGCCATCCACTCGATAAGTATGCCGAGAAGCTGCGCAATCTTATCGGCGTAATCAGTGTGGCCGAGGCGCTGGAGCGCAAGCCGCCGGAGCGTCGTTGGGGCCAGCAGATGGACCCCAGCGACGAGTTGCAAGTGGCCGGCCTGTTGATCGGGCTGCGCGTGCAAAAGAGCAAGAAGGACGGCAAGCTCTACGCCATGGGCTCATTGGAAGATGCGACCGGCAAGATCGATCTGATCTGCTTCTCGCGCGACTATGAGAAGCTGGCCAACCAGTTGAAGATCGAGGCCGCGGTGGTGGTGCGCGGAGTGCTGATGGGCGAAGAGGATCAGGCGCCCAAGATCTCCATCAACTCCATCGTAGCGCTGGACGATGTGAAGGTGAAGCTGCCCACGGGCGTGCGCATTCGCATCAATCTCGATCAGGCCAGCGAGAAGATCTTTGCCGCATTGAAAGCGGCGGCCGACGCCTCGCCAGGACCGGGCAAGATCATGCTGCACCTGGAGAAGAAAGACGAGTGGGCGGTGATTCTCGAACCGGAAGAGATGAGCGTGGCCGCCGATAAAGGCTGGATCGAAGGCGTCGAAGCGCTGGTGGGCAAAGGCAAGGTGCAGGGATTAGGCGGATAGCACTATCCTGCTGCGCGCTTTGCCGTGGCGGGGAAGGTTGTTTCCCTAGCGATGTACTCTACATGCCCGGCGAAATCCGGGCCAGCCAGGTGAACGATGCCGCGATCGAGCGTGGCCAGCTTGCCACCGTTATGGATGGCGAGTCCGAGCAGATAAGCATCGGTGATCTGGCGGTGGCCCTGCACACGGGCCATGATTGCGTCCACAGCTTCAAGGTAGGAGGGGCTGTCGGGCCAGTAAACATGGTTGGGGAGACGGGTGAATTGCCGGAGAGACAGAGTGGCTTCCTCCCTGATGTAGGTCTCCATCTGCGAGAGATTCCGCATCAGCAGACGAACAAGGCCGGCTTGAGTGATGGGACTTGTCGCGAATCTTGATTGGCGGTGAAAAGTAAACCAATCGTCCACGAGTTGGAAGTCCGTGTGTCTGGGTTGATGCAATATGTAGAGCACATTTACATCGAGAAGGAAGGTCATCGATCTTCACCGTTCCGCTGTCCGGCTGAGACCGTGTTGCGATCACGATGAAGGATACGTTCCACATATTCGCGATCCATCTCATCTTCGGCATCCTTGATGTCTTCGATGGTGAAATGAACGGTGTCTTCGGGATTCTCGGGAGGCAGACTCAGGACCAGGAGGCCGTGGTAATCGATCAACCGCGAAGGCGCGGGCTCGCTTTGGCGGATGATGCGGTCGATGGCGGCGCTGGTCGAGGCGCCGGTGGCGCTCTTGAATCGCTCCAGAATTTCCTGCGATTCGGGGGAGAGTGTCACAGTGGTTCGGCGGGATGGTAACGTCTTATCCTGTCCCCCACGACGCTTTGCAGTGGCCAGAGATGCGGAAGTGATGGCGGCGGTGCTCATGATGCCTCAATGATGCACTGAATCGGAAAAGTATGCAAGATAAGCGAATATGATGCATAGGGCGGCTGATTGCATCGCCGCCGGGAGGATGTGATGCGCTATCGCCGCCTGGGAAGTGGGCCGCTGCAAGTGAGTGAGTTGAGTTTCGGAACCTGGCTTACGGCAGCGGGGGGCGTCGAGCGGGCGCAGGCCATCCGCTGCATTCAAACCGCGGTCGAGCACGGCATTACACTCTTCGACACCGCCAACGAGTACGGCGCGGGAGAGGCCGAGCGGGTGCTGGGCGAAGCGCTCAAGAGCGTCCCTCGCGACCGTGTGCTGATCGCCACCAAACTGTTTTTTCCCGTCGGCGACGAGCCGGACCGCGGTCTCTCGGCGGCCCAGGTGGCCAAGCAGCTTGATCGCTCGCTGCAGCGGTTGGGCGTCGAGTCTATCGATCTCTACCAGTGCCACCGCTGGGACCATGAGACTCCGCTTGGCGAAACCATGGAAGCGCTGGACCGGGCAGTGAAGGCGGGAAAAGTGCGAGCCATCGGTTTCAGCGAGTGGACCGGCGAACAGATCGATCAGGCTGCGGCGGTAGCTGCCGAGCGCGGCCTGACCATGTTCTCGTCGAGTCAGCCGCAGTACTCCATGCTGTGGCGCAAGCCGGAGGGCAAGGTTTTTCCTGCGTGCGCGCGGCACGGGGTGGGGAATGTAGTCTTTTCGCCGCTGGCGCATGGGGTTCTGACCGGGAAGTATGCTCCTGGCCAGCCGCCGCCGCCGGGCAGCCGGGCGGCCAACGCGCAAATGAATCGCTTCATGGAGACCGCTGGCCGCCACTACCGCTCGGATTACTTGTTGGCCGCTGTGGAGCAGTTAAAGCCGATTGCGGCGGATCTGGGGCTGACCATGGTGCAGATGGCGCTGGCCTGGGTGTTACGTAGGCCGGAGGTGGCCTCGGCCATCATCGGCGCCTCGCGGCCGGAACAGATAGCCGACAACGTGCGCGCGCTGGGAGTGAAATTGCCCGACGAAGCGCTGCAGCGCATCGATCGGGCAGTGGGAGCGGTGGCTGTTTGGGAGTGAGGCGGCCAACTCTTATCTTGGCAACCGGGCAGGGATCGATTCGGTGCCTCGCTTCAGACTCACCATCCTCGCGCCGGAAGAGCACGGGGATGCTGTAGGGGCTCATTGCTTCGGCCCTGGTGCGTCAACGGAATGAACCCACCCGTTGCCGGGCTGGGCCGGCCAGGCTGCCACCGGCCAGAGCGTCATTTGTATCCGAAACCTGGACCATGAAGCCGCTGGGCGCGCCCCACAGGTTGCGGGCGCGATCTTCGTAGAAGATGCTGAACTCGATGCCGGCAAGGTCGTAGTCGTAGAGCGGGACGCGGTCGAAGATGCCGTCGCCGCGGATCGAGTACTCGTCGCCGCAGCAGTCGATCATCAGGGTATCGGCATGGGAGAGGCGCTCGGGATGGGTGAGCAGCATACATCCGAGGGCAAAGGCGCCCAGGCCGAATTCATTGGTGTTCATCACCACCCTGGCGCGGCGCGCCGAGCAGCCGCGGTGCAACAGGCCGGCCTGGGCCGCGACCACAAAGATGTCGCAGCCGGGTTGTTGATCGGCCAGCACCCGCTCGGCCAGCTTGGTGCGCTCGCTCTGGCGCAGATAGGCCGCACCCAGCTTGCCGACGATACGGTTGTCGAAGCGGCGCTTGGAGGCGAGCAGATCGATGAGCATCTCCACGGCCTGATTGTAGGTAGGGGCCAGAGCCTGCCAGCGGGGAATCGCGAACCAGGCTTCGGCGCCATCGGGGAGCGGCCTGCGGCCCAGCTTTTCCATGCAGCCGCCGAGCTGGGGGAAGTGCTTTTTCAGCTCCGTAACCTGTGCTTCGATGGGCCGAACTCGATAGCCAGTGGGATATTCGCGGCGCGAGATGGCCTCTTCGTCCGTGTACTTGTCGCTGACCGTGAGCCGGTGGATGATCTTCAATGCCGCCGAGACGATCTCCGTTTTGAGCTTCTCATCCATCTCCAGCACCAGCCGCGCGCTGTGCTGGTCGAGTTCCTTGAGGGCGCTGCGATAGATACGCTGGACGGCTTCGGTGAGCGTGTCCTTGAGCAGGTCGCGCTGTTCCTGCGTGGTATTGCCAGAGAGATGCAGGGGAGTAGAGTGGTGCGGTGTCTGTTGGGACTGTTGGATAGCCAATTTGACCCTCGCCCGTTCAGTAGACGGTTCTGTTGAAATCTCTTTCCCATATCGGCAAAAACGAATCTTTCACGAGGGGAGGGTGCTCAGATTCTACCTCCATCTTTTGCCGGAATGCTTGCACGGAACGCGATATTTGTGACCATGGTAACCTATGCGATATTTCGATGAGATCGCCTAAACTCTTGCCATCGATGGGGTTAAACATTTCGCTGCAGAAATCTCGTCAGCCGGTTGCGCAGGCGCTCGATGCCGTTCCAGGGGAAGATCGTGCACCGTGGATCTTTACCCGGCCAGGGTCGCATTCCCGCGACGGAGCCAGCATTTGATCCCGCAACGGAACGAGGCGCCGTCAAACCTGGCGCGCAGGGTGGGAGTGGCGCAACCGGGGCCCAGCCGTCTTTCGCTCCTCCATCCAGTCAACGAATGGTTGCAAGGGCCGTCTAACGAAGCGGCACCATCCGCTTTCCTGCGTCCGCTTGGGCTTTTCCCGCATCCTTAGAAACAAGCTGAATGGTGTTTATCACAGGAGTTAGCGCAAGACCCATGGGTTGCCCTGGAGGCCGAATCCTGTATGGTGGGAGCAGGAAGTTAGGCGGTTTTACTTCGGATAGGGCCAGCTCGGAATGGATGCACACCATCTTCTTTCTTTGCCTCAATGGCCGACGCGATCTTTTTGGAGCTTTTTTGTATTTGGAAGCGCAACTTAAGGTTTTTTCGGGGGTCTTCTCCGAAGAAAGGTATTCACCACCATGCGTATGCTGCGTTTGCTCCCCCTCACTGGATTGGTCCTGGCCTTGTTGTGCGCGACAGCGGCGACGGCCCAGAGCGCCACGGTTGCGGCCCGAATCGTCAACAAGATCGATGAGACTCAACTGACCACCCTCAAGGGGGCGGTGCATCCGCTGGCCAACAAGGCCAACGATCGCGGTGCGGTGGCCGACGACCTGCAGTTGAGCCGCATGCACCTGGTGTTGAAGCGCAGCGATAGCCAGGAGGCGGCGCTGCGCCAGTTGATCGGCGAGATGCATTCGCCGGGCTCGGCCAACTACCACAAGTGGCTGACGCCGGAGACCTTCGGCAAGCAATTCGGCCCCTCCGACGAGGATGTAGCCACCGTCGTCAACTGGCTCGGCAGCCACGGTTTCACCGTTTCGCAGGTCAATCCCGGCAAGCAGACCATCGAGTTCAGCGGCAGCGCAGGGCAAATGCGCAGCGCCTTCCACACCCAGATTCACAAGTATGGGCTGAACGGAGAGACGCACTACGCGAGCGCCAACAATCCGCAGATCCCCACGGCGCTGACCCCGGTGGTGGCCGGATTCGTCTCCCTGAACAACTTTCGCCCGCAGCGCCACAGCCGGTTGCTGGGCACGGCCACCTACGATCCCACGACGGATACAGCCAAGCCGCAGTGGACCATCGGCAGCAGCAGCAGCGGCGAGAGCTTCCCGCTGGCGCCGGCCGACTGGGCCATCCAGTACGATGTCACCCCGCTCTACAATGCCAACATCAACGGCAGCGGACAGACCATCGCCATCGTCAACGACTCGAACATCAACGTAAAACAGGTGAATCTCTTCCGCAGCCTGTTTAACCTGCCAGCCAATCCGCCGCAGGTGATCGTCGACGGCAACGATCCGGGCATCGACGGCATCAACAATCCCGGCGGGCCAAATGGCGATTCGATCGAGGCTTATCTCGATGTGGAGTGGTCGGGCGCGGTGGCGCCCCAGGCCACCGTCGATCTGGTCATCGCAGCCGACACCGAACTGGAAGAAGGGCTGTTGTTGGCCGCCGAACACGCCGTCTACAGCAATATCGCGCCCATCATCAGTCTGAGCTTCGGCAATTGCGAATCGGGCCTGGGCTCGACCAATCAGTTCCTGAACGGGCTGTGGGAGCAGGCGGCGGCGCAAGGGATTACCGTACTGGTCTCCACCGGCGATAGCGGCTCGGCGGGTTGCGACTCGTCGGGAAGCGAATATGCTGTCAATGGTCAGGCGGTGAGCGGTTTTGCCTCGACCCCCTACAACGTGGCCGTGGGCGGCACGGATTTCTATTACCCCGCCTATCAGAATCTCACCATATCGGCTCTGTCTACCTACTGGAACACCACGCCCAGCAACGCCACGCCAGTCGCCACGCTCAAGGCGCCCATCGCCGAGCAGCCCTGGAACGACAGCCAATACGGATATGACGCCTATAACGTCTGGACAAACGAACAAGTGACCACCGTAGGCGCGGGCAGCGGCGGCGCCAGCAACTGCGCGCTGGGCACCTACGACTCCGCCGGGGATACGCTGAGCTGCACGGGCGGTTATCCCAAACCCTCCTGGCAGTCCAACCCGGCCATGCCCGCCGACGGCGTGCGCGATCTGCCCGACCTCTCCCTCTTTGCCGCCGACGGTCTGAATTACAGCTACTACCCCATCTGCTACCAGGACGGCGACTGCCAGCCGGTAGCGAGCGGCGGCACGGTGCAATTTACCGGTGTGGGCGGCACCTCGGCCTCGACTCCGTCTTTTGCCGGCATCATGGCCCTGGTCAACCAGAAATTTGGCCGTCAGGGGCAGGCAAACACGGTTTTGTATCCGCTGAAGACGCAGGTCCCGGCGGCCTTCCACGATGTCACGGTGGGCAGCAACAGCGTGCCCTGCGAATTCTCGCCCTGGCTGAGCCCCAACTGCATCTCGGCCGGCAGCGGCGCGGTACAGTTGCCCATTTATAACTCCGCCGGCAACATCGCGGGCTACCTCATCGAAGGACAAATCGGCACGGGAACCACCCCTGAGTACACTGCCGCGGCTGGTTACAACCTGGCCACCGGCCTGGGCACCATCGACGCAGCGCAGTTGGTCAACCATTGGACCAGCATCGCGTTTGCCAAGACCACCACGACCATGACGCCCTCGCTGACCAGCTTTGCCCACGGCACGCCAATCACGATCGCCGGCACGGTAACCGCCTCCAGCGGCACTCCTACCGGCAATGTGGCGCTGATGGCCGACAGCACCGAGCCGGTCAATCAGGGGCAGACGACCTTCCCGCTGATCAATGGCGCCTACTCGAGCAGCTTTGGCTATCTGCCCGGCGGCACCTACAACATTTGGGCGCAATACGGCGGAGACTCGGCGAACGCTGAAAGCACTTCGGCCAAGACCCAGATTTCCGTCACCCCAGAGGCCAGCGGAACCGACCTGAACCTGATCGCCATGGGGCTTGGCAAGGCCTATACCCCCGGTTCCACCCCCGGCAACACCGTCGATTACGGTACGCAGTTGATGCTGGAGGCTCTGGTGGGGCCGACGGCGAACAATGCGCTCGCCAGCGAAGAGAACTGCATCTTCGTCAGCGGCACTTGCCCCACTTATCAATCGCCGACGGGCACGGTGACCTTCACCGACGGCAGTTCCACGCTCAATACCGCGGTGCTCAACGTCGAGGGCGACGCCGAGTATAACGCTCCCTTCACGGTGGGTTCGCACACGGTCGCGGCCAGCTACTCGGGCGACAACAGCTACAACAAGTCGACATCTACGGCGGTCAACTTCACCGTGGTGCAAGACGTCCCGCAGATTCTTTTAAACACTTCGATCACCGATTCGTCTGGCGATGCCGTGACCGGCCCCAATCAGCAGACGGTAATTACCTTCCAGGTGGAAAACACGGCGCAGTTGAACAGCTCGACATTCACGGCCATTTACCCCGTGCCGATCGCTCCACCGACGGGCACGATTACGGTGAGTAGTTCGGTCTCCGGTCTGTCGGGCACGGCTACGCTCAGCCCTGGAGTGGACCCAAATTACGGGGCCATGGAAGGCATTGCCAGCTTTGTTGTTCCCGCCAATATCGCGGCAGGGAGCTACAAGGTTACTTACTCCTACAGCGGCGACACCAATTACACGGCGGTCGCCAACCAGAGCGTTACCATTCCCATCGTGACCACCAGCGGCGACGGCGGGCTGACCTCGACCGTTGCGGCCACCATGACTGGAAGCATATCGCCGGCCTCGTCGATCACCATCACTGGAACCGTCACCGGGCAGAGCGGACACTCCGCGCCCACCGGCGGCATCTACGTCTACTCCTCTGGAAACAACCCCGCCTTCGTCAACTTTTCCGCGCCCACCGGCGTGGTATCCCCCTTCTCCATCACATTGAATAGCCAGAATCTCTTCCCGGGTGCCAACTTCCTTACCCTGCAGTACGTTGGCGACCAAAACTACAACCCATCCGCGCTGGTGCTCAACGCCAACGTTGCGGTTCCCAGCGCGCTGGCGGACTTCACCCTGGTGCCGCAGACGGTGCTTGTCCCCATAACGGCAGGCAACTCGGGCACAGACAGCATTTACCTCTCTTCGGTGGGCTTGCCCGCCTTCAGTGGCACGGTAACGCTGAGCTGTACGGCGGCGGCGGGCGTGACCTGCTCGATCCCGCAGACGGCGGCGTTGAGCAGCGGCGGCTCGACCACTGCGGCGCTGACCATCACCGTTCCAGCGCAGACCGTAAATCAGGTTTATAACGTGCTGGTGACGGCCGTCGATTCGACCGGCAACATCGTCCACACCGCCGGTGTGCAAGCGGTGGTGACGGGATCGACCGTAGGCTCGAGCAGTTTCGCCCTCGCCAACAGCGGCAGCATCACGGTAGACGCGGGCGCGACCACCGGCAACACCTCCACCATCACGGTCACACCGCTGGGCAGCTTTACCGGCGCGGTGGCGTTGTCCTGCGCGGTGACACCATCGGGCACGAACAGCCCTGTGTGCAGTGTCAATTCCCCGGTGACCATCGCCAGTTCCACGGCGCAGACGGCCACGTTGACGGTGACCACCGCCTCGACCACGGCTGCCGGCGTCTACACGGTGACGGTGACCGGAACTGGTACAGGTTCTTCCGGTTCAATCACGGTGACCACTCCGGTGACGGTGAACGTCAGCACGCCCAGCTTCACGGCGAGCAATAGCGGCGCTGTGACCGTAGGCACTCCGGGCGGCTCTACTACCGCGACCATCACCTTGACCCCAACCAATAACTTCACCGGGACGATCAGCTTGAGCTGCCTGGTGACCACCGCCATCTCCAGCCCCAACGATCTGCCCACGTGCAGCATTCCGTCTTCGCTGACCATCAGCGGGACGACCGCGCAGTCAACGACGCTGACCATCTACACCACCGGAGCGTCCAGCATGGCCGCGCCGATGAATCTCTTCTGGCCGGCCGCGGGTGGGACGGCGCTGGCTCTGCTGGGCTTTTTGGCCGTGCCACGCAGACGCCGCAACTGGCTGATGATGCTGGGCCTGCTGGCTCTGATTGCGAGTGCGGGCGTGCTCGGTTGCGGCGGCGGCGGGAGCGGCGGTGGCGGGGGCGGTGGCGGCGGCAACAACGGAACCACGACTGGAGCTTATACCGTAACCGTGACAGCCAGCTCGGGAACCATAAACCAGACCACGGCGGTGACCCTGAACGTGAACTGAGTTCTTTCAACAGTGCAAACGGCAGCGGCCCTTCCTCCATGGAAGGGCCGCCGTCGTTTGAAGGATCGTGCTCAGAGAGATCTATTCGTCGTAGTGCAGCAGGCTGAAGACGTCATACTCGGGGAAGCGGCTGCGGCCTTTGAGGAAGTCCAGCTCGACGGCGAAGCCCAGGCCGGCGATCTCGCCGCCCAATTGCTTGACCAGCTTGATGGTGGCTTCCATGGTGCCGCCGGTGGCCAGCAGGTCGTCGACCAGCACCACGCGCTGGCCGGGTTGGACGGCGTCCAGGTGCATCTCCAGCGTGTCCGAACCGTATTCCAGGTCATAGGTCACGCGGACCACCGGGGCGGGCAGCTTTTTGGGCTTGCGCACCGGCACAAAGCCGGCGTTGAGCCGGTAGGCCAGGGCCGGTCCGAAGATGAAGCCACGGGCCTCGATGCCCAGCACCAGATCGATCTTTTGCGTGATGTAATGGGCGGCCAGGGCATCGATCATCTGCGCGAAGCCGGTCTTGTCCTTGAGCAGGGTGGTGATGTCGTAGAACAGGATGCCGGGCTTGGGGAAATCGGGGACGGTGCGCACCAGCGCCTTGAGAGCATCCACCGTGGCTTGCTTCAGTTCAGACATGAGTCGCCGCTCCTTGAGGGGCTTTCTGGATTGTGTTCCGAAGATGATTATAGTGGGCAGGGATCAGGGAACAGGGAACAAGGGAACAAGGGAACGAGGGAACAAGGGAACGAAAGAACAAGGGAACGAAAGAACCGGGAACAGAGGAAGTAGATTCCGTAGGCAGCGACCTACGCGGTGTGGGAGATCATCTTAACTGACCCCTGACCCCTGACCCCTGACCCCTGACCCCTGACCCCTGATCCCTTGTTCCCTCGTTCCCTTGTTCCCTTGTTCCCTGCTCTTACCACGCTCCATCGATGCGGAACGACCCCAGGTCGGCGGCCTCGGAATCGGCCAGGTGGTTCTCGACCAGGTGGTCGACGCGGGCTCCGCGGGGGCCGCGGCGCAGGCTGGAGCGCAGCGCAGCCAGTTCGTCTGCCGAGCCGCTGGCCAGCACTTCCACTTCGCCTTCCTCGGTATTTCGCACCCAGCCGCGAAGGTCGAGGTTGGCGGCCTCACGCTGCACAAACCAGCGAAAACCCACTCCTTGCACCCGGCCTTGCACCAGAAAATGAAGAACCATCGTCACCCTCATCGAACAGGCCCAGTTTTACAGATGCGAGGCCGGCTTGCAACCGCGGCGTGCGGGAGCCGCTCTGTTTACGGGCAGGCAAGCGCTTGCACGCGCTACACTGGACTTCACCATGGTCTTTGTACTCGACAACTACGATTCGTTTACCTACAACCTTGTGCAGTATCTGGGCGAACTGGGAGCCGAGGTCGAGGTGCGCCGCAACGACGAACTGACGGTGGAGCAGGTCGAAGCGCTGCGCCCCGAGCGCATCCTGCTTTCGCCGGGACCCTGTACGCCCAGCGAGGCGGGGATTCTGGTGCCGCTGATCCGGCATATGGCGGGCAAAGTGCCCATCTTCGGCGTTTGCTTGGGCCATCAGGCCATTGGCGAGGCCTTTGGCGGCGATGTGGTGCGCGCCCAGCACCTGATGCACGGTAAGACCAGCCCCGTCGAGCACGACGGCAAGGGCATCTTTACGGGACTCGCGTCGCCCCTGATCTGCACCCGTTATCACTCGCTGATTGTGGCTGAAGAGACGCTGCCCGGATCTCTGGAAGTAACCGCGCGGACCGCTGCGCCGGACGGCGCGGGCACGGTGATTATGGGCCTGCGCCACCGCACGCTGCCCATCGAGGGAGTGCAGTTCCACCCGGAGAGCGTCTTGACCGAGGGCGGCCACCAGATGATTCAGAACTTTCTCAACCTATGAGGGAGCGCTCATGGCCCGGAGTGTCACCCCGAGCGTGAGAATAGGTGTTCGCTTGATCGGTGAATTGTCATCCTGGGCGAAGCGAAGGATCTGCGGTTGTTCTTTGCAAGCTGGGCTTTCAACCGGAAAGAAGGCGAGAGCAGCGATGAGAATGGACGAATTGCGAATTTCGATGGTCTGTGTTGCGCTGGCACTGCTGACGCTGGGCGCGGCGGCGATCCAGGCTCAGGAAGCTGCAAATACGGCTGCGCCTATCGCCATCGTTCCCCTCAAGACCCCGGAGAGCGGCCATGAGGGCGAGGCGGTCAAAGTGACCGGAGCGTTGGAGGTCTCGGCGGGCAAGGCGGTGATCGCCGTCAGCGGCACGGTTACCTCCGGCTCCAAGACCACCGATGTCGTGCTGCCGCATCGCGGCGTGCTGCGCGTTTGCGCCTCGACAACGGTCAAGCTGGCCGCCGACCGCAGCGTTCCTGTTGGAGACACTCCCGGCCAGACTCCAGGCCTGATGATGGCTCTCGATCATGGCGCCGTCGAGGCCAGCTTCGCCACTGGGCGCAATGCCGACATCCTCATGACCCCCGACTTCCGCATTCTGATCAGCGGTCCCGGCGCGGCCGAGGTCAAGGTGCGCCTGGGACTGGATGGCGACACCTGCGTGGACAACGCCGGCGCGCAAGCGCCTTATGTGCTGGTGAGCAGCGTCTTCGAAGACGGCGCGTACCATGTGCAGCCGGGGCAGCGGGTCATGTTCCAGCACGGCAGCCTGCGCGATGTGGTGGACAAGGAGAAGGAACCCTGCGGCTGCCCGCCCAGCGAGACGCACGGCAACGAGTTCCCACTGGCGCAGAGCGAGGGACTGGCGCCGCTGCCCACACCGGCTCCATCGCTGGCTCATGCGCCGGGAAGCCAGCCCGAATCAGGCACCACTTTGGTGTACAACGCGGCGAATCAGGCTCCCCCGGCAGCGGAGCCGGCGGCTGCCGCGCCGCCGGCCAAACCCGTCGAGGCCAAGAAGCCCGGTTTCATGGCCAAGATGGGACATTTCTTCCGCAAGATCTTCGGCGCGGAGCAATAGATCTACAACGTCCGCGCCCGTTCGATGGCGCGAATCACCGCCTGCGCCTTGTTGATCGCTTCCTGGTGTTCGAGTTCCGGCACGGAGTCGGCGACGATGCCCGCGCCCGACTGCACGCTGCCTTTGCCGCCCGCAGCGAACATCGAACGGATGGCGATGCAGGAGTCGAGGTTGCCGCTGTAGTCGGCGTAGAGCACTGCGCCGCCATAGGCGCCGCGGCGGGCCGGTTCCAGCTCTTCGATGATCTCCATGGCCCGCACCTTGGGCGCTCCCGACAGGGTTCCCGCAGGGAAGCAGGCGCGCAGGGCGTCGACGGCGGTCAACTCCGGGCGCAGGCGGCCTTCAATCGAGCTGACGATGTGCATCACGTGGGAGTAGCGCTCGATGTACATCAGCTTGTCCACCTTGACGCTGCCGAAGTCGCTGACCCGGCCCACATCGTTGCGGCCCAGATCGACCAGCATCACGTGCTCGGCGCGCTCCTTCTCGTCGTGGATCATCTCCTCGGCCAGCGCCTGATCCTCCTCGTCGGTGAGTCCGCGGGGGCGGGTTCCGGCGATGGGCCGGTACTCGACCTTGCCCTGATGCACCCGGACCAGCAACTCGGGCGAGGAGCCGGCGAGCTCGATAGTCTCCGGCCCTTTTTTCTTTTTCGATGAAATCTTTGCCCTGCCTGACGCCCCGCCCAACGGTCCCTCTGGCGTGAAGCGCAGGAAGTACATATAAGGGCTGGGATTGACGGCGCGCAGGGCGCGGTAGACCTGAAAGCTGTCGGCCTCGGGTTCCACATCGAAGCGTTGCGAGAGCACCGCCTGGAAGATGTCGCCGGCGGCGATGTACTCCTTGATGCGGCCTACGCCGGCCAGATAGTCCGTCTTGTTGGTGCGGTGCGTGACCTTGAGCTTGCCGGTGCCGGCCTTGGACCTGGGCAGCTTGGGCAATGGCTGAGAGAGCCGCTTTTCCATGCGGTTCAGGCGGGTAATCGCCTTTTCATAGGCGTCTGCGGGCTTATGGCGGGTGAGGTCGGCTGTGGCCACCATCCAGATCTCCTTGCGCACGTGGTCGAAGGCCAGCACCTCGTCGAAGAAGAGCAGGCAGGCGTCGGGGACGCCGAGTTCGTCCTTGGCCAACTCCGGCAGGCGCTCGATCTGGCGCACCGCGTCGTAGCTGAAAAAGCCCACGGCCCCGGCGGTGAAGGGGGGCAGTCCCTTCAGGCGGGCGGGTTTGTGGCCGCTCAGGGCGCGGCGCAGCACGGCGAAGATGTCGTCTTCGCTGCGGACCACCTTGCGGCCCTCGGTGATGGTAATCTGGCGGCCGCGGGCCACAATGCGCTTCGACGGAGTGAGGCCGATGAAGGTGTAGCGGCCCACTTGCTCGCCGTTCTCGACCGACTCTAGCAGAAAGCATTCGCTCTCCGGCCAGGCCGCGCGCAGAAAGGCGGAGACCGGGGTCTCCAGATCGGCGGTGAGGATGCGGCAGACGGGAACCAGGGTGTGCTCCTTGGCAAGCGCCAGGAACTCCTTGCGGCTGGGCTGGACGGGATTCGCAGTAGCTTTCACAGCACCAGTGTAAAGCGTGAGGGGCCGGGATACGGAAAGAAGCGGAGAGAGCGGAAGGAATGCTGCTGCGCGTTTAGGGCGTCGAAAGGGCGTAGCAATCCGCTCAAGCGGCGACGTTGAGGCGATCGATCCGGGGACGCTTCTTCTGCGAGGCCATCCAGATGTCGTAGTCCATCTGCATCTCGTACCACATGCTGTCGTGGGTTCCCAAGGCGGCAGCCAGACGCAAAGACATATCGGCGGAGATCCCCGAAGCGCCATTGAGAATGCGCGACAGCGTTACCCGCGAGACATGCAGGTGCTTGGCGGCGGTGGTGACGTCGATCTCGCCAAGCGCATCCCGCAGTATTTCGCCGGGATGGGGGGGATTAAACATGCGCGCCATAGAGGGAACCTCCTAGTGGTAATCCTGATAATCGACGAGAACCGCGTCTTCGCCTTCGAAGCTGAAGGTCAAGCGCCAATTGGCATTGACCTTGACCGACCACAGGTTTTGCATCGGGTCTGAAAGTTGATGAAAGCCCCATCCCGCCTGGTTCATATGCTCCGGCGCTCTGGCGAAGTTCAACGCTTGCAACAGAATCCTGAGCTTGGCCGCATGAGCAGGCTGAATCCCCGACTTGCCTCCCGTCAGGAAGAACTTCTCCACCCCGGCGTGGCGGAAACTCTTGACCATGCGTTAAGTGTATATTTACGGTACTCATAAGGCAATGAGGATTTCATCGATCCCCGCTTCGCGTCGTCTGAAGGTGAAGTTTTCACTTCCAGGGCCGATGTGGGAAGGGGCTGGCGGAGCGTCTCTTGGTTCAGTATCCGCATCGCTTGACGGACGGCGGAGGACCGGCCTAGACTCACTGGGGTTTGAGCTTGCGCGACGCTTGCCGCCAAGGAAGCGATCGGCTTGATTGCATCCTTATGTGGGCTTTGGCAGCTTTGAAAAGATGGCCCGCGGCATCCCTCGAGGGAGCGCGGGCTGGAATGGGTTAGAGTTGGGAGCAGAGCGCCGTTTGTGATTCTGTCGAGAGCGGCCTCTGGGAATGGGAGAACAAGGATGGCGTCAGGAATGCCGAAAGTCAGTTTGGAGCAGGAGATTAACCCCTGGGAGGCGCAGAGCGCGCGCTTTGAATTTGCCGCGCGCAAGCTGAATCTCGATCCGGGATTGTGGAAGGTGCTCAGTTCGCCGGCGCGAGAGATCATCGTGCATTTTCCGGTGAGCATGGATGACGGCCGCATCGAGATGTTCACCGGCTTTCGCGTGCAGCACTCGATTGCCCGCGGGCCGGGCAAGGGCGGCATTCGCTACTCGCCCGATGTGACGCTGGACGAGGTCCGCGCCCTGGCCAGTTGGATGACCTGGAAGTGCGCGGTCGTCAACATTCCCTTTGGCGGCGCCAAGGGCGGCGTGATCTGCGATCCGAAGAGCATGAGCCAGGGCGAGCTGGAGCGCATGACGCGCCGCTACACCTCGGAGATCATCGACTTCATCGGACCCGAGAAGGATGTGCCCGCGCCGGACATGAACACCAACGAGCAGACCATGGCCTGGATCATGGACACCTATTCCATGCACATGCGCCACACCGTCACCAGCTCGGTCACCGGCAAGCCCATCAACATGGGCGGTTCGCGGGGCCGGCGCGAGGCCACCGGGCGCGGCGTCATGGTCATCTGCGACGAGAGCCTGCGCTACCTGAATATGCCCATCGAGGGCTGCCGGGTGGTGATTCAGGGCTTCGGCAATGTGGGCTCCAATGCCGCGCGGCTGATGATGGAGCACGGCTACAAGATCGTGGGCATCGCCGAGCAGGATGGCGGTCTGGCCAACCCCAACGGCATCGACATTCATCAACTCATCGACTACAAGGAGCGCAACGGCACCACTCTGGGCTTCCGCGGCGCCGAGGCCACGCCCAGCGAAGAGCTGATGATCAGCGATTGCGAGATACTCATCCCGGCGGCCACTGAGAACGTCATCACCAGCCGCAATGCCGACTCCATCAAGGCGCGCATCGTGGTCGAGGGCGCCAACGGGCCCACCACCGCTGTGGCCGATGAGATTCTCTCCGACAAGCGCATCTTCGTTGTGCCCGACATTCTGGCCAACGCCGGCGGCGTCACCGCCAGCTACTTCGAATGGGTGCAGGACCGCCAGGGCTACTTCTGGAAGGAAGCGGTCATCAACGAGCAACTGGAGACCATCCTGCGCGACAGCTTCGACGATGTGGTGCGCTACTCCGAGGCGCACAACGTAAACAATCGCATCGCCGCCTACATGCTGGCCATCGACCGCGTGGCCTTCACCATCAAGCAGCGCGGCATCTACGCATAGCCACCTGCGGTGAGGCGGAGGCTCGCCATTCGCTCACGGGAATGATTGCGCATCGGATCGTGGGACAAGAACAAACATGCGGGAGGGGCGCAAGCCTCTCCCGTTTTGTCGGTGCGGGAGCTGCCGTACAGGCATTTCCTCTCAATCGTGTGCGGAACAGCCTCCTGTCGCGCCTTTTTTCTGGCGCGGGCGAGCCTAAGGCAGCAAGGGCGCCCACGGCGTCGTCTGCCCCACCGCAGGTGGCGGGTGGGTGCAATAATAGAGGCAATCCCCCGGCGTCACTACGCTCGAACGGACCGCCCGTGAATCTTCCCAATTCCATTACGATGAGCCGGATCCTCATGATCCCGGTGTTTCTGTGGATTCTCTCGCCGCATTACCTCTGGCAAGGACCGCACGGCGAGCAGGAGATCGCGGCTGCTGTGCTGTTTATTCTGGCCTCGATCACCGATGGTGTGGACGGCTACCTGGCGCGCCGCCACAACCAGATCACCACCATGGGCATGTTGCTCGACCCGCTGGCCGACAAGGTGATGGTGACGGCGGCTCTGATTGCGTTGGTGGGCTACAATCCCGGCGTGGTGAAGGTGTGGATCGCGGTGGTCATCATCAGCCGCGAGTTCCTCATCAGCGGTTTGCGTTCGATCGCCTCTTCGGAGGGCTTCACCGTGCAGGCCAGCGATCTGGGCAAGCTCAAGACCGTCATCCAGATTGTCTCGGTGGTCTCGGCCATCCTCGCGCATCGCTGGTACGAGTGGCATTTCGGGTTCATCATTATCCCCGTGCATTGGTTCGCGGTGACCGCGATCTACTACACGGTGCTGGTCTCGACGGTCTCGGCGGTCGACTACTTTATCGGCTTCTGGAAGAAGATCGACCACGCCTCCAAAGACCGCCGCAAGACCTTTGTGCTCTCGCGCAACAAAAAGGCCGAAGCGAAGTAATGCAATGCGCGCATGTGAGCAGCACCGCGGCACATGTGGATCGCACTGCGGTTGCGACTGATTCAACTCAAAATGCTTACGCCACCAAGTCACTGTCATCCTGAACGCAGTGAAGGATCTGCGGTTGTTTTTCGTTGCATCCGAATCGTGCCGGATCAACGAGAACAAAAGCAGGTCCTTCGACTCCGCTGCGCTTCGCGCAGGATGACTGTTTGTGGGGGAATCAAGAGCGCGGGTGCCCCACCCTCGCCGCGTCTCTGTTTTTGCGGCTAGGGTGGGATCGTTCTACAGCAACAGGAGAAATGCTCTAACCTGCAACGCGCAATCGCGCGTCAATCGGCCTCTGCAGCGATGGCTTCATCTTTGGGCCAGGGCGGCAGCAGCTTGACCAGAACGAAGAGGATGATGAAGGGCAGAATGGTCAAGGCGATGGCCACCAGCAGCCCCTCGCGCGTCACCAGTTCCATCTTGTAGGTGGTATAGCCGAGGAAGCTCTTGCTGAAGAGCTGGCCGCCGATCACCACGTTCCAGCGCATGGCGAAGATGCCCACCAGTGTGAGCGAGCCGGAGACGACATAGATGGACTTGCGCGCCAACTCCGGCAACTTCTTTACTTGAGTAAGGAAGAGCAACAAGATCGGAACCAGTGTGCCCAAAATGATCTGCAACACGATCTGCGAGAAGAACAGCCGCGTGTGCACCATGAAGTCCAGGCTGCTGAAGGACTCGTCGGCCTCGTAGATACGATGGATGAGGTCGATCATCTCCAGGCTGAAGTCGATGATGAAGATGTAGAAGAGGTATTGGGCGATGGTGTCGACGCAGCGCATGTCGATGGGCAGTTTGCGCAGCTTGGTTGTCACCATATAGAGCAGCATCACCGCGGCCACGCCGCTGACCATGGCGCTGAAGATGAAGACCACCGGCATCATCGGCGATGACCACCAGGGATTGGCCTTGATGGAGCCGAAGATGAATCCCACATAGCCGTGCAGCAGAAACGCCGAGGGGATGCCGATGACGGTGATGATGTAGCCCAAACGCTCGTCGATGTGCAGGGAGCGTTTGCTGATGTTGGTCGAGCCCAGCGCCATCACCCAGTAGAGAAGGCGCTTGGGGCCCTTCGAGGCAAGGTGGGTAAGCACGATGTCCTTGCGGAAGTCGAGCCAGATCTCGGCCACCAGCACGGCCATCAAGTACCACAGATAGACAAAGCCGAACATGGCCATGGCCGAAGAGGTGTGAGGAGTGAAGTACATCTCCAGCGAGCGCTCGGGATGGCCCAGATGCAGTTGCAGGGGCAGCGGAGCCACCAGCAGAAAAGAGAGCGCGGTCAGCAAGGCCAGCCGGTAGGTGGGCTTGACCGCCTCCACATTGAATACGCGCTCCAGCGAGGCCAGAATGAAAGCGCCGGCCACCAGTCCCGTGATATACGGGTAGAGCACGATGAGCACACTCCATTGCAGAGTGATCTCGTTGGGGTACATGTAGCCTTCAACGCCGTTCATAGCCCCGCTCCTTTGAAAATCAATCCTGCGAAGAACAACCGCAGATCCTTCGCTTCGCTCAGGATGACAGCCTCTTTGGTAAAGAAAAATCTGGACCATTCAATGGGCATAAGCACCTCAACGCACCGAGCCGTCGAGCTGGTTGTAGAAGACCTTGGGCGTGGTCGCCATCTGCGGCTTCAGCACCTGCACCGCATGGGTCTTGAGAAAGGCGTGGATGGGGTCGTTGGGGTTTTTGAGATCGGCCAGTTGGCGTGCGCCGGTGGGGCAGTTCTCGCAGCAGGCGGTGGTCAGGCCCTTGGTGATGCGGTGATAGCAGAGGGTGCACTTCTCGGCCGCGTGCTTTTCGGGATGGATGTAGCGGCAGCCATAAGGGCAGGCCTGCACGCAGTAGGCGCAGCCCAGGCAGTAAGTCTGATCGATCAGCACCACGCCGTCGGGGCTTACAAAGGTCGCACCCACCGGGCAGACCTGGGTGCAGGGCGAGTCGGCGCAGTGATTGCACAGTTTGGGCACGAAGAAATACTTGCCGGCATCCTCCTGGGCGGTGGGGAATCCCTCTTTGCCGCCGTCGGGGGAGATGACTTCCGGTCGTTCCAGGTTGGTGTCGGTGACGTGGTAGCGCTCCACCCAGGTGCGGAAGAACCCGTCCGGCACATCGTTCTCGGTCTGGCAGGCGCGCACGCAGTTGCCGCAGCCGATGCACTTGGAGATGTCGATCAACATACCCCACCAGTGATCGGAGACCTTGTAGTTGGGCGCGGTCTCGGGGGTCCCAGCCAGAACGGACTCCCAGGCCACGGCCGCCGCGGGCAGCAGAATCATGAAATGTCGGCGGTTGAGATTCATTTTGCGTCTCCTGAGGCGATGGCCGGGCTGTGTGGCTGGTGACAGGTCTCGCAGGGAACGCCGCCGGAGTGTTCGGCGGCATCCACCTGCGGGAAGCTCTTGGGCTTGGCCGCGCTGGCCGCGTGGCAGCGGGCGCAGAGCACCGCCGTATCCGGCAGCACCGGCTTGATCGAGGGGTCGTCGGCGTGCAGCGTCACCGCGGGATCGGGTGGCATCTTGTGAATCACCAGGGAAATGAGCTTTTCGAACGCTCCAGGTTGCGCGGCTGCCGGGGCGGGCACGGTCTGATAAATGGCGCCATGGCAAGCCTCGCAGTTCACATGCGCGTGTTTGCCCTTGCCCTTCATCTCCGCCACATCCGCGTGGCAGCTTTCGCAGGTCTGGTGGCCGGCAAATTTGATGGGGTGAGCGGCTATGTCGCCCAGGGCGGCGCCGCGATAGTGTCCATATTGGCCGAAGCTGTGCGGGGTGAGAGCCGCCCGCAGGCCGAGAATCGCCAGCGTGCCAACAACAAACAGCGCCACGAATCGGAACAAATGTCCGACATCTTTGAAGAGATTCATACCGGCCGATCTCCCGTTTTTGATTCCCAGGCAGCAGGGAAGAGACTTCCTGAGACGTAATTACTCTGGAAGTTGAAGCCTGGTACTGTATGTGCGCCAGATCACATGCAGAAGGAAAAAACCGATCTGGGAGGGCCGCCGAAGACTGAGAGAATATCGATGAAAACCTCTCCTTCGTCCGTCAAAGGGAGTGGAAAGGGCACAAATAGGCCGGTCAACGCAGAAATAATCGCCCCTGGGCTCCGCCGGCCCGCGGAAGATGAATTGTAGCGCCGGCCTCCCGGTCCACGCTTGTCTTCGTTTAGTGAACCTTGATTAAGTTGGAGATTTGAAGGGTACGGGCTTTAGCCCGTACATAAAGCCAGAGGAATCAATGGGCTTTAGCCCCTGAGGGAAGGTCGGTGTTTTACAAAGATCACTTAATCGGAGGTTCTTTAGATTGCGGAATCAGCGGTAGCGGCGGGTAGCTTTCAAGACCATGGAGAAGATGCCCGATTCATCGCGGGCTACCACCAGCGAGACGTGGCGATTGATGGCCACTTCGGCCTGCAGCAGTTGCTGGCCAGTGGTGTTGACGTTGGTGGCGTAGGTGAGGGTGAGGTCGCGGCCCAACTGCTCCTCGACGATAATGCGCGAGGTGGAGTTGCCCAGCGCGCCCAGATAATTCGGATCGACCTTGACCGATCCGGCGCCGAAGAGCTTTTGCACCCGGCTGCTGACGGTGGCGTTGAGGGCGCCGCCCAGCAGGGCGTCGGTGGGGTTGGATTGAATCTGCTGCTGGGTATAGATGCGCTGTTGGCTCTGGGTGCGGCCCAGGGCCAGCAGGGCCACCACATCGGCCTCGGGCAGGGGAGGATCGCTGCGATAGGTGATGGTGGGCTTGTCGATGGGCCCGTGCAAGCCGAGGGTGATGTCGAAGTCCTCGACGTGCGCCGAAGCGTTTAGGTCGATGGAGGGCTGAATGCGCACGGGGTTGGTGAACGAGAGCTCGCCGCGCTGCAGTTCGTAGCGGGTTCCGGCCAGAATGGCGCTGCCCTGGGTGATCGAGACGCGCCCCAGCAGCGAAGGCGAGGCCACCGTGCCGCGCAGCCGCAGGTCGACGTCGCCGGCCAGCTTGGCGTAGGCGTTCTGGAAGTTCAACTGCGGCGACGAGGTGAAGTGTACGTCGAGGCGAATGTGGTTCGAGGGAGCATCGGGCGGGGCAAAGGCCTGCACGCCGCTGGTCTGCGCGGCCAGAGCGGTGAAGTCGAAGTCGGGACTGACGGCAAAGCGGGTGATGAGCACATCGCCGCCCAGCAGCAGGCTGTTCTGTGTCCCTTGCAGGTGCAGCGAGGCGTCGGCCAGGGAACTGACTCCCTGCGGATAGCGAATGCGAATGCCTTTGCCGGTGGCAGTGAGATCGGCGTACAGACCCTTCCGGTAAGAGAGGTAGCCGCCCAGGCTGAGCAAACCGCCGCCGCTTTGCGCGGTCAGCGACTTGACCTCCAGGCGGTTCTGGTTGAACGCCAGGGTGCCCTGAATCTGGCTGAGGCCGTTGGGCAGGTCCTCCAAAGCCAGGGAGCCGTTCTGGAAGTCGATGCGGCCGCGCAGGTCGGGATTCTCCAGCGGGCCGTGGCCCTCGATCTCGAAGGTTGAACTTCCGCTGGCGGTGAGATCGGGATCGAAGCTGTGAGCAAGTGAGAGATTGACCGTTCCAGAGGCGGCCAGATCGAGCTGGCGCTTGTCCTTCTCCAGCAGCGAGAGGCTCCCGGAAAGCCGCATGTCGGTGCCTTCGCCGGTGATGTGCAGCGGGTCGAGGCGCAGGCGGCCGTTGGCCAATGTGGCGTGCACCCCGCCGTCGCTGTGCAGGTGAACGCCGGAGACGGCGACGGTTAGCTCCTGCAAGCGGGCATCGCCCTGCAACGCCTCGGGCCGGCTGAGCGGTCCATTGAGGCTGATGCTGCCCGCCAGTTCGGATTCGCCGCTGAGGCCCTGCACGTGAGCCATCTTCAACAGGGAGCCGATATTGAACCGGGAGAATTCCAGGCGGGCTTCGGTCTGGTGCTCGCCGTGCAGCCCGGTCTGGCCGTGGGCGATAAGTTCGGCGGTGTCCAGACGTGTGGCCAGGTCGTAAAAAACGGCGCGGTCGGCGGTATGGGCGGTCAGGGTCAGGGTTCCCAGGGACTCGCCGCCCAGAGCCAGAGCCGTCAGTGTCGCCCGCGCTTCGAGATGCGGATCGTCCACCGTCCCTGAACCGGAGAGAGTGAAGCCCAGCTTGCCCGCCGAGGACAATCCCGGACTCTGGAGCAGCCCAATGCGGGCGATCTCCAGAGCGGGGCTGCCGGCCTCGACCTGAAAGCGTTGCGAGGTGAGATCGTAGCTGCCCGAGGCGGCAATCTTGCCGACTTCGCTCGTAACCGCCAGCGAGGCGATCTTGATGGCGCGTCCGGCGAAGGAGCCTTGAGCGTGGATGCGGGCGACGGGTTCGCCGTAAACGGTAGCTTTGTTCAACTCCATCCAGCCCGAGCCGTTCAGCGAGCGAAGCGGACCATCGGCCACAAGCTGGGCGTCAAGCGTGCCGGTCAGAGGCAGATTTTGCCCGGTAAAGGGCAGAATCTGGTCCAGTCCAGCTTGCGCGGCACGCAGATGCAGATGGAGCAGGGAATTCTGATCCAAGACCGGCCCATCGGCGTTGTGCGTGGTCGAGGTCAACGATCCATCCAAATTGATCGAAGCCTGGCGCTGGCGCAGTTGCGCGTGGTCGATCACGATGCGCGCGGCGGAGTAGCTGCCCGAGGCTTCCACCAGATCCCACTTGACCACCTGCGGCGTCTGCGGTGCGGCAGCCGCCTTCGGCCCTTGCGGAATTGGCGTTTTCTGAGCGAACTCGGGGATTTCGACCGATATTTGAGATGCTTTAACCGTGCCGGTGAGGTGAGGGTCAACCAGAGAGCCGCCCCAGTTGCCGTGGAACTCCGCCTGACCGCCAAAAGCCACGGGCAGGGCGGCGACGCCGGATTTGCCCTTGCCGCTCACCCCGAGATCGCGCAGAACGGTGTCGAACTCACCCAGGTTGCCGGTATGAAAATCGACGGCGAGAGCGCTGGGGCTGACCAGTGGATAAGCGCCCAGATGGCCGCGCGCCTGAAGCTGGCTGGAGGGCATTTGCAGGTCGAGCTTGCGCAGATCCACCGAACCGTCGTGCTGATAATAGGTGCCGTCGACGATCCCCGTCGCGGCAACCATGCCGCTGGCGGCCTGCTGGGGCGCAACCAGATTCAACAGCCCCTGTACGGTGAGGGTTTTGACGTCGCCGCCGGTCCATAGGGAATGCGTCTCTCCGTTGACGCGGGTGTCCAGGCCCAGATGCTGAAAGGGCGGATCGCAAACCATCTCCAGAATGGTGTCCAGAGCCACATTCTTGAAGTCGGCCGTGATCTTGCCGTCGACGGGAATCTCGATCACATCGGCGGGGTTGACGGGCTTGGGGCGTGGCGCCGGGGTCTTGTGCTGCTTCCCGTTGCCGGCAGTAGTCGCCTGCAGCGTAGCCACGCCGGGGGTCGGAGGCAGCCAGTGGGCCAGCGACAGGTCGCCGTCGATCTCTCCGCCCTCGTGCAGGCGGGCGACGATGCGGGTGATGAGCAGCAGTTCAGGGTCGGCGTGGACGTGCGTGTCGAGCTGAATCCCGCGCGATACGACTCCGGTGCCGATGTAGGCCCCATCGCTGACGTGGACCGCGCCATCGATGCGGAAGAGTCCGGCTTCCCCGGCGCTATAGAGGTCCAGGCGGGCAATGCCCTCGGGAGCGTAAGCGTAGCCGGTGAGCGGTTCGAGCAGGCGCAGGTCCAGTTCGCCGGCGGTCTTGGCCTGCCAGCGGGGACGGGTAAAGTCCTGCAGCGAACCGGTGATCTCCAGCGTACGGTCGGGAACGCCGTGGGCCTGGGCTGTAATGCGCAACGAACGAAGATAGGCGGCGGAGCGGGTGAGGTCGAGCGTGGCCTGCAGGTAGCCGGTGACGGGCAGGGAACCGTGCTCCAGGCCCGGCTTGGGGGCGGGTCCGCGAGTCAGGCGAAGGTCGCGCACGCCGGTCTCGACACGATAGCTCTCCGCCTGGCCGGACTGCGGCGCCGCATAGCTCAGGCGTACGGATAAATCCTCTGCACGCAGATTGAGCGGGGCGAAGCGGTCTTGAAAATCGAAGGCGGAGGCGCGGTTTTCGTAGTGCAGCGAGGCCTCGTTGATCGCCACACGGCCGGCCTTCAAGTCAAAAAACGTATCCAGAGCGGGTTTCTCCGCCTTTTTCCGGCGCTGCGGCTGCGGCTGGTTGGTCGAACCGTCGCGGTAAACGATCAGGTGCAGTTCGGGACGATCGATCTCCAGATCGCGCAAGAGAACGCGCGGGCTCCAGAAATCCAGGATGCTCACCTGCACGCGCAGCCGCTCCACTTGAGCGAATGGCTCTTCGTTCGCGGCTTCCTTGCCGTGCAGGATCAGGCCGCCGGCCTCGGCCTCCAGAGCGAAGGGACGCCAGTGGAACGTGGCCAGTTCGACGCGGGCGCCGCTGGCAGATTCGATACGGGAGATAAGCCGTTTGCGAACCAGATTTTCGCAAGCCGCGGAATTGGCCCAGAAACAGAGCGCGGTCACGGCGGCCAAAAACAGCACAACCAGTCCAGCCACCGTCCACAACAAGCGGCGTCGTCGGGGGCGCTTTTGCTGCGCTGCTTCCGCACCGCCATCCTCTGCTGCTGAGAGGTTGGACTCCGGCTTCTCGTCGGGTTGTTCTGTTGGGGAGATCTCTTCCGGCTCGCTCACGGTTTGTCCCCTTTCTCCACTGCCGGTGCGCTTTCCAGCGTGGGGTCGAGGACCTCGATCTCGCCCTGTTTGCGCAGGTTGGCCAGCCAGCCGTCGAAGAGAATATTGACCTGCTGCTGCAAGAGGATTTCTTCAATCCGGTTCGAGACCTGATCCAGCGGGGGAACGGTTTCGCCGCTGGTGAATTGCGGCAAAAGGTTCTCGCGGTAGTAGGTTTCGACCTCCTGGGGCGAGATGCGGATCCCCTGGCGGAAGCGCAGTTCGATAAAACGCAGAATCTGGACGCGGTGGCGCAGATAGGTCTCCACGCGCTCCGCGGTGAGATCGTGATCGGCGAGAAAGGCCTTCCAACCAGCCTCGGAGGCACAGTTGCGATGGACGCAGGCCGGCACCTCGTTGCGGATCTCGGCCAGGCGCAGGTCGATCTCGGCCTTCGAGGGCTCGGCGGCGCGCTCATCCTCCTGGCGGATCTGCTGCTGGATGAGGGTGCGGGCGATCAACTGTTCGAGGGCGCGCGGGCGGGTCAGCAGCCCGTGGCCGGCCTGACCGGGATCGAGCACCGAGAGGCGCACCTCCTCGTCCAGATCGCTCGATAGAATGGCGGAGTTGTTAACCACCGCGACAACCCGGTCCAGCACTACTGGCGCGCTGGCGGGGGGTGGGGTTTGGGCGCGCAACGGAACAGAAGCCGGCAGGGCCGCGAAAAGGATAAGCATCGCAAGCGCGGCGAACCGGCCCGCGCGCGCGGGTTGTTGTTGGGGACGTGGCTGGCGGCGCGGCGTCATCAGAAGGTCTGTCCCAGGCTGAAGAAGAAGTTGAAGTGCGGGGCCTCGCCAACGTGTGGCAGAGCCGAGGGGTTGGTGTAGTCCTGAATGGCGGGAAAGATAGGCGGATTCAGGTTGTAGCTGAAGTCGAAGCGCACCGGCCCAACCGGCGTATGGTAGCGCAGGCCCAGTCCCGGCGCATGAGAAAAGTAATTGAAGCTGCACGTTCCTTCCACGCCTGTCGAGTTCGACGGCGTCGCAGCGGTGGGCGCTTGCAGCGTTTTGCACGAATCGCGCTCCGGCTGGCGGGTGCGCAGGGCGCTGGCCCAGGCGTCGCCGGCGTTGGCGAAGACGTTGCCCATGTCGTGGAAGAGCACAAAACTGACCGAGTTGCCCAGCCAAGGCAGGGTGGGCGGCGGCAGGCGCAGTTCGGTGCTGTTGACCAGAATGCCGGCGCCGCCGATAGGGAACCCGGTAACCGGATCGCGGGGACCGGCGCCATTCAGGGCGAATCCCCGATGCGAGGTGGCGCCCCCGGCGTAGAGGCGTTCGGGCAGAGGGAGCAGCTCCTGGCCGCCGTTGCCGAAGGCCCGTTCCTGGCCGTAGCGAGTGTTGCGGGCCAGCACAAAGCGGCTGCGATCGAAGCTGAGAAAGTTGGAGTTGGTGAGATCGATGCGGTTGAACTCGGCTTGGGCCCCAAATGTGCTGCCGGAGAAAAACTCCTGGAAGCTGGTGTAGGTGCCGCGGTGGGCGTCGAGCAGCGAGTCGCGGGTGTCGCGAATCCAGGTCAGGCTGGGGCCGGCGACCCGCACGGCGGTGGAAAAAACCGGGATCTCCGTTGCGTCGACCTGCAGGCTGCTGGCCAGCACCTGCACGCGGCGGAAGTCGATCCCGTAGACAAAGGTATTGGCCTTGGAAAAAAACGAGCCGGGGGTGTCGAAGTGCTCGGTCCAGCGAATCGCACCCTCCAGCTCGGAGGCTACGTAAGTGGTCACGTCCTGGCTTTTGGCGTAGCCCGCCGAGAGGGTCAGTCCGAAGTTGCGGTTGCCATAAAAGTGGGGATTCTGGAAGAGTAGATCGGCCTTCCACTCCAGCAGGCCGTAGGTGCCGCGCAGCGAGGCCGATTGATCGCGTCCGAAAAGATTGTTGCGGGTCAGATCGAGCAGTATGCGGGGGCTGATGCCGGTCTTGCCGTTGGGATTGCAGGCGGTGTTCGTGACGCCGCTGTTGGAGCAATTGTTCTGCGGGGTTCCGGTCTGCGCCTCGAAGCCTCCGCCGTAGGTCAGCACCCAGCGCCGCGCCTCGACGGCATTGAGCAGGATAGTCTTGTAGCTCTCCCCTCCGGCAGGGTTTTCAATGGCCGTATCGACCTCGTTGAAGAGGGAGAATTCATAGAGATTGCGCTGCGTCTCGGCCAGGGCCGATTCGTTGAGCGGGTCGCCCGGATGCAGCGCGATGGCCTTGGACACGGTGTCGGGACGGGTGTAATGCAGCCCCGTGACTAGCACTTTGCGCACAAAAATCTGACGGCCCTCGCGGATATGAAAGACCACATCGATGCGGTTGGGGTCACCGCCGGCTTCTTGCTGAACAACATCCACCTGCGCTTGGTCGAATCCGCGGCTCAGGTAGTCGGTGAGCAGCGTGTCGCGGTCCCCGGCCAGATTCTGCGGGCTGAGCAACTGGCCGGCGGCGGTGTTCAACTGGGCCAGCAGCTTCTCCGCGGAACCGTGCTCGACGCCCTCCAGACGCACCGTGGCGACCCGCTGCTGCTCGCCCTCAACGATGTGGTAAACCACCGTCAGAGGCGCCGTCTTGCTCTTGGCAGACGCGGTCGCGGCGGAAGATGCGGCGGAGTGCGTTGTGGCGGAGGCGGTCTCCGCGCCGATCTTCACCTTAGAGAAGCCGTTGTTGCGATAGACCGCCTCCAGGGCCGCGATGTCGGTCGAGACCAAAGCCTGGCTGTAGGCCCCGTGGCGATCGAGGGCGTCGGCGGCGCGGACCACCAGCAGGTCACGCAACGTCGCGCTATCGAAGTAGTGGTTGCCCTCCACCGAAACGCTCTGCACACTGCGCCGCGGGCCCAGGCTGACGCGGTAGACGAGGGTGACTTCCCCGGCCTGAGTGGATTGCTGCTCGTGCTCCACGCGCACGTCGAAGTAGCCCATGCGCTGGAAGTAGTTGCGCAGCCGGCGATTCCCCTCGTTGAGCAGATCGTCGTCGACGGCGCCCTCTTCAAAAACCGGAAGCAGGTGGCGCAGGCGTTCGCTGGAGATGCTGGCCCCTTCTACCCGCACCCGCACCACCGGCCCCTGGTTGGCGAAGAAATGAAAGTCGTTCTTCTTGGAACTCTCCGTGTAAGGCTGCGCTTCCAGTTTGATTTCGGCTTCCAGGCGATCCTGGTGCTGGTACTCCTTGAGAACGCCGGCCAGGGCGCGGTTGCCGGTATCGTGCTCCACCGGGGCGCCGGTCTTGAGATGAGCGTGGCGGCGGAATTCGTCGGCGTCCATGCCGGGGTCGCCGGAGATTTGCACCGACCCCACCCGCGCCTGCGGCCCGCTCACCACCTGGAAGGCAATGTCAACCAACTGCTCTTCGGGACGCGCAGTCAGTGTGTGAGTAATGACGGGTTCGTGGAAGCCGCTTTCGGCGAGTAATGCGCGCATCTGCTCGACAGCCTGGTCCAGGCGCGCGGCGGTGAAGCGAACTCCGGGATCGAGACGGCTGGCGCGCGCCAATTGGGTATTGATGCCGGCTCCTTTGGCGCCCTCCACGCTGATGGCGCCCACAAAGGAGCGGGGCGTGCCGCGAAAGGTGAGGACGATACCCTCGGGCTGGCGCTCGCCTTCCACCGCCACGCTCTCGTAGAGGCCGGTCGAGTACAACTGGCGCAGGCTGCGGCGCAGAGCTTCCTGACGCAACGGGGTCCCGGCAAGCTGGGCGAGACGGTCGGGCAGGGGAGCGAGGCGGCTGGCGGGTACACCGGCAAAGGCAATGCGAGCGACCCGCAGGCCTTCCCATTGCTCCAGGGCTTCGCCGCCTGTTACCGCAGAAGTGGCAAGTGCGGCTGCTGGAGCCGCAGAGGCGGAGAGCTGAGCACAGGCAGGGCAGCCGGTGAAGGCGATGCAAAGAATCGCGACAAGCAGACAGAAGCTGGTAGCAGATAAGACCGGCAGCTTCTTTAGTGCTCTCACGGATGTCGCCTTCAAGATCCTATCTCCCCAGAAACACCAGAAAAATACCCCAGTCTGTTGTGCAGCGCAGGGGCTGCGAAAAACTCCAGGCAACTCCTCAAGCCAAGGGACGCATCTGAGTCAGTACAGACAGCATACCCTTATACTAACGAGGAAAGTTGCCCGGCGCAGCACGGGCTGTCCTGGAGACTTGCGCCGAAGGACGTTTATGCATCCTTTGAGTTCCCCAGTCGAACTGCCACCGCCGGTCGTGCAATCGCCCGCGCGAGATCTTACGGCGGTCGGGGACGCAGCCGGCGACGAGACGCTGGCCCGCGCCCAGGCCGGCGATCATGCTGCTTTCGCCCAACTGTACTCTTTGCACAAACGCCGCATCTATTCCTTGTGTCTGCGCATGGTGGGCGACGTGGCCGAGGCCGAAGACCTGACCCAGGAGGCCTTTCTTCAGTTGCATCGCAAGATTGCCACCTTTCGCGGCGACTCCTCGTTTGTGACCTGGCTGCACCGGCTGGCGATCAATGTCGTCCTGATGCGCCTGCGCAAGAAAGGACTCTCTCTGATCTCCCTTGATGAAGTCATGGAACCGGTCGCCGACGAAGGCCCTGGGCGCAGCTTCGGCGCTCTCGACCTGACCCTTGCAGGAACCCTCGACAGGCTAGTGCTGCAGCGCGCCGTCGCCGACCTGCCGGCCGGCTACCGGCTGATTTTTATTCTCCACGACATCGAGGGATATGAGCATAATGAGATAGCCTCCATGCTCGGGTGTTCAATTGGGAACAGTAAATCGCAGTTGCACAAGGCTAGACTGCGCCTGCGCGAGAATTTGTGCTCCAAACTCGCGAAGGAGGCGCGCCCATGATCAACGGTATCGATTCTATGACCTGTCAGGAATTTCAAGAGCGGTTGCCAGATCTTATCGGCGCCGGAGAAGATCTGCACGACCATCCCCACTACTGCAGTTGCGCGCTCTGCCGCGCTTTGCTGGCCGACCTGGAGGCCATCGCCGAGGCTGCCCGCCAATTGCTGCCGGTGGTCGACCCGCCCGAGGAACTGTGGGAGCACATCGAGCTGGCCATTCAGAAAGAAGAGGCCTCTGCTCGCAGTGAGACTGTTGCGAAGTCCGGTTAGAGCCTCGTCAGGTCACCAGCTTTTACAGGCCGCGCCGTCCGGGTGCGGCCTTTTCACGCCTCTTCCTGTTGCGGACTATGGTTCGCTCCGGAGCCAATACGGCTCCGGATTTTCCTCCCTCACCTCATTTTCGTCCCTCGATGGCCGATAGAGCCCTTGTGCGGCAGTTGAAAGGCTTCACGTTGACGGCCTATCCTTCCGTCGACGCCTGCGCCCGCACAAACTGGAGCAGAAGAAAATGCTTGGGAGGAACTGATGGGCGCGGATGGGCGGGCGCAAAATCGCGGATTTTTGGAACTTTTTTCAAATCTGCGTGGTCTAATTGATAAAAGTTGATACGAGGATGCTCAATGGTGAATCACTCTTCCGCCCCGCTCCCCCCCAAATCCCCTTCGGGAAGGGATAAGCCCATGGTGCGTAGAATTCCCGTCTTGCCGGTGCGCGACACGGTCCTCTTTCCCCACGCGGTGCTGCCCTTGACAGTGGGCCGGGAGAGTTCCATCCAACTGATCGAGTCCCTGGGCGAGGAGCGGACCATCGTGGTTGCGGCGCAACTCGACCCCCGTCTCGACTCGCCCAAGCCCATGGATCTGCATACTGTGGGCACCCTGGCCACGGTGCACAAGGTTGTGCGCATGCCCAACCAGAGCCGCTTTGTCTTTACCGAAGGCGTCGAGCGGGTGCGCCTGGTGCGCTACTACCAGACCGAACCCTTTCTGGTGGCCGAGGTGGAGACGCTGGAAGACGAGCCGCCCGCGCCCACCGCCAATGTGGAAGCGCTGGTGCGCAATGTGATCGGGCAGTTCCAGCAGATCGTGGCCGAGTCGGCCACGCTTTCCGACGAGTTGCGCACCATCTCCGCCAATATCGAAGATCCCAGCCGTCTGGTCGACTTCGTTGCCTCCTCACTGCCCTTCCTGACCACCGACGACAAGCAGTTGTTGCTGGAGACGGCCGAGATCGTCTCCCGCCTCGAGCAGTTGAACAAGCATCTGGCCAAGGAGATCGAGGTGCAGCAGTTGCGCACCAAGATTCAGAGCGAAGTGCAGGACCAGGTGCAGCAGTCGCAGCGCGACTACTACCTGCGCGAGCAGTTGAAGGCCATCCAGAAGGAACTGGGCGAGCAGGACGAGGGCCAGCGCGAGGTCGAGGACCTGCGCCAGAAGATCGAGGCCGCGGGAATGCCCGAGGACGTGAAAAAAGAGGCGCTCAAGGAGCTCTCCCGCCTGGGGCGCATGTCGCCCATGGCCGCCGACTACTCGCTCACCCGCAACTACATCGAATGGCTGGCGGTGCTGCCCTGGGCCAAGAGTTCGGGATCGAAGATCGACATTGCCAAGGCCAAGGAGATTCTCGACGAAGACCACTACGAGCTGAAGAAGGTCAAGGACCGCATTCTCGACTACCTCAGTGTTCTCGAGCTCAAGCCGGATATGAAGGGGCCGATTCTCTGCTTTGTGGGCCCTCCGGGCGTGGGAAAAACCAGCCTGGGCCGCTCCATCGCCCGCGCTCTGGGGCGCAAGTTTCAGCGCGTCTCGCTGGGCGGCATGCACGACGAGGCGGAGATACGCGGCCACCGCCGCACCTATATTGGCGCCTTGCCGGGGCAGATCATCCAGAGCATTCGCCGCGCCGATACCAACGATCCGGTCATCATGCTCGACGAGGTAGACAAACTCGGCCGCGACTTCCGCGGCGATCCCGCCTCGGCGCTGCTCGAGACCCTGGACCCGGAGCAGAACAACAGCTTCCGCGACAACTACCTGGATGTCCCCTTCGATCTCTCCAAGGTGCTCTTCATCTGCACCGCCAACATCCTCGATCCGGTGCCCCCGCCGCTGTTGGACCGCATGGAACTGATCCCCTTGCAGGGCTACAGCGAAGAGGAGAAGGTGAACATTGCCTTCCGCTTCCTGATTCCGCGCCAGATCCGGGAAAACGGCATCACCGACGAGCAGATCGAGTTTCCCGAAGATGCGGTGCGCTATATTGTCCGCCACTACACGCGCGAGGCCGGCGTGCGCAAGCTCGAGCAGACCATCGGCACCGTCTGCCGCAAGCAGGCGCGCCGGGTGGTCGAAGGGAAAAAGGAAAAGCTGATCGTCACCAGGGAGACGGTGAAGGAGTTCCTGGGCGGCATTCAGGTGCGCGTCGATACCGAGGTCGCCGAGCGCGTCAAGCGCCCCGGCGTGGCCGTCGGATTGGCCTGGACGCCGGCCGGCGGCGACATCCTCTTCATCGAAGCCAATCGCATGAAGGGCAAGGGAAACTTCACCATCACCGGGCAGATTGGCGAGGTCATGCAGGAGTCGATGCAGGCGGCCCTGACCTGGGTGCGTTCCAATGCCGCCAGCCTGGGGCTGGCCGAGGACTTCACCAAAGATCTGGACATCCATATCCATGTGCCCTCGGGGGCCATTCCCAAGGACGGCCCTTCGGCCGGAGTGACCATGGCCGCGGTGCTGGTCTCGCTGCTGACCGATACCCCAGTCCGTCCGCTGACGGCCATGACCGGCGAGATTACCCTCAGCGGCAACGTGCTCCCCGTGGGCGGCATCAAGGAGAAGTTCCTCGCCGCGCACCGCGCCGGCGTCGAGACCATCGTTCTGCCCGCCGAAAATCGCCAGGACGTGGAAGAGGACCTGACCCCGGAGCTGATCGAGGGGGTCGCGATTCACTATGCCAGCCGCATCGAAGATGTGCTGGCCGTGGTTTTGCCCCAATTGAAGCAAAAGCAGGCGTCCTTGCCTGCCGAGGGCGAGAGCGAGCACACCGTGTAGCGGCGGTCAAACCGGTTGGGAAAAGGGTCCATTCCCGAAGGCGGTCGATTACCGTCTCGAAAAAGAACATTTTTGGTAATATCTGCTGGTGAACTAGATCACAACTGCCGATAGGCTGCTAAGGTTTCAGTGCGCACCGACGCGCGGAAGGCGATGAAGATGGCGATCACACACACAATTGTTCCGTTACACCTTTCCGGCAACACCACCGATGAGCAGAATCGCGGCATCCAGGAGTTGCTGGGAGAATCCGTTCTGGAAGCCTACCGAACCGCCATCGAGCAGTTGGACGAGGGGCGCGCGAGGGTTGTCCTGGAGATGGAAAAGAAGATTCGTCCGGAGATCGTCACCCAGATCATCGAGACCATCCATCGCTACACCGTCAGCGACAAGTACAAGGAGGAGCAGGTGGCGTCCGACCGCGTCTATCCGCCCGCCTACAAGGTGCGGGCGGTCGAGGTGCAGGTCTCCGAATTGCGCAAGACCTTCCCCAAGTTGGGTGCGTGTATGGAGAAGATTTCCCGTCGGGATCTCCCCGAGGGAGCGGAAGACTGGTTCGCCATCCCCCGTTGGGAGGCGCTGGCATCGACCTACAATGAGGCGGTCGAACTCGTGATGGGCGTTCTCAGCAAGCGGCGCAAATTCCAGAATCGCATCTCCGACAAGATGGGGCCGACATACCTGCGCCAGAGCGAACGCTCCAAGCTGGCGAGCAAGATATTGGCCGACCAGCAGACGGGCAACGACATTCTGGTCGTGGCTCTGCAGGCCGGTATTCGCCACCGCGGCTGCTCGGCGCGCCGGGCAAGGGCTCGACTCGAAGGCAATGAGTTCGCCTTGGGCGTCTTCGAGGTGGCCTGCCTGCTGCTCACCCATCCCGAGCGGGTCTCTTCGGATGAAGCGCTGATGATCGATTGCGGCGGCGATGAGTATTCGGTGCGCGGCGATTACACCTTCGACCGCGTCCCCCTCTTCGACTTCGACATCTCCGGCATCGAGTTCAGCATCTTCTACGAAGACCGCTCCCGCAACCTGTGGGGAACGCCTTCCGGCTTCCTCTACAAGATGGTTTGAAGCCTCGTATCGCCCTGCCGCCTGCCGCGTCTAACCGGCAGGCGGTATTCTTTTGCAGCATCGACGCACTACTGAGCGTTACGACAGGAATGAACACGCGCATCAACCCGACGCCATCGCGCCAACTCGCTGACTTGCACTCCGCGCAAGCGGAGCTGACGCGCTGACTCGCTCTCCCGCGAAAGCGGTGCTGACTCGCTGGTTTTATTCAACCGAAGTTCTTGTTCATCGGGAGCATCGGACTCGCCTCGTCGAGCTTTCACAGGCATGAACGGGGGCTGTTCATGAGAAGAAGCCCGGCTCGACGCGCCGCGAAACGCGGGAGATGAACAATCGTAGACGCCTCCCGCAGGGAGGCTATGAAAGTAGCCAGGGGTGGAGCGCAGCGCAACCACTGGAAAGAGGCCAATGCAAGATGCGCGCCCCGCAGGGCCGCGCTGAAGGGACGATTTGGGCGTTTGTTCACGGGGAGCACCGGACTCGAAACATCGAGTACTGATAGAAATGAACTTGACTGGGGTCTTGCGATCTTCAAAAAAACGCTGTCATCCTGAGCAAAGCGAAGGATCTGCGGTTGGGCTTCGCAGGATTGAATTCCAACGGCGCAAGGGAGTTTGAAATGGAGGACTGCGGGGCGATGAAGGGTGGGCGCACCAGAGCGGCGCTCTGCGCCCTCAAGGCAGGGGAATGCGACTACCGCCGATTGCGGCGCGTCTTGCAGCTTCTTATCGCGCTCTGTTGCATGGCGATCTTTCTCTCTGCCGCACTGCCCGCGCAAGAAGTTACCTTCCACTTACAGACCAAATTGGTCAACGTCTTCGTGAACGTGACCGACCGCAATGGAGCCATCGTAGGCGGGCTGACGCGCGAAGATTTCTCGCTAAGTGAAGATGGCAGGCCGCAGCAGATCGCCGTCTTCGAGCGGCAATCGGAACTCCCGCTCAATCTCACCCTGGCTATCGACACCAGCGGCAGCGTGCGCAAGGATATGGCCGACGAGGCCGATGCCGCCCGCCGCTTCGCGCACGCCCTGCTGCGTCCCCAGGACCAGATGAGCCTGTTGCAGTTTGCCACCGAGGTGAAGGAACTGACGCCCTTCACCAACAAGCTCAGCCAGATCGACAGCGGATTGGGCCGCCTGAAGAGCGATTTCGCCACCGCCCTCTACGACGCCATCGATCTGGGCGCGGAGCGTCTGGGCAAGAAGGAAGGACGCCGGGTGCTGGTCCTGATCTCCGATGGCGGCGACACCGTGCACGGCGCCACCTATGCCCAGGCTCTCGAGCAGGCGCTGCGCAACCAGGTGATGATCTATAGCCTCATCGATGTGCCTATCGCCGCCAGCGCCGGCCGCGACCTGGGTGGCGAACACGCGCTCATCACACTGGCCGAACAGACCGGCGGCAAAAGCTACTATGTGAACGAGGGCGGCTTGGACAAGGCCTTTGCCAAAGTCAGCGAAGACCTGCGGACGCAATATTTAATCGGCTATTATCCAAAAAACCAAGAGCCCGGCAGGGACTTTCACCGCATCCATGTGACGGTGCCGCGGGCTGCGGCCGAGAACTTCAATCTGCGCTTCCGCACCGGATATTATGCCGATGCGCCGGCCCAGGGCAGGGAATAGCGCACGCGCCGCCAGGGACCGAGGCCGCGCGAATTGATTGTAGCGCCTGCCTCCCGGCCGGCTGGAACGCGGACGTCCTCGTCCGCGTTTGTCCAGCTTCAATGACCAATTCATGCACCCTAAAGAACCTTTGATTAAGTCGGAGGTTTGAAGGGTACGGGCTTTAGCCCGACATAAAGCTCAAAGAATCAATGGGCTTTACAGACTGCGGAAAACCCCATAGCGGGCGACGTTTTGAAGGGGCACAGCTTTAGCCGTGCCGTAAGTACTACAAAATCAACGAGGGCTTTAGCCCCTGAGGGATGTTTTTCGGTATTCTCGCCCTTCATTCGGCCTTTTTCCGCAGCCTGTTTTAGCCCCGGAGGGAAGGTTGGGTCATAGGGAACACACTTAATCAGTGGTTCCCTAAAAACAAAGGGGCTCTCCAGAAGATCGCAACGGCAATCGCCGTGACTCCGCCGAGCGATACAACACGGCGCGGTGCGCGCGAATCTAAACGGTACAATGACCATAGCAAAACAGCCGCATCGCCGCGCCAAGACGCCGCCGCCGGGCGATACCGGGCAGGAGGCCTTGTATCTGCGCTCCTTGAGCGAGCGCCAGGTCATCGTGACGATTCGTTTGCGCGATGGCGAAACGGTGCAGGGCTGGATCGAATACTTCGACGAAACCATGGTGCGGCTGACGCGCCAGGGACGATCGAATCTTTTCATCTACAAACATCAGATCCGCTCCATCGCCGAGGCCGCGCGCAAGCGTTTGCAGCGGCCAATGAGCGAAACAGGGTCCCATGAGGTGGTGGAGTGAGCGGTGCTACTGAAGTGCAGGGCGGCCGATGGGTTCCCCAGGCGGCGGCCATTGCACGCGAGGCCGGGGCGCGGCTGCGCGAGTTCTACGCGCAGGGTGTGGAGACCGAATATAAAGGCGATGTGGATCTGGTCACGGTGGCCGATCGCACCGTCGAAAAGCTGATCCACGAGCGTCTCTTCGATGCCTTCCCGGAGCACGGCGTCTTCGGCGAAGAGGGCACGCGCCTGCGCCTGGGCGGCGAGTTCCGCTGGTTCGTTGACCCGCTCGACGGAACCACCAACTTCGCCCACGGCTTTCCCCACTTTTGCGTCTCCCTGGGACTGGAACAACGGCCCAACGGGCTCCCTGAATCCGCGGATGGAATCCTGGTGGCTGCAGTGATTTACGATCCGCTGCTTGACGAGCTTTTTGCCGCCGAGCGGGGCCATGGCGCATGGCTCAACGGGCGCAGGATGCACGTCTCGCGCAACGCCCTGCTGGCCGAGTCGCTGGTGGCTACCGGCTTTCCCAGCCGCAAGCGCCACGCCAGCCCGAATATCCATTTTTATCAGGAATTCACACTGCGCTCGCACGGGGTGCGGCGGGCCGGATCGGCGGCCTTGGATCTCGCCTACGTGGCCGCGGGGCGCATGGATGCCTTCTGGGAGTTCAATCTGAACACCTGGGACACGGCAGCGGGATTGCTGCTGGTCGAAGAGGCCGGCGGCTTGACCACCGACTTCAGTGGCGGCGCTTACAAACTGGACAGCCGCGAGATTCTGGCCTCGAACCGTCTGATTCACCAGGAATTGCTGGGCTTTTTCGCCGACCTCTTCGCCGGCCGCGATCTGACGCCCATCCCCACGCCGCAAGAATACGCCGAGCATCGGAAGATGCGCCAGGGCTGAGCGCCAGCACGGGGACGGGTTGAGACTTCTGGTTCCCAAAAGGTAAAACGAACCAGTTAAAGGGCGAGTCAGGCTCCGGGGTGCTGTGGTACGATCAGCGTCGAGAGTTCAATTCCCCCGGAGGCTTTCCATGGCATACGTAATTGCAGAACCCTGTATCGGCACCAAGGACACCGCCTGTGTAGACGCTTGTCCCGTCGATTGCATCCACCCCAAGAAGGACGAAGACGGCTTTGGCGAAACCGACCAGTTGTTCATCGATCCGGTCGAGTGTATCGACTGTGGCGCCTGCGTTCCCGCCTGCCCGGTTTCGGCCATCTTCGCCGCCGACGACCTGCCCGAAAAATGGGCCGCCTTTACCGAGAAGAACGCCGCCCACTTCGGCCGCTAACTCCACCCAAGCTGCAAACCAACGGCGCATCCCGCTCGGGCTGCGCCGTTGCTGCGTTCAAAGAATTCTTGCGAGGAGCAATTAGGCCGATTGCGGCAAGGTGTGGGAGGCATCGCGGTCTTCGATGCGGCGCAGGCGGCCATCCAGGTTGAGTTGGTTGCGCATGGATTCGAACTGAATCAAGATCACATCCTGACGGGCATGGGCTTTTTCTTCCGCTCGGTCAAAACGGCTTTGCGTGGTGATTTCGAGGGTCTCGAAGCGGATCTTGGAACTGGTCTCCAGCGCGGATAGTCGCGTGTTGATCGATTCGAGACCTGACTCGATCGCCTCGACACGCGTTGTCAGCGTATCCACTTTGGCGTTCAGTGTACGCAACTCCGGCGCCAGGAAATCCTGTAAAACCTGACGGACATCTTCAACGATGCTCATAGAGGCATTCTGCGCCGATTTGGAATTCAAGTCAATCAAGAAACTACGCCGGTTCTTCGCCCCAATCGCAGGCAATTTCACGCCGTTCCTGGGAGCTTTGCGCGGCCCATTCCAGCAGGCGGGCGACGCGCCAGGCATCCACGGCGCTGAGCGGCGCCGGCGCTTTTGCCAGCAGCGCATCGCGGATGCCGGCGTAGTAGAGCCGATAGTTGCCGGGAATCGGCTGAACCGGCTGAGTGATCTGCGCGCCTTCAACATCCAGGTGCAGCGATCCCCACTCGGTGTGCGGCTCCTGACCCCAGCGCGGGTCTTCGATGCGGGTGATTTTGCCCAACGCGGCCTCCTGCGGATCGAGGCCAGTCTTCCAATAATTCCCTTTGGTTCCGCGCAGGTGAAAGCGGGGACGCGGCGGCAGCGAGAGCGTGTTGGCCCCCAGCACCACCATCAGGCCGGGGTAGCGCAGGCGAACCGTAAAGGCGTCGTTGGCGTCCAGATCGGCCGAGGCCGTGTCGCGCTCGCGCACCACGTCGGCGCTGACCGCCAGCGGTTTGCCGAAGAGCGCCAGCGCCTGATCGGCGAGGTGGGTGCCGTGATCCAGCAATGTGCCTCCGCCTTGCGCCGGGCTCTCCTTCCACAGCCGGGTGGTGGGCAGCACCGGACGCCAGCGGTCGAAGCGCGATTCCACATAAACCAGCCGGCCCAGCGCGCCCTCGCGAACCAGTTTGGCGACAGTCTGAAAGTCGGAGTCCCAGCGGCGGTTGTGGAAGGGCGCCAGCAGCACGCCGCGCGCACGGGCGAGTTCCATCAACTCTGCGATCTGCGCCGAGGTCAGCGCCATGGGTTTATCGACCACCAGGCTCTTACCGGCGGCGATCACCTGGCTGGCCACGTCGAAGTGGGTGCCGCTGGGGGTGCTGACCACGATCAGGTCAAGAGAAGCGTCCTTGAGCATCTCCTCCAGCGAGCGATAGGTCACCAGGCCGGGATAGCGCTCGGCGGCCTGGTTCGTGCTGCGCTCCACGATGGCGGCAAACTCCACGCCCTCGACAGACGAGAGCAGCGGCGCGTGAAAGACCCTTCCCCCCAAGCCAAATCCAACCAATCCAGCACGAATCATATCGAACCCCCCGGTGCGTTTGACTGCGAATGAGCACACCGTTCCTTCAGGAATGCCAAAGGCATTTTGCGTACCTTTGGAAATCGAGGCAGAGTCGCGCCTCGATCCTCATTGTACCGGGGGATGGCGCATCGTTGACGGATTCGCTCTTGAACCGCTCGCAAGATGAAAGGAACGAAGGGCAAAAAAACTGGCTAATGAAGGTCCCGGATCGCGTTGGCAAGGACCTCGTCGGTCTGGTCTGGAACCATGTAACACGCAATCACAAAGCCGGCATGCTGTGCGAATTCGGTGTTGTAGTAGTTCGCCGTTCCACGCTGATTCTCGCGGCGTTGAAAGTGGGCCGCCTGAATCCTCTGGGTGTGTTCGTTGAGGACTGTTTTCTGCACGTGGATCGCGTCGCCCGCAAAATCATTTTGCAGAACCTGCAAAAAGTTTTGCTGCGTCGGGGCCGCATACTGCGAATTCGTAAAATACTTCTCACGAAAATGCCTGACAATATCCGGTCCGTCCGGCTTGCCTTGACGGGCGCTCCTCTTCCAGGTACTGCCTCCAGTGATTCCAGGAGCTTCCTCTCTTCCAGCCAGGATCTCGATCGTGGTGTAAACCATGAGCATGAAGAGTGGATACTCTTTTCCCGGCGTGACAAAGCAGAATCCGCCCAGGGTCGGATCGTTCAGGCAATAGCCCACTGCTTTTTTGAAATATTCGCCGAGCCTGGAGCTATAGCTCTTCGCCTCTCCCAGGAGGGGGCCGAGAACCAAGGGCAATTGGGCAATACGAGTCGAGGTAGGGATAATGAAATCGTATTCCGTATTCTCCCCCAGGCTTATGGATTGAGATGGGGTGGGGGGCGTATTCCAGCGGCCGATCTGATTGCCATCCGTAAACAAGCGGCGGTTGTACATTGCGATCGCGGTAATCACTTCATACCGCTCGCCCTGCAACGTGATCCTGTCTCCGCCTTGCTGCAATAACTGATGGTACTCGTTGTATTTTGCGAGAATTCTATCCCGCACATTATGCTCATTGCCTGGGACAACCGGATAAATGACGGGCATCTCGCGCTCCTTTTATCAGACGCAAGAATATTGCCAGAGTTATACCGGACTGTCAAACTGCGCTGCGAAAGAATCGCAATGAGCCTCATTTTCGATGCAATCCAGCTCGAGCAGAACCGGAGTCTCTCTGTCCAGTTCGGTGTATGCTGACTCGCCGCTTCCGGTTGGCCGCGCTCGCTTGTGGACGACGCAAACCGTGCCGCCTGAATCGGCGCTGAATGCAGAGGTCCAGACTCATCCTTCCAACTTGTAGCGTGTCTCCGAGAGCCGGTAGAGCCGCCGCCATACCAGCCTGTTGGTGGTGACCACGATAGTCGCCATCAGAATCGTGGCCAGCAGAAGGGCGCTGAATCTGCCGCTGTCGGTGGCTGCCTGAATCTGCGCGCCCAGGCCCAGGGTCTGCACGGTCTTATCGCCGATGTGGAAGTACTCGGCGGCAATCGACGCGTTCCATGCGCCGCCGCTGGCGGTTATCATCCCGGTCACAAGATAGGGAAAGATGCCGGGCAGGATCAGCCGTGTCCAGCGCTGCCAGAGGTTGAAGCGGTAGACTTCTGCGGCCTCTTTCAAGTCGCTGGGGATTGCCATGGCCCCGGCGATGACGTTGAAAAGAATGTACCACTGCGTGCCCAGCAGCATGAAGAAGATAGCGCCCACGCCCAGTCCCATGCCGATGCGAATCATCAGCACCAGCAGGATGGGGTAGAAGGCCGTGGCCGGCACTGAAGCGACCACCTGAGTGATGGGCTGCAAGATGCGCGCCAGCCGCGCATTGGAGCCGATGGCCACGCCCACCGGGATGGTCCACAGCGCGGCAATCAGCAGGGAGATATTCACGCGCAGATACGTGGCTCCCGCGCCCATCAGCAGTTGGTGCAGATCGGCCCAGGTGACGCCGTGCAGCATGTGGTAAGCCTGCGCCGCGCCCCACAAAATGCCCATTGCGGCAAAGAAGCCCATCAGGCTGGGCAGCAAAAAGCCGCCGCGCCGGCCGTCGCTGTCCATGGGTTGCACCACGCGGCAGCTTTTGGTGTGCGAGAGCTGGCTGTACATGCGCTCTTCCATGGAGCCGAAGATGCGGCCCGGCAGGCGGGTTAGCGCGCTGGGACGCTGCAAGAGGGTGAGAATCGGCGAGGTCATCCGCCGCGACGACTCCACCTGTTCGAATTTGAATTTGTCGCTCCACACGATCAGTGGCCGCCAGATCAACTGGTCGGTGGCAATGATGATGAGGATCAGCACCGCCAGGCCCCACAGCAGGCCGTGCATATCGACGGGGTCGCTCGAAGCTGCCGTTTGCAGATAGCTGCCCAGCCCTGGCAGGCGGAAGTTGCGGTCGCCCACCGGGAACATCTCGCACAGGATGAGGAAGAACCATCCTCCGGCGACAGACATGATCGAGTTCCAGATCAGCCCGATGGCGGCGAAGGGCATCTCCAGTTGCCAAAAGCGCTGCCAGGCGGAGAAGCGATAGACGCGCGTGGCCTCCACCATCTCGCGGGGAATGCTCTTCAGCGAGGAGTAGAAGCTGAAGGCCATGTTCCACACCTGGCCGGTAAAGATGAGCAGGATCGAGCCCAGCTCAATGCCCAGTTGGTGGCCGGGAATCAGCGCCATCATGGCCAGCATCACGCCGGGCAGAAAGCTGAGCACGGGGATGGATTGCAAGATGTCCAGTACGGCGATCATCCACGCCTCGACGCGCGGATTATAGGCGGCGATGTACCCGTAGCCCACCGCGAAGATCAGGCTGAAGATATAGGCCACGCCGATACGCACGATGGAGAAAAATGCGTAGACCGGCAAAGCGCCGATGGAGTGCGAGATGGGCGCTTCCGGGATGGGCTTGCCCATCCAATAGGTTCCCGTCTGCACAATAGTGAAGAAGACCGCCAGCAGGCACAGAATCACTGTCGCGTCGATGAGAAACGAGCGGGGCTTTGCGGAGGTGACCGGTCGCCGGCCAAGAATGGGCTGTGCGCTCAAGACGCCTCCTTGACGGCGGCAATCTCCTCTTCCTGAAGGTCGGGGAGGATGAAGCGGCGGCGGCCGGCATCGAACTCGAACAGCTCGGCATAGCGGCCCCAGGCCACGGCCGTCTCCATCTGCCGCAGGCACTCCTCTTCGCTGAACTGCTCGTCGAGCATGTCCATGAAGAACTCCTCGGGGATGGTGTGGTCGCTCTTGGCCTCCAGGGCGCGGCGAATCTGCCGCAGCAAAAGCACGTTGGCCAAAGCGGCGTCGCGGAATAGCTCCTTTTGGCGCAGAATCTCGCTGTTGGCGAAGGTCGCGCCGGCTTCTGTAATGGCCGCATCGCCCTCTTCAATCACCAGGAAGCCGAGCAGTTGCGCGGCGTCCACGATGGGCAGCAAGTCGTCGATCTCGAAGCCCAGATCGTCGGCCATGCGGTAGATGTCGTCTTTGCCGCCGGTGTCGAGCAGCAGCTCGAGCAGGCCGGCCATGCCCCCCGGCCGCGCGTGGGGCAGCATCTGGTAGTGCATCTGCCGCTGGTCGCGAACCCGCCCTCCAGCATGTTGATCGGGGGCCTGGGCGGGGGCCACGTCCGGCGTCGTGAGCACCTTATAGATGTAATCGACCAGTTGCGTGAAGGGCTCGGATTTGCGGTCGCGCGGCTGTGTGAGCTGCACCTTGAAGTCGGTGCGAATGTGCCCTGGATTGCGTCCCAGCACGATGATGCGGTCGGCCAGCAGCACCGCCTCTTCGATGTTGTGGGTGACCAGAAAGACGGCCTTGGTGGGCATGGTCTTGTTGGCCCACAGTTCCAGCAGTTCCGAGCGCAGGTTCTCGGCGGTGAGCACGTCCAGGGCGCTGAAGGGCTCGTCCATGAACAGCACTTCCGGCTCGACCACCAGGGCGCGGGCAAAGCCCACGCGCTGCTTCATGCCGCCCGACAGCTCCTTGGGATAGGCGGCCTCGAAGCCGTCCAACCCGACCGTGTCCAGCATCTTGAGGCTGCGCGCGCGGCGCTCACTGGCTGCAACGCCGCGGGCCTGCAAGGGGGCTTCCACGTTCTGCAAGACCGTGAGCCAGGGAAAGAGCGCAAAGCTCTGAAAGACGATCGAGACGTTGATCTCCGCGCTGGCGATGGGTTTCTCGTGCCAATAGACCTGGCCAGCGGTAGGCGTCGACAGGCCGCTCAACATGCGCAGCATGGTCGATTTGCCCGAGCCCGAGGGGCCCAGCAGGGCCACGATCTCGCCCGGCACAATCTCCAGATCGGTGGCTGAAATCACCTGGATGCGGTTCTCGCTGGGCTGGGCGTAGTACTTCTCGATCTTCTCGGCGCGGATGATGGCTTCCGCGGGGGGAGTGTGAATTTCTGTCGAAATGCCGGCGTCCTGCATCATGGGATCTCCGCTAGGCGGCGGCTGCTGCGCCCCCTCCTGTTTCAAGTGTATGTCGCTCCGGTTGCGCGGAGATGAATCGGCGCTTTCGCGGACGGGGAAAGGGGGACAAGCAGCAGTAACTCAGAAGCCTTTCCTCCCCGGAACAAAAATGCATCTTCACCAACCGCCTTGAGCGAGAGTATGATGTGGGCAATGCAATCCGTCAGCAAGATCTGTTTCTCCTCGGATCGTTGTCCGGCCTGCTGTCCCGGATGTGGGTAGTTAGTCGTTTTAGAGTCCCCGATAGGGGATCCGTAAACCCCTCGCCTTTAGGCGACGGAA
>CAZBPD010000035.1:0-48524 GCA_964493705.1 uncultured Occallatibacter sp.
CAAGAACCAACTACCCTGAGGAATGGGATTCTACAGAACTTTTGGGACTTGACTCCGTCACCATGGCGTCGAGGTGTAGAAGAACGCCGCCGGGGATCTTCTTGCCAATGAGCCATTTGCCGAGAAAGGTACCAATCGTTTCCATCATTCTTCTCCGATTCGTATTCTCCAGAGAGAGACGGGACGGGCGTTCGGCTGGAGGAAACCGAAAGCCCGCTGCTCAGAAGTCAACTACCTGAACAGCGCGAATTCTATACCGAAAATGGGCGCTGCAATCAATAAATTAAGTAACCAAAATTACTTACTAAACAAGCAATAATGATTTGGTTATCCATATGATTACCTTGATTTTATTCGGAAATGTCAGGTGATTGATTCTATTTGAAAAGTCGCAATATTTACTAATTCATCAATATGACTGGTTACCTTGCCCGGCCATCGCCGATTGAAGGTCTTCCATCGCTCTCCCGCTGCTGCCAGGTTCAACACCGTGGACCGGGCCGATGCGGATACGGAAGAGGAACGAAAAGCCCCACGCCAGACGCATACAAAGTACGCGGATGGCGTGGGGCATGGCGGAATCTGTTTACTGCCAACTGTTGCCTGTTTGCTGTCTTCAATAGCCCATGATGTTGTAGCCGCAATCGACGTACATGATCTCGCCGGTAATGGCGCTGGCCAGGTCGCTGGCCAAAAACAGCGCCGTGCCGCCGACTTCGAGTTGGTCGACGTTGCGGTGCAGAGGGGCGCGCTCGGCGTGGCCGCGCATCATGTCGCCCAGGTCGCCGACGCCGCGGGCGGCCAGGGTCTTGATGGGGCCGGCGCTGATGGCGTTGACGCGAATGTTGCGCGCGCCCAGATTGGCGGCCAGGTAGCGCACAGCCGACTCCAACCCGGCCTTGGCGACGGCCATGACGTTGTAGTTGGGGACCACCTTCTCGGCGGCGTAGAAGCTCAGGGTGAGAATGCTGCCGCCCTCGGTCATCAACGGCGCGGCGGCGCGGCTGACGGCGATCAGCGAGTAGACGCTGACGTCCATGGCCACGCGGAAGCCCTCGCGGCTGGTGTTGAGGAATTCGCCCTTGAGGTCGGCGGCGGGCGCGAAGGCCACTGCGTGCACCAGGGTGTGGATCTTGCCGTACTTTTCCTTGATGGCGGCGAAGACGGTTTCGATCTCGGCGTCGTTGTTGACGTCGCACTGAAAGCCGCTGGCGCCGGGCAATTCGGCGATCAGCCCTTCGGCTTCCAGCTTCATGCGCTCGTTTTGGTAGCAAATGGCCAGGGTTGCGCCGGCCTCGTGGAGTTTTTGGGCGATTCCCCAGGCGATGGAACGCTTGTTGGCCAGCCCGAAGACTACGGCCGTCTTACCTGCCAGATTGATCATGCTTGCTTTCATCCTCCAGGGTCCGCATACAGATGGAAAAGCGGGAAGGGCGAACCCGTACAGATTAAGAATATCAGCAGGCCGGGTCTGTGCTCAGCCTCCCAGGTCGACCAATGCCACCGGGCCGGTGTCGCGACCCAGAAAACGGGAGCCGAGGCGCTCGAATTTCTCCACCGAATCGGTGGCGAAGCAGCGAATCTGCGCTGGATCGCCGAAGGAAATATCCCCCTGGGTCAAGACACCGCGCGCGGCATCGGCTTGGTCACCGGGCGCGAACTGAGCCGTGCCGGGTGCGGCTGGCAAGATGGCGGGCATAAGCTCTTGCGGGAATGAATCTTCAACGATTTGCATCTCCGCAGTGACCAAATCCAGGTCTTCGCTCTCGTCTCGACCGTCCAGGCTGGGGCTCCGGCTTGCTGACTTTTGGCCAAAAAGACGTGCGGCGGCCTCGGCAGTGGCTTCGGCGGAGTCGATGACCTTCATGCCGGGGGGAACGGCGGCCTCCAACAGCGGACGCAGCAGCGGGTAATGCGTGCAACCCAGCACCAGGGTGTCGGGCCGCATATCGAGTTCGGCGGCTTCGGCGAGCAATTCGGCCAGATAGATGCGAATCACCTCAGCCGTGACTGGATGGCCGGTCCAGCCCTCCTCGACCAGCGGAACCAGCAGCGGACAGGCCTTTTCGATGGCCCGCATCCCCTGCGCGCGGCAGGCGGTGGCATAGGCGTGGCTCTGCACCGTGGCGTCGGTGGCGACGACCAAAACGTCCCCCGTGCGGGAAGCACCGCGGGCGGCGGCGGCGCCGGGCTCAATCACTCCCAGCACAGGAACCGGTACGGCGGCCTGGATGGCGTCGAGCGCCAGAGCGCTGGCGGTATTGCAGGCGACGACCAGGAACTGCGCGCCCTGTTTCTGCACCAGAAACTGTGCGCTCTCGGCGGCGTAGCGGGCAATCGTCCGGCGCGATTTGGAGCCGTAGGGCAGGCGTGCGGTATCGCCCAGAAAAGCATAATTAGCGTTGGGCAAACGGGTCAGCAGCGCGCGCAGCACGGTGAGACCGCCAAAGCCGGAATCGAAGACGCCAATGGTGGGGGTCATTTTCCTTCTATCTGTGAGTTTTTGGAGGCAGCGTCGAGAGCGACGAAACAAAGCTCCTTGAAGACGCTAGCAGAGTATAGGTTTTGAGTGCCGGTCCTGGCGAGGATTTCGTCGAGATTGTCTTGCACCAGCCGATAGGCGGTCATCATGGCCTGGATCGGTGGGGCATTTCGTTCGACAAAGGCATTGCGCAATTCGCAGAACAGACCTTCTACCGTTCCGTTGTGGATGTTCGGATCGGTCCCATCCAGATCGCTCATCGATTTCTGCAGTCGGCGTGGCGTGGACTCCCACAAGAACCAAGTGTGGCGTTTGGGATGCAATTTGGCCCAGGCAACCGTCAGGCCCAGTTCCAAGGGCATGTTGAAACGTGGGGTTGCCGGTGGGGATGCGTTCAATTCAACGCGAGAGAGATCGTGAATCGAGTAGCGACAGCGTTGGATCAAATCAAAAATCCGGTCCAACCGCCGCTCTCCTCCAGCGATCCCTGCGCTCATGAACGGAACCAGTCGAAACTGGTAGAGCCCCACGATGTAGGCCAGATAGAGATCCTGAAATTCGTCGTCGTAGGGAATATTCAGGAAGACAGCATTCGGTTTAACGGGCGGTGGAGGCACTTTCCAGATTCTCCCCTGGCTGGGCCGCGAGTACTGTAATCCCTTGCGCGGCGGCCATGCGGGCACGGCCCCTATCCATTATGGCGCGCAACTCTTTTTGTCGCGCCTTGGGGATGCGCAACTGCTTCACCATCTCCTCATACGATGGGCGCGGCTCGGGAAGCTGAACAGAACGCGGCATAGCTTCATCATACCCCTGTACTGGAAGAAACAAAAAGCGGTTTCTGACGCACTCAGGGCTGTGCTCCAGAGGTCGCAGCGGTATCACCGGTGAGGTAGGTGCGGGTGAGGTCGGCGTGACCGGCCAGGGTGGGACGCGTCTGTCCATCCACCAGAAAGCGCACCTGGGTGACGCGGGGCAGGTTGGCGTGCAGGGTGGCGCAGAGGGAAAGAATGGTCAGCGTTTCGGTTTCCAGCCCCGAGGGGTGGTTGTTGGCGAAGGCGCCGGTTAGATTGACGACGGCCAGTTGCGGCGTAGAGGCTTCGGAGGCAGGAACGGCGTTTTGCGTCGAGGAGGGATCGGCCAGAGCGGAGCCGGAAGCGCCAGAACTGGCTTCCTGGGCGGGGTTGGGAGCGGAAGCGCCGGGCGCGATCGCCACCGGTCGCGCCGGACTGGCGTTCTTGGCGACGCCGGTCGCGTAGAGCGGTTGGGCAGGAAGCAAAAAGATCTGGGTGATGGAACTGGCTCCGCCGGGGACCGGGTGGACGGCGCCGGGAGCAGCGTAAAGATCGAGCAGTTTGCCCAGAATGGCGCGGGCGCGGGCGCCGGGGTCGGCGGGCAGGGGCAGCGTATGGGCCTGCGACTGCAGGGAGCCGTCGCTGTCGTTGGCCGCCAGCAGCGTGAACTCCTGGGCGGGGGTCACGGCCGGGGCCTGGGTGGGCGCGGAGTCCTCGCCCTGGAGCAGGCGCTGGTGGGCGCGCTCCAGCAATTGCCAGAGCACCACCCCCATGGCGATCGAAGCCAGGAGCAGCACAACGAAGAGGAAGGTCTGGTGGCGGGGAATCATGGCAGCCGCACCTCCGTGCGCCAAATCAGCAGAGCGGCGGCGAGGGCTTCAGCCACCCGCGACTGGTATTTTGCGTCGTCCAGGGCAGATTTCACCGTAGCGCTGCCGGGCGCACGCTCGGGGGCGATCTCGATGGCCACGGCGGGGCAGGCCATGCTGTCGATTCCCACCAGCGCCGTGCGGCCCAGGGTGACGGGCAGGTCGGCGTGCTGCAGAGCGGAGTTGAGATCCCCGGTCAGCGCCAGACTGCGATTGACCCAAGCGGACTGCGCGGTCTTCCAGGGAACAAAATGCGCGGCGGGGACGGAAGGCAAATCGGAGACAAAAAGATGGATGCCCGAGCCGGTGTCGGAAAAGTGCAGGCTGAGACAGGCCTGGGCCTGGGCGCGGTTGGCTGTCTCGGCGCGCTGATTGGGGCCAAGCGTGGCGTCGGCTTCGCGGGTGGTCACCACGGTCATGCCGCGGGCAGTGAGCAGGGAGCGCAGTTTGACGGCGAAGGCCAAGGTCAGGGACTTCTCCACCTGGCCGCTCTTGAGGGCTGCACCGGCGTCGTCACCGCCATGCGCCGCGTCGAGAACCACAATGAATTTGGGCTGGGGCGAGCGCGGGGCGGGCGGGGCTTGCGCGGCGGCCAGTTGGGCGGCAGCCGCCAATACCGCCAGAGCACAGGCTGAGAGCCATATACGCACTACCCGACAGAGGGTTGCGGAAATTCGCCGAGTTTCATTCCGTGCCGGCAAATGCGTTACCTCAGGGAATCATACTGCGCAGAGAAAGCAGGTTTGCCGTTGTCCTTGCTGTCTTCGTTACGTTTTTTGAAACAATCGAATTCGAAACCGAATCCATGCTACAAAACCGCTACTGTAAAGAGAAACTCAGAGCTTCCAGACCCGATGCTCCTGGATCGCGCTGTACATGGCATCTGGAGCAAGGTCGAGTTCACCGGGCCAGGTAACCGCGCCGTATTCCAGCGAAACCTGCGCGAACAAGGAGGGGTCGGCCAGCGCGGCGAAAACTCCAGCCTTGGGCGAATAAATCAAGCCGGCCATTTCAACGGTTCCCGTGAGGCCGTCGGAAAAAACGACCCGCAGCCGAAAACCAGGAAGGGCTTCGACCTCGGTAACGCGCCAAGGGGATCGGGGTGCGACTTCCGTTGTCAGGGCAGAGGGGGAATGTTCGTTGGCAATTGATTCTGTGAGCATAATTCCCAATCCCTCCTCAATTCGTCGCGGTGTTGCTGCGCCCATTCCAACACGAGCGCCATGGCTCGGCCAGGCAGTTCGCCGCGGATGACCTCGAACGTCCCAATATCGATTAATACCTCATATTCAGCATAGAGCGCATGAAAATGAGGCGGAACGTGATCGCCAAAATACATCTGAATCAAGATACCGTAAAATCTGCTGATCGTCGGCATCGCTCTCCTCGGATGAATCTTGGGCCGATTCCGCCTCTTTGAACAGGTCAGCGCTTAGTCGAGCGCATAGATGGTCAGGCCGCTGAGCAGCTTGGGAAAGAAGTCGGTGGACTTTTGCGGCATGACGTCGCCGGCGAAGGCCACTTCGCGCAGTTGTTCCATGCTGACCGGGTTGGTGAGGAAGGTGACGTCGGCCTCGCCGCGGCGCACCTGATCGACGGCCTCGTCGGCCGAGCGCAGATAGCGCAGGTTGGTCTGTTCGCGGACCTTTTCGGCGTCCAGGCCAAGCAGTTTGTCGAGCACGATGGAGTGCAGGTGGCTGAGGTCCAGGTTGCGCTGGCGTTCGGGCATCCCGGCCAGAGCGGCGTGAATGGCTTCGGTCTTGGAGCGCAGCAGGTAGTCTCCGCCGCGGGTGACGGCGATGAAGGCGGTTCCCTTTTCCGCGCCGAGGCGGGCCATATAGGCAGTGGCGTCGTCCGCGGGCAGCTTCTCGACGGTGAAGAACGCTTCAGCGGCTGTGGCGAAGGCGGCCGGGGCGAAGTTGGTCAAGCTGTGCACCACGCGGTGCGTGGGCAGCACCACCAGGCCGTCGGAATCCATATTGACGAAGCTCATCATCACCACCGCTTCGGGATACTCGGGCTGAGGCAGTTGGGTGGCTCCGGAGACGGCTTTGGCAGGCGCCGCGGGGGCATGTTCCTTGGAGTAGTTGAGCGCAGTCTCGTAGCGATGGTGGCCGTCGGCGATGATCAGCTTCTTGTCGGCCATGGCGGTAACCAGCAGACGGATGGTGGCCGGGTCGGAGACCTTCCAGATGCGGTGCAGCACGTTGTATTCGTCGGTGACCTCGGCGTCGGCCGGGCCGGCGTTGCCATAGAGCAGGCTGTCCACACTGCCCGCCGGATCGCTGTAGAGCATGAAGATCTGTCCGAAGTGCGCATGGGTGGCGCGCAGCAGGTTGAGGCGGTCGCCCTTGGGCTTGCTCAGGGTCTGCTCGTGACGGAAGACCACCTTTTCGGCGTAGTCGTGCACCTTGCCCAGGGCGATGAAGCCGTGGCGCTCCTTGATTTCGTCCGTGCCGGGCACGGTAAAGCGCTGCGCATAGGCGAAGATGCAGGGGTCCTTCTCCTGCACCAGCACCCCCTCTTTGCGCCAGCCTTGGAAGTCGCGTGCGGCGCGGGTGTAGACGTTCTCCCCGTCTGCGGCGTCAAAGAGCTCGGGCTTGCCCAGGATGATGCGGACCAGGTTGTAGGGGCTGCGCTCGTAGTACGCCTCTTGCATCGAGGGAGAGATCTTGTCGTAGGGCTGGGTGACAACGTCGTCCAGACGAACAGCGGAGGGATTGTAGCGCCAAGCGCGAAAGGGATAAATGCGGGCCATGCGGTGGGTCCTGTTCCCCCTGGGGGAGGGTGGGATTTGCGCGTCGGTAACTGATCTGGAACAGTTTCAGGAGAGAAATACCAGCCGGCTAGATTGCAAAGTTGACGCGGCCCTGGGGAAGCGGCAACCTGGCGCGAGACGAAAAAGGGTACGAAATTCCCGATATTGTTCTAGAAAGCGGACTTCGGCGCTTGCCTACGATTGTATCCCAGTCTCGACTGGGCATCGCGCTATCCTTATCCCGGTGGGTGGAATACGGCTCAGGTAAAACTGCCGCAAAGGGAGCTGAAACCGTGCTAACATCGCCTTCAATTGTCAGAGACGGCATGAGGACGCTGCGAAGAAATCGTGGAGTCTGCGCCGGCAGAGCTGCCGCGCTGGAGCCGAGGGGAATGCTCTGTGCAATGGGGCTGGCGGGCCTTTTGGCGCTCCTCTGTTTGGTGCGGGCTGGCGCGCAGGAGGCACCGCTGGACAAGGTGCATGTTACGCCGCCCTCCGCTGCGACGCCCGGCCAGGGTGCGCCCGCGGGAGCCGAAGCGCCAGCCGCCACCGGGCCGGCGGCGCTCAGCGTCCGTCCCGGCGCCATGATCCGCGTCGATGTGGACCTGGTGCTGGTTCCGGTGACCGTCACCGACACCATGAACCGGCTGGTGACGGGGCTGGAAAAGGAAGATTTTCAAGTCTTTGAAAACAACAGCCGGCAGGAGATTCACAGCTTCGCCAGCGAAGATGCGCCGGTCAGCATCGGCATCGTCTTCGATCTCTCCGGGTCGATGACCTCGAAGCTGGTGCGGGCGCGGGAGTCGATCTTGCAGTTCATCCGCACCGCCAACCCGCAGGACGAGTTCTTCGTGATCGGCTTCAACGACCGGCCAGAGCTGATCGTGGACTTTACCAACTCGGTAGAGGACATCGAGGCCCAACTGGCCACCCAGCACACCGGCCGCCGCACCGCACTGTTGGACGCGATCTACTACGGTGTGAACAAGATGCGAGACGCCCGCCACCAGCGCCGGGCGCTGCTGGTGGTCTCCGATGGCGGCGACAACCGCTCCCGGTATACCGAGGGCGAGGTGCGCGCCCAGGTGCGCGAGGCGAATGTCGAGATGTATGCCGTCGGCATCTTCGACGCCAGCGCCGCCACTCCCGAAGAGGTGGCCGGGCCCCTGCTGCTCAACGATCTGGCCGAAGAAACCGGCGGGCGGCTCTTCCGCGTGGACAACGTGGAAGAGATGGGCGACATCGCCGAGAAGATTTCCACCGAACTGCGCAATCAATATGTGATCGGGTACAAGCCCAGGGACCTGACGAGGGATGGCAAGTGGCGTAAAGTGAAGGTGAAGATCAATCCACCGCAGGGACTGCCTCCGCTGACCGTTCATGCTCGTACGGGCTACTATGCGCCATTGCAATGACCTCCTCCTCGTCTTGTTTCTAGCCGCGGCGGCCGCGCCGCTCTGCGCGCAGCAGCCGTCTTCGGCCCCCGCGCAGACGCCGCCCCCGCTGACGGTGGACCGCGACCCGGTGCGCTCGCCCGAGGGCGATCTGCCCGCCGCTGCCGCGGCCCCGCAGTTGCACAAACAGGGCGAGGGCTACATCCTGCACACCTATGTGGAAGAGGTGGTGCTGAACGCTACGGTTTTGGATGGCAGCAAGCTGGTTCCCGACCTCAAGAAGGAGAATTTTCAGGTCTACGAGGACGGGGTCCGGCAGACGATCATCAGCTTTCAACACGCCGACGTGCCGGTCTCGATCGCGCTGGTGGTGGACAACTCCGGCTCCATGTCGCGCAAACGCCCGGCGGTGAACAAGAGCGCCCTGGACCTGATCGAGGCCTCCAATCCGCAGGACGAGGCGTTTGTGGTGAACTTCAGCGACGAAGCCTTTATCGACCAGGACTTCACCTCCGACACCAACAAGCTGCGCGAGGGCCTCTCGATGATGGAATCGAAGGGCGGCACCGCGCTCTACGATGCGGTAGAAGCGTCGGCCGACAAACTGGCCTCCGACGCCAAACACCCCAAGCAGGTGCTGATCCTGATCACCGACGGCGAAGACAACGCCTCTTCTTACAACCTGGAGCAAACGATCCGCCGGGTACAGTCACTCTCCGGGCCGGTCATCTACACGATTGGGCTTTTGTACGGCGACGATATGACTCGCGGCGAGGTGCGCAGCGCCCGCCGTGCACTGGAGGCGCTCTCGACCGAGACGGGCGGCATGGCGTTTTTTCCCAAATCCATCGAGCAGATCGACCAGATCGCCGCCGAGGTGGCGCGGGATATCAGGAACCAGTACATGCTGGGCTACCACTCGACCAAGCCGACCAGCGAGCCGGGCTTCCGGCGGGTGACGGTGGTGGCGCAAGGCAGCGGCGGCAAGCTGACCGCTCGCACCCGCACCGGCTACTACCCCGGTACCCGGGTGGGCAATTCCGCGCCGGAGCAGAAATAGAGCGTTGGTGTTAGATGCTTGCTGGTTTGTTCTGCCCGATCGAATTGCAACGAGAAGCAACCGCAGATCCTTCGCTTCGCTCAGGATGACAGATACTGTCGATGCAATGATTCTGCGCCAAACCAAGCGGCTTGCACCCGGTCACGATAAGCTGGAAGTACAGGAGCGAATCGCCGACCATGTCCCATTCCCCGTACAAGTACTCGACGCTTGCCGTCCACGCCGGGCAGTACCCGGACCCGCAGACGGGCGCAGTGAATGTGCCTGTTTACCTCTCTTCGACCTTTGAACTGACCGGCATCGGCACCGACCGAGGCTGGGACTACTCACGCGCCGGCAACCCCACGCGCGACCGGCTGGAGGAGTCCCTGACGGCGCTCGAGGGCGGGCACAGCGCCCACGCCTTCACCACCGGCATGGCGGCCATCTCCGCGCTGGTGGCCATGCTGCGCGCGGGCGACCACCTGATCTGCTCGCACAACGTCTATGCGGGAACGGTGCGGCTCTTCGACCGCATCGTCAGCGGCTACGGCATCGAGATCGAATACGTCGACACCAGCAACCTGGCGGCGGTGGAAGCGGCGATCAAGCCCAACACCAAACTGGTTCACATCGAGACCCCCAGCAATCCGCTGATGGTGCTGAGCGACATCGAGGCCATCGCCAAGATCGCCCACGCCCACCGCGTCGAGGTCAGCGTCGACAACACCTTCATGTCGCCGGTCTTGCAGCGTCCGCTGGAGCTGGGCGCGGACATCGTGATGCACTCGACCACCAAGTATCTGAACGGCCACTCGGACGGCCTGGGCGGAGCGCTGATCGGCTCCACGCCCGAGCACAAGGAGCGCTTCCTGCTGGTGCAGAAGGCTGCCGGCGGCGTTATGTCGCCCTTCGAGTGCTTCCTGGTGCTGCGCGGCATCAAGACCCTGCCGCTGCGCGTCGAGCGCCACGAGGAGAACGGACGGGCGGTGGCTGAGTTCTTGTCGAATCATCCCAAGGTGAGCAAGCTGGCCTATCCGGGATTGAAGACTCATCCGCAATACGAACTGGCGGTGCGGCAGCAGAAGGGCTTCGGCTCCATGCTCAGCTTCGAGGTTGCAGATCGCGAGGCCGCGGGACGCTTCCTGGCGGCCATCAAGATCTTCATCAGCGCGGAATCGCTGGGCGGGGTCGAGTCACTGGCTTCGCACTCTGCGACCACGACTCACGCTTCGGTCACCGCCGAGCAGCGCGCCTCGATGGGCATCACCGAGGGCCGCATCCGCCTCTCCATCGGCATCGAAGACAAGGAAGACCTGATCGCCGACCTGGAGCAGGCGCTGGCGGTGGCGTAAAGCTAATTGAGAAGTAATCAAGGCGGCAGTCTGGCGGGACTCGATTTGAGTCGGCAGGCTGCCGTTCTCTTTTTGCCGATAAGAAGGCGACCCAAGGCAGGCGTTGCAGAAGGTTTTCGTCTGGCCGCCGGGGTTGCGCTTGTGTCATGCTGAGATTCATGCAAACGGATGTAAAGAGAAATCTCTATTTGGCCATCGACACCTGCGGCGCTACCGGAACGGTGGCGATAGGGCGTCTCGAAGGCCAGGCGGTCGAGATTCTCAGCCAGACGGAGTTGGAAGGGCGCAGCTTTTCCGCCAAACTGGTGGCGGCGGTGGGCGATCTGCTGGCCCAGGCCGGGGTAACGCTGCGCGATCTGGCCGGCATTGTCGCGGTGAGCGGTCCGGGCAGCTTTACCGGAGTGCGGGTGGGGCTGAGCGCGGTCAAGGGATTCGCCGAAGCGGCGGAGTTGCCGGTTCTGGCGATCTCGCGGCTGGAGGTGATGGCGGTCGGCGACCTCTCCGCGGCGCTCGACGCGCATCGTCACGAGGTTTTTCTGCGCCTGGGTCAGTCCGGGTTGGCGGCTGGAGAATTGCTGGCCGGGGCGGAGGAGTTGGCGGCCATCGATCCCCCTCCGGCGCGGATTGCGGTCTGCGACGAGGCCGCGGCGGCCCTGCTGGCCCCCGCCTGGCCGGAGTGTGCAATCGTCCGGGTCGCGCCCCCTACCGCCGCCGATGCGCTGGCCTTGTGTGCGCCGCGCCTGGCCGCCGGTGAGCGCGTCGATGTGGCCCTGCTCGACGGCCACTACCTGCGCCGCAGCGATGCCGAGATCTTCGGCGACCCCACCGCTCCAGCGCGGACAGGAAACGCGCGTGGCTGATCTTCCCGCCGGCGTTGCGATCCGCCCCATGACGGCGGAAGATGTCGAGCGTGTGCTGGAGATTGCCGCCAGTTCCCCCCAAGCGCCGCACTGGCAGCCCGCTGCCTACCTCACAGCGCTCGATGCTGAAGCAGCGCCGCGGCGGATCGCTCTGGTGGCGGAGCGAGAGGATGAACTTGCCGGTTTTGCCGTGGCCAGCATGGTGGGAGAGCAGGCGGAGCTGGAGTCCATCGCGGTGGCCGCCAAGGCCCGGCGGCAAGGCGTGGCGCGCGCGCTGCTGGGGGTTCTGGCCGTAGAGCTGCGGCGATTGGGGGCAGAGGAACTCCTGCTGGAGGTGCGCGCATCAAATCAGCCGGCTCTGGAGCTTTATGCCGGCTGCGGTTTCGAGGCGGTTGCGGTCCGGCCGGGTTATTACGCCGATCCGCCGGAGGACGCGGTTCTGATGAGGTCGTGGCTGGGTTGAGCAGATACTCCTGGTGTGCCGGCCAGCCGCCTCTTCGGTGATGGTGGTCACTGGGAGTGGTTTCGGCACAACAATTCCACAGATTCCATTACCTAGGGTTTTTTTCCCGCTTGCGAACTGTCCTCCGTTGGCGATATATGTAATTGTTCCGTAACACAAGGAGGTGCTTGATGGACGAAGTACAAGTTTCAGCGCTGAGCGCAGAGCTCGATCGCCTGCACGCCGAACATCGTCTCTACGCTCAGCAACTGGAAGAGCTGCTTCAAAAACCCTACCTCTCTGAAGATGAACAGATTGAGGAAACGCGCTTGAAGAAACTCAAGCTGCACGCCAAGGATCTGATTTACGCGCTGGAGAGCCGTCTACCCGTTCCCGCCTGAGGCGCGGCGGGCCAGATTTCAGGATTTCGTTGGCGCGGCGTGCGCTGCCGGCGGTCTGCGGTGGGGAGTGTGCGCCCGCGCCCTCTGCACCCGCTCTGCCCAGTGCTGCAATTCGCCGTATAATCGTTGGGGACTATGGTTCGCGACGGTTACATCTACGGTTTGAGTTTGCTGGCAGTGGCGATAGTGCTGGCTTGGGCTACGAGCAGTTGGGCGTGGTGTATTGCGCCCGTGCTTTTGGCGGCGTTTTTTCTCTGGTTTTTCCGCGATCCGCAGCGTGAGATTCCGGCTGGAGCGGGGCTGATCGTCTCGCCCGGCGACGGTAAGGTGACGGAGACGGTCACCCTCTCCACCCCCGAGGGTCCGCGCCAGCGGATCAGCATCTTTCTCAGCGTCTTCAATGTACACGTCAATCGCGCCCCCATCGGCGGCGTGCTGAGCCACGTGGAGTACCGCAAGGGACTCTATTTGAACGCCATGAACCCGGCCTCAGCCGACCGCAACGAGCAGAATATTGTGACCGTGCGGGGCCAGGGAGCCGATCAAGGCATGGAAGTAACCTTCAAGCAGATTGCCGGCCTGTTGGCGCGGCGCATCGTCTTCAACCTGCGTCCGGGCGAGACGGTGGAGCGCGGCCAGCGCGTGGGGCTGATCAAGTTCGGCTCCCGTGTGGACGTGGTGCTGCCGGCCGAAGCCGAAGTGCGGGTCAAAGTGGGCGACAAGGTCAACGGCGGATCCACCGTATTGGCGGCGATGCCAGCAGGAGCAGCCGAGTGAATTTTCATTCCTCCCCCGAATCCCAGGCCCAGACGCGCGCCCGCAATCAGGCCCGGCTGCGCCGTGGCATGTACCTGCTGCCCTCGCTCTTTACCATGGGCAACATCGCCGCCGGTTTTTTCTCCATCACCGAGACCATCCGCGCGGTCTATGACGGCGCCCTGCCGCATCTGGACTGGGCGGCCATCGCCATACTGGTGGCCATTCCCTTCGACTCGCTGGATGGGCGCATCGCCCGCATGACCAACACCTGCAGCGAGTTCGGCAAAGAGTTGGATTCGCTGGCCGATGCTGTCACCTTTGGCGTTGCGCCCAGCCTGCTGGCCCTGGTCTGGGGCTTCCATTTCCTGCCCAACTCGATGGACGCGGGGCTGCGCCAGCATCTGGTCGAGGCTGGGGCCCTGGTCTGCTTCCTGTTCCTGATGGGCGGGGTCTCGCGGCTGGCCCGCTTCAACATCAGCCACGACGCGCAGCCGCGCAATCCCGGCCGCCCCGACCGCAAATACTTTGTCGGCATGCCGATTCCCGCCGCCGCCGGACTGTTGGCCGCGACCATTCATTTCTGCTACGGGATTCCCGTGCAGACCTGGTGGGTGGCGCTGCTCTGGCTGCTGCTGGTGGGGCTGAGCGGCTTCCTGATGGTCAGCACCTGGCGCTTCTGGTCGGGCAAAGAGATCAATCTCTCTCGCCGCCATCCCTTTCAGTTGCTGGGGATTGTGGCGGCAGTGCTGTTTGTGATTTTGCGCTTCTCCCAGCAAGCGCTCTTTTCCATCGCGCTGATCTACATGTTCTCGGGGATCTGGGCACGGGCGGCCTACTCCTGGTCGCGGCGACGCCGCAGCCGGCCCATCGAGGGAGATGTTGCGCCCTAACACCCCGCGATGAAATGCGTTCGATAGCTTTTTTCATGCGATCTATAATCTTCATGCGGAGGTGTGCATGGCGGACAAAAGCGAGATAGCCAAACGACTGGCTCGGGCGCACCGCAGCTTCGAACCTTCGATCAGCCGTATCGTTCACCTTGTCGCGGATCAGGAATTGAACGCATCCGAACCGGTAAAGCTGCTTGAAGTCAATCCCGAGACCTTCGAGTCTGGCGTTTGGCCTGTTCTGTTCGGCGCCGATCCGCCCCAGATTCCTTTTCCGTCGGTGGTGATCGAGGTGACGGAAGGGGAATACGAAGCAATTCGCGCAGGCCGTCTGCACTTGCCCGAAGGATGGAGACTCGGCGAAACTCTTTATCCGGCGGTAGCCTGAGCGATGACCACCTGGAGTGAAGCGTTTGCAGCTCAAGCTGCCTCGGACTTGGACGCCTTTCTGGTTCTGGAGAATAGTGGTCTGCCCATCAGTCACCGGCTGCACTATCTGCAAATGTGGTTGGAGAAACTCTGCAAGGCGTACCTTTGGATACCGGAAGCGGGCGCTGAGGAATTACGCTTCAGACACAACGTGATCGCTCGTGTGCTGCCGGCGCTCATTTCAAAACACAGACGCCGCCTGGGAGTTGGCGAGAGCCGGGATTTAACCGCAATTCGAGAACTCTGCCGGGAGATCGACCAACTGCATCCGCAGGTGGATGACGATGGCCGCAAGCCGGAAAACGCCGAATATCCATGGTCTGGGAGTTCCGGAGAGGTGGAGACCCCCGCGCTGTGGAAGTTCTCCCTGGCAAGCAGGCTCTATACCAACCCCGGACGGCAACTGCTGAAGGCCGCCTCAATTCTTACCCGTAACCATGTTCCGTTCATGTGCTGATGGCCCTATAACCCCATTCATCGTGCAATGCAGATGGGTGAAGGTTGAGTTAGCCCTGCCAGCAAATGCAGCAAAGGAACCAAAAGGAAGCCTGTGTACAAGATAGCTATTGCCGGCGCCTCCACCCTGTTGGGCAAGGAGCTGAAAGACGCGCTCTCCGAGTCGCCGCTCGCCGCGGCCCACTTCGTGCTGCTCGATGAAGAACAGGTGCGCGGCCAGTTGGACCAGGTGGGCGACGAAGTCACCTTCGTCCAGACCATCGAGGCCGACTCCTTCGAGCGCGTCGACTTCACCTTTTTCTGCGGCTCGCAAGAGCTGACCCGGCTGCACTGGCGCGCGGCGCTGCGGGCAGGGTCGACGGTGCTGGATCTGACCGGCGCGCTTGACCAGGAGGCGGGTGTGCTGGTGCGCGCTCCCTGGCTGGGCGCGGTTTCGGCTGCTCCCGATCTCTTCACGCCGGCCGTGGTTCCCGCCCACCCGGCGGCGCTGGCCCTGGCCCTGCTGCTGGAGCGGCTGCAACAGGCCGGTCCTCTGCACTCGACTGCGGTCACGGCGCTGCTGCCGGCCAGCGAGTTCGGCCAGGGGGCCATGGACGAACTGCACCAGCAGACGGTGAATCTGCTCAGCTTTCAAAACCTGCCACGGGAGATATTCGACGCGCAGTCGGCGTATAACCTGCTGTGCGGCCTGGGCGAGAACGCCAAAGTCAGCCTGGAGTCGGTCGAGGCGCGCATTCGCCGCCACTACGACGCATTGGCCAGCGGCGCTTGTCCCCCGCTCTGTTTGCAGGTTGTGCAAGCGCCGGTCTTCCACGGCCACGCCTTTTCCGTCGCCGTCGAGTTCGAGAAGCCTGTGGAACTGGCCCAGATCGAAGATGCCATGGGCGGCGAACATCTTGACCTGGTACTGGAAGATACGGATTCTCCCTCGAACCTGGCCGCCACCGGGCAGGACGACGTGCTGGTGCGGCTGCGCCCGGAACGCAGCGGACAGAAGGCCGGCCTGGTTACGCGGCTATGGCTCTGGGCGGCCTGCGACAACCTGCGCCTCTGCGCCCAGAATGCCGTCGAGTGCGCTCTGGACCTGCGCCGCCTCCGGCCAGCGGGGACGGTGCAGTAAGACGATGCAGGAAAAGTAAGATCGAGCAGAAAGTAAGCCTTGATGCGCTTGTCTTACTTTATTTTGTTTCTTACTTGTTCAGTTCGCCTTACCTGGCCTACAATGTAAGTCATGGATAAGCTCTACGCCACCGTCAGCAGCAAGGGCCAGTTGGTGATTCCGGCGGCGCTCCGCACCTCGCTGGGCATCGAAGCGGGAACTCGTATCGCCTTTTTTCAGGATGGAATGCGGATGATTCTGGAGCCTGAGACGGTTGCGGCCAAAATGCGGTTGATTGACGAGTTGTGCGGGATCACGGCCGGCGGTCCTTCCGGAACCGAAATGCTTCTTGAAGATCGCCGGCGGGAGCGGGCCATGGAACTGGCCAAAGACGGTTGGTAGGGCGAACCATGGATGCTTATGTTCTCGATTCTTCAGCGCTCATCCGCTACCTCGATCGCGAGGCCGGCGCGGACCGCGTGATCGCAATTTTTAGAGCTGTTTCGATGAACCACGCCGAAATTCTTATCTCCGCAATTCAATGGGGAGAGTTCGCCGGGAACCTGCGCAAGCGGAAGGGAAGGACGGCACAACGAGAGATCTTGGAGAGCGTCTTACAGCTTGGATGCAGGGTCGTTTCTGCTACCCCGAAGCGTGCGGTACACGCCGCCGAGATCAAGGTGGACAGAAAGATCGCCTTCGCGGACGCCTTCGCTGTCGAATTGACGCTCGACTCCCCGGATTACGTTCTGGTCACAGCGGATTTCGATTTCAAGGCCGTCGAAGATCTGATTCAAATCGAGTTTCTCCCCGTGAAATAGAGAAGAAATCGCAGCAGGATCAGGCACCCACGGAGCGCATCCAGGCCTGTTCGATGTAGCTGTCGGTCATGCCGGCGATGTAGTCGGCGACGGTGCGGGCCAGACCCTCGGTGGGGATCTGCGCCTGATGGTCGGCGGGGAGCTGGCCGGGGTCTTCCACCAGCGCGGCAAAGAGGCTCTCCACCACCTCGGCGGCGTGCTGATGCGCCTCCCGCTGGGCCGGAGCGTTGTAGAGATTGGCATAAAGAAAGCTCTTGGCGGCGGCGCGCTCGGCTTCCATCCCGGCGCTGAGCGCCACCAGCCGGCGAGGGGCCTGGCGAATCTCTTCGAGCGTAGTAGCGCCGCTGGCGTCGACCTGCGCGGCAATCTCTTGCATCAGGTCGGTGGCCCAGGCGTCGAGCATGCCCTTCAGTGCCTCGTTGGCGGTGAGCCGGCCGGAGGCGTTGGAGTAGGCGGCCAGGGCGCGGTCGTGGAAGCTGCGGAAGAGGGGAACAGCGGCGCGGACCTGCTCCAGACTGAGAATTCCTGCACCCAGTCCGTCGTCCAGATCCGAAGTCAGGTAGGCAATCTCGTCGGTCAGATCGATGAGTTGCGCCTCCAGCGGCGGGTACTGATCGAGGAAATACTCGGCCAGCTCGGGATGCCGCGCTGCATCGTAGTCGCGGGAGTGCTTGACGATCCCCTCGCGCACGCCCAGGGTCAGATTCAGGCCGCGAAAGGCGGCGTAGCGCTCCTCGAACCAGGTGACGATGCGCAGAGCGTGCAGATTGTGGTCGAAGGCCAATCCATGCGCCGCCAGAGCGTGATGCAGTGCCTTCTCACCGGCGTGGCCGAAGGGGGGGTGGCCGATGTCGTGCACCAGGGCCAGAGCCTCAGCCAGTTCGGCGTTCAATCCCAGAGCAGTGGCCAGGGTGCGGGAGATCTGCGCCACTTCCAGAGTGTGCGTCAGGCGGCTGCGGAAGTGATCGGAGAGCGGTTCGCCGGGCAGGCGGGTGAAGACCTGAGTCTTGCCCGCCAGGCGGCGGAAGGCGCGGGTATGCAGAATGCGCGCGCCGTCGCGGGCAAAGGGAGAGCGGTAGGGATGGGGAGGCTCGGAGAAGGAGCGGCGGACCAACTCTCCGTCGCCCGGTGCAGCGACGCCCTGAGGCAGTCGGGCGAACAGTCTGGCTTTCGAGTCCATCGCGATAGGCCTCCGGGAGAGGAGAGTATCATTCCGCGTCCTGCACAGAATTCAGTGCAATCGGCACGGCGCACTTCTCTCTGTTTATACCGCAATCGGGAAATTCTGGGCGTAATCGAGCGCACATCTGTTGAATTTATCCCCGCCGGCGCGCTGAATTGGTGCTATAACCATGCTCGGATGGCAGCGATGAAGCAAGGCCCGGCGGTGGGCTTTGGATCCTGCCAGGTTATCTGCGCGGGCGTGACCCCGAGGCCAGACGCCCGAGCATTTCACGGAATGAATCGGGAGATGAGCATGAAAACGATGGGGAAAGTGGCTCTCATCCTGCTCTCGCTGACAATTTTTTCTATGGCGGGGTGTGATCGGCACTCAAACAAAGAGGTCTATTACCTGGTGGCCACGAACCTGTCGCTGCCCTACTGGCAGACGGCGTCGGCGGGATTCAACAAGGCGGCGGCCCAGTACAAGGTGACAGCCAGGGTGGTAGGGCCGGCGCTCTACGACCCGCAGGGCGAACTGGCCGAGTTGCACAAGGCGATTGCCGCCAAGCCGGCCGGCATCCTGGTCTCGGTCTCCGACGTTGCGGTGTTGCAACCGGAGATCAATGCCGCGATCGCCGCCGGAATTCCGGTGGTTACGGTGGACTCCGACGCCGCGGGCAGCCGCAGGCTCTCCTTTATCGGAACCAACAATCTGGAGTCGGGGCGGTTGGGCGGCATGCGGGTGATCGAGAAACTGGGCGGCAAGGGCAACGTGGTCTTCTTTACCCAGCCGGGGCAGCCGAATCTCGAAGAGCGGCTCAAGGGATTCAAGGAGGTCTTCGCCACCCGGCCCGATATTCACATCTCGGAGGTGGTCGACATCAAGAGCGATCCGCGCACCGCCTTCGACTGGACCCAGGAGTCCATGGCGCTGACTGGCGACAAAAAGATCAACGCTTTTGTCTGCCTGGAGTCGGCCTCCGGCGCTGTGGTGGGTGAGGCGCTGGTGCGCGCTCACGCCAGCGACCGGGTGTTGGTTGCCTGGGATGTGAACCAGGACACGCTGGACGGGATCAAGTCAGGAACGATCGACGCAACCATCAGCCAGAAGCCCTTCACCATGGGCTATGTGGGACTGCGGGCGCTGGACCAGATCTTCCACGATCCGCCCAAGAACATCGGCAGGGATTACAGCGCCAACTCCTTCGCACCCTACCCGGTCTTTATCGATACCGGGACTTCGCTGGTGGACAAGAACAACGTCGATCTTTACCTGGCCGCGGCAGAGGAGCAAAAGTAGCCTCCCTACAGGCCGATTTGTGGAGAAATAAAGCAGGCGGCCTTCCTGGGTGGGAGGGCCGCCTGTTCTCTCGATGGGAGTGAAATTACTCCGGTTTTTGACCGGCGGCATTTTCCTGTTTGGCCAGTTTGGTGCGGGCGCTCTCCAGCTTGTGCTGCACCTTGGCAACGTCGCCCGGCTCGGCATCGATGCTGGGAGACTTGCCGTATTCGGCCAGCGAGATCTCCCACTGCGCGGCGGCCAGGCGGATGCGGCCGGTCTTCTCATAGAGATCGCCCAGATGATCGTGGACGGTGGGGTCGGAACGGTCGCGCTCGACGGCGTGGAGCAGATTCTCCTCCGCCAGCTCGTACTGGCCCAGCTTGAAGTAGGCCCAGCCGAGGGAGTCGAGGTAGGCGCCGTCCATGGGGTCCAGTTCGACCGCCTTGCGAATCATTTTGAGGGCCTCGCTGAGGCGGGTTCCCTTGTCGGCCAGCATGTAGCCCAGGTAATTGAGCGTGGCGGCGTGGGCGGGATCGAGATCGAGAATCTGGCGGAAGAACTGCTCGGCCGGCTCGAAGTGCTTCTGCCGCTCGGCCGACTCGCCCTTGAGGAAGAGCAGGGTGATGCGGTCTTCCTGCTTGACGGTGAGGGCGCTGGCCTTGGCCAGAGCCTCATCGGCGTCCTTCCAGCGGCGCAAGCGGATGGAGAGCTGGGCCAATCCGATCCAGGCGGCGCGGTCGTCGCCGGACTTCTCGACCAGGTTGTGCGCCACGGCCAGTGCGTCGTCGGTCTTGCCCTGATCCACCAGAACGTCGGCCAGAATCAGCTTAAGATCGTTGTCTTTGGGGTTGGCTTCGACGGCCTTGCGAGCGACCTCGGCGGCGCGATCGAAGTTCTTGGCTTCGCTGTAAACAGCGATCTGGCCGCGATAGCCGCCAATGGCCGATTCTCCGCCCATGTCGATGATTTTCTGGTAGGCGGCGATGGCTTGATCGACCTTGTTTTGTTCGCGGTAGACCGCACCCAGCCGCTCCAGGAAGATGCCGCGGTTGTTCTTCTCCTCGGCGGTGTAGGCGCCGTTGGCGTGGGAGGTCTGATCGACCATCTTCTCGAAGACGACGGCGGCCTCGTCGTAGCGGCCCAGCACATCCAACAGTAGACCCTCGTTGTAGCCGGCTTCGAGCGATCCAGGGTCCTTCTTCGTGGCTTTGCGAATGGCGGCGAGCGCCTCTTCGTACTTGCCCTGACGGCGCAGAATCTCGCCCATGTGCAGGAAGGCGCCTGCATCCTCGGGATCGGCCTCGGCCAGGGCCTTGAACTGCACTAGCGCCTCGTCGAGCTGATTGTCGGCCAGCAGCGCCTGAGCCAGAGCGCCCAGTACATGCGCATCTCCGCGGTCCAGCACGGCGGCGCGGCGATAGGCGGCGATGGCCTCCTTAGGCTGCTTCAACTGCTCATAGGAAGCGCCCAGAGCCAACTCCATCTTGGGCGAGCGATCGGCCTCGGGAACTGCCTCGACGACCTTGATGGCGTGAGCCAGATCGCCGCTCTCGGCGTAGAGCCGGGCCAGGTTGAGCACCACCTCTTCCGAATCCGGCTCGACGGCCTGCGCGCTCTTGAACTGATCCTCCGCCTTCTTGGCGTCGTGCTTGACGGTGTAGAGCTGGCCCAGGACCATGCGGTCCTCGACGCTCTTGGGCTGCAAGGCAATGATCTTCTCGAACTCGGCGATGGCCTGATCCAGCACGTTGCCGGAATTCGCCGCCTGCCCCTCGCTGAGCTGGCGCAGATAGATATGTCCCAGCAGCTTGTGGGCATTCACGTCGTTGGGAGCGTTCTTGAGCAGTTCGCGCGTAGTCACCTCGGCCTCGTGGGTGCGGCCGGTACGGAAGTAGAGGTCGGCCAGCCCGCTGTTCAACAACGGCGAGGTGGGATCGAAATTCAGCGCCTTCTTGTATTCCTCGATGGCCTGGGTGATGTAATCCGGCCGGCCCTGGGTAGCGGCTTCTTCGGCGTAAATGGTGGCCATGGCTGAGTGAAAGTAAGCCTGCGAGCGATCCGGAACCGGCGTCGCCGCGGGCTTGACCGGGGCGATCAGGATGGGCGAGGCCGTTGGAGCCGGTGCGAAGGCGGGCGCGGGACTTTGTGCCGGGCTGGTTGCGGGTGCGCTTTGGGCGAAGAGAGGCACAACCGGCAGAGCCAGAATTGAGACGGCAATCGAGAGCCAGAGAGGCGAAAGAATGGTTTTTGGGGTCATCATCCAGGTTTTCCCTGTCTCCTCAGCCTCGACGGCGCACAGCGGGATGAGAAAGACAGCACCGGCAGCCGCTCAGCGCGGTTCTGCCTACTGTACAGACGATTCTAAATGCCATTCGTCGCAAAAGGCAGGGAACAAGGGAACAGGGATCAGGGATCAGGACGGCAATTTGGGAATTGCCAAGCAATTTCGGCCCGCAACCTGTGAAGATCTCTTGCTGTTCCCTTGTTCCCTGTTCCCTATCCCGCCAGCCAGCCCTGTTGGCGCAGGGTGTTGAGCTGGCGGTGCAAGACCTCGGCCTGACGTTCCAGGCGCTCCAGCAGGCGCTCGCCGGGGTGCTCCAGGGGCGGTAGCGAAGGCTGCATGGAAAGCGCCGAAGGCTCCGGCCAGGGAATGGGAGCGAACTGCGCGCTGAAAGCCGCGGCATCTGTTGCTGCGGAGCGCGGATCTCCCGCGCCGGTTTGCTCTTCCAGCCAGGCCAGGCGGCGATCGAGCAGTTCCAAACGCCCCTGCACCGCGCCGGATTGCTTCCAGGCCCATTCTTCGTCGAGCGCAGCCAGCGCCGTGACACTCTGCGCAAAACGGCGCAAATAGGTGACGAATGCAGCCACAAACTGGGCAAAGGGGCGGCGACGGGGCCAGCTCTCGGCCAGCAGCCGGTCCAGCGATTCTTCGGTGTCGTTGTGGGCCAGGCCGGTAGCGCGGCGGGCGTTGGCCAGCAGGCGCGAGGCGCGGGAACGGCTGCGCCATGCACCCGCCAGTTGGGCCAGATAGCGGCGGTCGGCGCGGATGCTGGCGCCAAGAAACTCCGGGGCGCGCTCCCGCTCGTAGGCGGGAAAGAGAAAGAGCATGGCAGCCAGGGAGATGAGCGCGCCGGCGACGGTGTTCAGGGTGCGCACCACGGCCAGCTTCCAGTCGCCCGCATAGGGCAGCCAGGCGAGCACGAAGGTGGGCGTGAGAAAAAAGGCAAAGGCCGTATAGTTCACCGGCAGCACGGCCAGCGCCAGCAGGGCCAGCGGGAAGAGCGCCGCGGCAATGGCCAGTTGGGTATGCAGCGCCGCGGCCAGCACGGCGGCCAGGATTCCCCCGGCAACGGTTCCGCCAATGCGCTCCAGCCCCCTCCGCATGGTTCCCGAGACGTGGGGTTGCAGCACGATCAGCGAGGTGAGCAGCAGCCAGTAGCCATGGTCGATATGCAGCAGGTGGATCAGCGCCACATCGAAGCCGCAAACCAGGGCGATGCGGGCGGCGTGACGCAGCAGAAGCGACTTGCGGGTGAAGTTGGCCCGCAACTGGTCGGCGGCCCGGCTCGTGCTCCAGCCCTGGCGCAACTCGGCGAGACGCACGTAGACAGTGGCAAAATGGCTGGCGGAGCGAGGAATACGTTCATGAACGCGGGGTTGGGAGGCGACGCCCAGACGCAGCAGCGCGGCGCTCTCGATGGCCGTCTCCAGCTCCGAGGCGGCTTCGGTGACCTGGGCCAGCAGAAACCCGTCGCCGGCGCAGGCCGCCAGCGCGGCGGGGAGTTGCTGCAACTCGATACGGCGGGCCTGGGCGATGGCCGCGGTTTGGCTGCGACGGCGCAAGAGCAGGGCGGCGATCCAGCGCTCGGCCGATTGCAACTCGGCCAGCCCGGCCAGACTGCGGGTGTTGCAGGTGGAGCTTTCACTGGAGCGAATCTGCGACTCCAGATGTTCGGCCAGGGCGACGGTGCGGGCGATCAGCAGGTCGGCGTGCTCCAACAGCACCACCAGGTGGTGGCCCTGGGGGCTCTCGGAAGGACGGCGGGCGCGGTTGGCCGCCACTGCCTGCCAGCCCTGCTCGACGGCGCGCCGAACGCGGTATTGATGATGCCGGGCCAGGCGGTGCCAGAGCACGGCGCGCTGCTGCTCGCGGGCGGCCAACTCGGCCACCGAGCCGAGAAACGAGGCCAGTTCTTCGTAACAGGCGCTGACCGCGGCGCGCGCCGGACGGTAAGGGTCCAGCGGCCAGAGAAAGAGCGAGAGCAGCGCCGCCCAGACGCCGCCGGCCAAGAGCAGTAGCGCCCACCCCGCAGCTTCTCTCCAATGACTTGTTGGCGAACCGAGTCCGCAGATGAAGATCACCTGCACCAGGACTCCCACCGAAGAGAATGGGTGGCCCAACACGGCCAGGTAGCTCCACAGGAAGCAGAAAAGCAGTGTGATGGGAACGGCCCACCAGGGATGGCCGCCCGCCATGGCGCCTAAAAACAGCCCCGCAGCTCCGCCCAGCGAGAGCGTCAGCAGACTGCCCAGACGGGTGCGATAGGGACCGCCGGCGTCGGCGACAATGGCCTCGAAGCCGCCCAGCGCCGCCCAGCCCAGATTGGGGATTCCCAGCAGATCGCCCAGCGCCATGGGCACGGTGAGGGCGACGGCGGCGCGCAGGCCGCGAAACCAGTCCATCTGCCGCAAGAGCGCCAGAATTCTCTCACTTCGCCAAGGCTGGACGGGGTTGGGCATGAGTCCATTACATCATTTGCGGAAGAGTCAGGGAGAAGCCATTTGAGCGCGAAAAAAGACAAAAAACAAGCAGGGTCAAAGTGAGAAGGCCTTGTACGTTTCCTAATCGTAGACGTCTCGCCGATGCGCGATTCTCATCACATGAATCGTTTGCGCTTTATCGTCGATGGCGTAGATGGCCCGATAATCGCCCACGCGAATACGCCATAGATCTCGGCTGCCATGCAGCTTTTTCGACCCAAAGGGCCGTGGATTGGCTGTAAGTGCTTCGATTTTTGGGAAGATGCGGGCAAGAATCGGATCGGGAAGCCGGAGAAGTTCTTTCTCCGCACTGGATTTCAGCGCCACGCGGTATTCAGGCACGCATCCTGCCGCTCATGGCCAGCTTTGCCTTCACGCGGTCCAACGGAACGTCTGCTTCGCTGCGACGCGACTCGGCAACCAGCGTGTCTGCGAATTCTTCCCACAGCTCCGCATGTTGGCGAAGATCGATCTGTACCGCGATCTTGCGGCCTTCTTCATCGGTCACATATTGAATTCCAGTCATGAAACAACCTCTGGCGCAGCGACTCTGCTTCAGACGCTACGCCGGTCAGGAACTGGGGTCAAGTCAACTTGCTCTCAGAGGCATTGATTGTCCAAAACCCTCAGAACGTTCCAGAATCAGTGCTTGAAGTGCCGCATTCCGGTCAGGACCATGGCTACGCCCAGGCGATCGGCGGCGGCGATGACTTCGTTGTCTCTGACCGATCCGCCGGGCTGGATCACGGCGGTTGCGCCAGCGGCGACGATCTTCTCCAGGCCGTCGGGGAAGGGGAAGAAGGCGTCGGAGGCAGCCACGCAGCCGGCCAGCGGCAGAATGGCTTTTTGCGCGCCGAAGTTGGCGGCATCCACGCGACTCATCTGCCCCGCGCCCACGCCGATGGTCTGGCCGTCTTTGGCGTAGACGATGGCGTTGGATTTCACGTGTTTGCAGATCTTCCAGGCAAAGAGCAGGCTCTTCATCTCTTCGCCGGTGGGCGGACGTTTGCTGACGGTCTTCAGCTCGGATGGGTCGATGCGGCCAGTGTCGGCGTCCTGCAAGAGAAGCCCGCCGGAGACATGCTTGACGATGGGGCGCGGCGGGGCGGAATGAACCTCGACCAGGCGCAGGTTCTTCTTGGTGGCAAAGAGCACGCGGGCTTCGGTGGTGAACGAGGGAGCGGCGATGGCCTCGACAAAGAGCTTGGCGATCTCCTCGGCGGCGGCGGCGTCCACCGCGCGGTTGATGCCGATGACGCCTCCAAAGGCGGAGACGGGATCGGCGGCCAGAGCTTTTTGATAGGCCTCCAAAACGCTGACGCCGGTGGCCGCGCCGCAGGGATTGGTGTGCTTGACGATGATGACGGCAGGCTCATCGAACTCTTGCGCCAGTTCCCAGCAGGCGTCCAGATCGACGAGGTTGTTGTAGCTCAGTTCCTTGCCCTGCAACTGCGTGGCGCCGGCAATGCCCAGGCCGCTGCCGTCTGCGTAAAGCGCGGCGCGCTGGTGGGGATTTTCGCCGTAGCGCAGCGATTGAGCCAGAGGAAAGTTGAGGCGCAATGCGGTGGGAAATTCGACCACATCGGCAACAGCCGGGCTCTCCGGCGCGGGCGCGTCCACGATCTTCTCCAGCGTGTTGGCGATGGCGGTATCGTAGGCGGCGGTGGTGGCAAAGGCCTGCTTGGCCAGCCGCCAGCGGGTCTCGCGCGTCAAGGCAGCGCCGCGAGCGCCCTTCATCTCTTCGATCAGAGCGGGATAATCTGCGACGCGGGTCACGATGGCCACATCTTCGAAGTTCTTGGCCGCCGAGCGCACCATCGAGGGGCCGCCGATGTCGATGTTCTCGATCAGGTGGCCAAAAGCCACGCCAGGTTGCGCAGCAGTTTTTTCAAAGGCATAGAGGTTGACCACCACCATGTCGATGGGCAGAATGCCGTGCTCGGCGACGGCGGCCTCGTGCTGGGCGTTGCCGCGAATGTAGAGCAGGCCGCCGTGGACGCGCGGGTGCAGGGTCTTGACGCGGCCATCGAGCATCTCCGGGAAGCCGGTCAGTTCGCTAATCTCCTTGACCGCGAGACCGGCCTCGCGCAGGGCGCGGGCGGTGCCGCCGGTGGAGATCAGTTCGACGCCGAAACCGGCCAGGGCCTGGGCAAACTCCACCAGCCCGGTTTTGTCGGTGACACTCAGCAGGGCGCGCCGGATCGGCTTGGGGGGAAGTGCAATCGGACTCACGGTCGTTCTCCTTCGGGGGTTTCTGGGCTGGCGCGGCCGCTCGGTTCAGTTCGGTTCTGCGATTCGGTTCTGCGCGGCCAGGACCAAACTCCAGACTACAACGAATGATGGTCTCAGATCATGGGACAGCGGCGGGGAAGTCTCTCTTTGCCGGCCACAGCGCCGGCCCGGTGGGCCGTTCAGCACAAAACCCCACAAGAAAATCGGTTACAGTGGAGATATGGGAAGCACCCCCCCCATTCCCGAAGCGCAGATTCTGCCACCCGAAGACCTTGCCCCGCCGCAGCAGACGGTGCGCAAGCCGCGGCCCTCGTGGGTTGTAGCCCCAGCAACTTATTTGCTCATGGCCATCAACTGCGGCGTTTTTCTGTTCATGGTGGCGCATCACGTCAGCGCCTGGGGCCCCAATTCCGATCAACTGATGTATTTTGGCGCCAACCACGCCGGCGCGGTGCTGATCGGCGGGCAGTGGTGGCGGATCGTCACCGCCATGTTTGTTCACGTGGGCTTTATCCACCTGGCGACAAACATGTGGTGCTTGTGGAATCTTGGCCTGCTGGCTGAGCCCCTGGTTGGATCGGCGGGGCTCGTGGCGGCTTACGTGCTTACGGGAGCAGCGGGCAACCTCCTCTCCACGCTTTGGAATGCTACTCATCCCATTCACGATGCGGTGGGGGGAGTTTCCTTTCCTGCTGGCGCAGGCGCTTCGGGGGCGGTCTTCGGCATCGCGGGAGTGTTGATCGTACTGCTGAAATCGCCGCGCCTGCCAGTGCCTCCGATTGAACTCAAAAAGCTGCGCCGCTCGGTGATCTACTTTGCGGCCATCAATTTGGCCATCGGTTTCTCCATCACCTTTGGATCGGACATGATCGGCTCCGGGCTCAAAATCGATAATTACGCCCACCTGGGCGGCTTTTTATGCGGACTGCTCTTTGCCCTGCCCATGGTGCCGCGTTTCGGCTCGCCGCGTCCGCTCTTTCAGAGGCGGCTGAAGCTGACGATTGCGATGGTGGTGTGTTTGCTGGTGATGTTTGGCTTCTTTATCGTGGGCTATGCCGGATATTCCATCGTCGGCTATACCGGATAATCGCGATCTCCTGCTCCGCTCCCTCCCACGCAAATAATTGTTGTGCATCCCACCCTATGCGCAAAAGCAAGAACGCGCCGAGGGTGGGGCACCCTTTTCGGTCCATCGACTGCCGATCAAAGCTCTAGCGCGTTGCCGTGGTGGCGAACTTCTTGACCATGGCCAGCAGCAGTTTGCGGTCGCTCTCGTTGAGATTCGACGAGTAGCGGCGAATCTGGGTGAGAAAGCGCAGCTCCTCGTCGGAGAGGTTCTGGGTATTGAACTGCTTGCCCAGCGAGTCCTCGGCGAAGAACTGGGCGATGGGCAGGTCCAGGGCCAGGGCGATCTTGGAGAGGGTGTCCAGCGAGGGCACGGTGTGGCCGTTCTCCACGCGCGAAAGATAGCAGCGGAGCAGGCCGGTCTTCTTTTCGATGTCGCCTTGGGAGAGTCCCCTTTGCAGCCGGTGGGCGCGGATGATGGTGCCGATCTTTAACATGGCCGAAATCCTGTCTGTGGCTACCTCTGTTTACTCCCGCGGTAGCTATAGCAAAGTTAATGACACAACAGTTAACACGGGCGCGGCACGATTGCAAGCGGAATCTTTGGGATACCCGCTGCACGCGAAAACGAGGCCCTTCGAACCGGGCCTGCCCACGGCGATGGACCTCAGAATCGCGGCCAGCGTAAACTTCCCTTGCCCATGCGCCGTCAGAGTGAGTGCGGGAATGAACTGAAATCCGGGTTGGGGAGCGTCGATGCGGCGGAGCGTCTTGGTGTGGGCAGTTGCGGTGGGGATGGCGGTGGCCTGTGCCGCAACAGAAACACGCCCTGGCGCGGCTCAGACCGCGACACCCATCCCCACGCAGGCCGCGCCGCAACCAGCCGCACCTGAGGCGACGCAGAGCCCGGCAGCGATTGCGGGCGGTCGACTGCATGGAGTGGTCAAGAGCGGTACGACACCCCTGCCGGGAGTCACCGTCACCGCTCAGAACACCCTCACCGGCAAGCGCTTTTCCACGACCACCGACATAGCCGGCGCCTGGTCTCTTACCCTGACGCAAAATGGGCGTTACGTGATCCGCACCCAGTTTGCAGCCTTTGCGCAGGGCGCGCAGGAGGCGGTTCTGAATGCTACGAGCCGCGAGCAGGCTGTGAACTTCGATCTGCTGCTGGCCTCACGCGCGGCCAAACAGCAAGCCGCCGAGGCAGCCAGTCAGGCGGGCAGTCCGGCGGCTCTGTTACAGGGTGGATTGCAGGCCATCCAGCAACTGGCCGGCAGCGGCGCGCAGAGCCTGAACTTGCAGAGCGCGCTGGACTCCGGCGCCGAGAGCCAGAACGGCGCAGCGGGCGCGCAAGCTGGAGCAGCGCTGCCCTCGGCGGCTTCGAACACCGATTTCAGCACCGATTCGGTGGCCGTCAGCGGGCAATCGGGAACGGTGAGCCCCCTGGCCGGCGTGGATATGGACCGCCTGCGCGACGCCGTCGAGACACTGCGCTCGCAAGGGGTCGACCTGGGTGGGGCGGGCGGCAACTTTGGCGGCGGCGGGGGGCTCTTCGGCGGGGGTGGATTCGGAGGCGGAGGATCTGGCGGGCCGGGCGGCTTCGGTGGCGGGGGTGGGCGCGGCAACTTCCGCGGCTTCAATCCCGGCCAGCCGCACGGCGCGGTCTTCTGGATCGGCTCGAATTCGGCCCTCAATGCGGAACCATTTTCCCTGAACGGCCAGCCGCAGGCCCAACCGCCCAGCGGCAGCAACCGCTTCGGCCTGACCTTCATGAGCTCGCCCTACCTGCCGGGACTCACCAAACCCAGCGGCAAGGACATTATCTTCCTGACCCTCAGCGGCAGCCGCACCTCCAATCCCATGGATGAATACGCCACCGTGCCTACCGACGGCACAAATGGGACCTACAACCAGCGGGCGGGAGACCTGCGAGGTTTGCCAGCGATTTACATCCCCAATACGAACCAGCAATTCAGTAGCAACAACCAGCTCAATGTGATTCCAGGTGGGCTGATCGCAACTCCGGCCACCAATCTGCTGACTTGCAGCCAGCCCAATTGCCAGCCATTCATTCCCTTGCCCAACCTGGCGACCACCAGCAACGGCTACAACTATCACCTGCTGACCACCGCGCAGAGCAACTCGACGCAGGCCGGGGTGCGCTACATGCGCAACCTGGGCAAAAACGCTACGCTTCCGGGTGGTTTCGGCGGGCGCGGCGGCGGGGGCGGACGCCGTTCACAGAATCAGGGATTGCGGCAGAGCATCAGCCTCAACTACAACTGGTCCGACTCGGCCAGCGACAACGTGAACCTGGTTCCGCAACTGGGCGGAAAGACGGCTTCCGGCTCCAACTCGGCGCAGGCCGGCTACACGGTGGGCTACAAGAAGCTGACCAGCATCTTCAATGCCAACTGGAACCGCTCCAACAGCCACACCACCAACTACTTCACCAACGGAACCGACATCGCCACGCAGGTCGGCGTCATGGGGCCGGGCAGTACCCCACTCAACCCCAACCCGCTCAACTCCAACCCCATCGATTACGGCCTGCCCAATATCGTCCTCAGCGCGTTCACCGGAATCAGCCAGGTACAACCCAGCTTTTCCATCTCGCAGACCATCTCGTTGAGCGAGACGCTGAGCTGGATTCACAAAAAGCACAATCTGCGCTTCGGCGGCGACTATCGCCGTGTGCATCGCGACTTTCTGGGCGGCTCGAACGCCACCGGCACGTTTACGTTTTCGGGTAAATTTACCCAGGATCAAGCCGGGGACGCGACCACCGGCTCGGCGCTGGCCGATTTTCTGCTCGGCTATCCGCAAGAGACGACACTGGATGTGGCCGCAACCAAGAGCTACCTGCGCGACAACGTCTTCGATCTCTACGCCCAGGACGACTGGCGCGCCACGCCCAAGCTCACCCTCAACTTCGGCCTGCGCTACGAGTTCTTCGCTCCCTATACCGAAAAGTACGGCCATCTGGCCATGGTCGATACCAACCCTGCAAGCGGATTCAGCAGCGAAAAAGAAGTGCAGGCGGGCGGTGTGGGAGCATCGAGCGGGCCGTTGCCGCAGGGACTGGTCTACCCCGAACGCACCGCCTTTGCGCCGCGCTTCGGACTGGCCTTTCGCGCGCCCAAGCAGACGGTGCTGCGCGCCGGCTACGGCATGAATTACACCGTGGGCCAGTACGGCGCCTTCGCCAACACCATGGCGCGGCAGCCGATGACCAGCGCGCAGGCCAACGGGCAGCCCTTCGTCAACGAGCAGAGCAACGAAGCGACGACCGCGGGCCAACTCACTCTGGGTAGCGGCTTTCCCGCCCCCGACCTTACCGGCAGCTACGCCCTCGATCCGCATTACCGGCTGCCCTACGTGCAGGCCTGGAACGTGGACGTACAGAAGGCGCTTCCCTGGGGCGTGGTGCTCAACGCCGGCTACAACGGCTCGAAGGGGCAAGATCTGGACATTCGCAGCGCTCCGCGCGCCGCCGCCGGAAGTCTTGGCACGGACCCCACCAATCTGGTTTTCAACTACGAACAGTCGGGTGCTTTTTCCCGCTTTAACGCCGGTACGCTGCGGGTCAACAAGCGGCTGACGCATGGCCTCTCGATGGGCGCCAACTACCAGTATTCGCACTCCATCGACGACGCCAGTTCGGTGGGCGGGAATTCTACCGTGGTGGTGCAAGACTGGCAGCATCTGCTGGCCGAGGAAAGCAACTCCAGCTTCGATCAGCGCCACAAGGTCAGCGGCAACTATCTCTACGAACTGCCTTTCGGCAAAGACAAAATCTGGCTGACCAGCGGCGCGGGCGCGCACATTCTGGAGGGCTTTTCCATCTCCGGCAGCTTCACCTTCGCAACCGGATTGCCGCTGACGCCAAACTATCAGGCCGCCAGCAGCGATGTGGCCCACGGCACCGCCGGCACCCTGCGCCCCAACCGCGATTACACGCAGTCGCTCACCGCCGGGGGTGGTTCGGCCGCACACTGGTTCAACACTGCGGTCTTTTACCTGCCCAAGCCCGACGCAAACGGCAATGCATTCGGCAATGCTTCGCGCAATTCGATACCGGCGCCGGGAACGGTTTCGAATAACATGTCGCTCTCCAAGACCATGCAGTTGGGCGGCACCAGCAGCATGGAAATGCGCGCCACCGCCAACAATGTCTTCAATACCGTGCAGTACGCAGGAGTGGGAACGAGCTTGGGAATGCCGACTTTTGGCAAAGTCACTTCGGCGGCGGCCATGCGGTCGTTCCAGTTCACGGCGCGATTCAGGTTTTGAGAGATGGCGGAGCGGAGTTAGCGGAGTTAGCGGGGTTAGCAGAGGTAGCGGAGTTAGCGGGGTTAGCAGAGGTAGCGGAGTTAGTAGAATTAGCCGCGCTTCGCGCGGGTTAGCAACGTCGGCAAGTTGGCGAGTCGGCAGGCGGTAGTGCGGGAAAGGTTCTTCATGACGGGTTGGGCGCACAGAATCGGAGCAACAATCGCGGCGCTTTCGCTGGCACTGCCGTGCAACACGCTGAGCTACGCGCAAACGGCAACGAAACGTCCGCCGGTTGCGCAGGACTCCGCGCAGAGTTCGCCTACGCAGGGCTCCGCGCAAGCTGCAACCAACGATCAGGGCTCGCTCGGTTCTTTCGTCTTCAAGATGACCTCCGACCTGGTGCTGACCAACGTGGTGGCGCGCGACAGCAAGACCGGCGAATTGGTGCGCGGCCTCAAGCAGAGCGACTTCACAGTGCTGGAGAATGGCAAGCCGCAGCAGATCTCGACCTTCGACTTTCAAAGCGTGGAAATGGCCACGCCGTTGAATGAAGCCACAGTAAGCGGTCTGGCCGTGGGAACCAGCGGCGACGGCGCCAAGGCGGTCAAAGTGGCCAAGCCCGAGGACCTGCGCAACCATCGCCTGATCGTGATGTTCTTCGACCTGACCTCGATGCAGCCCGAGGATCTGGACCGCTCGGTAGACGCGGCGCGCGACTTTCTCACCAAGAAGATGGAGCCCGCCGATCTGGTCGCTTTGGTCTCGCTGGGCGACACCCTCAAAGTGGACCAGGACTTCACCGCCGACAAGACGGCGCTGGCCCGCGAGGTGGGCGCCTACAACGGCACCGAGGGCCAGGGATTCGCCGAGGGCGCAACCGCCAACTCCAATCAGGTGGAAGACACCACCGCCTACACACCCGACGAGAGCGAGTACAACGACCTCAATACGGATCGCGAGCTCTTCGCACTGCGGGCTATCGCCAAATCTTTGGAGAAGGTCAACGAGAAGAAGTCGCTTTTGTATTTCAGTGGCGGCATCTCGCGCGACGGCATCGAGAATCAGGCTTCGCTGCGCGCCGCCATCAACTCCGCCGTGCGCGCCAATCTGGCCATCTACAGCGTGGATACACGCGGCTTGCAAGCGGTTTCGCCGCTGGGCGACGCTTCGACCGGCAGCCTGCGCGGCACGGGAGCCTTCAACGGCGGCGCGCTGGCCAACAACATGAACGCCAACTTCGCCACTCAAGAGGTGATGGCCACGCTCAGCAACGACACCGGCGGCAAGGCCTTCTTCGACTCCAACGACTTTGCCCCCGCCTTTGCTCAGGTGCAGCGCGACACCTCGGCCTACTACGCCATCGGCTTTCACTCCTCGAATCCGCTGCGCGACGGCCGCTTCCGCAAGCTGACCATCAAGATCAATCGCCCCAACGTCAAGCTGGAATACCGCCCCGGCTACTATGCTCCCGCGGACTTCAAGCACAGCGGCCACGAGGACCGCGAGCGCGAACTTCAGGAACAACTGGCCAGCGACATGCCCGCCACCGATATGGCCGTCTACATGGACGCGCTGTACTTCCGGCTGGACGAGAACCGATTCTTCGTCCCCGTCTCGCTGATCGTGCCCGGCTCGCAGATTCCCTTCGTCAAAGGCGGCGATAAGGACAGGGCGACGCTCGACATTATCGGCACCGTGATCGACGAGGTGAAGCGGCCCATCGGTCAGGCCCGCGAGACCGTCAAGCTCGACCTCGACCCCTCGCTCGGCGCGCGGCAAAAGAACATTCAATACACCACCAGCTTCAATCTGCCGCCAGGCAAATACCGGCTTAAATTCGTGGTGCGCGAGAACCAGACCGGCCAGATGGGCTCCTTCGAGGCGGAGATCGTTCTGCCGGAGATGAAGAAAGCGCCGCTGAAGATGAGTTCCATCCTGCTGGCTTCGGCGCGCCAGCCGAGCAAAAAATCCACCCCTCTGGTGCGCAACGGCCTGGAGTATGTGCCCAACATCAGCCATGTCTTCTGCCAGGACCAGCACCTCTACCTGCTCTATGAGATCTATAGCCCGGCCAAGGAAAAGCCGGCCGAAGACGCGCCCAAAGGGACAAAAGCCTCCATCCGCCTGCTCAGCAGCCTGGAACTGATCCAGGGATCGACCAAGGTCTACGAGACGGCGCTGGTCGAGGCCAAGGCCATCAACGTCGAGGGCCGCGACGCCGTGGCCATTGAATTGGACGTACCGCTGGCTGCGCTCAAGCCCGGCTCTTACCTGGGCCAGTTGAACGTGATCGACGACGCCGGCGGCTCGTTTGCCTTCCCGCGCTTCGCCGTACTGGTCAAGGAGCCTGCCGCACCGGCGCCGGCCAAATAACCGGCCAGCACTCAACCGGCAGGTGGAGGATCGACGGGCGTCTCGCGATAAGGGCAGTTGCGGCAGCCGGAATGACAACAAACGCCGTTTTTGAGTAGAAACGACGCAGTGAAGACCAAATGCCCTTCTTCGAAGTAGAAATCTTCGCAGGCTTGGAGGGGTTGAACTGGACCCTCTTCGGTGGGCGCGAGCGGATTGGCAGCCGGAAGATCCTTGCGATGCATGACGCCCTCCTTTCCATAGATCTTACCGGTGCGGACCAGCCAAAAGGCTCCCGCAGCAAGGGGCGAGCGGTTGGTAAGATTAAAGTATGACCCTCTCCGCTCAGGATCGCGCCCGGCGCATTCAAGTGATTCTCTTCGACGTGGATGGCGTGCTGACCGACGGCACCATCTGGATCTACCCCATGCCCATCGTTCTGCCGGACGGCAGCATCAGCTCGAAGATGGTCGAGGCCAAGGGCTTCAGCGCCCACGACGGCGCGGGCATGACGCTGGCCCGTTTGGGCGGCATGAAGCTGGGCGTCATCACCAAGCGCATCAGCGAGACCGTGGCCCTGCGCATGAGGGATCTCAAGATCGAATTCGTCTACCAGGGCGAAGCCTTCAAGATGCGCCCGGTGCGCGAGATTATGGAGAAGGAAGGCATCAGTCTCGACCAGATCGCCTACGTGGGCGACGACGTGGTCGATCTGCCGGTAATGCGCCAATGCGGTCTGGCCATCGCCACCGCCAACGCCCGCCAGCAGGTCAAGGACGAAGCGCACTATGTCACTCCCAACCGGGGCGGCGAGGGCGCCGGACGCGACGCCATCGAGTTCATTCTCGGAGCCAAGGGACTGCTCGAGCAGTGTCTCGAGGCCTCCATCGACGAGGGCAATCCCCTGCCACCCTCGATGGACATCGGCAAGGGCGGAGATCACCTGCGGTGAGGCAGACGCCTTCGGCTGACCCGCGCCAAGGAAAAAGGCGCGGGAGTGTAAGTTTTTTAAGGTCGTAGGAGAAGGGTAAAGAGATCTGAGTGGTGGAGATGAATACCAAACGCGCAGTTGTTTTATTGAGCGGCGGGCTGGACTCGGCGACGGTGCTGGCCATCGCCAAGAGCCAGGGCTATGAGTTGTACGCGCTCTCCTTCTCTTACGGCCAGCGGCACATCGGCGAGTTGCAGGCGGCCAGTCTCGTGGCCCAGGCCGTCGGCGTGGCGGCGCATCGCGTCGCCCAGATCGACCTGCGCATCTTCGGCGGCTCGGCGCTGACCGCCGATATTGCGGTTCCCAAGGGCCGCGATGCCGACCAGATGAGCCACGGCATTCCCATCACCTACGTGCCGGCGCGCAACACCATCTTTCTCTCCTTTGCGCTAGCCTGGGCGGAGGTGCTCGGCTCTAGCGACATCTTCATCGGCGTCAACGCCCTCGATTACTCGGGCTACCCCGACTGCCGGCCGGAGTTTATCTCGGCTTACGAAAAGATGGCCAATCTGGCGACCAGAGCAGGTGTCGAAGGCCGCCAGGCGCTCCAGGTGCATACCCCGCTGATCGATCTGACCAAGGCGCAGATCATCGCCCGCGGCCTGCAACTGGGCGTGGACTACAAACTTACCAGCAGTTGCTACGATCCCTCGCCCAGCGGCGCGCCCTGCGGCCAGTGCGACTCCTGCCTGCTGCGCCAAAAGGGCTTTCGCGAAAATGGAATGGCGGATCCGCTGGAGTACAGTGGACAGTGATCAGTGGTCAGTGATCAGTGGTCAGTGGTCATCCATTCACTCTCTGCGGTTAATGATCCGGCCCAGAGGATTGCACCACCATAAACTTGTCATCCTGAACGAAGTGAAGGATCTGCAAACTTGTCATCCTGAACGAAGTGAAGGATCTGCTGTTGTTGCTCCGTGCACGTCGATCATGCTGGGTCAATAACTGTTTACCGAGGTTGCTATGACATACGCCGTCAAAGAGATCTTCTATACCCTGCAGGGCGAGGGGGCGCAAGCCGGCCGGGCGGCGGTCTTCTGCCGCTTTGCGGGCTGCAACCTCTGGTCGGGGCGGGCGGAAGACCGGGCGGCGGCGGTGTGCACCTTCTGCGATACGGATTTCGTCGGCGTGGATGGCCCCGGCGGCGGCAGGTTCGCCACGGCGCAGGATCTGGCCGCTGCGGTGGCAGCCTGTTGGCCGCAAAATGAGCCGGGTGGCCAGCGCTTTGTCGTTTGCACCGGCGGCGAGCCGCTGTTGCAATTGGATCGTGCACTGATCGACGCTCTCCATGCACAGCACTTCGCCATAGCCGTCGAAAGCAACGGGACGATCCCGGCGCCGGACGGGCTGGACTGGCTGTGCATCAGTCCCAAGGCCGGAGCGGAGCTGCGCCAGAGCGCGGGCGACGAGCTGAAGCTGGTCTTTCCTCAGGCGGGCGTCGATCCCGAAGACTTTTCTCTTCTGCCCTTTCGCCACTACTTTCTGCAGCCGATGGACGGGCCGGGGCGTGTGGCGAACACTGCCGCAGCCGTGCAGTATTGCATGGCCCATCCGCAGTGGCGGCTCAGCCTGCAAACCCACAAGATTTTGGGAATTCCGTAGGTTTTATCCTAAAGTCGGCAGTCTCCCCCATGTACAGGATTTTCCTTTTCCAATAACATCCATCGTTCCAAGTACTTGTCATCCTGAGCGCAGCGAAGGATCTGTGTTTCCGGTGTCGCCCAATGGGAGAGCGTAAAACCGCAGATCCTTCGCTGCGCTCAGGATGACAACTGATTGATTACGAATTGCTTTTTCTTCCAAATCGGGCCTCCGACGGCGAAGGAATCGCCGGATTTAGGTTTATTCTCTTTTATGCGTCAGAGTTGTCAACCTGAGTGTAGCGAAGAATCCCCGCTTAGTCCCCGCAGCGTCCCCGACTTTCCCTCTCTGATGCTCTAGGAGTGCTGCGGAGTGTTCTCGACTTGAGGTGCCTCGCCCCTGGCCCGCAGCGCCTCGTAGAGCATCGCCAGTGAGACGTTCCGCACCTCGCGCTCGATGCCGCTGTAGTACGTCCTGTGAAGTCCGCAGCGTTCGGCGGCTTCTTCCTGGTTGATCTCCTGCGCCTCGCGTAAGCGGCGGATGGCGCGGCCGAACCGAATCCGGATATCTACAGGCATTGTTTGTAATCATCTAGGCGCACAGACGATGCCCGCACCGAAGTAAACCTGTCTGGTGGATTGGATGGGGACAGCGTGACCTCGCGTTAGTCCCCGTAGCGTCCCAGCTTTTTTAGGGCATCGCTCAAAACCTATATAAACTATTGATTTTATTGGCGTCCCCGACGGGATTTGAACCCGTGTTATCGCCGTGAAAGGGCGGTGTCCTAGGCCAGGCTAGACGACGGGGACGCTTAATGGGCCGTGCAATGGCACAAGATGGCCGAAGACGCCCTTTATGAAGATTATCAATTCATCGGCGGGGTGTCAAAGCACCGCAGCGCAGGATCGGGCCTGATCGGGTTCGGCAAACTCGCAGAACCCGTATCGGCTGCACCCTTGTAGGATAAGAAACAGAAGCCCGCACCCGGCGGGAAGGCGATCCCCATGATTCGAGTTGGATACCCCGCTTCCTTTGCTCCCGAACTGCTCAGCGACTTTCCCCTGGGAATCGAACTGATTCCGCTGGCCGAAACGCTGGACCACGAGGTCGAAATCGATGTCTGGATCGCCGATCCTTACATCCCGCGGGCGATCAAGATCTATCCGCATCTGCGCGGGGTGCGGCTGGCGCTCTCGCTGATGGCCGGCTGGGAGTGGATGCCGGCCGCGGTGGGCCCGCATGTGACCATCTGCAACGCGCGCGGAGCGCACAACATCTCCACCGCCGAGTGGACGCTCTCGGCCATTCTGGCCATGCTCAAGCACTTTCCCGCCTTTATCGAAATGCAGCACGATGGCCTGTGGAAGCGGCGCTTCGAGTCGCCCGCACGCTATGCCCGCATCAGCGGCGACCAGCGGCCGCTCTATCCTCCAGTGATGTTGGAGGAATTGACGGGAAAGACTGTGCTGCTGGTTGGCCATGGCGCCATTGGCCAGGAGATCGAGCGCCTGTTGACGCCGTTTCATGTCGAGCTGTTGCGGGTGGCGCGCACGGCCCGCACCGAGCCGGTGGTTCATGCTGCCGATGAACTTGATGCGCTGCTGCCGCAGGCCGATGTCGTGGTGCTGATTCTGCCGCACACGCCGGAATCGGACAAACTGATCGGTGCGCGCCAGCTTGCTCTACTACGTCAGGGAGCGCTGCTGGTCAACGCCGCGCGCGGTCCCATCGTCGATACCGATGCGCTGGTGGAGGCCTTGCAGGCGGGCCGCATCCGCGCCGCGCTGGACGTAACCGAACCCGAACCGCTGCCCGAGGGCCATCCACTGTGGAGCTGCCCCAATCTGCTGCTCACGCCGCATGTCGCTGGCTCGACGCCGCAATTCGGTCCGCGCTCGCTGGCTACTGCCGCAGGCGAGTTGCGCCGCTATATTGCCGGGGAATCGCTGCACAATGTCGTGCAAGCTGCCCGCTGACGCTCGCGCTCCGCATACTCCGAAGCCCTTGCCGCGCGCTGCCATTCGATAATGCCGAATACGGAGAGAACGATCAGGACGACGTAGAGCAAGGCCGTGGGAAACAAATGCCGATTGATGAACTCGCCCACATAGACGATGTTCACCGCGATCCATAGCCACCAGTTGGCGATGTGTTTGCGCACCGTCCACCATCCGCCCAATACGCTATAGCTGGTCAGCATCGAATCCAGCCAGGGCAGCGCGGCATGGGCGTGATTCATCCATACGCCCAGCGCAATACCACCCAGAAACCCGGCGGCCAAGCCCACGATCAGGCTGCGCAAGGGCAATCGAACCACACGCACCTCGCCCTCTTGACGCAGGCCGCGCACCCAATACCACCAGCCGTAGAACGAGAGCGGAAAGCCGCCAAAAATGAGCAATGCACCGGCATACAGGCGCGCCTGATAGAAGACGATCAGGTACGAAATATCCGAGATCAATTCGATCGGCCAATAGGCTATCTTGCGCCTTGCCGATAGCCAGGTGCTCACCAGGCAAGTGACCACGCCAAGAATCTCAAGCCAGTTGCTGCTGCAGTAATCGACCATGGATCTCCAGCTCATGATTCCTTCACTCCCTGAGGTGTGGCGAGCGGTAGCCGCCGGTTGCGGGCCAGCGCCCATTGCTCGATGGCCTGCAGTAGCTTCTCTCCGCCGGGGCCGCGCATCCATCGCGCCCGGCCGACGAGATAATCTTCAACGCAGACGCGGTGATTCTCATCCGAATGCAACACGCCGGCAAAATAGTCCGCCTCGGTCAGCGCAAACTCGGCGTGGCAGAGAGCGGCCATGGGCGCCAAGGCAGACAGTTCAGCGTCGCTCAAGGAGCGAATCGATGTGTAGCCATCGAGCAGCGCGGTGAGGTGATCGATGTGGATAGGCACATTGTCGATGCGCGCCGAGTCTGCATCGATCTCCAGCCACTCGACGATATTGCGCTCGATGGTGTGGGCCAGGTCATGCACCGCATAGGTGCGGTCGGCGAGGCCAAAATCGATAATGGCAGCGGCCTCGGCATGATCGCCGGCGGCGCTCCACAGAATGTTGGAGCCGTGCAGGTCGTTGTGCGTCCACAGCGGCGCGAGCAGGGGCAGCAACGGCTGAAGCCGGGCATGAAAAGGGCTGAGCAACGCCAATGCTTCTTGGCTACAGCGCTGTGTCAATGCATCCAGCAGCAAGGCAGGATGCGCTTGCAGATAGCGCCTCAAGCCCGCGGATGGGTCGGCTGCCGCAAAGATGGTAAAGCTGGCGATTAGTGGCCTGGGCGGGCGCGGCGGCGCAGTGTAACTCTCAGCGGCGCGATGCAGTTTGCCCAGCGCCCGGCCGGCAGCATAGGCATGAGCTAAACAGAGAAACGGCGTCCAGGAGAGAGCGTCTTCATAGATGTCCACACCCGCCGGCGCCTCATGGACTTCGTAGGTCCAATCGCCCATCTCGATGGCGGTCTCGCCCGCGGCTGTTGCAAAAATCCGAGGCACGGGCGCGCCATGCCGGTGCAAGTGGGCAAGAAAGCGGTGTTCCTCCAGCAGGCCATCACGGTCGCGCACGCTGCGATGATGGCGCTTGACGAAAACTCTACCAGTTTTGGTGGAGACTACGCTGGCCGCGGAAAAGGGACGAGGGCTTGTCGACAGGATCTCGATGGGTTCGCCGCAGCCGTCGAAGTGACGCAACAGCGCGCGCACCTCATCGAGCCTCAGCGCGGGCCAATCGGGCTTGACCCGAGCCTCGCTCATGCCGTGCGCCGTTGCGGATGCGCTCATTGGGAAAACCTCGTTGGTTGCACTTGTTTGTTGCTGCTGCAAAACGCAGATCCTTCGCTTTGCTCAGGATGAGAAATGATGGGCCTAGCAACGCCTCCCTCATTCCTGAATGAACCCTAAAACGTGTAGTGTGCGGAGAGGCGCACGGTGGTGGGTGCGCCCAGGTGGATGAAGGTATCGCCGCCGCTTCCTCCGGTGTCCTTCCAATAGCGTTTGTCGGAGATGTTGTCGGCATAGAGACGCAGCGTCACGTGGCTCTGCTCTCCGCCCGGCGTGTAGCGCGCGCCCAGGTTGAAAAGGTTGTAACCCGAGACCTTAACCGCATCGTCGCGGGTGGCCTCCTTGCGTCCGGTGTAGCTCCATCCCGGCATCAGGTGCAGCCCGTGCGCATGGGGCAGCAGCAGATCGGCAAACATTGCCGTGCGCAAATGCGGCACATTGATCACCTGCTTGTTGTCGAACGAAGGCGTTCCCGTATCGTCGGAGATGGCCCGCGTGGCCGCGGCCGACGCCGTCAGATGCAGCCAGTTCGTGGCCTTGCCTTCCGCATTCAATTCGATGCCGTCGTGGGTATCGCGGCCTGAAGATTCAAAACACAGATCGCCGGGGTTCTGGAACACTCCGACCGGGCAAAAGCTGTCTGGCGCTTGAATCACCTTGGGATAGAAGAAGGGCGCGCGCATGTGGAAGAAAGCGGTCGTCAGCAGAAGACGATGGTCCAAATCGTATTTCGCGCCAACCTCGGCCTGTCGGGTAAAGAATGGGCTCAGGTATTGATTTCCATTGTCGGTGAACCAGGATGCCTGCGGAGCCAGCGAGAGCAGAACCGCGTAATTCCCATAGAGCATCAGTCCGGATACCGGAGTGAATGTCAGCGCATATTGCGGCAGCCAGATGGACCTGTCGGTGAAGACTGGCGGAGTTGCCGATGCACCTGCGAATGGAGCGCTGGTCGCGTAAGGCGAGTAGTTGTGGTCGCGCATGGAATCTTCGCGGCCGCCGATGAGCAATTGAATGCGCCCAGGAATATGAATCCTGTCTTGCGCCACCAGCGATGCCTGATGATTGTTTTCATATAGCCTGCGCGGGCCGGCCTGGTCCACCGTGCCGGTGACCGGGTCGATCTCCATGGGAAACGAAACAACGGGCTGGTAGATGTTCTCCGATCCGACATAGGTGTAGACGGGGCCATCCTGAATGTTGTCGGGTGCGCCTTCGTCTGGAGCGCCAGGCTCCTGCGCGCTGCGTGAGAACAACTCGCCGCCAACCGTAATGTCATGCGTAAAGGGGCCTGTCTTCACATGGCCGCTGGCCAGCGCTTCGGCCTGAGCATTGATCAGCACCACGCCCGGTTCGCGCCAGTCGTAAATGTCATAGGCGCCATCGGGAGCGAAGAAGTAGGCGGGCGCGTTGCCGGTCACACCGTCGCAAGCATCTTCATACCCGCAGCCGTATGCATAGACCACATTGTCGTCTCGGAGCGAGTGGCTGTAGCTGGCCGCGGCGAAAGCCTTCCAACCGGAGGGAAGATCGTAATCGAAACGCGCATTGCTATTGGTGGTGTCGAAGGTGTTGGGCTTTTGCCACGACTGCTCGCCCAGCATGGTGGAGGGGGAGATACTGGCGAGGTCGGGAACGGTCGTTCCACCCAGCAACTGGTAGCCGCAGACGGACCTCTCGACAGCATGTTGATATTCAAAATCGCCCTTCAAAATTGCTTTGGGTCCGATCTTCCAATCCGCCGCGCCGGCGCCCATGGCGCGCCAGCCGTTGGCGCCGTTCACATAGCTCTCGATCCTCTCGCCGCCCATGTTCAGGCGCGCGCCCACCTGCTTCTGGCTGCCGAATAGATGGCCCAGATCGACAGCGCCATAGGCCGTGCCGCGGTGATCGGTAGCCAGATCGATGGCCTTGACCGGCGCGGGCCGCTTGGTGACGTAGTCGATCAGCCCGCCCGCCGCGGTAACGCCGCTCTCCAATCCAGCGATGCCCTTGAGGATCTCAACGCTCTGCTTGTTTTCGAGCGGCACATTCTGCTCGCCGACCACGGTCAATCCATTGACTTGAAAGCCAGTATCCTGATCGAGAACGTAGCCGCGAATCTGGTAGTCGCCGAAGTAGCCGACGGGCGCATAATCTTCGCCTACCGAGGCGTCGTTCTTCACCACATCCGAGAGCAACCGCGCCCCCTGATCGTCGAGCAGGTCGCGTGTGACCACGGCCGCCGAGAGCGGCGTCTCTTCCAGTCTTCCAGCGTCCAGACTACCTACCGTGACGGATTCGGGAAGATATTCATCCTTGACTTCGCCATGCACCACCACTGTCGTCGTCACGCGCGGCAGCGCCTGAGGTGCGCCAGACGCCTTCTGCGCGGCTGTAGAAGGGGTTTGCGCTTGGGGTGTGGCGCTGGCGGTTTTGTTTTGCGCTCCGGCGCCCACACAAACGCCCATGCAGCAGAGCAGCACCATGCCGCGCGTCCAACAAGCGAAAACACGATGAGCGGTCTCGCCCGCTCGCGATGCAGGGTTCTGGTGTGCAGATGTGTGCAGCGCAGTGTGGTCTGGGTCGGCGAATCTGAGCATGGGTTCCCCTTGTTCTAGAAAAACTGAAACAAGAGTGCTCGGAGTGCGATAGGAGGAAGAAGGCCGCAAGGCTTGGAAAACTTCCCACGCCGGTATTATCCGGATCGGGTTCGAGGGTATCTCTCAGCCCCACATCGTGGAGCACCCCTGTTTCATATCAAGATTGAAACATCCTCGGCGCGGTTTTGCAAGCGGTCAATCTGCGCCGGGAACCCTTCGGGATCGATCTCCTGAGCGATGGAGCAGTAGAAATGCGTTCCCTCTCATTTACAGTACATGGAGGGTCCTACCCAAAACTTCAAATCTTCACCTGTCGAGACCTGCAGAAGATCGTGTTCGGCAAACGAGTAGGAGATCGTGGATGCCACGGTCCCTTCGGTGTTGGAGCCGAAAACGACACTTTTGTGAATTGACGGTGCGAACCAGCTCCGTAGTGTGCCGACGGCAAAGTTGGCCGGATTGGTCGTCCCCGCAAGAATGCGAAGGCCAGCAATCGCGTTTTCCTTGCCTGCTCCTCAAGCCACCGGCTTCGAATCGGGAGACAGATCCTCCGCAGCCGGCTGCCACAACTCGATGGGATTGCCCTCCGGGTCTTTCAGGCGGGCAAAGCGGCCGTAGGGCTCAGTATCTGGAACAACGGTGGCTTCGATCCCCGCTGCTTGCAACTGCTCCACCATCGCGTCCAGATCCCGTACGCGGAAGTTGAGCATCCAGCATTTCTCCGGGTCGCCGAAGTACTTGCTGTTCAAGGGGAAGGGCGCAAAGGCGGTCGTCCCCTCCTGCTGACGCCAAGCCGAATCTTCGGCACTCGATGGTATAGGGTTCACGCCGAGGTGCTGTTCATACCACTTCGCCAGCCCGGCAGGATCGCTTGAACGGAAGAAAAAACCGCCGATTCCCAGTACTTTTTCCATGAGAACTCCTTCGTAGAAGCTCGTTCCCGATCCATCCTACAGCAGTTCCTGCCCCGCGAACCAATAAGAGATTTCGAAGGCCGCGGTCTCTTCGGCGTCGGAGCCGTGAATGGCATTCTCCTGAATCGATCCGGCAAAGAGCTTGCGCAGGGTGCCCTCGGCGGCGTTGGCCGGGTTGGTGGCGCCCATCAATGTGCGCAGGTCGGCGATGGCGTTTTCCTTCTCCAGCACCATCAGGAAGAGCGGGCCGCTGGCCATGAAGGCGCACAGCGCCTCGAAGAAGGGTTTGCCCTGGTGCACGGCGTAAAAGCCCTCGGCCTGGGCCACCGAAATGTGCTGCTTCTTGATCGAGACGATACGGAATCCGGCCTTTTCGATTTCGGCCAGAATGGCGCCGGTGAAGCCCTTGCGGACCGCGTCCGGCTTGACGATGCTGAAGGTGCGTTGCGCCACGGGGAATGCTCCTTGGGAGATTCTTCTTCTTTTTCATTGTAATCGTCCACCAGCATAGCCGACATGCGGTGACGAAACAAAGCCGGCATTTTAAGCGGCGTTATAAGAACGAAAGAACTGCCCTTGACAAAGCTAACCCTACGGAAGATATTTTTATCTGAAAGGAAACAGAGACAGAAAATGGAAAGAGCGAGCCATGCAAATTTCAAAGAGATGAATTTTGATGATTTATTCGAACAGATTTCTCCGGAAGATATATCCGACAACGTATTTACGATGGTAGGAAAAGATCTTACTGTAATTACCGCTGGCAAGCAGGATCGCTACAACTCCATGATAGGCAGCGGGGGTGGCTTGGGGCTTCTATTCATGAAGCCAACCACTTGGTGCATTCTTCGGGCCGACCGATATACGCTTGAACTGATTCAAAAAGAGCAAACATACACGATGTCCTATTTCCCTAACGAATATAAGAAACAGATTCGCTTTCTGGGAAGCGAATCGGGGAGAGACAGCGAGAAGATGGAGGATGTCGAGTTGACCGGCGTTCAAACTCCTTGCGGAAATATGTCTTTCAAAGAAGCCAGACTGATCATCGAATGTAAATTGACGGCAATCACGACCGCCAAGCCCGACGACTTTTATACGCAAGAAGCTAAAGACGCTATCAACGAAGCTTACAAAGAAGCAAATGTCTATCGCAAATATGTATTTGGGGAAATCGCCCGTGTTTGGTTAAAGAAATAAGGCGCGCATCAGCGCGAACGCGGGGCGATCTGCTAAAGTGTCGGCATGTTGCGCATCGCCGATTTTCCCACTCGTGCTTTCTTGCTTCTGGCTCTGGTATGGACAGCCGCAGTACTCGCTCTCTCCGTCCACTGCCAGACTGCGCCGAAAGGCGCGCCCGCCCCTGCGGCAGCCGCAGCGGAGCTGAAGGTCTTCGATCCGTCGCTGATCGATAAGACGGTGGACCCCTGCGAGAACTTTTACCGCTTCAGTTGCAATGGCTGGTTCCAGCGCAATCCGCTGCCCGCGGATCAGGCGGCTTACGGGCGATTCACCGAGCTCTTCGAGATCAACCGTCTGCATTTGAAGGCGATTCTCGAAGAGGCCGCCAAGCCCGCGGTCTCCCGCACCGCCAACCAGCAGAAGATCGGCGACGAGTACGCCAGTTGCATGGATGTGGAGGCCGTCGACAAGCTGGGCCTGCGGCCGCTCGAGCCGGAACTGAAGAACATTGAAGAGCTCAAGAGCCTGGAGGGCCTGCCGGCTCTATTGGCCCATCTGCACACCATCGGCGTGGACGCCTTCTTCGGCATGGGATCGAACCCGGACTTCGCCGACTCCAGCCAGGTCATCAGCTACTACGACGCCGCCGGGCTGGGGCTGCCCGAGCGCGATTACTACACCCGCAGCGACGCCAAATCCGTCGAACAGCGCCAGCAGTACCAGGCGCACGTGCAGAAGATCTTTGAGCTGGCCGGCGCCAGCGAGACGCAGGCGGCCAAGGACGCGGCCATTGTGCTGGCCATCGAAACCCGCCTGGCCAAGGCCTCGCTCACCATGACCGATCAGCGCGATCCGCAGAATCTCAACCACCCCACCGATGTAGCCAGCCTGGCCAAGGTGCTGCCGCACTTCTCGCTGATGGAATATGTCGCCGGACTTCACGCGCCGGCAGCCGGCAAAGCCAACAACGCGCAGCCCAAGTTTTTTACGGAATTCGACGCGCTCGTCGCCGACACGCCGCTCGATCAAATCAAGGTCTATCTGCGCTGGCACCTGCTCCACGCCTATGCCGGAACCAGCCTGCCCGAGAGCTTCGATCGGGAAAACTGGAACTTCTACGCGCACACCCTCAACGGCGCCGAAAAGCAGCAGGAGCGCTGGAAGCGCTGCACCAGCCGCGTGGACCGCGAACTGGGCGAGGCGCTGGGGCAGGTCTATGTCGAACGCTACTTTCCGCCCAGCGAGAAGCAGCGCACTCTCGATATGACCCTGGCCATCGAGCAGGCCATGGAGCGCGACATCGACAACCTGGATTGGATGAGCGCCGCCACCAAGATCAAGGCCCGCGAGAAGCTGCACGCGGTGATGAACAAGATCGGCTACCCGGAGAAGTGGCGCGACTATTCGACCGTCCAAATCGTGCGCGGCGACGCTCTGGGCAACCAGATGCGGGTACATGCCTTCGACGAGGCCCGCGACCTGGCCAAGATCGGCAAGCCCGTCGACAAGCTGGAGTGGCAGATGACGCCGCCTACCGTCAATGCCTACTACGATCCGCAGATGAACAACGTGAACTTCCCCGCCGGCTACCTGCAACCGCCCTTCTTCAGCGGCAAGGAGGACGACGCGGCCAACTATGGCGACATGGGCTCGACCATTGGCCACGAACTGACCCACGGCTTCGACGACGAGGGCCGCCAATTCGACAAGGACGGCAACCTGCTCAACTGGTGGACCAAGGACGACGAACAGAGATTCAGCGACCGCGCCGATTGCATGGTCAAGCAGTACGACGCCATCGAAGCGGTCCCCGGCGTGCATTTGAACGGCAAGCTGACGCTGGGCGAGAATCTGGCGGATCTGGGCGGCCTTTGGCTGGCTTGGATGGCCTGGCAAGATCGCGCCCAGGCCGCGCACCTGGACATGAACGCCAAGATGGACGGCTATACTCCCGAGCAGCGCTTCTGGATCGCCTATGCCCAGCAGTGGTGCACGCAGACGCGCCCCGAGCAACTGCGCACCCAGGCGCAGAGCAATCCTCACGCCCCCGACGAGTACCGCACCAACACCGTCTTGCAGGATCTGCCCGAGTTCGCCAAGAGCTTCAGTTGCAAAAAGACTGCGGCAATGGTGATAGCCAAGCCTTGCCGGGTATGGTGAGTATTGCGCCTCATTTTATTGCGAGGCTTTTTTAAAGCCTCGCAATTTTTAAAATAACTGGGTATCTGCTTGACTCAAACCACCACAAGATGTTGATGTTTTCATTGAAAATGCAAAATTCGTTCTCTTATGTGCATTATATTGTGCGTCTTACAGCGTCTCCAGTTTCTTTTTCCAACAGCCCACCTCTTCGGCAAACACTCTTTTCACCCAAGATGGGACCACTGAACGCGCCGGGACCTTAATATCCTTCAACGTTCGATTGGCCTGGCGTCCGTAGTTAAATTTGTAGCGATTTGTGTGAATCACCATACAGTAGTACAGCTTCTCTTCAAGTGTCATATCCTCGGGCGGTATCAGATAGTAAAGGTCTCTCCCACTATAAAACGGCTCAGGTTGGACGAAAGTCTCTAGTACGCTACCCCCACCCGCTACCGTCAAATACCCAGCCGGGATCGGCTCCAGACCAGAAATGCGCTTCACTTTTGCAGACACACCGTTATTACGGGCCGTTCGCGACACAAAGTTGACACCGCTAGGGTCGCGTTTTAGGGCATTAAGTTCAAGATTGACGCCATATACGACGGAAAAGATGCTGCCGAGGGATACTAGGGGTGATTTTTTACTCATCGTTTTCCTCTCCTTTGTCTTCCACTGCTTCCTTGGCTTTATATTCCGTCTCATTGACCAGTTGAAACATCAAGTATTTCTTCACCGTCTGCTTAAAATCAGATTGAGTGAGAACTGAATAGTCAGTTTCCATGTATGCCTCTGCACACCATTCATCGTCATGGTTTACCTTGCGTAAGACGCTTTCGCCCGCATGGACGCGACGGTTTCTATACATGTCTACCCAGTGGTCTCGTAATGTGGGCCAACCTCCACTAGCGTCTACACGTCCCTTGTGCTTGGTCTTGATAAAGCCGTCGTCCTTCCAATAACCAAACCAGGTATCGCGCTTTGATGTGGCGTGTGGTTTGTGGGCTGTCCACACCATAATGCAGCATACATTCCCAACCGGATAGAACAATTCGGTTGGCATGGACATAACTGCTTCCAGTGTGTGTTCCGCCATCAACTCAACACGCAATGGGTTGGGGGAAATAGCACAGGACATTGGAACAATAGCCACTCCGGTTCCTCCTTCGGCCAGACAATTCAACATTTGCTGGATGAAGCGAAGTTCGTGTAGATCGGCGGTTCCTTGGGAAAAGGGTGGATTGAGTAGTCCGATATTAGCTTTGTGCGCCTTGACTGCCGGTGCGATTGCATCATCAAAACAACTACCTTGGTAAAGATTAGTGCTGGTTCCGGAAATTCGGACAAGGGGTTAAGTGGAGGTTCTGTTCTTCCGC
>CAZBPD010000036.1:0-47335 GCA_964493705.1 uncultured Occallatibacter sp.
CTCTGCATTTACGGAGGGTCCATCGCAGATGGAAACCGTAACCCGTAGGGCGTCGCAGACGAAGCAGAAGAGCGAGCTTGCCGTAGGGCGTCGCAAAAGCCCCGAAGCAGTGACCGAGCAAGTGAGGAATTGATCCGGGAGACTCACATCTGAACCATGCAAACTCTCCGCTTCCTGGCGATGCCATTGGTCCAATGACCGGCAAAACCAGATCCACATTCCTCGCCGCCTGACCTCGGGACAAAGAGCCGCATCTTGCATCCGGTATCGCGCGTCTGCGGTTCGGCGCGGCCACGCTCAAGAGCGCACAACAAGGACGAGATTCCGATTGCTTCACCGTGCCCAAGAAGGCTTTTCATAGCCGTGCCTCCGATTCGCGCTTGTATCCGAGCGAATCGCGCTGTATCTAAGCCGCTGCCGTGGAAGAAGCCCGGTAGATTTCCTCTGTCTCGAAGGACTGGTCCGCATGGCTGTATCCCTTCACGGTGATCAGCTCGCGTACCCGGCGTCGGCCCGTGGAATCGCGCTCGCAGTAGAGAACAAAATCCACTGCCTTTCCGGTTTGTGACCGGATGAATTGCTGGTCAAGATTGGTCCGGGCGCTGAGCGCCATATCCGCCAGCCGGTCCAGTGCATCGAGGGCTGAATCCGCGTGCAATGTTGAAAGCGTTCCACCATGGCCAGTGTTCATGGCTTGCAGCAGGTCATAGCCACATTCGTCACGGATTTCGCCCATGATGATTCGGTCGGGTCGATGACGGAGAGCAGCGGCGACAAGCTGGCTCGGCGTTACGGCAACCTGGCCGGGTATGGCAGCGACCGCCTCCCAGCGAACGGCATTGGGATGGGCAACCTTCAACTCGGCTGGCTGCTCGATCACGATCAGCCGCTCACCGAGCGGAACGTGGTCGAGCAGAGCCTTCATCAGCGTCGTCTTTCCCGAGCCGGTTCCCCCGGCAATGATGCCGTTCTTCCGCCTCTCGATGAGTTGCACAACCGCATCCCGGACATCAACGGGCAAGCTGCCAGCTTCGACCAGTTCATCTGAGGTAAACCAGCGGTTGAATTTGCGCACCGTGAATGTCGGTCCGTTGATCGAGGAAGGCGAGCCGACAACGGCCACGCGTGAGCCATCGGGCAAGCGCGTATTGAGGATCGGATTCTGTGTCGTCAGATCTTGTCCGAGGATGCGCGCGACGCGTTCAATCGCAGCCTGCAAGCGTTCGTTCGTGTATGGCTGCGAGAGCGCAATTTGCTCAACGACGCCATTGCGATCTGCGAAGACTCCATTCGTTCCATTGATCATCAGATCGGAGATCGATGGATCGAGCAGAAGCCCGCGCAGTTCCTCGGGGAAGAACGGCAGAATCAGATCGAAGCTCATCGAGCGACTCCTGCGACTGCGACAGGCTTGACTGGGGAAGAATCAATAGAGACAGAGACGCGGTTTTCGTGGAACTCGGTGATGGTCAAGCCAAGTGGATTGATGAACTCATACTGCGGATAGACGCGGGACTGATCGCTGACCTGCTTGGGGTTCAGGTAATAGGTCACGCTGAGCATCCAATGCTCTGTGCGCGGCTCATGCGAACTCTGTGCGGAGTAGAACCGATTCACGGCCATTAGGGCGGTTCCACGGGCAATGCGTGCCCCCTGAAGCATCTCCTCAGACATCGTGGTAATGGTCACGTTCTGTACCTGCACGTCGCTTGCTTCGATCTGGCCTGCCGTGACCTGAGAGACGAGGTGGTTGGCATTGTCTTCACCCATCAGACGCGATGCCAGCGCCTGCGAAAGGAAGTAGTAATTGAGCGGGTATTTCTTGGCGATCACGTCACGGTTCACCGTGTAGCGATAGTTTGCCCAGTCGGTCAGATAGGTGCGGACTTCGCCCTCACGTGGACTGTAGTTCAAGTCCGAATACTGGATCGCTTGGGCGCGGCCCATCTCGTCGATGCGAATGTAGCGATTGGGAACTGGGCGGCGCGCCAGCATCAGGTTCATGCCGAGCGAAGCGAGCAGCATGACCGTTCCACATCTGAGGATAAGCCGATAGGCTTTCCGCTCGGCGTAGTGGGACGAATAGACCTCGTTGCCGATGTGGTCAGCGAGAAGCAACTGCTCCGGCTTCAGCAACGATTCAGTGGGGACTGTGCGTGTGCTCATGGTGTGGACTCGTCCTTTCTGAAAGGGTGAGAAAGAGATTGACCGTGTAGACCATCGAAACGATGAACAGTATGGCCAGGATCGTGAGCAATATCCGACGCAAAGGACTGGATCTGCCAAGCTGACGAAGAAACAGATAGCTGAAGATATATGTCCACATGCGACACCTCCTATCCAGCCATCATAGCCAGAGATGCGACGGCTCCGCCAACCTTGGAAACGCTGTCTGCCATCCCTGCTGTTCCGCCGAATATTGCCTGCGTCATGCTCGGGATAAAGAGCAGGTTGATGATGAAAGCGATGAAGACCATCGTGCAGGGAATGAGATTGGCGAGCCACATCTCCATCGAGTAGGTTCCGTTGAAGGTTTGCTGAATAAAGGTGTTCAGAAAACCAGCCCATACGAAGATGAATGCGGCAGCCACGGCACGGATCATCGCAAAGCCGAGCAGCACGTCAAGAAAGTGGTAAAACTTCGCTCGAAAGGCTCTGGTCATCAGCAGCGGAATGAAGACCGGACCGAACAGCGCCGTCACTCCATAGAGGATGAACGAAGAGCAGTTGATCAGGAAGAGAATGGCCGAGGCCAAACCCAGCAGCGCTTGCACAAAGAAGTAGCAGAGGATCTGGACCGGTGCGGTCAACGAAGGCATCGACGTATTGTCTCCAGCGGTCTTCAATAGCTGGAGCAGATTGTCGAGTGAACTCTGGTCGAATGCGGCCACCATTACCTGAGCGATATAGCTGAAGAAGTGATTCAGCCCGAAGCTAGCGCCGGGCAGTGGATTCACCCAGTAATTGATGAGCAAGCAGCAGACGATCAGGCGTAAGAGAAAGTGCGTCAGATCGCCTGCGCGGACCGGGTGCATGTGAAAGCGAAGTGTCATGCTGGAGGTATTCCAGTTGATGACCATGCTGATGAGCGTAAACAGGGCGATGCAGCTCAACTCGGTCAGACCAAGCTGCGTCAATGCGCCGCCGTTTTGCGTGGTCAGATTCGTCAGATTGTTGGTGAACTGGTAGAGCCAATCCACGCCGGAACTCGTGCCCGGTAATGCCTGGGCCAGCAGCGTCGGTGAAATCATAGTCGTCACCTCGTAGTGGAATGTGCGGCGCGGGCTGAAGCAGCCTGCGCCGCGTGGGTTCAACTCACGGAAGATAGGTCCGCCAGGTATTGCTTTCGCTGGCAGCACTGACATTGTTCGTTGAGCGTTGCTGCTGCACGAAGGCCGCAGTGTTGATGTCTTCGACAGCGGCATTACGCCGTTCCATGTTGGCGACGGTCATCTGCCCGGCAAGGCAGGCATGAAGAGTCCCCTGTGCCTGCATCTCACTCAGCTTCTGCGACTCGGCAGCGTTCAACAGGTTAAGCTGCTGCACTTCGCTGTTGGAGCCGTCGGAAGAGTCAAGCTGAGACGAAGCGAGCGAATTGTTTGCCGTGGCGTTCTCGGTCCTGTTGGTGTGGTATTGCCCAACGGCGGTCAGGCAATCCGGGGAGATGGAATCCGAGGTTTCGACCATCGCAAGCTGCGAGATGCGTGAGCTGCCCAAAGACTGCCCTTGCAGGTAGCTGCTGGCACCGTTATTCATCGAAACCGTGGCTGTCTTCCACGCTGTGGAGGACGTGGTTGGTGAGTTGCTGTTGAGTGCAATCTTGATGCCCGCCGTCTCGCCAAACATGTTGGCGACATTCGCGCTTTCGAGCGTGTGGAGCGTCGTCTGCCACTGCTGCTTGAGCGAGAAATGGGCAATGTTGTTCTTGAGCATTTTGTACTGCGTCTCCAACGTGGTGAGCTGGGAGACAAGACTCGCATAACTCGTCGGGTCGAACACAATGTCTCCGAGCCCAAAGAGCGCGAAGCTGGGCGTTGCGGTCAATAGCACGGATGCGCCGACGACGAGCCACTTGCGATGCTTTCGGAGTTGAGACGGCATATTGAACCTCCTCATGGTTGTGGAGCGTTTAGAAACATTGCGGACAGGTGGGATCGAGCCTGTCCAGGGTGAAGCAATGGCCGTGCTTAATAAGGACGCACGGGAGTCGCAGCGTCATTTCCGTGGTTTCAACGAACTCTACCAGCGCAGCCGCAGCGACCCTCTGCACGGCAGGTATTCTGAGGAAAAGAAGCGCCAGGATAAAGAGCAGAACGCAGCTAGCAAGTCGCCGTCGATTTGTCTTGTGATCTGTCAAGCTCCCTCCTCGGCAAGTTGGTGCGCGACCTGAGTGATGATGGCAACCCAGTCCTGGCCGATGCGCTCGACAGCTTCGGCCAGTGTGTAGCCGAGCTCTTCCAGCCAGTCAGCACGGTTGAGCACGAGCGCGACGGCGATTTTCTCGCCGGTAGATTGCACTGCCCAGGCACAATGCCCACAGCGCATGGCTTGCCGTGCTTTATTGAGCAGGAAATTGTAGCGATCATTGAAAGCGCTCATGCCTGTGCCTTTCTTCACAAAGTGGGGTCCATACGGTGTTCCGCATAAGACGGGATCAGGATGTCGCGGCCCACGTAAACACGGGCGCGCGAGCCTTCCTTGAGGGTGATGACCGGCAGGCGATTGAGGAAGTGATTCAACACTTGTTCGCCTTCCGCAGCCGATTGCTCGGAGATGCCATTTCGAATCTCAGTGGAAGCGGAAAGAGTGCTGCCGTTATTGCCGATCTGTGTGAGTCCGCCGAGTCCGCCAATGGCTGCCGCCGCGCCAAAGGCCATCAGGTATCCGTGATCAACTTTGGTGGCGAGGCCAGTTGTTCCAATCGGGTCAAGACCGATGTACTTGTCGAAGTCGAGTGAGAATCCGTCCGGGCATACTGCCCGATGGAAGGTGACGAACATCTTGCGTTGCTGTGCGCTGCCCACGCTCTGAACGGCTCCGATCAGGCGCGTCCCCTGCGGCATGAGCAACTGTTGATGGTCGTGGGAGTAGTAGTCGGTGGTCAGCATGACCAGAATCGGCCCGCTGAATCCGCCGTCGATGTGGTTGGTGACGACGCCTTCCAGAACCGTTCCCTCGAAGATTCGATAGAGACGGCCCTGATACTGGTCGAACGAGTATGGACCTATCGGATCGGTCTTGGCACTTGCCGCTGGCGATTGTTCTGAAGTTGATGCCACGCTTGCATTCTTCTTCGAAGAGGGAGCGCCAGGTGGTCCAAGTTCTTCCGAATTCATGGAAGAGGGCGCGTCTGCACGTTCCGCGAGCACGGCTGTAGCCTGTGGGTTCTGTGGTGTAGCAGGCACAATCTCTGCCGGATGTGCAAAATCAATGGCCACTGTCCCACTGTTGATGGCGTCTTGCTTCGCTTTTTCACGCGCCAGTGCCAGTTGCTTTGCCTGGGCGTGTGCTTCCGAAACATTAGAAGTGTGTTGGGGCGCATTGGGGCTCGATCCATAGAGCGTGTCTTTTTGCGCCGCCGTCATCGGTGCGGCGTTTGAGGATTCTGGGCCGGGAACATCTTCGGCAGATTGAAACTGCTGCATGGCTGCGATCAACTGCTGTTGACGCTGCTTTTCTTCAGCGTCGTGCTGCGCCTGCAATTTCTGTTGTTCCTCAAAGCTCGTTACCTGCTGGGCGCTCGATGAAACCGGGCGCATCGGTAACGTGCTCGTCGGAGCCGCTTTCTTGTTGCCGTGCAGCAGGCTGGTCACATTGGCAATGCCAAGTATGGCGAGAATCGCCACCAGTGCAATCACCACCGGCATACCTTTCTTGAGTGGCGGCTTTGCCTCTGGCTGTTCGGGAATGGTTGCGGGAGTGCTGGATGTTTGTTCGATCATGGCTACTTACCTCCCACGCGATGAAATTCAACCTTCTGCTTGCCGATGGCGAGATACCCGTTATCGAGAAGCTTCGGCACGGTATAGAGCCCGCCGTTGAAATCGAAGTTGATGAGCGATGGCTTTTTGTCCTTCACCTCATAGAGCGCGGGCGTCTCCTGGAACTGACCGCGCAGATAGGTGAACTTGTCGTCGTGCCAGATTTGCTGGAGGCCAAGCTCTTTGGCCTTCTTCTCGTCCCACGTGTAGTCAAAGTGAAGCGATCCGGGATACTCCGAACGGAACTGCTCTGCCTTCGCTTGCTCGGCCTTGAGTTCTGCGGTCTGAGCGGCCTTCGCGGCAACAGCTTCCTGTTTCGCCTTATCCAGTTCGGCAACCGGCACAAACACCGGAAGCTGCGCCAGCCGGTCCTTGGCGGCCTGGTCGCCTGGAGCGATGAAGACTTTGGAATCGAAGTGGGGATCGGAATCATCGGAGACCTCGCGCAGTGCAAGGGTGTATTCGTTGCCGTGGTCGGAAACGATATGAATGTCCGTGGCTGCATTTGCCGTTTTGGGCTTGACGCTGATGAAGCGCGAAGCCACGTGGCCGCCGTCAAAAATCCAGTTCACCGTGTCGCCGGCGAAGACGTTAGCGACTTTCTCTTCGTTGGGCAACACGATGAGCGTTGATTGCAGAAGGCCAGCGCGAATCTGCGGCGGTGTGTCTGCTTCCGACACCGTGACCGTACACGGCGCGCTCGGTTGAAGAGGATGCGTTTCAGATGCAGCATGAAGTTGGCTCGCTGCCAGCATCATGCAAACGAAAACAGAGACAAAAATGGTGGGGCGCATATTCTCAAGTCCTTTCTGCGGTGTGGTGTTTGGGTTATTCGGACTCGCCCTGGGCGAATCGTGTGATTCCCTCCGTGAGTCCGTACTTGGCGATGAGCCTGGCCCGGCGTACGCGGTCTTTCGGCTTGGTCGAAAAGACTGCGTAACTGCGGTTATCGAGATTGAGCTTGACTACCTTCGTCAACCCGTCGCGGCGCATGTAGAGACCTTCGCGGTCCTGCAAGCTCTCAAAGAGTGCAAGTTGCTGCTCGTTCATCTTGAAGAGTTCCGCGTACCGCTTTCGATTGAAGGTGGCGTCTTTGAGAAATAGAAATGACGTGCAGGAGTTCACTATGCTGTCGGCGTTCGATCCCAAGTCCTCGGCAGATTGGCCGATCATTGTTACGCCGCCAAGGTTCTTGCGCACAGTCTTGATCGAAGCGAGCGCGCCTTCGAGTAACTGCCGGTTCTTCATCGAAGAAAAGATTTCTTCGATCAGGATGTGCTTGGGAACGCCGAGATTGGCCGGGTTGTAGAGCACGTCGTTGATGCGGCGCAGCAACCACACCATCAGCGGCTCGATCAGGTCGGCGTACTGCTCGTTGTTCACGCCCTGGAAGTCGAAGCATTGCAGGCGCGAGAGCGAGAGGCTGTCTTCGATGTTGTCGAAGATGGCGGCATAGACGCCTTTGCCAACCCACTTCGAGAGATACCGGTCGAGCTTCTTCGGCAGGAAGAGATTAGAGAGGCGGCGGTTTTCCGCGTCCAGAAGATACATATCGCGCACAGCTTTGTGGATCACGTCATCGTCTTCCGGCTCCAACTCCGCGCCGCCGTTGGTCAAAAGCAGCTTCATGAACGAATAGAGGAACGTGATATTGCTCTCGGTCGGCTCCAAAGAGAAGGGATTCACGCGCGGCCCATCTTTGCCGATGCGGTCCACGCGCCCACCGTACAACTCGACGACACTCTCATAGCTGCCGCCGATGTCGAAGATGTAGGTGAACCCTCCGTACTTCTGTTCGTGTGCGATGGCCATGTTGCCGTGAACGCTTTTGCCGGTGCCAGTCGGGCCAAGGATCAGCATCACCCGCACGCCGTCCACGTACACATCCTGAAAGAATGGCGTCCGTGTGCGCGTCTCGAAGATGTTCAAATACTCGTTGTCGAGGTCTTCTGAATACGGATGACCGAGATTGGGCGCGAATACTGAAGACAACCGTGAATGGTGATCCTCCGCCAGCCACATCGGAAAGACGTTGAACTTGCCGTTGCCGGGAAACATGGCGTAGAACGAAGACAGATTGCCCAGCGTTTCTTCCATGACCTGCGCCCGTGCATCGACGAAGACGCGATGCACGGCGGGCGCAATGCCGCGCAACTCGTCCACGCTGCGCGCGGCCACAAGAAAGCGAAGCGAGAACTCGCCCTGCGACTTTTTGTCGAGCGAGCGGATGACCTCGCCCAGATCATCAACCTGCGTATTGGCGGCGCGTGCTCCAGCCCCGGTTTCAAGCGACGCCGTATCTCGCCCGCTCATCACGCGCGTCAGTACGCCGACTTTGAAAAACGAGATGAACTTTTCCTGGGCGTCGATCTCGCCTCTGGCAGCGGCGGTCGATTTGGGCCGCCAGGTCGTCAACAGGACGCTATCGCAATCGAGTGCCATCAATCCAGAGAACAAGCAGGGGCGCGATGCCTCCGGTGTCGTCTTCAGAGAAAACATCTGGACGTAACGGCGGCCAATCGTCAGATGATCGCTGTGCCATGAAACCGGGCTGTTCACGATCTGGCGGTCTACGCCGTCGTCGGCAGTCAACGTGTAGGCTGCTGCCCATTCTTCAAGATTGAAAAGATAGCTGAAGAACTGGAAGATAGCGTTCTTTTCGAGCAGCTTCAATCCGAGCGCACTGCCGAGGTGGCCTTCGAGCAGTGTTGCTGTCTTTTCCAGATCGGCCAGCATCCGCGTCGTGTCGGTGTCGTGCTCCTTCGGCTTGCGCGTGAAGGCCGCGGCCTTGGGCGGCTCCAGCGTCAGGCACCAATGCAAATCGATGCGGCGGAAACCCGCGGATTTGTCCAAAAAGCCCAGACGGTCATCGACGAAAACCTGCGTGACCGGATTGCCGTACTGCGCTTTCTTGGGCAGATTGAAGCCGGACGTGACGCGCGTGTATTGGCAAAGGCACGCCCCTTCCGGCAATCCACGCAGCGCGCCTTCAATCGAGCGCACCTGCGCTTCAAGCCCTTGATCGGTCACGCCCTCTTCGTCGATGCCGTTGAGCGAGAAGAGGCATCCATAGCCGCCGCCCTTCAGCGCGAAGATGCGGTCATTGACGAAGCGTGCAATCGGAACGATGCTGCACGCGGCTCCGGCCTTGGCGAACCACGGCGTGTATTTCTGTTGCTCAGTGTTTACGCGGGTCATAGTAGGACCTCTGGCTCAGACTCAAGCCCCAAAGCTCGAACATCTTCGGATGTTTGCGGACGATCAGCCATGCGCTCACGGCCAGCGACGGGAAGGCGATCAGCGCCACGACGCGGAACCCAACGAGGAAAACCGTTACGCAGACGAAGACAATCGCCATCCATGCGCTGAGGTCCAATCCGAGCTTGGCTCGTGGCCTATTGAGCGCCTGATTGATCGGTAACGGCTCTCCTCGCTTGGTCATGGTCGCCTCCTACTGCATCGTCTGCCCGGTGAGCGAGCCAATCCATCCAGCACCCCAGCCGAGGACTCCAGCGCCGAAGAGCGCGCCAAAGAGTCCGGGGATGGCGTCCTGGAAGCGTCCCGACATCATGCGGATTCCGGCGAAGATCAGTCCGCCGAAGCAGATGACCGCGCCCGCATAGATGGCGAAGGTTTTGAAGGTGGTCATCAGCGTGGTTGCGCCAGAGAAGTCCATCGTTCCCTGGGCATGGGCCACGCTCGTGAGCGAGAGCGCTAGAAGGGTGGGAGCCATCGCGCGGATGGCAGAGAGAAGGATTGGTTTGAGGGAGCGTTCTGTCTGCCGATTGGCAGGCAGAAATGACGACCGATTGCGACGCATATCGAATCGGAGGAGACGGCGGAATCTATTCACTTTGCACCTCCGCTGACCTGGCGGTTCAGCTATGGCGCAAAGTTAGAGCTACTTCGGTGCCGCGTCCAATGATTTTTAGGAAGTCCGTTATGCGTCTTTGACATAACGGAGACTTGCGGACGACAGATTCTGTCTACAATTCGTAGGCTCGGATAATTTCCGGAGTCCCTGCGCCGCCTTTATATAAGGAGGCTTCCACGTTCGGACGGATTGAGACATAGCAGGTGAAGCTGGTTCCGTCCGTAAGCTCGATCTGGACACTGGGTCCGTCACCTGCGTTTCGGTGGATGCGGAGCAGTTGGATCGTTTTCCCCGTCATTTCTGGACAGTCAACGTAATTTTCTGGCATGAATTCGCCCTCAGTTACCTTAGAATCACATCCGGCCTATCTCGTTGTCAGATCAATTTTGACGAATTTCTTTCGGCTCGCGCGGACTCGTTGCCGTGAGCATCCGAGTCAAAGCATTCTCTTCCTGGACAATATCACACTCATAATGTGTAGACTCATCGTGGTCAGGATTCGAGCATGGGAGTGTGGCCCCATGCACCGTTAAGTCTCGATTTGGCTCTAGGTTACGGCAACTCCGTGACGAGCGAGGCTATTCCCAGGAGGAATTGGCGGAACGGGCCGGGCTGCATCGCAATTACGTCGGCGGAGTTGAGCGGGGAGAGCGAAACGTGGCTCTCGAAAATATCGTTAAGCTGGCAAAGGCCCTTTCCGTTCCGCCAAGAGATCTCTTCGTCGATTTCTTCTAAATTACTGTTTTGGTGAGGGTTCCATTCCGATCATCTGTGATTTCAGTAGAATGGTCATATTGGAAGATATATACAGTATGCGAAAATATAAATCTCGCGTATCATGTACATGAGGATCTTCACCATGCCCGCAATTAAAGAATCTCCAGCCGTCTTGTTTGGAAGCCGGGATCAGGTTATCGCCGCAATCAAGCGGGACCGCGCATCGCGTGTCGTAGCGGTGACAGTCTCCAGCGACCAGGAGGAGACCAACCTCCGAAAGTATCTGGTGGAGGGGCTGCAATTGATGGCTCAAGTTCGCCAGGGGAAAGTGGAAAGAACGCGCGAAAGGTGGTTTCGTGCATATGCCGAAGACTTTGCCGAGAATACTCCTTTGCCGGAAGCTCTCCAGATCGAAGCCGAAATGACAGCCCGAGCGCAAGCGCGCGTCCTAAAGAGCCATCAGTTTCTTAGAGCGGCTGACATTAGCAAGCTGGCGGCCGGGGCGGTGAAGAATCCGAGCGGAGCCCTGAATAGATGGAAGCAAAAGCACCAGATTTTCGCGATTGAGATGAAGGGGGTTGACTACTACCCCATCTACGCTCTTTCCCCCGAGGACGGCTACAAGCCGTACACAGAGATGAGCGACATCCTGGAGATCCTGAATCTGAAGACCTCTTGGGGCCTTGCATTCTGGTTTGATAGTTCCAACGGCTATCTTGGGCGTCGTACCCCAAGGGAACTGATGAAGAGTGACAGGCAAGCCGTTCTCGCAGCCGCGAAGAACGAGGCCGTGGGCATTCAGCATGGCTAGATTGCCGGACTTGGCGAAGGACCGACTGACGGTGCCCGCAGATCGCTTGGAGCGATTTGCCAAGGGAAGTGTTGTCTACCGCGTTCATCCCAACCTCTACTCTCCAGTTGGCGGGGTGATTCGCTTTAACGATAGCGACTGCGGAAACGCGCGCTTCAGCCCGATTCGAGATGGCGCTGGCAAGATCGTCCCAACCCTCTATGCTGGCACGACATTGAACTGTGCTTTTATGGAGAGCGTTTTCCACGACGTGCCGATAGGTGCGGGGCCGACGACCATTGATCCAACCCACTTGGATCTCTTGGTATGTTCTGAGGTAGAGACGTTGAAAGAGCTTCTTCTTATCGATCTCACCTCGACAGGGCTTCGCCATTTCGGATTGAAGAATACCGACTTGATTGATACCGACGCGGATACCTACTCGCTCACTCGGGCTTGGGCGGAAGTCCTTTACGAACGAAATCCCGATGCCCAGGGATTATTCTGGACATCCAGAATGCAGAATCGCGCTCAGTCGTTCATGCTGTTTGGCCCGAGAGTGGACTCACCCAAATATCTCCGGCCGGTCGGAGAGCCGAAACGTCTTCGTCAGCCGGATGGAACAATCGACTTGGAAGTGCTCCGCATGGCGAAAAAGATAGACGCGGATTTTGCCAGTTGATCTTTAGGAAGATCAGGGCGCGGTCCGGCTCAGAGTGGTTGCCATCCATATTGGCAGCAAAGAGATATGCAGGGAAATCCGCTGGAAATCTGACCATCATTTTTCTAGAGGCTCTGGCCTAAAGTCAGATGAGGCACGGAAGAGGAAATTGGGCTGATCCACACAATCAGCCCTTTGGCCCGCTGGGTAAAATTTGGCAGCAATTTGGCAGCAAATAGCGCCGATTGTGCCGGTTTTGCCGGTTTTGCCAACTCGTAAACATCATGCCGTCTATAATTTGCAGATTCATGCCCACCATGGCATGGAAGAGGTCATCGGTTCGATCCCGATCAGGTCCACCAATTATTCGTCCGAGTTTTCAACAGGCGTTCGAGAAATTATCTAAGTGATTGAATTTAATAGAATATCACTCCGAGCTTGGCCGGCACGGCCCCCTGACATCCGGAAAAAACAGGGCAACACTCAATGTAACTGAACATCCGCTCGCGGATTCTCCCTAGGATGCCCCTGACCGACACCCAAGTCTGAAATGCCAAATTCGAAATGAAGCCAATCCCGCGAAAATGCACCGTCATGCCGAAAATGAGGCTTCTGGCGATTTGAATGCGACCGCAAAAGACGACAAGATAAGCGGTGACTATGGACTGTACCTGTGGTGTAGCCGACAGGCCATGATCGAGGGCATTGCGCTCGCCCGGTTATTCCTGCGTCTTCAATCTGGCTTCGGTCTCACGATTAAACGTCTCAATCCCGGGCGCACTGGCAAGAAGGAGGAGCCACTGCTCTTTGTAGAGCGGGACGGGGAAACGCCCCATTCCATAGAGGGAGAGGGCGTCCACTCCGCTCACCTTGAGGCGCAACCCGCCGGATTCTTTCTTCTTGAGTTGGGCATTCTCAGCCCGCGGACGTTCCCGTTCAGCTTTCATCTCCAGTTTGTTCATGCTGTCTCTCCCAATTGGCCTTTCATTTCTACCGCGATCCCGCAAGCCGGCTTCGGCAGACTCAAATACGCCGCCATCCCAGCCTGGAATCTGGCCGGTCGCGTGTGCTTCTGCTTCAGCTCCTGATGGGATGCACATCGTGATTCATGGCCCATGCCTCCATGCGCCCGGTGCTATGGACGGAGGCGGTCCGGCCGGGCGCCCAGACGGGAATAGGCCCAGCCATCTCTCGTATCTCCACCGCCGCGAGCTTCAGCAAGGCGACGAGCGGAGTTGGAGGTAGAGTGGAAGCGCCGCGCAAACCTTGCGTGGAGGGTGGAAGCGAATCGCCGGGTTGTAGGATGTAAACGTAACCAACATGACCGGGCGATGCGCACCCAATGCCCATCGCGAGAGGTGTGCACCGTGTTCCCGATCGATATTCGCATTCGTTTGGTTTTATTTGTGGCGGTCTGGGCGCTGGCCGGAGCAGTAGCGCCGATGGCCCAGCAAAGCGCCGGTGCAGGCGCGGGCAGTCCCGCACAAACCACGCCCTCACCAACTCTTCCGCCCTCCCCGCAGGCAGCGGAGAAGCCGCAGGGTGCAGCCCCGCCGGGCAGCCAGGAGCCGTCGTTTCTGGTAAAGTCGGTGCTGCCCGACGACGAGGAGCCTGTGGTTCGCATTCGCCGCACCACCCGCCGCGTGGTGGTGGATGTGGTGGTAACGGGGGCCGACGGCAAGCCGGTTTCCGACCTCAACGCCGGGGATTTTGCGGTCTTCGAAGATCGCAAGCCACAATCCGTGCGCGCCTTCGAGATCCACACCCCGGAGATCGACCTCAGCCCGCTGCCTCCCGCTCCAACCCATTTGCCCAGTCATACGTTTGTGAATCTGGAGGCTACGCCGGCCAGCGGTCCCGCAGTGGTGGTCTTGCTGGACTTTCTCAACTCGTCGCTGACGGATCAGGCCTATGCCCATGAGCAGATCGTGCGCTTTCTGGGGCAGAAGCCGGCCTCGATGCAGGTGGCGATCTTCGCCCTGGGCGACCAGTTGAGCCTGTTGCAGGGCTTTACTACCGATTCCTCCAAACTTCTGGCCGCCATGCACACCCGCGCCGCGGGGATGCATATGCCTTCCGCATCGGAGCAACTGATGCACGCCCAGATCACCCTCGACGCATTTCTCGAAGTCGGCCGCTTGCTCACAACCATGAGCGGACGCAAGAACCTGCTCTGGTTTTCCGGCTCCTTCGACATGCTGGTGCTGCCCAGGGCGCAGGATGTCGATGCGGGAGTCTTGAATCTTGGCGTGGTTGCCAACAGCCCCAATCCGGGGCCGGGACCGACGGTTACCGACAGCAATCTGCTCGCAACCGGCAGCCCCAACGGCAGTTCCGAGGCCTCTTCCTCCGGCTTTAGCCAGGCGGTGGGCGACATGACCGTCTTGCGTGAGCGGATGCGCAAAGTGACCGCGGCGCTGGCCCTGAGTCAGACGGCGGTTTATCCCATCGATGTGCGCGGTCTGACGGTCGATCCAGGGAGTTCTGCCGCCGCCCCAGCAGGCTCGGTTCTGACCACCAACCCTAAAGGCCAGATCGGCACGCCGGGAATGCCCAGCCAACCCGGCGCCGCGCCCGCCAATGCGCAAAGCCGAAACGATTTCATGCAGTCGCTCAATGCCAGCCACGCCACCATGGAGGAGATCGCCCAGGCTACCGGGGGCCAGGCCTTCGAGAACAGCAACGGAATCGCTCGGGCAGCCGCCAGCGCGGTCCGCGACGGGGCTTCTTACTACACGCTGGTCTACGCCCCTTCGAACCTGAACTTCGATGGCGGGCTACGCACCATCCACGTTACCGTGGACAAGCCCGGCTATCGCCTTGCCTATCGCAGCGCCTACTATGCTGTGGACCCCGCAGAGATCGACGCGGAAGCTGCGCCCGCCAGCACTCTCTCCGCGGCCATGCTGCACGGCGCACCGCAGGCTCAGGAACTGCTCTTCAAGGCGCAGATCGACCCTGTAGGAGAGCCCATCCCCGCCACCCCGAATTCACCGCTGGCGGCCAAGGCTGCCTACCAGGGAGCCAGAAAAAGCAAAAAGCCGGCACATCTCTCCGGCATGGTGCAGCCCTACGAGATTCGACTGGCGATTCTGGCCCAGCAGCTCCTCCTGACCGTCACGCCCGATGGCCGCCATCATGCGGCCTTGCAGATCGCCGTCTATGCTTATGCCGCCGATGGACAAAGGCTGGGTGGATCCAAACAGGAGCTGGAAGCCTCCCTGCCGCCGGTCATTTACGAGCGCGCATTGCAGGATGGTATGTTCCACAATCTGAAGGTGCAATTGCCGGTCGAGGCCGCCACCCTGCGCATGGCGATCGTGGACCCGGCCAGTCATCGCGCCGGCTCACTGGAGATCGCTCTGCCCCTGCCTGCCCCGCAGCCGTAAGGCATCTCGACCGGTCTTCATACCAAATTTGTGAACGGCGCTGCGGTTGCCAACTCTAGTTATGCCCCGGCAGCAGGATGTCGGTGATGGTGTAGGGCGGAACGGTAACCGAAAACTCATTCCCGCTGACGGTAAACGGACTCTGCGCCAGCGCGGCGCCCTGGGTGAACTGTTCGCTGCCGTAGTCGAAGCGCTTGCCGGTCGAACCGGTCGTTCCGTTCTTCAACGTCACTTTGACGATGGCCGGATTCCTGGGGTCCTTGTTGATCAACATCAGCCCGATGATCCCGTCGCGGCGGTGAGTAGCGTGGACGCTGAGCTGCGAGGCTACATTGGAAGAGGCGTCGAGCAACAGATCGCCGGGATTGTGCGCCAGAATGTGCAGCATCTGCAACCCATAGTAGGCGGGTCCGAATTTCTTGCGGTCGGCCGAGAGCATCGAATCCCCGTACATCTCTGTCCAGTTGATATTGACGGCGCCGGATTCGATCAGCGTGGCGTAGACCTCGGCTACCCACAAGGCCTTCACCACCGGGCGCTCGACCTTGGGCCAGGGTGAAATTCCGGCGGAGGAAAAGGCGAATTTCGGCAGATGATCCTTGGGACAATATCGGCTGTAGTCGGCCAGCATCGAAGTGGTGATTTTGGAGAAAGCAGAGCGGGTGTTAGTGAGCAGGCCGGCCTCATCGAGAGTCTTCCAATCGGGCGGCAGCAGCGGCTGCAAGGCCCAGTCGAAAGAGACAAAGTCGAGGTTCGAACAACCGCCTTGCAGTAACTCCTTGTTCCAGTCCAGTATCCAGCTCGCCGCCATCCATTCTCTGGGGTCCGCTTGCTCATGACCATCCACCCAAACGGTGCGGGTGCGCAGGTCGGGATCGGGAGGAACAGGGAAGGCCGCACCGATCTGAATGCTCGGGTCTACGGATTTCATGGCCCGGGCAAACTGTTTGAGGTTCTCGACATAGGCCGAGGGCGAAAGCCTGGCGTCGCCCTTGAGCTTGGCGAGATCTTTGGGCCCGCTGGGAGCCGCGGCGTGCAGATCGGCGTTGCCGGCGTGCTCGGGGCCATAGTAGCCGTTGTTGTAGACCTGATCGCCTACCTGCCACATTCTAAAGTTGAAGGGCCGGGGATGCTGAATGCGCAGAAAGTTCAGCCCGTCGTCGCTGACCAGTGGAGCGGCGCAGCGCAGCGCGGCCCAAAAGCCTACGCTGTGCCAGTCCTCGCCGGTCGAATCCTTACCCAGAGCGCGCGTATCGGCGGCATCGCCATTGGCATAGGCCACCCAGGCGGCAGCTTCGGCGGGTTCGCCGCCCCCATTGCCGTCCAGGTTGGCGCCGTAGTTGACCACGATCACCGCCTGCCCCAGCTTTTCGGCAAACAGCGCAAAGCTGCCGAAGTTGCTCTCCGGAGCGAAATATCCGGCCTCGGCAGCTTTGTAGTGGGTGGTGGTGCGGGTCGACCAGTGGTAAAGATCGGCGACGCCGTGGTTGCCAGGGAAGCGCGCCGCCGTCACCCCCGCCGCGCGCAGGTAGGCCGCACCGGCGGGGTTGACGGAGTTGCCGTCGAAGGTCGGCGCGGGCACCCCCAGCGAGGTGTCGGTGAGAAGATTCACTGCCTTGCTCAGGTCGATGGAAACGTTTGCACGATTCTGCGCAAAAATCGCCCCGCTCAGCAGCAGGCCCAGAACGCCGCTCTGCACGCCAATTTGCAGCAAACTCCGCCGCCGAATGACTCTCCTCGTGACTTGGTTCATCGACCACTCCGATCTTTTGGGCTCCGGCTGCCCCGGCCTCCGGCTGATGGAGAAGCATACCAAAGCCAGAACCCGTTCCGCAGCCGATCCTAAAAAATGCTGCGGTGCATTTCGGGTCTGGGGGTATATAGTTCGGGGTGCGGATTTGGTTGCGCCCGCGCGCAATGTTGATCCGCTCCAATCTCGATCCAGGCACAGAAAGCGCCCACGATGACTGCAATCCTTCCCAGACAGGCATGGCTGAAGGGAGCCGGGATTTGGCGGCGATTTGGAAGCGTTTCCAATTGCCTTGCCCTGGCCGCCACCAGCCTGACTGTCTCCAGCCTGACCATCCCCAGCCTCGCTGCCCAAAAAGCCGCCCAGGTCCAGATCGACCTCAAGGCCGATTTGGCGGTGGTCCCCGCCGCCGGATACGGCGTCCATACCAGCGTCTACGACAACAATTTCACCCCGCCCGGTCTGGCCCAGAAATTGAAGGCTGCCGGCGTAACCGCCCTGCGCTATCCCGGCGGTTCCTACTCCGACATCTATCACTGGAAGACTCACTCGGCCACCGCCGGGGCCAATATCTACATCCACGCCAACGCCACCTTCGACAACTTCATGACCAAGGATCTGCTGCCCATCGCGGGGCAAGCCGTCATCACCGTCAACTACGGCTCCAATGGCGCTGGAACCGGTGGCGGCGATCCCGCCGAGGCCGCCGATTGGGTGCGCTACGCCAACCTCGAAAAGGGCTGGAAGATTCATTACTGGGAGATCGGCAACGAGATCGGCGGCAATGGATACTTCGGCCCCAGTTGGGAAGAGGATCTTCATGCGCCCCTCAACGGCGACCGCAAGGGCAATCCCGCGCTCTCGCAAACCGCCTATGGCCGCAACGCTCTGGAGTACATTCGCGCCATGAAGGCCGTCGACCCTTCCATCCTGATCGGCGTGGGTGTGGATATGCCCGACTCCCACCCCGGCGACGGCAATGCCGCTCTCTTCAAGGAGGTGCGCGACAAGGTGGATTTCCTCATCGTCCACTGGTATCCCAAGGCCAGCTCCACTGACCTGACGGTCAGCGAAGAGATCAAGCCGCAAGCCGCGGCGCTGCGCGAGCAATATGCCCATTTTGCGGGGCCGGCCAAGAGAGGGATTCCCATCGCCGTCACCGAAACCAACGGCGGGCCCAACGGCCCGGCACGCGCCCTTTTTGCCACCGACACCTATCTCACCTGGTTCGAGGCCGGCGCCATCAACGTAGACTGGCTGGAACTGCACGCTGGCTTTCTCTCGGACGGGAAGGAAGTACCGAACGACACGCCCGCCGAGGCCTATTACGGCATGCAAATGGCTTCCCTGGCGGCGCGTCCCGGCGATGTTTTGGTAGCCGCGAGATCCACGTCGCCGCTGCTTACGGTTCATGCCGTAAGGCGCAAGGATGGCGGCCTGGCTTTGGTGCTCATCAACAAGCACCCCAATCAGCCCTTCCAGGCCGCAATCGCCATCCCCGACGCGCGGCTGGCGGCAACCGCCACGCGGTACGACTTTGGCCGCGCCAACTTCGCCGCAAACAGCTCATGGCCAACCGCCAGCCCGGTGCAATCCACGCACGAAGGGGTGGCGAGCAGCTTTTCCGTTACCGTTCCGGCCACTTCAGAGACGGTGCTGGTGATTGCTGGGAAATAGAACTGATCTTCCGAGGCTGCTCCCGGCTCTACTCCGACTCGTCCAGCACTTCGATGCCGCTGATGGTGGCGTTGTTGACGATCGGCTCGAAGGTCAGATTCAATTTCCCCTGCGCCGAAGGTTTCAGGTGGTAGAAAGTCTTGGTCAGGGCGTGCAGGCTGCCCGCCTCTTTGAAGATATCGAAGTCGTCAAGCAGCGTGGCGCCGTTGCACATCACCCGGAAGACGCGGTTTCCGGTTCCTCCCGAGCCTGCCGCACGGGGCCCAAAGTAAAACTCGGCAAAGTGCAGCACCAGCGTGTAGCGTCCCCGCGGGTCGACCGGGAGGGCATAAGTGAAGTGGCCATAGCGTTCGGCGGCAAACAGGTCCGGATCGGGTGTGCCGATGATTTGTTGCCGCTGATTCGACTGCCGGCCACCCATGAAGTAGTTGTCCGGGTGCCAGAACTGGCCATCGTGATCGATAAACGGGGTCGGCTGGGTCACCAGCCGGAGGGGCTGTTGCTTGTGCGGAATGCCCGGTAGAATCTCCAGCGCATTCAACGCCGGCGCTCCGCGTTCGCTGGTGAAGCGCAGGTGCAATACGCCGTCCTTGTCGGGCGATACATCGCGGAAGACCCGCTCGTCGGCAATATCTTCTCCCAGCGCATCGGAGTTCACGTCGAATCCCTGCAAGACCGTTGTGCCATTGATGCCGATGCTGAAGGTGACTGGGGCGTCGCTGGCGCTGGTCGAAGTAACAAAGTAGAGGTGCAACTCGTAAACGCCGGGCGGCAAGGGGATGTCGTAGAAAAAGTCCCCTGTGCGCCAACGCTCGAACAACAGCGGATCGCTGGTTCTGGAGATAGGACTGTTGGGCCGCTGCCACGTACCCCCGCCGTAAAACCAGCGATCGGGTTGCCAGGTGGCGCCTGCGCTGTCGATCTGTGGCCTGCCCGTGTAGCCGGCGATCAGGCGGATAGGCAAATCGGACGTCTTGCCGGCCGCCGACGGCGCAGCCCCAGTTGCCGAAGCGGGAAGCGCATTGCCGGTGATGCTCTTGGCTGCCGCGGCGCCGCGGTAGAAGTGGTATACACCTGCAACCAGCAAGATCAGGGCGCAGGCGAGCAGCGGCAACAGCCAAATACGACCCCGCAAGCCCTCTCGAGCAGCGCTTGCATCGCCGTTAGCCAGCTCCTCAGTCGCCTCCTCGGCTGCCGCGTTCTTTTCGGCCCTCTCGGCCAGCAGGATCTCCTGTGCGTTGGCAGCGGCCTGATGAGAAAAGACGGGCACATAACTGCCCGAGGGAATCCACATCTGTACGGTATGGTTTCGCCCCTCGCCCTCATAGTACTGCTTCAGCCACTTGCGCAGCCGATGCGCCTCAACGCGCGCGATAGCGTCTTCGCCAGCGTCGAAGGTCGTCTTGGAGCGCTCGAAGACCTCGGTGGCGATGTTGTATTCGTGCAATTGATCGCTTTCGCCCTGGAAGTATTTATCCCCTAGGTAACGCAACAGGCGTGCCAGACGGGGCGAGCGCGCCAACGCTTCCTGCACCCGGTCGAATTCGGCGTGTTCCGCGTCCTGGCTGAGAATATCGGAGTCTTCCGGCATAATCCTGCTCCTGCTGAGCCGGTTCGGTCCCGGCCAACACTGATCATAAGGCCCCCGTACAGCCTGGCAAAAGTGGTAACGGTGACCGCCCCTATATTAATCCAACGTATGTGAAATCAATAAGGTACTTGAGACCTTACGGCTGTTAAACGTTTTCGTACGTTGCCGTACAACATTAACCTTCCCTATTGATCCCACCCAACCATACTGTTTCGCAGTCAGGATTGCGTCCTCATGGGATGCTGCCAGGCTATCCGAAAAACCGGACGATCGAAATTCGGGTGGACCGACTCAATGCAGAGCCGACGGGCGCAAGCTGACGAATGCAAAGAGAGATAAGAGTGGTGTTCTGTCAGGGAAATAAAGTCTGCTGTGGGCAGCGATGTAAGCGATTACAAGGGGGGGGAGGCGCTGTTTACGCCCCCGCCTTTTTTACCAGAAACAAACCGGATTTACCCGCGAATCGAAAGATAATCGAGGGCATTTTTCAGGTTTGAACGCAAAACCGTTTTACCCATGGAGCCGCGAGTTGCGGGCTCCATACTTTGGAGGCACGCTTTGTCGAAGTTCATGATTCATCCTCTCCTCACGTGGCATGCACAGTTGTGGACGCAGAAACCTGTGAAAAGCGCATTGCTCTGTGCGGCGGCGTTTCTGCTGCTTTTCGGTGTAGCGCCGGCCCAGACCACTTCGTCAATCTCCGGCACTGTGCGTGACACCAGCGACGCACTGGTTCCGGGCGCCAAGGTCACGCTCATCAACCAAGCCAGCAAGGCTACCCGCTCGGCCACCAGCAATAACGAGGGCTATTTCAGCTTCGTCGCCGTGCAGCCGGCCACCTACAGCATTCAAGTCGCTCGCGCGGGATTCGAGTCCTGGAAGGTAACCGGCATCGAGGTTCATCCTGGCGACAGCCTGACCGTGCCCAAGATCAAGCTGGCCATCGGCAAGGTGACTGAATCGGTGGTGGTGACGGCCGAAGTGGCCGGTGTCACGCTGGATTCACCCGAACACAGCACCCTGATCTCCTCCAAGGACATTGAGCGCCTCTCCACCACCGGCCGCGACGCTTTGGAGTTGATCAGTATGTTGCCCGGCTTCACCCTGAATGCCGGAACCGGCGTACAAAACGGCGGGCCCGATTACGCTGTCACCAGCTTTGGCTCCGCACAGGTGAGTTCCTTTGGCGCCAACGGCGCGGCCCCGCAGTCTGGCCTGGTCAACGTCACCAGCGACGGCGCCCAGGTCATCGATCCCGGCGACATGGGCGGCACCCTTGCCAATATCAATATGGATCAGGTGCAGGAGGTCAAGGTGCAAACCTCGAACTTCAGCGCCGACGAGGCCAAGGGCCCTATTGTCGTCAATGCGGTGGGAAAATCGGGCGGCTCGACCTTCCATGGATCGCTGTATGCCTATGCCCGCAATGCCATCTTCAACTCCAACGACTGGCTCTCCAACGACGCTGGTACGACCGACGCGACCACCGGTGTCTACACCCCTGTCGCCAAGAGTCCGGCCAAGTACTTTTACCCCGGCGGCACCATCGGCGGGCCGGTGCGCGTTCCGGGAACCAAGTTCAATAAGAACAATCACCTTACCTTCTGGGCCGGTTTCGAGGATTACAGCCAGACCAGCAATTCAAACGGGACGTTCGGCGGGCCGACCTTCGGGTTCATCCCCACGCCGCGCATGTTGGGCAAAGACCCGAATGCTCCGACTCCGGGCAGTTATGACTTTTCCTACAACTCCCTCGCCGCGGCTTTCAATACGCCAGCGACAGCCTCCGGTTCTCTGCCCGGTCTGGTGCAGGGCTGCTCTCAGGACTGGAACCCGACCGCCGCCTATTCCAACATCGCCGGCGATTGCCACTCACCCGCCGGTGGAGTCGATGAGTACGGCAACACGGTTCCTCTTACGGGAACAACCAACGACGGCCAGATTCTCAGCAGCAGCATCAATCCGGCAATGGCCACCTATACCAGCCTGTATCCGGTCATCAACCGCACCCCCATGCCCAGCAACGGCTACGCCTCCGACGGCTACAACTGGGTTAAAAATGTGATGGAAACCAACAACGGCTTCCAATTCCACGGTCGCGTGGACGAGAACTTCTCCGACAACCTGAAGCTCTATGGCACCTATAACTGGGAGAAGGTCAACTCCGAAGCGCCGATGAACAACGTCTACTACAACCCGGCGGATACGGTTCCCTTTCCCACGCCCCTGTACTCGAACGGCTATTCGGATTCCGTTTCTCTCAATCTCACCAAGATCGTGAGCGGCTCCGCGACCAACGAACTCACCGCCGCCGGGCTCTTCTTCAACCAGCCGGAGCAGTTTGGAGACCCTGCCAAGGCTCAGGACACCGGTACGCCCTGGGCCGCGGCCGGCTACGATGGCGGTGTTCTCAGGAACGGCGTAACCCAGTTGCCGCGCATCTATTCATGGGAGACCACGGGCATGCCCAACTTCTCCTTTGGCAATGTACCCGTGGGCAGCAAAGGCCAATTCCTGCGCAAATCCAGTTGGAATGTAACCGATAACTTCACCAAGATCTTCCGCACCCACACGATCAAGGCCGGCGTCTACATCGAGCAGACCAGAAACAACCAGGTGACGCTGGGCAGCGATGCCAACGGCAATATCACCTTCGATCGCTACGATACCTGCCTGAAAAATGAAACTGCGCCGACTTACACCCCGAACGGAATACCGATTCCCCCCGGCACTACCAGCCTGGGCAACACCGTAGCCAATTTCATGGCCGGTTGCGTCGGCGGCTACAGCCAGAGTTCCATCGACCCCAACGTCGACATCTATTTCAACAGCCTGGAGTTCTTTGCCACCGACGAGTGGAAGGTCAACTCCAAGCTGACCCTCACCTACGGCATCCGCCTCTCCCATCTTCCTCCATGGATGGACGCGCACGGCATTGGCGCCGCCGTTTGGGATCCAACCAAGTACAACCCGATTCAACCCGGTGTAATTGCGACCAATCCTGTGATGCAGCTGGACACTTCCACCTGGCCGGGTATCTCGTGGCATAAGCGGGACTCCAGCATCCCCGTTGCCGGTGTGCAAACCCGCGCCCTCTTTTACTCCCCGCGCCTGGGCCTGGCCTACGACTTCCGTGGCAATGGCAAGACCGTGGTCCGTGGCGGCTGGGGCGTCTACCGTTCCAAGGATTCGACCTCGGTGGTCGGCGGCGCGCTGAATACGTCGATGGATCTGGTAGATCACCAGCTCACCGGAAACGACACTTGCACACTGGACCAACTAATGAATTCCTATACGCCTCCAGCGGCCCAATCCGGCAGCAAGGTGGTCAATTGCGGATTCTATGGCGGTTCAACGGTGGGATTCACTTCCCCCAGCACTCCTCTCGCCCCAGGCACTACCACGGTGAGTGCGGTCGACCCCCATGATGACCAGCAGCCGGTCACCTACAACTACAACTTCACGCTCGATCAGCAGTTGCCCTTCGGCGCTGTCTTTGAAATCGCCTATGTCGGCAATCAGAGCGCGCACCTGATGACGATGGGGAACCCCGACAGCTCAACCAATAGTCTTCAGAACCAGAACGTGATCCCGCTGGGCTCCTTCTTCGGTCCCGATCCGCAAACCGGCCAAACCTACACCGCCACCCAAATCGCCAATAGCGGCGCGCTGCAGTCGGACTACCGCCCCTATCCCAACTATCAGGCCATCAATGTGCCGCACCACACCAACTGGTCTAATTACAACGCCATGCAGGTCTCACTGAACAAGCAGCGCGGCGCGCTGGTGATGGGCGTGAACTACACCTGGTCCAAGGCCATGGCGGTGCGCGGCAACTACGACACCGGCTACACCGGCGATCCCGTCAATGCCTCTCACGACTACGGCGTGGTCTCCTTCGACCGGCCCCAGGTAATCAACTTCTCCTACTCGTATCAGGAAGGCAAGAAATTCCACGGCAAACGCGCATTGGGATGGGTGCTGAACAACTGGGAGATGTCTGGCATCACCAGCATTCAGAGCGGCCCGAATCTTGCCATTCTCAACGGAAGCACAAATTTCAGCTTTTCCGCCTCGGCGGGTTATGTGGTGGGCAACACGCCCAACCTGACCACTGTCTCCGCTCCCGTCAGCGCCGCGCAATGGCTGGGCAGTTCCGACTACGAGTTGCAGCCCACGGTCACCTGCGATCCGCGCAGAAATCTGCACTCCGCCTACCTCTCGGGAAACCAGCTCTCCCGCCAGTATGTCAACGGCAATTGCTTTGCTTTGCCAGCGCAGGGCACGCAGGGCTGGTGGAATCTGCCCGACGTGCATGGGCCGGCCTTCTTCAAATCCGATCTATCCGTCTACAAGAATCTGCCGATCAACGACCGGCAGACGATTCAGCTCCGCATGTCCGCTTTCAATTTCCTCAACCATCCCATTCCCAGCTTCAGCAACAACAGCTTGAGTGCGCTGGATCTGACCTTTGCCGATCCGAGTTGCAGTACGACGACCGGCGTGGGGTGCTTTCACACGGCGCAGGCTGCGTATTCGGGCATGACGCTGCAGAACGCCGGCTTTGGCTACACACCCTTCAAGAACGGGGTGCGCATCATCGAGTTCGGCGCGAAGTATAACTTCTAGCCGCAACCGCGGAGAGCGCGCGGCTTCTGCGCGGTGCGCTCTCCCACTCCATGGATTTGGGGCGACGGTGCGGTTGAGCCGGTAGCCGGAACAGGAAATGCGAAACGCGGCCCAGAGCCGCATTTTGGAGGCTTCAGATGTTAAGGAAAGATGGGATGAAGAGTTGGACGCGGCGCCTGGCTTGGCCGGCGATGCTCGCGCTGCTTGTGTTGGCGGCTACGGCATTCGCGGCGACGCCCCCCGTATCGGTGGCTAAACTGACCACCATTACCACTAGCGGTCTGGGAACTCCCGGACAAATTGTGCAGGATTCCTGCGGAAACCTCTACGAGTTGGATAGCAACGACAATCTCTATGAGCTTCCCGCCGGCTCCGGCGGCGTCGCTCACCAACTGGTGCTCTCGGGAACCACGGAGGGCGGCGGCCTGGCCATCGACTCCAAAAACAACCTCTATATGTCGTCCTACCAGTGGGACGGCAAAATGCTGAAGATTCCTTCGACGAATTGCGTGCCGCAGCTCTCGTCGGCGACCGAATTCGCCAGCCCCGGCAGTGCCGAGAGCTATTGGTACTTTCCCGCGGCCATGGCGGTCGACGCGGCGGGAAACGTCTTTGCCGGAACCAGCGGCAACCAGATACTGGAGAATACGGCGGGTGGCGTTCTGTCGGTGCTCTACGCAGCCAGCTCCGAGCCCTATTTCATTGCGCTCGACAGCAAAGCCAACCTGTACTTCACCTACAACAGCGGCGGAACCATCTACGAACTTGTCAATAACGCGGGGAGTTACTCGGGGACGCCCACGTCCATCGTCACCAGCCTGACGAATGCCGCAGGAATGGCCTTCGACAACAGCGGCAACCTCTACGTAACCGACTCCAGCACGCACATCGTCTACGAAGTGCCTTACAGCGTCAACGCGGCGGCTCTGGTTCCCGCCAACGCCTTCCCCGTCGCGGCCGCTCCCACGGCCAACAACTTTCTCAGCATCGCCCAAGACGGCAAAACGCTTCTCTTCGCCCAACCTCAGTACCAGGGCACGACACTGTATGAGTTGACCCCCGGCTCGCCCAATCTGGGCAGTGTTGTGATCGCCAGATCCGCCACCGCCAACGTCAACTTCTCCTTCAACGCCGCAGTCAACCCTGCAACCATCGCGGTGCTTCCAGCCGGCGGCGCTTTCACCAACCCCGGATCGGGAAGCTGCAAAGCGGGAACGTATGCGGCCAACTCCGGCTGCACGGTAAGCGTAACCTTTACTCCCACCGAACCCGGCGTCGCCTATGGCAGCGTGGTGCTGCTCGACGCCAGCGGCAACCAACTGGCTGCGGCCGCTATCTCGGGAACCGGAAGCGGAGCCGCGCTTACCGTCGATCCGGGCGTCGTCTCCATCTTCGCCAGTGGTTTCACAGCGCCCAGCGGCGCGGCCATCGACAATTTGGGCAATCTCTACTTCGCCGATGCCGGCCAGAATGCAATCTTGAAGGTGGCCGTCGGCTCCACCACTCCCGTTGCCCTGGGCAGCGGCCTCAACGCCCCTACCGGTGTGGCCGTCGATGGCGTCGGCAACGTCTATGTTGCCGACAGCGGCAATAGCCAGATCGTCGAGATCCCGGTCGTCAATGGCGTCCTCAGCACCGCGGCGCAAATCACCCTGGTTTCCAGCAGCACTTCCATCGCCGGTTCCAAGCTGAGCAAGCCGGCGGGAATCGCCGTCGATAGCTTGGGCAATCTCTACATCGCCGATGGCGGCAACAAGCGGGTCGTCTATCTGCCCTATGTCGGCAGTTGGGATCTCTCTCTGGCGCTCTCTCTCGGGGCTGGGATGAGCAGCCCCTCGGCCGTCGCTGTCGATTCCTCTGGAAACCTCTACGTCGCCGACTCCGGCAACGGCAATGTCTATGAGCTGACCGCGCCCTTGAGCGGCGGGGTACAGGTAACGGCCGCATCCGGCTATAACGCGCCCTCCGCTCTGATCGTGGACCCGGCCGGCGCTCTCTTCGTCGTCGATCAGGGCAACGCCAAGCTGTGGCGCATTCCTGTCAGCAGCGGCGCGCTGGCGCCGGCCAGCGCCGTCAACGTCATCGGCCAGGTGAGCGCCGCCGGCACGGCCATCGTTAAAGCTCCGTTCGGCGTAGCTATCGACAGCATCGGCAACCTTTACGTCAGCGACAGCAAGAACGCCGCCGCCTACATGGTCAGCCGCACCAGTTCCACGCAGTCCTTCGGTATCTGGACTCCCGGCGCCACCAGCGGTTCGCTCGCCTATTACCTGGAGAGCGCCGGCAACGCCCCTCTGACTCTGGCCAACCCCTTCTATACGGCCAGCGGCGACACCACGCAGTTTTCGCTGCTCACCACCGAGACTGGCGCCTGCGCCAACTCCGCTTCCATTGCTGTGGGTGCAAGCTGCAATCTGGAAGCTACCTTTGCCCCGCTGGTCAATGGAAACTACAGCGAGACATTGGCCCTGAGCAGCAACGCGGCCAACATCGCCAAACCCTCGCTGGTCTTTACCGGCAACGGCGCCGTGACCGCGCCCACCAGCACCACCCTCACACAAACCTCGCCAACTGGTTCTCCCTCGTACGATCAGGCCGTGACCCTCTCGGCAGTTGTCACAGCGGCTCCCAGCGCAGGAACACCGGTGGGATCGGTCAATCTGATAGTGGATGGAATCACCAAGCAAACTGTCTCCCTCAGCAGCGGAACGGCCACCTTCACTCTGGCCCCCGGCGCCCTGACCGGAGGCAACCACACCCTGTCGGCAGCGTACCTGGGGGGCTCCGCCAACTTCGTTGACTACTCGCAAAGCTCTTCGCCTTCGCTTAACCTGACCGTGAAGACCGTCGCCACGACTTCGGTTGTGACATTCACCACGCTCTTCAACAACCCCACAAGCCAACCGGCGGGCACCTCTCTGAAGTTGACTGCAACGGTGGCTTCCACCTATGCCGGCGTCCCCACCGGAGCCGTGGCCTTCGCCATTACCGACTCCGGCGGAACCAACCTAACCCAGACTGCGCCACTGCAGCCGGCCAGCGGAGGAGCCTTCCAGGCGACCTACGTCTACACGCCCAGCGCTCCCGCTTCTGGCGTCATCTACGATGTGGTTTCCATCGTGGCCACTTACTCGGGAGACATCAACTTCGCCGCTTCTGTCTCCGCCGCAGGAACCATCGATGTAAGTCCCGCCAGCGGCTCAATCGGCGTCACCACCAGTGGAACCGCCCTTACCAGCAGCGCCACGAGTCAGACTGCGGTGACCTTCACCGATACCAGCTACGGTGGGTGGCAGGGCGTTGTGAGCTATCAGTGCGCAGCTTCCACCTTGCCGGCCAACGCTATCTGCGTCTTCTCGCCAGGGCAGGTTTCGGTGATGGCCAACACCGCCAGCGCCACCTATCCGGCGGCCACAACCCAGATGACGGTGGTCGTCAACAATCCTCCGAATTCACCCGCAGTCAGTTCGATGCTCTGGTGGGTCGGCGGTATCTCCGGTCTCGTGCTGCTCTACGCGCGCCGCCGCATGATGTGCGGAGCCTGGGGAGCGGTCAGCCTGCTGCTGGGCGCGATCCTGCTGTCGGCCGCAGCAATTGGCATGACGGCTTGTTCCAGTAGCCTTGCGTTTGCCACGCCCAAAGGCAGCAGCACGGTGACCGTCTACGCCTATACCGATCCGTTTAACCCCAGCTCACTCTCCACCTCTACACCCACTACCATGAGCTGCGGAACCAACTCCGCTGGGCACGGGGAACCCAACCTCGCGCCCTGTTCGACCAATTCCTTCCAGATAGCCCTGACCGTGCAATAAGTGCAGACAGCCGCAACAATCACGGCCCGCATGGCGCAAGCTATGCGGGCCGTTTCCATGAGAGCGATTCCAGAATATCCATACCCTGCAACCTTCGTGCCAGGCCGTCCCTCGCCGAGGTTCGCGGCGGCTTGAATGCGCGGTCTCTACATACACCAGTTCTGGAATCGCTGCAGCGTCCTCGGGGTAAACCAGAACATCCTTGCTGAGCCTGGGATTGGTTCGATTTTGGAGAGCAGCATGATCCCTTACCCATTCATAACTGCGCAACAGGTTACTATCTCGACTGCTATAGAATCATTTTTTAAACAAATGCTCCTGGCTTAGTCAACGCGTTTCCCGGACGCTGAAGCTATCCGTTTTTTCATTGCCTCGATCAGGGGCTGCTGGAACCGAGGCTCGACGGTTTGGGCCAGCAGGAGCGCTTTCTGGAAGAACGGGAGAGCATCCTGCGGCCGGCCGCTTGCGTCCAGCACTTTGCCCAGTACAGCATTGACGCTGGCCGAGTCGGGCGTCAGAGCCTCAGCTTGTTGTGCTTCGCTTAAGGCTTGCGGAAGGTCTTTTTGCGCCAGCAGCAGACCCGCTTTTTGCGTGTGGCTCAGCGCGGCGGCCAGTGGGATGTTGAAGTGCCCATCGTAGACAAAGACGCCGTAGTCGACCACCGCCACGGGCTTCAGTTGCTTGAAGTTTTCGTAGGGATTCAAAGAGCCGGGCCCAAACTCGAAGCCCGATAAAACACCGGCGCTCATGAACACCGGACCATCCATCGCCGCCGGCACATCGTGCGGGCCATCGAAATAGAGCGAATCGGCGGTGATGAGCGGACGGCAGGGAATGCCGTAGTAGCTGAAGTCTGCAACTCCCTGGCCAAAGTAGGCAAACCAGCAATCCTTGATGCCGTGGGCGTCGGTGTAGCGCCGGACGGCTTTCATCTGCTGCCCCCAATCCGAACTGGAATCGCTGAGCAGGTTATGCACGGCTGCTGGGCCTCCAGCCGCTTCATTGGCATAAGAAACATAGGCAGGAAAGGCGTGCATCACCGATGTGGCCTGGAAGACCAGGAGCAGGACGACCACCGAGAGCCAGCGTCGATTCTTCTGGGCGAGCTTCCAACTCGCACCGCCAAGCAAGACGGTGAGGAAGATATAAATGGGAAGAACATGACGAACCCCGATGTTCATGCCCCCGGCCATCGCAAAGGCCATGTAGATTGCGGCGGGGACGGCCATATAAAGGATCTCGCGCGGAGCGCGAAGCCTTCCCGTCGCGATCGTCCACAGGGCAATTCCGAAGAGGATCAAGAACGAAAGGGTTGACTTGATGACCATGGCGATGGGGAAGTAGAACCAGACCGGGTGCGGATAGATAGTGCCAAGCAGGAAACTGGTGAACGCCTTCGATTGAATCAGCACATGGGCAAAGCCGTAGATATAGGACTCGGGGAGCAGGTGCAGCTTCGCCATCAGAGCGAGCGCCGCTCCTTCGAGATGGCTGGGAACACGCGCCAGTTGCGCCGCCATAAGCGGGTTGAGTTGCAAGCCGTCTGCCCGTGCCGCATAGCGGAATCCATAGGTCGCCCAAAGCACGGCAACGGCGATCAGCGCAATGGCGATCAGTGCTACGCCAGAGTGCATAAAGCGCCGGCCTAAGCTGACGGGCGCTCTTTTGATTGAAGCCGCATTGGGCCACAGGGTTTCGCCAACTCCCAACAAAAGCAACATGGGAAGCAGCAAGACGTTGCTGTGCTTGCTGGCCAGCGCCAGACCAACCGCAAGGCCAACCAGCGCCAACCGTATTTTGCTGGGCGACTTGGCGTAGCGATAGAACGCATAGATCGAGGCAAACATAAAATAAGCGCCGCCGGCATCGGTCGTCATCAGCGCCGAATGCGCGAGCAATGTGGGATCGAAGACCAGAAGACCGAGGGCAATCAGTCCGGCGCCTGCGCCGAACATCTCCTGTGTGGCCAGAAACACCATCAAGGCAAGCAGGATCGTGATCCCTGAAGTCGCCATGCGAACCCGGAACAGGATCGTGTTCGCGTCATTGCCGAACAGGAAGTCCCTGCCTCCAGCCGCTTCTTCAAGCCGGTAAGGACGCCCCTGCAGCGGAGGCATCTTGAGTTCCATCTCGATCAACGGAAGGGCGCCCAGAAACTTGATCAGTGGCGGGTGCTCCGGGTTGAGGCCGTAGTCTCCATGCATCGCCTGCATATAGGCGGAGTAAATATGATCCGGCTCGTCCCAGGTAGCCGAGTTCATATTCGCCATCAGCGATAGTTGCAGCAAGAGGATCGCAAGCAAGGCTGCAACGGCAAACGAAAGTTGAAAACCGCGGAGTCCCGGAGATCTCATGAGCCTGCTTTTCCAAAACGGGTGAACCGAACAATTATGTCACCCACCTCGAGGCAGAAGGCAAATGCGAAGCCTGTCGCCTCCGATCACACGATGGACACGGCCAAAGCGTGCTCGTCTTCGGCTCTCAGATCGTCCGGTCGTCTACGGATTCGAGCGTCACATCGGGCCGCTGGCGGCTGGCGAAGCTGCGGAACTCCTTGACTTGTTGCAGGCGGAAGTCCGGCCCCGCGTTTTTCGGCAGGCGCAGGCGGAAGAAGTCCGCGCCCTCCACGTCTTTCAGCCAGAAGGCGGGGCGTGCGTCGGCCGCGCGGGTGGCGATTTCGACGTTGCTCAGCTCCAGGTTGCGCACGTGGCGGGCAAAGAGGCCGCAGGCGGGCAGATCGCCGAACATGTGCGGGTCGGGATAGGCCGCCTCGCGTTCCTCGGGCTGGATCGCCGCTTTCTCCGCTGTGGCTCCGCCTACCTGCTCCAGATAGACGTTGTCGATCTTCACGTCCTCGATGCAGTGGCCGGGAACCCCGCTCAAAATCGAGGGCAGAGGCGACGCGCCGGAGCTGGTGATATTGCTCAAAATCACCCGCCGCATGACGCCCACCTTGGCGTCCTTGGGCCCGCGCATACGGCTGCCCAGGCGCAGGAAGAGCGGGGCGCTGCGAATGTCGCGCATGGTGATGCCGGTAAACGTAATGTCTTCGCAGATGGCGCCGTCTTCCGACTCCAGCGCAAAGCCCTGGCAGCTCTCGAAGACGCAGTTGGAGATGGTTACATTGATAAATCCGCCATTGGATTCGGTGCCCAGCTTGATGCGCCCGGTGGGCACGGGACGAGTGTGGATCTCATGGCGCTTCCATGTGCCGTCGAGCATGGCGCCCAGTTCGAAGCCGCCGGTGACGTAGCAGTTGGTAATGGTCAGGTTCTCGGTGGGGCGCGCGTAGCCCAGCGAGTAAGAGCTCTTGGGGCAGATGCCGTCGTCCCAGGGCGAGTTGACCGCGCAGTTCGAGACGCGCACGTTCTTGCAGCAGTCGATGTCCATGCCGTCGCGGTTGGTGTCGATGATGAGGTTGTCGATGGTCAGGTTGTCGACGCCGGTGGCCAGAATCGCGAACCAGCCGCCCTGCAGGACCTTGAAGTCGCGCAGCAGCACGTTGCGGCAATTCTTGAGCGCGATGGCCTTGTTGCCCACGCCGGGCTTGCGGGAGTCGGGCAGCGCCGTCTCTTTGTCCCAGCCGCGCGAGAGCCCCTTGCCCCAGATCAGCCCCGGCCCGGTGATGGAGATGTCGTTGAGGTCTTCGCCCCACAGCAGCGAGTTGTGCCAGTGGTTGTGGCCGTAGTCCTGGTAGGGCTCCCAATCGCCCTGCGGCTCGGCGGCGTCGTAGCCCCCGGTAAGCAATCCCTCGTAGGGCGTGGGAGCGGCCAGAATCACCGCGCCGTGGTCCAGAAATAGCCCCACCTTGCTCTTCAAACGAATCGAGTAGCTCAGATAGACGCCGGCGGGAAAGACCACCGTTCCGCCCCCGGCCCTGGCCGCGGCCTCGATGGCGCGATTAATGGCCGGCGAGTCGAGGTTGGCGCCGTCACCCTTGGCGCCGTAGGCGGCCACGCTGAATGCCGCGCCGCCAAGCAGATTCGCCTGTACCGGCTCGGCATGAACCCCGGCCTGCTGCAGACCGGTACCCGCCAGAGCGCTGGCCACCATGGGCGTTGCCGCCACTGCTGCTCCGCTGCTTGCCCACTTCAAAAGATCTCTACGCCGCATCTTTTTCGCCTCGCTCATTGGTGGATGCGCCTGCGCCCTGGGGCGCAGATGCTCCGTGCAGTGGTAGGACCACCGCCGCTCCACCTTAATCGACCGCGGGGAGATTCGGCAAGGCCCGGCGGCGTATAGGTACACTACTTGCAGCAGATAACTTTTTGCCAGGATCGTCCCTCATGTCTATCCAGCGCGACAAGCCGCCCACCATCGTCGATGTTGCCCGCGAGGCGGGCGTGGGCATCATGTCGGTCTCGCGCGTGCTCAATCATCATCCCGGCCTGAAGCAATCCACGCGCAACAAGGTGATGGCGGCGATGGACCGCATCGGCTACACGCCCAACGACGCAGCGCGCATGTTGAAGGGGCGGCGCGGTAGAACCATCGGGCTGATCGTCCCCGACCTCTCCGACTTCTATGCCAGTTGCTTTCACGCTATTCAAGCCGTGGCCATGCGCCACAACTACCAGACCATGGTGGCGGCCACCGGCAGGGACGTTCAGATCGAGGATCGCCAGTTGCAGGCCATGCGCCTGCACGGCATCGCCGGCCTGCTCATCGCCAGTTGCGGCAGCGACGGCCGCCAGTTGAAGCTGATCGAGGAGAGCGGCATCCCCATTGTGGCCTTCGACCGGCCCACCGCGCTGCGCACCGACGCCGTGCTGGTGGAGAACCGCGAGGGCGCCGAGAGCGGCGTTCGCCACCTCATCGAACACGGCCATACGCGCATCGCCTGCGTCGGCTACGACAGCGGCAGCTACACCGTGCGCGAGCGCATCGAGGGCTACGCCCAGGCCATGCGTTCGGCCGGCCTGCCTGCGATGGTGATCGGCGACATCGATTCGCCCGAGACGATGGAGCGGGTTGCCGCCGGCTGGCGAGCTGACCCCGAGCGCCCCACGGCGGTCTTTTCTCTCAAGCGCATCACCTCGGCCTTTCTCTTGCAGGCGCTGCACCGGCAAAAGCTGCGCGTGCCTGAAGAGATTGCGGTGGTGGGCTTCGACGATTTCGAGTTAGCCGAAGTGCTGGGCACGCCGCTCACGGTGGTGATGCAGTCTCCCGCGGATGGGGCGCGCACCGCGGCCGAACTGCTCTTCAGCAAGATCGAAGCCGGGCAGAAAGCCACACCGCCCGAGGAGCAGAGGGTCAAGCTCTTCTTCCCCACCCGCCTGATCGCACGCCGCTCCTGCGGTTGCAGCCAAGGGGATTGATCCGCTGCTCTGGCGGCGGAGAAGGCTTCTGCATCGAGATTGCATTTGAATCTTATTGGGAAGAAAGCAAAGAAATCCGGGGAAATGCTTCTTTCCACGCGCTTTGTAACCGGGCAGGAGATCCGTCGTGCCGATAAAGCAACAGAATCATGCTGGGCCTTCCAGCGATTCCTGTATTCCTGTGCCCATAAACCATGCATTCAAGTTGGCGCAAACCTCGGCGAGGGAAGACCTGGCACGAGGGTTCCAGGGTTTCGCCATCCTGGACCCGCTCCAGGTCGTTGACCACATAGTTTTGCACCACTGAGGGCGCCACCGGTCTCGATTTTGAAACCGGGGATAGTACGAATTGAAATTCATCTTCATGCGGTTCCGGGCGCTCACCCGCACTGAATGGGCGCAACTTTCGTGACTGGCCATTCCGCTGTCAAACGAAGAAGCGGCCTGGTTACAATCGAACCATGGCGACCATTGGACCAACGTCCTCTCCGCGCGTTCTCTTTCTGGGCCGCTGCACGCTCGATGCGCTCTATTGGCTGGATCGCCTTCCCGACGAAGACAGCAAGGTCTACGCTCGCCAGTTTCACGCCGCGCCGGGCGGTCCTGCGGCCAATGCCGCGCTGACCCATGCGCGGTTGGGCGGGGAAAGCCTCCTCATCAGCGCCGTGGGCGGCGGGCCGTGGGCCGATGCGGTGCGCGCCGAGTTTGCCCGCAGCGGAATTCGCCTGCTCGATCTGGCCGCCGCAACCGCCTACCAGACTCCGCTGACCACTGTTTTGCTGGGCGCCGAACGGGCCAGCCGCACCATCGTCAATCCGCCCCTGGAAAACGTAGCTCTGACTGCGCTTCCCGGATCGTGGGAGCGGGCGGTTCCGGCGGAGTGGGGCGCGATTCCGCCGGTTATTCTCACGGACGGCTTTCACTTGGCCGAAACGCTGCCTCTGCTCGCCGCCTGCCGCACAGCGGGTGCGGAGATCTGCCTGGACGGCGGCAGTTGGAAGCCGGGAACCGATCTGCTCGCCCCGCTGCTCACCACCGCCATTTGCAGCGAGCGTTTTACGTTACCCGGCGTTGCGCTCCCAGGTGCGCACAACGGTCCGGAGAGCCTTTTTGCGTGGTTTGCGGCGCAGGGCGTTGCACAGATCGCCGTCACCCGCGGGCCGCGATCGATCCTGGGTTGGGAACGCGAACGCCGCTTCGAGATCGCCATCGAAGCCATCGCCGCCGCCGACACGCTGGGCGCGGGCGATGTGTTGCATGGCGCTTATTGCCACTTCCGCGCGCTGGGAGCGGCCTTCGAGCCGGCGCTGCGCCACGCGGCCCGCGTCGCCACCGAATCCTGCAAGTGGATAGGGATTCAGCTCCAGCCCGCGTGCAACATTTAGGGAACCTCTGATTAAGTGGGAAATTTGAAGGGTACGGGCTTTAGCCCGTACATAAAGCCAGAGGAATCAAAGGGCTTTAGCCCCTGAGGGAAGGTCGGCTTTGACAAAGAGCACTTAATCAGAGGTTCCCTGGAGCGAGAATCAGTCTCCCGGCTGGCCGTGTTCTTGTCTTCGCGCCTAGCTCGCGGCCAATTCGAGGCCGGCGATCTCGACCTCCAGGCCGCCGAAGTCGGGGTGGTCGTTTTCGCGGATGCGGTAGGCAATGTCGATGCGGGAGTCCTTGACCAGTCCCAGAGCCTGCGAGCGGGCGGCCAGATCCCAGCCCACCGCCTTCATCGCACCGCCTTGCGGCGCCTGCGCTGCTGCGGGGGAAGTTGAATCCTGGGCCAGCTCGAGCCGCAGATGGCGCTCTTTCATGAAGCGGGGCGCCGAGACCAGCCGCGCATTGCGGGCTACAAAGATCGGTTCGGCATTGCCGTGGCCCAGCGGCTCCAATTTGCGCAGCCAGCCGGCCAGCACCGGGGTGATGCGGTCCAGGGGCAGCTCGGCGTGGATCTTGAGCAGGTGCTCGGCTTCGCGGGCAGCCAGATGCTCGCCGGCGTAAAGGCGCAGGCGGCGCTTCAACTCGGGCAGAGAGCTGGCGGGCAAGGAAAAACCCACGGCGAAGGCGTGTCCGCCGAAGCGGGTGAAGAGATCGGCGCAGCTCTCCAAGGCGCTGAGCAGCGGAAAACCATCCACCGAGCGGCCGGAACCCTGCGCCACACCGTCTTCGATGCTGACCACCAGAGCCGGTTTGGCGGTGCGTTCGACCACCCGAGAAGCCAGAATGCCGATGACTCCGCGGTGCCAGCCCTCGCCCTCGATCACCAGCATCCGGTCGGCGGCCAGTTCTTCATCCCTGGCCAGACGCTGCACGATGGCGGCGAGCGCTGTGGCTTCCGTCTCGCGGCGTTCGCGATTGAGGCGGTCCAGTTTGTCGGCCAGTTGGTGGGCGCGGGCCGGGTCGCGAGTGGTAAACAGCTCGATCACCTCCGAGGCCACGTCCATTCGTCCCGCGGCGTTGATGCGCGGAGCAATGCGGAAGCCCACATCGAAGGCGCTGATCGGTTTGGCTGCCGGGTCAAGCTGGGTGGCGGCAAAGAGGGCGCGCAATCCGGGACTGGCCGGATGGCGCAGCTCTTTCAATCCCAGCGCCGCGATCACCCGATTCTCGCCCTTGAGCGGCACCGCATCGGCAATGGTGGCGATGGCGGCCATCTTCAAAAAGCTGGGCAGAATCTTCTCGCGCAGACGCACCGGATCGCGGCGCTCCAGCACCGCCTGAGCCAGCTTGAGGGCGATGGCCGCGCCGCAGAGCGCTTTTTCCGGGTAGGGGCAGCCGGGCAGGTTGGGGTTCAGAATGGCCAGCGCGTGAGGGACGGCTTCGCCGGCTTCGGGCAGATGGTGGTCGGTGATGATGAGGTCCAGGCCGAGCTGGCGGGCGGTTTCGGCCTCTGCAAAGGCTCTCATGCCCGTGTCGACGGTAATCACCAGCCGGGCGCCGTCGGCAAAAGCGGCCTTGAGCACCTCGGATTGCAGTCCATAGCCCTCTTTGAGCCGGTGCGGCACGTGAAAGCGGGCGATGCCGCCCAGCATCTCGATGGCGGTCTTGAGCAGAACCACCGCGGTGGTGCCGTCCACGTCGTAGTCGCCATAGAGCAGCACCGGTTCGCGGGCGTCGATGGCGCGGTCCAGGCGCGCGGCTGCCTCGCTCATGCCCAGCATAAGCATGGGATCGTGCAGATGGCTGATTTCGGGATTCAGGAAGGCGTGGGCGGCGCGGGACTCGCTGATGCCGCGGGCGATGAGCAACTCGGCCAGCACCAAAGGCAGGCGGGCGAAGCTGGCTAGTTCAGCGGCTTGTTGCGGATGCTGCTCAACCAGCACCCAGCGCTGGCGGGGTGGGGAGAGAAGAGAGGTGCGCGGAGCGCCCGGCGACGCCATCGAAGCGGCCGCCGGGACTCCCACGCCTGGGTTCGCCGTGCTCACCCGGTTTACTCGTCCTCGTGGTCGTGGCCGCAATCGCACTCGTGATCCTGGTCGTCGATCACGATGTCTTGGAAGGCCTCGATGTCTTCCAGCAGGCTCTGGAAGCGCTCGTACCACTCGGTGGTGGTCTCGTGCACGAAAGCCACGCCCTGGTAGACGTAGCCCAACTGGATGTAGCCCAGGTTGCCGGCATATTTGGCGAGCCATTGGGCCTCGACCAGTTCGCTGGCTTCTTCGTCGGGGAAGTTCATCTCACTGGCTTCCTCGATCAGGGCGTCCAATTCTTCGCGCTCCAGGGTCATCTCGCTGAAGGTCACAAAGGGAGAGCCAACGTGCTTGGCCATCTCCACAAAGTCCTTCCAGGAGTCGGGGTTGCCGTCGTCTTCCCACACAATCGTGGGAATCTCCTCGGTCACATAGCCGGGGAGGCGGCGCATTCCGTGGCCTTCAATAAAGGCCACCATATCGTCTTTCAGCGGGAGCAGGTTGTCTGTGTTCATAGTCAAGCTCTTATTCTCGCAGAAACGGACCGCCGGCGCTGAGCAATTCTGTGAAGATCGCCTCTGGGGCCGCACGCGTGGGTGAGTTGCCGGGCGGTTATTCAATGTAGCTGCCGTTGCATCCATTACGCAAGAAGGGATTTAAGAGCGCAAAACCGCCGCCGGCTGTTGGCCGCGGTATACAGCAACGAGAAAATCGATTTATTCTGAAATCCCCGAGTTTTAGTTCCGGAGGTTCGTCTTTTGCCCGCATTCGAGCGCCACGTCTTTGTCTGCCACAACACACGCCCCGCGGATGCGCCCCGCCGCTCCTGCACCGCCGACGGCAAGAGCGATCTGCACACCCAGTTGCAGCAGTTGAGCAGAGCCGCCGGCCTGGCCGCCACGGTGCGCATCAACAAGGCAGGCTGCCTGGACCAGTGCGAGCACGGCCCGGTGGTGGTGGTCTATCCCGAAGCCATCTGGTACGGCAACGTGCAGCCCAGCGACGCCGCCGACATCGTTACCGAGCATCTCGTCGCCGGTCGCCCGGTCGAGCGGCTGCGCCTGGCCGACGAGTGCCTCAACTCAAAAAACTGCCCGCACCGCGACTGAGCGGCGCGGCCTGCGAGGGCGTAAGACAGCGACCGGAGTCCGCCGGGTGTACACGATGCGGCTCGATGGTTTATCCTGTGCCTTCAATCCATGATCTTCTCACGCGACTACATCGGATATCTCGCCCGTCGTACGGCCAAGCACCTCATCGATGCCAAGCTGATCACCGTCAGTAACTTGAAGGGGGTCGAAGAGGGCATCGCCGGGGGGCTTATCGAAGAGCTTTCTCTGGAAGACCGCATCAACGAAGAGGTGCGTGTGATTCTCGAGGCGTACTCGGAAGAGATGCGCAAATCCGGCGCGCAATACGCCGAGATGTTCAAGAAGGTCAAGACCGAGTTGGCCAAGAAATACAAGGCGGTGCTATGAGGATCAGCCGCGACAAGCTCAACAAGCTGGCCCACACCGTGGCCGACACCCTGGCCGAGATCGACGAGGTTGGTTTTCTCGAAGAGCGCAACGTTATTCGCCAGGAAGCCCGCAAGATTCTCGAAGAGCTGCTCGAGCAGGAGGCCAAGATCGACGTGGCCGCCCGCTTGAAGATCTCCAACCAGCGCAAGATCATCCTGGAAGGCTCGCAGGAGTGGGAGATCCTCTACCGCAAGTACTACAACGACGAGGTCCGCAAACTGGGCGTCGACGGCGGCAAGTAGGCACGATTCTTCAGATTCTTCCCCGATCTTCTGCGCACCTGTCAAAGACCCGCTGTACCAGTGCTTTCGGCTTTGGCATCCAACCGATTTTTTGTTAAAGTAGTAGAGGAGCGGTCGGGAACGGCTGCTTTCGCGAGTGTGGCGCTATCGTCCAGGGGTTAGGACGTGAGATTCTCAATCTTAAAACACGGGTTCGATTCCCGTTAGCGCTACCAAAGATCAGTACAAAGAGGTGCCGTGATGCTTTTTAGCTCCGGCATCTCTTTTATTTTGTTGACATTTATGTCCATACAGGGGTAACATTGTCCAACAGCATCCAGCCTTGGCGTGGGGTAAGTTTTAGGGGTAACCCTATTCCACGGCTTTGGAGTTACCCCAATGGCCCTGACCGATACCGCTATCCGCAATGCCAAGCCCGCTTTGAAGCCCGCCAAGCTGTTTGATGAGCGCGGACTGTTCCTGCTTGTTACCCCTACCGGGGGTAAGTGGTGGCGTTTTCGCTTCCGTTTCGACGGCAAGGAAAAGCTGCTGTCCCTGGGCGTATACCCTGACGTTGGCCTGAAAGACGCCCGCAACCGCCGCGACGAAGCCCGGAAGTTGCTGGCCGAAGGCACGGACCCCGGCGAAGAGCGCAAGACCCAAAAGATGGCAAAGCAGGACCGGGCCGCCAACAGCTTTGAAGCCGTGGCGCGGGAGTGGTTCGGCAAGTTTTCTTCCCAGTGGGTCGAGCACCACCAGCGGCGCGTAATCCGCCGATTTGAGCGCGACGTTTTTCCTTGGATGGGCGGCAAACCGATTGCCGAAGTGACCGCGTCGGAATTGCTGGCAGTGGTCCGGCGGATTGAAGGCCGGGGCGCGCTAGAAACCGCACACCGGGCGCTGGGCGATTGCAGTCAGGTTTTCCGCTATGGAGTGGCGACGGGGCGCTGTCCCCGCGATCCTTCCGGCGATCTACGCGGGGCGCTCCAGCCAACGAATGCCGAACACTTCGCCTCTGTGACAGAACCGGCCCAAGTTGCGGCGCTCTTGCGGGCGCTGGACGGCTACAAGGGGACATTCACAGTTGCCTGTGCGCTTCGCCTTGCGCCTTACGTCTTTGTGCGTCCTGGCGAGCTTCGCAAGGCGGAATGGTCTGACTTCGATCTTGACGCGGCGGAATGGCGCTACATGGTCACCAAAACCAACACCCCGCACATTGTCCCGCTGGCATCCCAAGCCGTGAGCATTCTGCGCGATCTTCACGCCTTGACCGGCAGCGGGCGCTATGTCTTTCCGGGGGCGCGTAGTAGCAAGCGCCCCATGAGCGATAACGCCATTCTGGCGGCCATGCGGCGCTTGGGCATCGGCAAAGACGAGATGAGCGGCCACGGCTTCCGGGCAATGGCGCGAACGATCCTTGACGAAGTGTTGGGCGTTCGCCCTGACTACATCGAACACCAGTTAGCCCATGCGGTGAAAGACCCCAACGGACGGGCCTACAACCGCACCAGCTTTCTCCCCGAACGGCGGGAGATGATGCAGCAATGGGCTGATTACCTGGACAAGCTGAGGACTGGCGCGGAGGTAATAGCGCCACAAGGGGGCAAAGCATGAGTAACAGTGAACAGATGGAGTGGCTACTACTTACGGAAGCTGCCCATGACCTTGAGGTGGAATCCCAAGGAACACCCGCGCCCATCGGCGAGATGCAAAAACGTTTCCCGGAAGAATATGAGGTTGCCCGTAAACTTGCGTCAGGCATCGCGTACAGCTTTGCCGTCACGGTCCTTTCAACAAGACAGGCAGAAAAAATATCGGAGATGATTCACTCTGAAGACGAGGGGCTAAGGGCGATTCAGGATGTATTGAACATGCAACCTGTGAACGCCCTTACACTCGCAACTTTAGTCAGGCTAGAACGTGTGCGTAACGCGAAAAAAGGAGCCGAGATGCGGCACAACAAACCCGGCGGTTCACGGGAAAAGCAGGAGCAGATACGCGCAATATGGGCAAGGGGAAATTTTGGCAGCCGGGACCTTTGCGCCGAAGAGGAGAGTGGCGCACTGGGGATGTCCACTTCTGCTGCTCGAAAAGCGCTACGCAATACCCCGGAACCACCTAGCCGCTGCAAGTAGAGGCTAGCCGCTGCTACCACAGGGTATTCCAGCTTCATTCAGAACAGGACAAGATGGGATTGTCTTGAATCTTCTGACATGAGGCGAATCAAACATGCTGCAACTTCCCGAAACCGGCTATCTGCGCCTACCGCAAATTCTGGGCAATCCCAAAGCAAACATCCCCGCGCTTATTCCTATCAGCCGCTCGGCTTGGTGGGCTGGAATCAAGGCTGGGCGCTACCCCAAAGGCGTTCACCTTGGCCCGCGTACAACGGTTTGGCCCGTGGAAAGCATCCGCGCCCTCATTGCTTCCACCAAGCAGGCGGACAGCAAGTGACCGCCGCTGTATTCGCTGATCTGGTGCAAGCGCAGCGCACCGGCGCGGGCCGATGGAAGGCTTGCTGTGCAACTCACAATGATCGATCCCCGTCGTTGTCTATCCGGGATGGGGAAAACGGCCATGTGACCCTGTTCTGCCGTGCGGGGTGCCCCCTGGACGCAATTCTGGCCGCTCTGCATCTGGTGAGAGACGATCTTTCCGGGCCGCCACCTTCACCAACACAGGCCGCCGCAATTCGGGCTGCATACGAAACCCGCCAGAGCGCCGCCAGAGCCGAACGCAAGGCACGGCTGGCCGCATCGGGCCGCGTGAGAGGGTTGCAAGCCGTGGTGAACGAACTGGCGGCTGCGCTGGTGCGTTCGCCAGAGAATACCGCGCTTGCCCGGTTGCTTCATTCGGCATCGGACAAATTGCGCGTGGCCGAAGCCGCCGCGAAACAATCGAACCCCATGCGCCGGGTAAGTGCGCAAGGCAAGGATACTAGGAATGGGCGGCTCTCCAATTGAACCGGGCGTGATTGCAAGCACTGAGAGCTTCATTCGCCGATTCTGCATCTTGCCAGACGCGGCCTATCTCCCGCTTGCACTATGGGCCGCTGCAACTCATCTGCCCGATGTGTTCGACGCCTTCCCCTATATCGCGCTGCTGTCACCGGCCAAGCGATGCGGCAAGACTCGTGTGCTGGAAGTCTTGGAACTGCTCACATCAAACGCATGGCGCGGCACGTCGGCCACCAGCGCCGCGCTCTTCCGCATGATGGAGAACGTGCCGACGCTGCTATTGGACGAGGTGGAAGCCCTGGGAAACAGCAAGCCGTCAGAGAGCGCACAGGCCGTTCTCGCAGTTCTCAATGCAGGACACAGAAAGGGCGCAACCATTCCACGATGCGTTCCGCCAGACTTCAAGGTTCGCAACTTCCCGGTTTATGGCCCCAAGGCATTCGCGGCAATTGGCATGTTGCCGGATACTCTGGCGGACCGCTGCATCCATGTCACGATGCAGCGCAAAACCCCGTCTCAGACCGTGGGCCGCTTTTTGCAGGGAAGAGCCAAGGCCGATGCAGAGCCGGTCCGGGAATCGTTGGAGGAATGGGCGAAAGCCTATCAGGAATCCGTCCGCTGTGCCTACGAAAATATGAACGATCTGAAGTTTCTGTCAGACCGGGACGCGGACCTTTGGATGCCGCTCTTTGCCGTCTGTACCGTTGCCGCACCGGAACGGTTAGGCGAACTTCAGCGGTGCGCTGTGGCGCTCTCTCGCGAAAAGGCCGCTGGTGACGTGGAAGACTCGCTCCCGCTCAAGTTGCTGGCCGATGTGCAAAAGGTCTGGCCCACGGGAGCCGACAGAATGACAACGGCAACTCTGCTTCAAGGGTTGAAAGAGATTGCCGAGAGTCCTTGGGCCGCACACGATCTGAATGCAAACAGGCTATCGGCAATGCTCCGCCCGTTTGGTGTTACATCGCGCCAGATTCGTACCGGAAGTGAAACAGTGAAAGGCTACCTGAGAGCCGGTTTGAGTGAAGCATTCTCCCGCTACCTGCCCCAAGGTGGTGCGTCAACCGAAACAAGCGAAACAACCCGCGCAAACATTGGGGATAATGATGATTTTTGAGCCGAAACACTGCCTTAATGTTTCGCCTGAAAAATGCGCTGAAACCCGCATGAATAAGGGATTGTTTCGATTGTTTCGGTTTGAAAGGGACTTGAGAGCATGAATACACAAAACCCGTCACAGAGAAGAAGGGACAGCCGCCGATGAAGACGTGCGCTGTGTGTAGCCATTCGAGCCGGGCGGAGATTGACCGGCTTCTAGTGGAGAAAGTCTCTCTCCGGGACATTGCGGGACACTTCGGCGTGTCCCGATCCGCATTATCTCGCCATGCCGGACACATCCCCGTCGCGCTGGTGGCCGCGAAAGAGGCTTGCATGGTGGCAGATGCCGGAACGTTGCTCGATCAAGTCAAGGGACTGGTGGCGCGCGCCACGGGAATCCTGGACAGGGCAGAGCAGGCCGGGGAGCATCAAGCTGCGCTCGGAGCCATTCGAGAGGTGCGAGGCTGCCTGGAGTTGCTCGGCAAGCTCAACGGGGAGCTAAGGACAAGCACCGGCGCAATAGCAGTTGCGAATGCGCAGACCGTTCCTGTTCGCACACTCAGCGATTTCTATGGGGGCTTGCGCGGCATGAAGGAAGTCCGTGCTGCACTGTACGGGGAATCAGGCGAGTGATTGCGGCGCTTGCTTCGATTCCCGCTGGTGCGGAGGGAAAGGCTGGGAGCACCCCGAAGCCGTGAAAGGCTGATAAAACCTAAATGGATAATGCTTCAGCACCTATTGCAGCCAAGGTGTACTTCCTTTGGGTGTTTTTATTGTGGCTCCGGGTCAATCCCTTCAGACACACGTACTGAACATATTCTTACCTGTTCCTCCGTTAGGCCGCTGCCTGTGTATTGCCACTGCTTCTTGCAATAGTAGGGGCGAACCTTACTATTGACGGCCTGCCTGATTCGCTCACAGGCGGCAGGAGAATAACCAATACAGTACGATGGTTCGCCTGGAACTCCACAAACCTTGGTGACACGCTGGCCACTCATTTCGTTCACACACGGAAGTCCACCCAAGGAGTCTTGATTCCTGCAAACGTCCCTTGCAACTTGGCCCAAGACTGAACGCGGCGGGATCAGAATCCAGCCAGTGCTTACAGGGCCGTTCGCGCCATTGCCCCCAGCGGGCATAATAACGTGCTCATGGCAGTCGAAAATGAATGGCTGGGCGACAACGTCCACTCCGTGTATGCCTGCCCAGACGCTCACGCCCAAACTTGTATGCCGGATGGTACCCATGTTTACTCTGAACTTTAGGCCGTTATCGGCTTCATAGGTTTTCCAGTGATTTGGGGGCGTCGGATGTTTTTTGATTTCCTCAGCGCAGATTTTTGCCTGTTCTGATGAGAACGCAGTGGGGTTGTACCCGTCCGTGCAAGCCGTTACGGAGCATTTGTCAAATGGACCACCGCCAACTCGATACTGCGGTGCAAGGACATAGCACTGGGCCTTGAGCGCAGCCGGTGAAACGATTGCTAGCAAGATCGTGCTCAGAATCGCTACTCGGTAGGTCATTGCGAATCCTCCGGTTTCGTTTCCCCGATCAATGCTCAATCCCGTGCGGGATTTTCAATGTTCGGCATACCGAACATTCTAGTCGATTACGGCGGTAACGATGGGAGAATGGCAATCTCTTTTCCCGTCCGTCTCGGTCGCCGTTTGAGTGATTTACGGGAAAAGCATGGCCTGTCTCAAACCCAGCTTGCGGACATGGCTGGAATTGGACGAGCGCACCTTAGCCAAATCGAGAATGGAGCCGTTGCCGCCAGAATTGACACCCTGTACGCGCTGGCACAGGCTCTTGATTTGAAGCTAGAAGAGTTGTTCAAAGGGTTCTGATGGAGTGTCTGTCTAAATCAATGCTCCCAGCTTCCCCGACTCCTTGGTAAACTTGAGCGTATGCTGTTGTGTTGCGTCTGTCCGCGCGGCGGGAAAGATTTGAAGAGCAGCGCCCGTTAAACCGGGGTAACTATTGGGGTAACAAGGCCATAACGAAAAGAATATATAATTTATTATCATATACTTAGAAACGACAATCGATTCCCGTTAGCGCTACCAATCTTTCTTCCGAAGAAGTCCAAAGACATCCAAAAAGATAAGAATATAAAGGCCTTAGCGGGAAATTCCTCCCGCTGAGGTCTTTTTTGCGCCTATGAAACACCGGGGGCAGGCAGGAGCAGCAGGCCACGATCTGGCATGAGATCCCCGGTTAGCGAATTGCAACCGGCCGCTCTTCCATGCCGCGCAAACGCTGCCGGGGTTTTGCCGGAGATGATACACAAGAAAGAGATGAACGCGACCACCGGAATGCGGTTGAGTCCTCCTGTTGCAGCCGGCCGCGATGGCGTTTGCCTTCTTGCGGAAGCCGGATTGCGGCAATCGGCTCGTCCTAGCTTCGCTTCCGAATCGAGTAAGAAGCAAGTGTGGACTGGTAGGTCCACGCTCAAGCCGGCCCGTAGGCCAGCGCTACATTTTTATATCCCCTGGGCCGGCGAAAACCGGTGGGAGACTGAAAGGAAAGCGGGGTCCTCGGCGCAGTGAACGAAACTCACGGAAATTCCGCGCGCCGGGCGTTGCTGGTGCTGCATCCCGCCTTTGCTTTGACAGGCATCTTGCAGGCTGTGAATGGGCCGCTGATGCCGTCCATGGCGGCCACCTTTCATTGGAACGACAGCCGCTCGGGGCTGCTGTTTCTGCTCTACTTCACGGCCAGCTCGACGGGGCCGCTGCTGTGCCGCTTCAACTACACGCGCACCATGGTGCTGGGCTTTATGGCGATGGCCGTGGGAGGCGTGGGCGCGGCGCTGGCCGGGCCGCCGCTGCTCCTGCCGGTCTTTCTGCTGCTGGGGCTCTCGAACGGCGTGGCCACATCATCGATCAATCTGCTGGTGGGGCGCAACTACCGGGCCAACTGCGCGCCCACCCTTACCCTGCTGAACTTTACCTGGAGCGCCGGAGCGCTGGCCGCGCCGCTGCTGGCCGCGCCGCTGCTGCTGCATCACAGCTATCGCGCCGTTTACTTGTTGGTGGCCGCGGGCGGATTGACGGCGGCGCTGGCCTGCCGGGCCTTGCTGCGGGATGGGCCGGAACCGGAGCCCGTCGAGCGGCTCGATGCGGGCCTCTCCCCGGCGCGGCTGATCGCCATCTTTGCCGCCATCGCTTTTCTCGAAGTGGGCGTGGAGAACACCGCGCTGGCCTGGATGAGCACCTACTTGCAGCGCATGGCCGGCGAAGGAATGGCGCTGGCGGCGGCGGTCTCTTCGCTCTATTGGGCGGGTTTTCTCTCTTCGCGCGCGCTCGCTTCGCTGCTGCTGTGGCGGGTCGAGGCGATGCGGGTCTTCTGGACGGCGCTGGGAGCGGCCTTCGCGGCGGCGCTGCTGCTGATTGTCTTTCCCGCCGGCTGGAGCCGTGGTCCGGCAATCTTTTTGCTGGGCGCGGCGCTGGGGCCGATCTATCCGCTGCTACTGTCGGCGCTCTTTGCCCGCGTTCGCCGCACCGCGGACACCCGCTGGATGCTGGCCATCGGCGGCATGGGTGGCTCGGCGCTGCCCTGGCTCACCGGCTGGATCTCGGCCAGCTCCGGCAGCCTGCGCCTGGGCATGATGACGATTCCTGCGGCAGTGCTGCTCATGGCCGCGCTCTTCCACCTGCTGCCGGGAAAGCCCAAAGCTGCGTAGCGGCGACAACCTGGGCGCAACCTCAATTCCGAACCCTGCGGCGTTTACCAGGACTGATCTCCAAACGCGGCGCTCAGAACGTTCTTACAGCAGTTTGTTTGGAACCATTTATTCGAGGCGTGCCGGATGACGATGCTCTCTGCACTGATGCCAGCAGCCCATCAAATCCTCTTTTCGACCCTCTGCCCAATCAATGATCCGTCTGCGGACACTCGGTGTGAACGACCACCGGCTAATAGCCGGTGGCTTCGGGTTACGGCTGGAAGCCGG
>CAZBPD010000037.1:0-46516 GCA_964493705.1 uncultured Occallatibacter sp.
CGACATTCAGCTTGGGAAGCTGACGTTCTGCCACTGAACTACTCCCGCCCTTTTAAATCAACTACTTAGACTACGTTAACCCTCTCGGTGTCCATTTTGGTGTCCAAAATGATAAACCGCGGTCGAATTTGAGGTGATAAAAACACCCCCTGAAAGCGACGGCACCACGACATGGACACCATGGACACCAAAAGCCGCCGAATCAACCTCACCCAGAAACGCAAAGCAGGAAACGGTCAGTGGCAATTCTATCCGGTTCAATAGGACGGAAACAAGCCTGCCCCCCGCCTCATCATCATAAACGAGGAGAAAGCCTCAAGGAAGAGGGGAGGAGCGTTCTTCTTGACTGGCGAGAGGGCGGAGAACAGAAAAGCAACGGGGTCGGCAAGGCGCCGCGTGAAGAGTGAGACGCATGGCGAAAAGCCACCGGGGTGGCGATTGGTTCGATTTCCGAAAATGGAAGCGGCAAGGCAGAAGGCACTTCGGACGCAGTGGGCATCCCGATCAATCGATGGAATCGAGCCGCGCCTTAATGCCATAGAGGCTACGAAGTGTCAGAGTGCTCCCCTGTCGATCTCCCGGCGGAGACCGAGTAAGCCGTGGATCGGGGCAGATTTCGCAACCCGCATAAGCGAATTCGAAAAAGGGAGATACTGCGTCAAGCGGCCCGCCGGTGGCATGGATCGTTCGATCTGTCTGGCGCCGGTGGCCCTGTGTAGGTCTTTCGCACCAGCCAGTAGACGGGCAAACCAAGCAGAATCAGCGCCGATCCCATCAGCGAGCCTTTCAGGTTGTCGAGAAAGCTGTAGACCAGCACACCCGCGGAGCAAATCACGAAGAGCAGCGGCAGAATCGGGTAGCCCCACACCCGGTAGGGGCGCTGGGCATCCGGCAGCTTGCGGCGGTAGATAAAGACCGTGGTCCCCGTAAGCATGTAAAAGAGCCACTCGGAAAAGACCGCCAGCTCGAAAAACTGCTGAAACTTGTTGAGAAAGAGCAGCAGTATCGTCGCCAGCCCGGCCTGCGCCAGAAGCGAGGTCGAAGGGGAGTGAAAGCGCGGCTGAACCGTGGCGAAGGGACGAAAGAAGAGCCGGTCGCGGGCGGCGGCAAAGGGAATACGTGCCCCCGACATGATGGTTCCGTTGAGCGAAACGAAGATGCTCAGGGCCATGGCCGCAGCCACCAGACCTGCGCCCGCGGGACCGGCGACCAGGGTCAGCGCCGCCACCGCGGGCCGCTCGCTGCAGGCGATCTGCGCGGCGGGCAGAATGTATTGAATGGCGGCGTTGGTGGCCATGTAGAGTGCGCCCACCAGGCACAGCCCGCCGATCAGCGCCAGGGGCAGACTGCGCCGGGGGTTGCGGATCTCGCCGGCCACCATGGTCAGGTCGTTCCAGCCGTCATAGGCCCAAAGAGTGGCGATCAGCGCCACCATGAATCCATTGAGCCCGCCGGCGGCGTGAGGCAGGGAGGTGGAAAAGTTGCTCCATGCGCCGGCCGGCGAGGCAAAGCAGAACCCTACCACCAGCAGAATCAGAAGGCCCTTCAGCACGGTGAAGACCAGTTGGAAGTCGCCGGCTTTCTTGATTCCCAGATAGTTGAGGCCGGTAATCAGCCAGGTGACGGCGATGGCGAAGAGCTGCGACCAGTGCAAGGGGATGGGTCCACCGAAGGCCTGACCGCCCATTCCGTGCAGGGCGGGGAAAAACTCCAGGGTGCGCGCCAGACCCATGGTAATGGCAGCGATGGAGGCAGGCTTGGCCACGGCAAACCAGGTCCACATATAAAGGAAGGCAGTGGAGTTGCCGTAGGCGCCGCGCAGGTAGACGTATTCTCCGCCGGCATAGGGCAGCATGGCGCTGACCTCGGCATAGGTCATGGCTCCAAACAGCGAGAGCAGGCCGCCGACGATCCAGGCCAGATAGACCAGCGCCGAGGAGCCGGTGGCCTGCATCATCTCCCGTGGCACCAGGAAGATGCCGCTGCCGATGATGGTGCCGACGACGATGGCCACGGTCTGGCTGAGGCCCAATACGCGGGGCAGATCGGCGTCGGCAGGCGGCGGGCTCAGAGCGGGGGATGGGGGCATCGACGGGGAATCTACCTTTCCGGGACGGATTGCAGGATTCTATCATCCGCCTAACGCCGCTCCGCATGGTTTTCCGGAGCAAATCGCTGCCCGGCAGGGGTAAAAAATAAATCTTCATTCACTCTTGACATTGCTCTCGGTTCGGGACTACCGTCTCATCCAGTCATATAGATGACTGGATGAGACCTTCGTTGGCAGCAGCCAGACCAGGCTGGCGACGGATTTCAGCGCCAGGGAGCGCGGGACGCGTAATCCCCTTGGAAAGGCAGGCGATCCACTGCCGACCCACCCCGACGCCCCTCTCCAGCCGCAATGACAGGTGATTGGTTGCACGATTTTTTCTGGTCATTATCCGGCGTTTTCGACTTTTTCCAGCCGGAGCGGGATCGATTCAGTGTAGAAAGCGATCGGAAAACGGAAGACAGCAGGAAGCCGCGCCGCGAGAAAGCCGCCTCTAGAGAGCTTCGCGGGCAAAGGACGATGAGCACATCGAGCAGATCCGCACCGGAATGCCGAAAAGGGTTGGCAAGACGCTCTGGAGAAACAGCAGCAATTTGGAGGCAGCAGCAGCTATGACGCACAGAATCGCACAGTGTACCTTTGCCCTGTTGGTCATGATAGGGCTTGCATTTTCAAGCAACTTCGCCCATGCGCAGGATTCTGTGTCGGGCAGCATCAGCGGCACGGTGAAGGATTCCACAGGCGCCGTCGTGGTGGGCGCAACCGTTACCCTGACCAACACCGATCGCGGTCAGGATATTCGCGTCCTGAAAACCGGATCGGCCGGCTACTTTACAGCGGATTCGCTGCCTCTGGGCGCCTATACCGTCAAGATGGCCGCCAAGGGGTTCAAGACGGAGACGGTGGTCGGGCTGGTTTTGAATGCCGCCGACACACTGACCGTGAACCGGACCCTGGTTCCTGGAAGCGCCAGCGAAGTGGTGACTGTAACCGCGGACCAAACGCAACTGAACCTCGAAAGCGCCAGCTCGGAAGGTCTGATTGACGCCGAGCAGTTGCATGAATTGGTTTTGAACAACCGCAACTACGAGCAGTTCCTGGAGTTGCAGCCTGGCGTCGTCTACGGTGGCGGGAGCGACCAACTTTATGTTGGCTCGACCAACGCTTTCGGAGCGTCCAACCAGGTCAACTTCTCCGTCAACGGCGGCCGCAATACCTCCAACAACTGGACCATCGACGGCGCCGACAACGTGGATCGCGGCGCCAACCTGACCCTGCTCACCTATCCCAGCGTGGATGCGATCTCCGAGATCAAGACCCTGCGCGGCCAGTACTCCGCGGAGTTCGGGCGCAGCGCATCGGGACAGATCGATGTGGTCACCAAGTCCGGCACCAACAGTTTTCATGGCAGCGCGTACGAGTTTCTCCGCAACGATGACATGGACGCCAACCTGTGGGGAAACAAGCTGACGGCGTCGGTGCAGCCGCGGGGCGAGTACCGCTATAACGACTTCGGCGCCACCCTTGGCGGCCCGGTGGAGATTCCCCACGTCTACAAGGGCAAGGGCAAGACCTTCTTCTTCTTCTCCTATGAAGGCCGCAGGGTGATTACCTACCAACCGGCAACAGCCACAGTGCCCACCATGGCCGAGCGCTCGGGCGACTTCTCGCAGAGTTGGTATCAAGCTCCGACAACCAAAGCCTGGACGCAAGGACCGGTCGCGGTTTGTACGGCTTTCAATTCGGCAACAGGAGTCTGCACCGCCTATGGCGACTCCGTCACCAGTACAACTGCATCGCTCTCACCCACGGCAGCCGCCTATCTCAAAGACATCTTCAGCCTGATTCCCGCGCCGCCCAGCCAGGTTGACATCGCCGGCGGTCTTGATCCGCATTCACTGCAGACCTCGATTCGCAATCAGCTGGACGACGATCAGACCTTCTTCCGCATCGACGAGAGCGTCAATCCCAAGCTGAACCTCTTCTACCGTTACATCCACGACACCTTCCCCTCGTATCTGGGTGCGGGCAGCTTCACCGCCACTACGGCCATACCCGGCATCTCTGCCCAGCTCCAGTCGAATCCGGGCACCGAGCAGTTGGCTCATGCCAGCTATATCTTCTCGCCCACAATGGTAGCGGACGGGGGCTTTGCCTACTCGGCCGACAGCATTACAACATCACCTATAGGCGCATTCCAGCAATCGATCTCAAAGGACGTCAATCCGACCCTGCCCTACACCAACACCCTGGGTGTGATTCCGAATATTTCCCTTGCTAACTTGACCGCTTTGAGCAGCTCGGGCGACTATCTGGACTACGATTTCAACCGCAGCGCCTACGTCAATGTCACCAAGACGCATGGCCAGAACACCATCATCGCGGGCGGCATTTGGAACCACTTTCGCAAGCAGGAGAACGCAACCGGCGGCAACCAGGGAGGTTTCACTTTCAATACCCAACCCCTGCCCGCAGTGTCCGGCTTGAATGCGGCCTACGCCAGTTCCATCGCCATGTCTGAATTCCTGCTGGGCGACGCCAATGGCGGCTTCAGCCAGACCTCGCTGGCCGTGGATGTAGACATACTCGCCAATTCCCTGGAATTCTTCGTTCAGGACAACTATAAGGTCACACCGCGCCTGACGCTCAATCTGGGTGTGCGCTATGGCTACTATGCTCAACCGATCGACGCGCACAACCGCTTGAACAACTTCGATGCGGCTACCTTCAAGCCCGCCGAATCGCCGACCATCCTCAACAGCGGGCTGATGTGCCTGTCCGGCACCTGCGCCAACAACTACACGCCGGGCGTGATACCCTCAGCCACCCAGAACGTCGCGGGAACCATGGCCGCCAACGGCAACACCGGTGGTTGGGATGGCATCAACTACATCAACGGCATGATCTTCGGCAACGGCAAGGCCTCCTCGGATAACATGATTGCGGCCCAGGCCTCGCCCTATGGCAATGCCGTGGGATCGACACCCAAAGGCAACTTTGCGCCGCGTTTCGGATTCGCTTATGACCTCTTTGGCGATGGCAAGACGTCGGTGCGCGGCGGATACGGCATCTCCTACGATTCGTCGGAAGTCAGTTACTACGAGGGACAGGCTTTCAACAATCCCCCGGCAGTCAGCACCTATTCGCTGAGCACCGCGGTTTTGGACTCTCCTTCGTTGACCAGCGGCGCGAGCACCACACAGTCGACGACTCCCAAAGAACTCTGGGCCGTCCCGCTCCACTACACGACTCCCTATGTCCAGCAGTACTCACTGGACATTCAACACTCGTTCTCGCCGACCCTCATGATCGATGCCGGCTACTTCGGTACGCACGGAACCCATCTGCTGGCCCTGGTGGATCTGGACCAGCCGCAAGCCGGCGCCTTCGAGGGCGTCATCAATCCCAGCAATGCAGCCAGCAATGCAGCGCCGGCCTACTGCTATCCCACCACGGGCGGAACGACGGGCGTTCCCTGCGTTTCCACCTTCCTCAACTCCACCACCGATCGCACCCTGAACAGCATCAAGCCCTACCCCGGCTACTTCGCCATCGATACGGTGGAACCGTGGTCCATGTCCACCTACAACGGATTGCAGGTCAAGGCCACCAAGAAGTTCAAGGGCAAGAGCATGATCGACGCGAACTATACCTGGTCGCGCGATCTGACCACGGCGCAGAACGACTACTCGACCGAGGCCATGTATGCCTATAACATGGCTCTCGAATATGGCCGCGCTGCCGACGACCGGAAGCAGGTTCTGGCCATCGACGGCATCTATGAAATGCCCTGGATGAAGGACCAGAAGGGCGTCATCGGCCGCATGGTGGGCGGATGGGAAGTTTCGGGCATCTGGATCGCCGCTTCGGGCTTGCCTCTCACGGTAAGCGAAAGCGCCGCCTATACCATCAACTACACCTACAACGGAACCGCGTACAACAGCGCCTACAACGGCGCGAATAACGGCAACTATGCCACGGATGCTGCCGGAATCGGCGTTTTGGGCAGCACCAACGCCGGTCTCCGGCCCAGTCAGATTGGCAACCCCAACAATGGCAATGGAACGGCGATCCACAACCGCTTCCAGTGGTACTACAAGGGCGCCTTTGCCACGCCATTGCCTTACGGCCTCAACTCCGGATCGCTGATTGGCAACGAAAAGCGCGGCGTAGTCAGCGCTCCGGGTTACAACACCCTCGATCTGGGCCTGTTCAGGAACTTCAGGATTATCAATGGCCTGAACTTCCAACTGCGCGGCGAAGCGTTTAACGCGCTCAACCATACCAACCTGGGATCGCCGGTCAGCAATTCAATCTCTTCCGGCTCCTGGGACACCATCACCAGCGCCCGCGACAACCGCATCATCCAAGTCGCAGGCAAAATCGTTTTCTAACTCCATCCAGACTTGCTGCCGCGGTCCGCTTCTTCTTGTTGCAGAGAAGAGGCTGACCGCGCGGCGAGCGCAATCGCACCGCATCCCGCGCATGGACCAGAGCCGTGCTTTATCTTGGAACTGAGCCGCTGTTGCAGCGGCCCGCTTCAGAGCGAGACACCAAGAAGGACCGTGCTCGATGGACATACTCGATCTGGCAGTCGTTGCCGCCTACCTGGTGGGGGTGACGCTCTTCGGACTGCGCTTCCGGCGCAAACAGAAGACGGTGCGGGATTATTTTCTGGCCGGCAACTCGGCGCCCTGGTGGGCCATTTCGCTTTCTATCGTGGCCGCTGAAACCAGCACGCTGACGGTCATCAGCATTCCCGGCATGGCCTACAGCCAGGACTTCCGCTTTTTGCAACTGGTCTTCGGCTATCTGATCGGCCGCACCATCGTGAGTTTTCTCTTCATACCGCACTATTTTCGCGGCGAACTTGTAACCGCATATCAACTGATGCAGCGCCGCTTCGGCGAGCAGATGCGCTTGCTCACCGCGGGAGTCTTTCTGGTGACGCGGGCGGCGGCCGAAGGCGTGCGCGTCTTTGCCGTGGCCATTGTGGTGCGCATCGCACTGGGCGGCATGTTGGGCGGCATGAGCGAACTGGCTCGCGATATCGCCGCCATCGCCGTGGTCACCGGGCTGACCATCGCCTACACCTATCAGGGCGGCATGGCCGCGGCCATCTGGACCGACGTAATGCAGCAAACCATCTACATTGCCGGGACGCTGGTGGGCCTCTTCACCATTCTGCATCAGGTGCCGGGAGGGTGGGAGACAGTCCGTGAAGTGGCCGGAGATGCAGGCAAGTTTCACGTCTTCGATCTCTCCTTCAATTTCACCTCGACCTATACGCTGTGGTCGGGATTGATCGGTGGCGCATTCCTCACCACGGCTAGCCACGGCACCGATCAGTTGATCGTGCAGCGGCTGCTCTCGGCGCGCAGCCAGCGGCAATCGCAAGCCGCACTGCTGTGCAGCGGATTCGCCATTCTCTTTCAGTTCTCGCTCTTTTTGCTTATCGGCGCGATGCTCTTCGTCTTATACAAGATCCATCCGCCGGCCGAAGCCTTCAGCAGGACCGATACCATCTTTCCTACATTCGTTGTCACGCGCATGGCGCATGGCATGAATGGATTGCTGATCGGCGCGATCCTGGCCGCGGCCATGTCTAACCTGAGCGCGGCGCTCAACTCGCTGGCCTCTACGACGGTCGTGGACTTTTTTGGGCGCTTTCGCCCGCAGGCCACCGAAGAACTGCGCCTGCGTCTTTCTCGCGTGGCCATCGTGGCCTGGGCGCTGGTATTGTTCGGTCTTGCGCTCGTGGCGCGGCATGGAGGCCGTGTTCTGGAAGTGGGTTTGACCATCGCATCCGTATCGTTTGGCGCTCTGCTGGGCGCATTTCTATTGGGGGTTCTCACTCGTGCCGCTACCCAGCGCGGCGCCATGATCGGTATGGTCTGCGGATTGGTCTTGAATCTTTACTTGTGGATTTTCACAGCTGTTCCCTTCACCTGGTATGTTCCCATGGGAAGCGTCGCGACATTCATGGTTGGATATGCAGCCAGTCTGTTGATGCAGCAGAAGCCCGCAAATACTCACGCTGAGGTATTGTGATGAAGCATAAAAATCTCTCAACGGAAAGCCGCAACCAGGCGACCGAGAATCTCGATAGGATGTCGGCGTTGGAACTGGTGACGGCAATGAACCGCGAAGACGCGATTGTGCCGCGGGCCATTGAGTCCGTGTTGCCAGAGATCGCACGCGCGGTCGAGGCGATCGCTCGCGGTCTCGGTGAAGGCGGCCGGCTGATCTATGTCGGATCGGGCACGAGCGGCCGCATCGGCGCTCTCGATGCCTCCGAGTGTCCGCCAACTTTCGGCATCGGTCCGGAGATGGTTCAGTTCCTGATTGCCGGCGGCGAGTCGGCATTGACCAAAGCCACCGAGGCCAGCGAGGATTCGGCGGAGTTGGGACGCAGCGATATGGCGTCGCGCCACCCTGGAGTAAACGACGTGGTGGTAGGATTGGCCGCCAGCGGATGCACTCCCTACACCATCAGCGCCGTCGAGTGCGCACGCAGCAAGGGCGCTGTAACCGTGGCCATTGCCTGCAATCGCGGCTCGGCGCTGGGTGCGGCGGCCGATATTCGCATCGAAGTCGAGGTCGGACCCGAGGTGCTGACAGGATCGTCGAGACTCAAGGCGGGAACAGCGCAGAAACTCATCTGCAATATGCTCACCACCGGAGCCATGGCGCAGATGGGCTATGTGTACAGCAATCTCATGGTCAATCTTCACCTCACCAACAAGAAGCTGCTGGAGCGCGCTATCGTCATTTTGCAGACGCTGGCACATGTGGAACGCGAACAGGCGCGGCAGTTGCTGGAGAGTGCGGGAATGAACCTCCCCGTGGCGCTGGTGATGCTCAAGGCTAACGTCGCAAAGGGCAATGCAGAGGAACGGCTCCGCGCCATGCACGGAAATGTGCGCCGGGCGATTGAAGGTTGAGATGTCGACACTCAGGATGAAAATGCGAATCAAGTCGGCGTCGTGCATGCTGGCGATTCTGTTGGCTGCCGGCGCCGTCGCGCAATCGCAGTCTCCATCGACCGCCAGGAACGAATCGAACAAGACCAGCCTTGCCGCGATTGATGTGCTGATGGAAGACGCCGTTCAGAGCGGCAATATCCCCGGCGGCGTGGTGCTGATTGGCCACAATGGCAAGGTGGTTTACCGCAAGGCTTTTGGCTTTCGGTCACTGGAGCCATCGCGTGAGCCTATGACGGTCGACACCATCTTCGATCTTGCTTCTCTGACCAAGTGCATTGCCACGGCAACCAGCGTGATGCAGTTGATCGAGCAGGGCCAGGTGCGCCTCAACTCGCCGGTTTCGACATATCTGCCGGAGTTCGCGCAGAACGGCAAGGAGTCGATCACAGTACGGGAGCTGCTCACGCATTACTCCGGACTGCGCCCCGACCTCGATCTGAAGGACTCTTGGGAAGGCCGCGATGCCGCCTATAGCAGAGCGATGCAGGAGAAGCCAGCGCACCCGGCCGGCGCGCGCTTCGAGTATAGCGATATCAACTTCATCACTCTGGGATTTCTTGTCGAGAAGGTCACAGGTCAGCCGCTCAACGAGTATGCGGCGAAGAAGATCTTTGCGCCTTTGGGCATGAGCGACACGGGATTTCTGCCGGCATCGGCTCTCGCAGCGCGCATTGCTCCCACGCAATACGACGAACAAGGCAAGATGCTGCGCGGCGTGGTGCACGACCCAACTGCGCGGCGCATGGGAGGCGTTGCGGGAGATGCGGGACTCTTCTCCACCGCCGACGATCTGGCGCGATTCGCCGAAGAGATGCTGCACGGCAATACGATCCTCAGCCGCACTGCAATCGAGAAGATGACCACGCCACAGCAATCCTCTACGGCAGCGACATTGCGCGGCATTGGCTGGGACATCGATTCTCCCTTTGCCAGCAATCGCGGCGATCTGCTTCCCATCGGTTCCTATGGGCACACCGGCTTTACCGGCACCTCGCTGTGGATCGATCCTGCTACAGACACCTACATCGTTCTGCTCACCAACGCGGTTCATCCCAACGGCCACGGATCGGTGGTTTCGTTGCGCAATCGCCTGGCTAACGTTGTAGCCGCATCGCTGCAGCTTACCGTGAACGAACAAGAGAAGCTGCGCCTGGCGCGCATCACCGGTTACAACGATTCCATGATGGCGGCGCGGCGCTTTACCGTGCGCAATGGCGACGTAAAGGCGGGCATCGATGTGCTCGAGGATCACTCCTTCCGTGAGCTTCATCCGGACCCCAACCATCCTCTGCATGTGGGGCTGGTGGCCAATCAAACATCGTACGATGGGCGCGGGCAGCGCACCGCCGATGTGCTGGCGCATACGCCGGGGATTCATCTCGCCGCCATCTTCAGCCCCGAGCATGGCATCGACGGTGTGCTCGATACAACGGCAATCGGCAACTCGCTGGATGCGGCGACGGGGGCTCCGGTCTATAGCGTCTATGGGGACACGGATGCCAAACGACGTCCGACGGCCGCACAGATCGCCGCGCTGGATGTGATTGTTTACGACATTCAAGACATCGGCGTGCGCTTTTACACGTATGAAAGCACACTGGGCTATTTTCTTGAGGCAGCGGCAAAGAGCGGCAAGCAGATCGTCGTTCTCGACCGCCCCAACCCCATCGGCGGGGTCTATGTTCAAGGACCTGTCACAGACGCAGGTCGCGAGTCATTCGTAAGCTATGCGAGAACTCCGGTGCGTCACGGCATGACCATTGGGGAGCTGGCGCGGATGTTCAATGGAGAGCGCTCCATGGGCGCGCAGTTGAGCGTTGTTCCCATGGAGGGATGGATGCGCGGCGACTGGTTCGATTCGACGGGCAGGCTGTGGATCAATCCGTCGCCCAACATGCGCAGCCTCACCGAAGCGGAACTCTATCCAGGCATCGGCTTGATCGAAGGAACCAACATCTCCGTGGGCCGGGGAACCGATACGCCCTTTGAGGTCATTGGTGCACCTTGGATCGACGGACTTTCGCTGGCCCGTACACTCAATGCGCGCGAGATCTCCGGGGTGCGCTTTATCCCCATCGTGTTCACTCCCGACGCATCGAATGATGCCAAACAGAGATGCGGCGGCGTGCGCATTCTTATCACCGACCGCGATGCTCTCGATGCTCCTGAACTGGGCATGGAGATTGCCTCGGCGCTGCTTAGGCTTTATCCCAAGGATTACAAGCTTTCTGCCTTGGACACCCTGCTACGCAACAAGGCCACCCTCGATGCGCTCACAGCAGGAAGAGATCCGCGCATTGTCGCGGATGAATGGCGCGAGGAGTTGGAAGGCTTCACAAAGGTGCGCGCCAAGTATCTCTTGTACTGAAACCGTTGCGGAGGGCGCGCGGCGCCATGGAGTTGTGCAATGAAGATGAAAGCCGCAAATATCGGAAAATGGCTGACGATCGGCATCTTTGCTCAGGCAGCGGTTGTCGCGCTGGCCGCGCCTCCGGTTCATCTCGATCGCAAGGGAGAGAAGTGGGCGGCATCGACACTACGCCGCATGAGCCCGGAAGAGAAGGTCGGGCAGATGATCATGGTTTGGGCGCGTGTCGAGTTCATGAACACGCAGAGCCCCGACTACCTGCAATTGCGCGAAGAGATGCGCAAGTACCACATCGGCGGCTTCGGAGTGACGACGGCCAGCGATGGCGGGGTGTTGCTCAAGAACCCGCCGCTGGAGGCGGTGTATCTTACCAACGAACTGCAAAGGGATTCAAAATATCCACTGCTTTTTGCGGCGGACTTTGAGCGCGGGCCTTCGATGCGTCTGGTCGAAACCACGGCATTTCCCGCAGCCATGGCCTTTGGCGCTGCCGGAGACAAGGGTCTGGTGCGTGAGTTCGGCAGAATTTCGGCGCTGGAGTCGCGCGCCATCGGTGTTCACTGGAACTGGTTTCCGGTGGCCGATGTAAACTCCAATCCGGCCAATCCCATCATCAACACACGCTCCTTTGGCGAAGACCCGCAAGCGGTCGGCGATCTGGTTGCGGCCTACATTGAAGGCGCGCACAGCGCCGGGCTGCTGACCACGATCAAGCATTTCCCCGGTCATGGCGATACCGACACCGACTCGCATATCGGATTAGCACGCGTGGGCGCGGATAACGATCGCTTGAACCACCTGGAGCTTGTTCCCTTTCGTATCGGCATTGCTGCGGGTGTGGACTCCGTAATGGTGGGCCACATCACGGTTCCTGCCATCGAGCCCGATCCCAATCTTCCGGCCAGCATCTCACCTCGCGTGATAACGGGCCTGCTCAAGGAGCAGCTCCATTTTCATGGACTGGTGGTTACAGATGCGCTGGATATGGGCGCGCTGATGCACGTCTTCAAGGGAACCGATGCAGATATCTCCGCTGCGCAGGCGGTGGCGGCTGTCCTGGCGGGCAACGATATGGTGATTATTCCCGCCGATCTCGATGGTGCTTACAACGGACTATTACAGGCCGTGCAGCAGGGCAAGATCACCCAGGCGCGCATCGATGAAAGTGTATTGAAGATTCTGCGCATGAAGGCCTCGTTGGGCCTGGAGCGTAACCGCTTTGTCGATCCGCGCGACGCCGAGCGTGATGTGGCCATGCCAGAGAGTCTCGCCCTGGCGCAGGAGGTCGCCGACCGCGCCGTGACGCTGGTCGAGGACGACAACAAGTTGGTGCCGCTCAATCGGAATCAGCCGGCAGCAGATCGGTCTTCGCCGCATGGTTCGGGCATGGTGGCTATTGTCTTCGCCGATTCGCCGCGTGGCTCCGAAGGCGACCGCGCATTTGTGGCCGAGCTTCGCCAGCGCGCATCTCACTCGACGGTCTTCTATGTGGATTCAGGCAATGCAGGAAGCATCGCGGAGAGTGTTCTGGCCGCGGTGAAGAAGGCCGGCACGGTGATTGTGCTGGCAGAGTCGGCGCCCAACCCCAGACGCACCACGCAGGGCCATGAAGGCGGATCGGCCGCAATGGACGTGGGGCCGGCGCAATTGCTGGCCAGCGTGGTGAGGGCCGCGGCGAGCAATACAATTGTAGCGGCATTCGGAAATCCCTACACGGGCGCTGGGGTGCAGGGCATTCACACCTATCTCTGCACTTTTTCGAACACCATCCCATCGGCTGTAAGCCTGGCACGCGCGCTCTTCGGCGAGACGCCGATTCATGGGCGCTTGCCGGTGACCATACCCGGCATGGCGGCGCGAGGGGCGGGTCTGGATCGCGATGCCGTGATGGGGAGCGCAGTTGCGGCCCATTGAGTCAAAGAGGAGGGGGACGATGACTCTCACAGAAATAATTGGCTGCTTGCCAGGAACGCCGGCGGCAGACGAATTCTCATTGGTCTTACCCCGCATGGTTATCCGAGCGCTGTGCGTGGGTCTGTTGGGCTTGATAGCGATGGTGTGCATCGTTCGTGCGCAGCAGTCCGTCGCCCACCCCGATTTTGTCGTGGCCAAGCCGGTAATCAACATGTATGCCAAGCCGCTGGTGGAGAGCGAAGTGGTCTCGCAGGCCATCTATGGAACGGGCGTGCAGTTGCTGAAGCAGCAGGAGGATTGGATCAGCATCCGCAGCGCGGATGGATATGAAGGCTGGGTTGAAGCATCCGGCTTGAAGGCGTTGCAGGCAGGAGGATATGCCGCCGAGGGGAAGTTAGTACAGGTTGCGGGACTGAGCGTGAACGTATATCGGGACCCCAGTGTGACCCATCACGCTCCTCTGTTGCAATTGCCTTGGGAGGCAAGGCTCGAAGCAGCTCCGGGAGCGGCAGAAGAATCGGAGCGATGGCTGCGCGTACGCCTGGTGGATGGGCAGCTTGGCTGGGTGCAGCGCGGAGATCTGCGACAGGCATCGTCTCCGCTGAGCATCGATGAAACGATCGCGCTGGCGCAACGGTTCATGGGAATCACGTATACCTGGGGAGGCGTCTCCAGCTTTGGCTTCGATTGCTCTGGCTTTACGCAGATGCTGATGCGTCAGCGCGGTATTCTGATGCCGCGCGATGCCGATGTGCAGGCCGCATGGAGCGGTCTGGTTGCAGTCGAGCGCAAGGACCTCAAGGCGGGCGATCTACTCTTCTTTGGCGCCGATGCAGCGCACATTACGCATACCGGGATGTATATTGGCAACGGCGAATTCATCCACGACACGACCCACGATCATCCCGGCGTGCAGATCAGCCGTGTGAACGATGAACCCTGGACAAGGATTCTGGTAGCGGCAAGGAGAGCCAAGCAATGAATCGGAGAAATCTTTTGAAGACAGCGGCTGGAGCGGGGATGGCAGCGATGCTGCCAATGGGCTCTGGCGCACAGCAGGCCGCGATGGCGCAAAGCGGATGCGAGGTCCGCGTCAGCCTGAAGCGCCTGATGCTGCGCCATACCTGGACTACGACAATGTCGTCGAGCGAATATCGCGACACCGTGCAAGTGGAGTATCGCCGCGACGGCATTGTGGGATACGGAGAAGGCGCGCCCATCGTTCGTTACAAGGAGTCGCCCGAGGCGGCCAAGCAGGCCATCGAAGCGATCTCTGCAGAGATTACGACAGGCGATCCGCGCATGTATGGGAAATACCTCGGGCGCATTCGCCGCGCTCTGGGCGAACATCAACATGCGGCCATGGCTGCGGTGGATATTGCCATCTTCGACTGGCTGGGAAAGAAGTATGGAATGCCGGTCTATCAGCTTTTGGGCCTCGATCCCGGCGATGCGCCCATCACGGACTTCTCCATTGGTATCGATACGCCGGAGATCACGCGGCAAAAGACACGCGAAGCCGAAGAGTATCCCGTGCTGAAGGTAAAGGTGGGCCTCAAGACCGATGAAGAAACCATCGCAGCGGTGCGTAGCGTCACCAACAAGCCCATCCGCGTAGACGCGAACGAGGGATGGACCGACAAGGAAGAAGCCATTCGCAAGATCAACTGGATGGAGACGCAGGGCGTTGCCTATGTGGAACAGCCCATGCCCGCGCACATGATCGAAGAGACGCGCTATGTGCGCAGCAAGGTGCATCTGCCCATCTTCGCGGATGAGGCTTGCACGGATGTGGCCATGATCCCCCAACTCCGGGATGCGTACGACGGCATCAATGTGAAGCTGGACAAGTCGGGCGGAATGCTGGAGGCATATCGGTGGATTGAAGTGACGCGGGCCATGGGCATGAAGGTCATGCTGGGTTGCATGGTATCGAGTTCCTGCTCGGTGACCGCTGCGGCGCATCTGTCCCCTCTGGTAGATCACGCCGATCTGGACGGCAATCTGCTGGTGGCCAACGATCCATGGCGCGGTGTGCGCGTGGAGAAGGGAAGATTGATTCTACCCACCGGACCCGGCATCGGACTGAGCGCGATTTAATCCTCTATTCTCTGCCGTTGACTGCGTAAGAGGTTTGTTCATCGTCATGTCGAAGAGGCGCAAATTCGTGCTGTCTACGCTGGTCGCGCTGCTTGCGTTTGCGATGCGCATGGAGGCAGGAACGGTCTTGCCGCTGCGCGACGGCTGGAGAATCGAGTCGGGATGCAAGGCACGGATCGACGGTGAGAATGCCTCCATGCCGGGGTTCGATGTGCAGGGCTGGTTGAGGACTTCAGTGCCGAGCACGGTGCTGGCAGCGCAAGTTGCGGCTGGAGTCTTCCCTGACCCGTATTTCGGTGCGAATCTGCGCAGTATTCCTGGAACCAGCTATCCCATCGGAAAGATCTTCTCCAAGATACCGATGGCGGAAGACAGTCCCTATCGATGCGGCTGGTGGTATCGCACCGAGTTCACTGCGCCGGCCGCGAAGAACAGGGACGATCGCTTCTGGCTGCACTTTGACGGCATCAACTACCGCGCCAACGTTTGGCTCAACGGACACAAAATCGCCGATACGGCAAGCGTGGCCGGCGCCTATCGCAACTATGATTTCGATGCGACAGAGTTGCTCCTGCCGGGCAAGGCGAATGTGCTCGCGGTAGAGACCTTTGCGCCTACAGAGAAGGATCTGGGCATCAATTGGGTCGATTGGAATCCATCTCCTCCGGATAAGGATATGGGACTTTGGGGCGCAGTCGATGTGGAGCGCACCGGGGCGGTCACCCTGCATTCGCCGCTGGCGGTGACGCACTTCAGCGACGATACGCTCGGTGTTGCCGAATTGACGGTCTATGTGGAGTTGCACAACGGAAGCGATCGCACCGTTAAGGGCATCCTGGCAGGCACAGCCGCTGGCGCTCGCTTTGAAGAACCGATTGAACTCGCCGCACATGAAGAGAAGACAGTGGCAATTACAGCGGAGCGCTTTCCGGCGTTGAAGATTCATCATCCCCAGCCGTGGTGGCCGCGTCAGATGGGGCAGCCGCACCTGGAACAACTCGCGCTGCGCTTCACGATGCAAGGTTCCATCAGCGATGAGAAGAGCACAGCCTTCGGTCTGCGCGAGATTACCTCGGAATTGACGGCCAATGGCAGCCGGCTCTTCCGCATCAATGGCAAGCCTCTGTTGATTCGCGGCGGTGGATGGTCGCAGGATATGCTGCTGCGCACGGACGAAAAGCGGCTGCGCGATCAGTTGCGCATGGTGCGCGATTTGAATCTGAACACCATTCGCCAAGAAGGAAAGCTGGAGACGGATGAATTCTATCGTCTGGCCGACGAGCAGGGGATTCTGATCATGGCCGGCTGGTGCTGCTGCGATCATTGGGAGGATTGGAAGAACTGGAGCGCAGAAGATCAACTGATCGCTTCCGCCTCTTTGCGCGCGCAGATGTTGCGGCTGCGCTCGCACGCAAGCATGCTCGTCTGGCTCAATGGCAGCGACAATCCTCCGCCCGCGGATGTGGAGCGCGCATACCTTGAGGTCGAGAGGGAGACGCATTGGCCCAACCCGGTGCTGTCGTCGGCTTCGTCGGCAGCGACCAGCGTCAGCGGCGCCAGCGGTGTGAAGATGACAGGCCCTTACGATTATGTTGCGCCGAGCTATTGGTATGTGGACCAGAGCCATGGCGGCGGCTTTGGATTCAACACGGAAACCGGCCCTGGAGTAGCGATTCCCTCGCGCGCCAGCCGGGCCAGGTTTCTGCCCGATCCCGATGCCTGGCCACCGACAGCCAATTGGAATTTGCATAACGGCGGCGGCAGGTTCTCTACGCGCGATGTCTTCGATGCGGCAATGGAAGCCGTTTATGCCAAGCCGCAATCGGCAGCGGAGTACGAGCGCTTGGCGCAGACCATGGCCTACGATTCCGAGCGCGCCATGTTCGAGGCCTACAGCCGCAACAAGTACACAGCGACGGGCGTGATTCAATGGATGCTGAACAACGCATGGCCCTCGATGATCTGGCATCTATGGGACAATTCGCTGGACGCCGGGGGCGGATACTTTGCGGTGAAGAAGGCCTGCGAACCGCTGCACATTCAGTATTCTTATGACGACCGCTCGGTGGTGGTGGTCAACAGCACCTATGAGCGAGCACTGGGCTTGCGCGCCGAGGTGCATGTTCGAACGCTGGACTGGAAAGAGGTCTACACCTCGCAAGCAGAGATCGATGCTGCGCCGGACAGTGCGCAGCGGGTCTTCATGGTCCCGGATGGACTTTTCTCCAGCGCCGACAAGGTTCTCTTCATCGACCTCCAACTCCGGGATGCATTGGGCCATGATCTGAGCGAGAACTTCTACTGGGTTCCCATGACATTGACCGCGTTCGACTGGGCCAAGGGGGACTATACACATACTCCGGCGGCGCGGCACGAAGACCTGACGGCGCTGGCGAACCTACCCCAGGCAAAGATCGAGGCAGATGCCGAACTCGTCGATACAAAGGGCGGCAAGGAAATTCGAGTCCACATTGCAAACCCTTCCACCGTGTTGGCCTTCCAACTGCGGGCGGCCATCCGCACAGCGACAGGCGGTTTGATTGCGCCGGTTCTCTGGTCCGACAACTGGATCGAAGTGACGCCGGGGGCGTCGCGCCTGCTTACCGCGCTGCTGCCAGAGGGAACGGAGAAGCCAGTGGTGACGCTGGAGGGTTGGAATGTGACGCCGCTGACCCTGTCGGTTCATGCAGAGAAAACGGTTGACTCTGCGCTTCGATGAAGAAACCAGCGCGCGGCTGGACGGATTCGTGCGCGGGTGGATAGTCTTAGGGTTGATTGAACAGCGGATGCGCCGCAGGGACGCGGCGAAGGACGAACTCGATGGGAAGGACAGTTGGACAAAGGGTGTCGCGGAAATGATGATGAAACCTACGAGAAGCCCTCTGAATTCGCCCCTCGATCGCAGGAGCGGGATTCCGCTGTATCACCAGATCCAGCAGCGGCTGCTGGAGCAAATTCGCCTGGGGGAGATCAAGCCGGGCGAGCCGCTGCCGTCGATCCAGCGGATTGCCGTGCAGATGGGCGTCAGCCAGATGACGGTGCGCCAGGCCGTGCAGGCGCTCTGCGAACTGGGGGTGCTCTACAGCCGCCAGGGCAAGGGAACCTTCATCTCGGCGATCAAGATGGAGAGGGATTTTCGCCAGGTACACTCCTTCAGCGAAGAGACCAAGGCGCGTGGCGCCACACCCAACTCCAAGGTGCTGTCGTTTCGCATTCAGCCGCCCAGCCAGGAGACCAAAGACGCTCTCGCTTTGGGCGATGAGGAGATGGTCTTCTGCCTGCGCCGGGTGCGCTTTGCCGATGCACTGCCCATGGGCGTGGAGACCAGTTGCCTGCCCGTGCAGCTCTGCCCGCGTCTCATGGAGAGCTTCGATCCGACGACCTCGCTCTATCAGGAACTCGCCGGTCATCACGGCATCGATGTACTGGTGACCGATGAGGTGATCGAGGTGGGCAAGGCCGGCGCGGAAGAGGCTCGCCTCTTGCAGATTGCCGTGAACAGCCCGGTTTTTTTGTTTACGCGTATCTCCTATCTGGAGAGCGGTGCGCCGGCAGAGCACGTCAAATCGGTCTATCGCGGGGATCGCTACAAGGTGGTCAACCGTTTGACGCGCGCCCGGCGGGAATTGCTGGCCGCATCGCGGCCGGTCCAGGCTTGAAATGGAATTGTTCAGGGTTGGCGGAATGTTTTTTGAGGCGGCCCATTCTGACGGCTCCGGTTCATACAGGATGAGCGAAAGGAACACATGACGTCGACCGCAGATGTTTTTACCAGCCTGCCCGCTTCCGGCGCTTCCGCCAAGCGCGGCTACAACTTTTTTCTTCTGGTGGTGGCGGGCCTTGGCGGTCTGCTCTACGGCATGGACATTGGCATCATTGGCGGGGCGCTGCCCTATCTGGCAGCAACCTCCAGCCTGACTGCCGCGGAGATCTCCGTCATCGTTGCCGCGGTGCTGTTGGGCGCGGTCTTTTCCACCCTGTTCGCCGGCATGTTGGCCGACTGGATGGGGCGCAAGCCGCTGATGATTCTCTGCGGCATTACATTTATTGTCAGCATTCCGATGATCGCGCTCTCGCACGGCTATGCGCCCTTATTTTATGGCCGCCTTCTGGAGGGAGTCAGCGCGGGGCTGATCGGCGTAGTGATTCCGCTCTACCTGGCCGAATGCCTCTCGGCCGCGGACCGGGGCAAAGGCACGGGGGTTTTTCAGTGGCTTCCCACTTCGTCGATGGTCTTTGCGGCGCTGTTAGGCATCTACTTCAGTTATCACCTGCAGACGGTTGCCAAGGCCGGTGACGCCTCGGCCCTCTTTGCTTATAAAGATCAGGCCTGGCGAAATCTCTTTTGGATTTCCCTGCCCCCCGGCATTCTGTTTTTGCTGGGAAGCCTGTTTGTCTCCGAGTCGCCCCGCTGGCTCTTCAAGCGCGGCAAGAAGAAGCAGGCCTATGCATCGCTGCTCCGCTCGCGCACCGCGGAACAGGCAACGATCGAGTTGGAGGAGATGGAAGTCTCGGAACGCAACGCCTCCACGCTCAGTTCGACCGGCAAAAGAATCCAGGAATCTCTGTTGCGCCGCAAATACGTGGTTCCATTTCTGCTGGCCTGCGTCATTCTCTTCTGCAACACGGCTACGGGCGTCAACTCGATCATTGGCTACAACACCAGCATTTTGCTGCAAAGTGGACTCTCCGATCTGCACGCGCACATGGGCTATGTGATCTTCACCTCGATGAACTTCCTGCTGACCATAGTGGGCATGGTGCTGGTCGATCGCAAGGGACGCAAATTCCTGCTCGTTCTGGGCACCAGCGGCATTATTCTCAGCATGACTGGCGTGGGGATTCTCTTCCATGGCAGCGAGAAGGTCGGACTTGACGCGCGCCATCAAGTTCAGGCTCTGGTTGCTCCCAGTCAGGACCTGAGTCTGCGCTTCAACCCGGAAAAGGCGATGCAACTGCTCGTTGCGCAGGGCGATGCGGGCAAGCAGATCGATGCCGGACACGCCTCGATGGCCATCATTTACTCCTATGGCGACTACACCGCCGCCACTACCTTTGTGCGCTCCGATGACCCGGCCGCGCGACCCATTGAAATCACCCGCGCCAGTTGCGTGCCCTCCAACAAGGTGCTGGCCTTCTTCAAGAACCCGTTGGGCAATCTGGACGCGGCACAGACCGCGCCGCTCACCATCGAAAAGGCTCTGATCGGCCAGGTTCCCGGCTCCAGCCACGGTTGGAAGGTGGCTCTGGGGCTCTTCCTTTATATGGGATTCTTTGCACTGGGACCGGGCGTTTGCGTCTGGCTTGCCCTCTCCGAGCTGATGCCCACCCGCATTCGGTCGAATGGAATGAGCATTGCGCTGGTCATTAACCAGTTGGTTTCGACCACGCTCTCAGGGATCTTTCTTCCCTTTGTCAGCAAGTACGGTTATTCGTCGATGTTCTTTCTCTTTGCCGGGTTTACGGTGATCTACTTCATCGTTGCCGCCTTCTTCCTGCCCGAGACGAAAGGCAAAACACTGGAAGAGATCGAAGCCCATTTTGAAGGCCACGCGACACGCCGGTCGCAGGTGGCTTGACAGATCGCTCTCCGCATTGCCGATGACGGGAGTGCGGAGAGAGCCTTCTGCATATGCTGCGGAAATGCTGAAGGTGCAGCATCGATTCAGGCAAATTACCGAGGTCGCGAGAATGCCCACGTTTACACATGAAATGCTGCGCGAGATCTACGAGCAACCCGAGGCGCTGCGCCGCACCTTGGCCCTTTATCTGACAGAGACCGCTCTCAAGCCAGAGATTGCTCTGCGCTTGGCGGAGTGGACCGGTCCCAAGGGAGAGATTCTTATCGCCGCTTCCGGCTCCAGCCGCCATAGCGGGCTGGCCGCCGAGATCTTGCTCGAAGACTTGTGCGGACTTTCGGTGGATGTGGAATACGCCAGCGAGTACAGTTGCAGAGGCAGCCAGGACCTTCGCCAACCCAGCGTTTTGGTGCTCTCGCAATCCGGAGAGACTTCCGACACTCTGGCTGCCCTGCAAGAGGCGCAACTGCGCGGGCAAAGGACAATGGCCATCACCAATGCCACCGGTTCGTCGATGGAACAGGTGGCGAGTGTCTCCATGCCATTGGCCGCCGGGGTGGAGCGAGCCATTCCGGCGACCAAGAGCTTTACCTGTCAGTTAGCCGTTCTGTACTTGCTGGCGCTTTACGAGAGCGCCCGGTTGGGCCGCATGGATGCAACAGAATTAGCCGCGCGCATCGCGGAGTTGCGCGCCCTGCCCGACAGAATCGCTGCTCAACTCGACCCATGGCGTGAGCAAATGGCCGCCCTGGCGCATACCTATCGCTCTGCTGCGACCTTCCTCTATCTGGGACGGGGAATCCACTACGCCATTGCGCGTGAGGGCGCCTTGAAGTTGAAGGAGGCCTCCTATGTTCATGCCGAGGGTTACCCCAGCGGAGAATTGAAGCATGGACCGAATGCGCTGCTCAGCGACCGGGTTCCGCTGGTGGTGCTGGCAACGGTGGATCGAAAGCTGGAGGCGTCGGTAATTCGCTACGAAAAGACGCTGCAACTGCTCCACGACATGAAAGCGCAAGGCGCGCGCGTGATCGCCATCGCTAATTGGGGCGATCGGAGTGTGGCAGAGCTGGTAAGCGATTGCGTCTTCGTGGAACCCGCGTCCGAGTATCTTCTGCCCATCGTCGAGGTTGTGCCGCTGCAACTCTTCTCGTACTTCATGGCCCTGGAGCACGGCGTGGATGTCGACCGGCCTCGCAACCTCTCCAAAGCGGTCGTGGAGAGGTAGAGAGCAGCAATCTCGGCAGCATCGTGAACAGGAATGAGAATCTTCCTGAGCGGTGAGTCGAGTGTGCGCTGCCGGTTGGGGGTTGGTTGACGTAGAATTTCTCTGCTTCCGGAATACGCTTTCACGGGTTGCGAAATCTGCCCTGCCGAGCCTGATCCGGGAAATTCGACGATGATTCCAGGAATGGATGGAGATGAAGACTCACGTGTGCGCCTTTTCCCTGCTGACCCTCGCCCTGCCTCTGGCGCTTACCTCCGCCAGCCCGGCCCAAGCTGGTACGGAAATTGCCGGCCAGAAGCTCATCACGCTCAGCCGCAAGCCCCTCAGCACTACCCAGCCGGAGTTCACCTCGATTACCCTGGTTCCCGGCCGCGCTCTGCTCATTCAGCAGATCACCGCCAACTTCCCCGGCAAGGGCAACGTCGACGTGCTGGCCTCACCCGATCTGGCCGGCTCCAAAAAGCTGCTGGAAGTGGACGACGACCAGTACGGTAACCAGATCTTCCGCCTTGGCGCGGCCTTTCTTTTCCCTTATCCCAACCGCATGAGGGGCAAACTCTCGGCCGACGGCAAAACCATCGACACCGAATGGCAGGGGCACGCCATTCATCTGCCCGCCAGTTGGCACGGCGGCAATCCCGGCGCAGAGATCAACTCCATGCATGGGCTGATCCTCAAACGCGCGGTCGATTCTGTTGAGGTGAAGGAGGTTCCCGGCGGCCAGCAGGTTGTCGGCGTGATCCACGGCGGCGACTTTGGTGGCCACTGGCTCTCCAAGACCGATCTGACGATTGTCATTACCCTCAAGGCCGACGCGGTGGACGTGAAGATGATCGCCACCAACGTGGGCGGCGAATCCGAGCCCGTGGCCTTTGCCTGGCACCCTTACTTCAACTTGCCCTCCGGTGACCGCAAGCAGGCGCGCATCGCCGTTCCCGCAACCAATGTGGCCGAGGTGGACAACTACGACAACGTCTTCCCCACCGGCAAGCTGAACCCCGTAGCCGGCACGAAATACGATTTCAGCGCTGCCGGCGGCAAGGCGCTGGGTGACCTCTTTCTTGACGACAACTTCGGCGGCGTACAGGAAGCCAACGGCGCCGTCACCGTCAAGGTCATCGATCCGGCGGCCAAATACGGCGTAGCCATCGAGGGCCTTTCGCACAACATCAAGGCCGTTCAAGTCTATGCCCCGCCGGCCAAGAGCTTTGTAGCCGTCGAGCACCAGACGATTATGAACGACCCGCTGGGCAAGCAGTGGGACAAGCTGGACACCGGCCTGATCACCCTGGCTCCCGGAAAGAGCACCGACTGGCACGTGCGCCTGAAGGTTTTTGTACCCTGATCGTTCCAGCTCGGTTGCGCCGCTCCAAAAAACAAACGCAATCCTTCATTGCGTTCGGATTGCGGCGTTTTTTTGGGGACAGGTGTTGTGGTCCGTTTTCAAGTTGTGAAAGAAGAGGCTGGGGCACACGCTCCGGCCTTTTCTTGCCTGGGGGCTTTGCTGACGGACTCCGACTGTTGGAGCTAGAGGTGAAGGTCTGAGGTAGAGACGAAGGTACGGTCAGGCCATGGCCGGAGCGGGATGCCTGGGCCTGGCCCCCATGACCAGAAGCCAGAGAGTGAATATGGGCTCACCCATGAGTGCGGGAAACGAATAGCGGCTGACAAAGGCAAGATGCTGCGGCCAAAGCAATCCGACGGCGCAGAGCGCAATATAGGCAAGAGCGTTCACGGCAAGGTAGATTCCCAGAAATCGAGGCAAAAAAACCGAGCGATAAACCAGGATAGCGAGCGGAACCAGCCAGAGTCCCCAGAAAAACTCAATGGCGATTGTGCCCTGGCCGTTGACGTGCAGAAACAGCAGGGCAAGAGCGTTCCTCTGTGCAGGGTCGAAGACCGCCAGGTATGGCTCTCCTTTGACAAGAAGCAGCGCGGCCAACTGGTTTATGGCGTCTCCGATGGCCAGCGGGACCTGAACCAGGACGAACATCACCATCAACTTCGCGAGCGTGCCGTGAACCTCCTTGAGGAGTCGATAGAGCGCGCCAGCCAGCAAGAGAAACAGGGCTGAATTGAAGACGTTGACAGCAATTCCGGCGCGGAAGAGCGATTCAGAGCCGAGAATTTTGGCTGCGGTGGCGGCGGCGTCCCCTGCGACGATCGTCCGTCCGGGAACAACGATAAGAGTGAAGATGCCGGCGATTGTAAGTAACAGGTAGAGGAAGCCCGCCAGCCTTGCGGGCCTACGTTCAACGTTCATAACGCCTCCATTGGGGTATACATATCAAACTGCATTACGCAAGGATTTCGCGTATGGTTCCCTGGGCGCTGAAATTGTAGACGCCGGAGGCATTTCCGCGCTGATGATGCCGTCTGTTCCCCAACCGTAATCCCTGCGCCGTCGTCGCTGGCCGTTGTACGATACAGGCAAGAGGAAGCCGTCTATGAAGAATCTCCGCCTGGATTTCGCCGCATCGATGTCGATTCTCTGCCTCCTGGCGGGGTTCGCTGCCGCACCTGTGGCTCATGCCCTGCCCGCCGGTCCCAAGGCTGACGTCTGGCTGGGCTACAGCCGGCTGGGTTCCAACGCCTTTTATCCCAATGTGGCAGGTCTCAATGGCTGGCAGGGCGCGCTGAACGTCAAAATCAAGCGCTTCGTGGGCATCGAGGGCGACGTCGCGCAGTATGGATGGGGCGCCAACGCCACCGTTCCCCACACCACGACCGTGCTCTTTGGACCGCGGGTCACGCTGGGGGCGATGCGCTTTAAAGTCTTCGTCCACGGGCTGGGCGGCATCGAGCACTCGGCCAACAGCAGCGGCCCGTCCATCTCCAGCAGCGCGGTGACCTACGCCGGCGGCGGCGGCCTGGATCTGCCCCTGGCCCCCTTCTTTGGCTGGAGGGTGATGGCCGACTACGTCAACGCTCCAACGCTCTCGCCGGCTTCCAGCTCCCACGCTCGCTACAGCACCGGGGTGGTCTTTCGTTTCTAAGCTGTAATCCGCGCGCGGCAAATCCCGTCCACCCTACAGGAGGGTTTCCAGTGCCTCAGTTTCGCTGCCCCTGTTGTGGATACAGAACGCTGGAAGCTCCGGCGGCGCTGGGCTTGTGCCCGGTCTGCTGGTGGGAGGACGATGGCCAGGAAGACATCGACGCCGCCGAGGTCCATCTCACCGTCAATGGCGATCTGAGCCTGAACGAAGCCCGCGAGCATTACACGGCCTGTGGCGCTGCTCATCCGCGCTTTCTGCCCTACGTCCGCCATCCCCAAACGACGGAAATGTGAGGGGGGCCAGACGGCTGAAGAGGTTCCGTACTTTCCGCGCAATACTCAGTTTCTCAGTCCCTCAGTCCCTAGTCCCTCAGTCCCTCTTGGCAGGCGACTCATCGCAGATACGTGCCTTTGGCGATGCGTACCCGCTTGTCCACAGGGTGGGCGGTTTGACCCTGTCCGCAAACCCTCTTACCATGAGAGAGGCATCTCCCCGGCCGCGAGGGCATTTTCTGCGCCCGCTGCGCTGGACCGGCCGTGCAGTCGACCTTGCGGGCAGCAAGTTTCCGCTCCAAGGAAAGTATGCGGCGCATTCCGCGCCTGGAAGGCAAAACGTTGAGTTCGAACGAATCCCTGGAAAACACTCCCCAATCCGAGCCGGTCGAGACCGCGCACGAAGACTCTCACGCGCACGGCGAGCACGGCCACGAAGGCCACGATCACGGCCATGAGGGCCACGATCACGCGCACGGCCCGGTCCTCAACCCCGACTGCACCCGCGAGCTGGTGCTGGACGTGCCCGCGGAAGAAGTGGCCAAGGCCTATCGCACCGTGACCGGCAACTACCGCAAATACGCCAAGATTCCCGGCTTCCGTCCCGGCAAGGTGCCGGAGTCGGTGGTTCAGCGCAAGTTTGCCGCCGAGATCCGCAAGGACGTCATCGAGGGCCTGCTCCCCGAACGCTTCAACCAGGCAGTGTTGGACCTCGGCGTCAAGCCGGTGGGCCAGCCCAATGTGACCGAGTTGACCATCGAAGACGGCGCGCCGCTGCACGTCAAGGCGGTTTTCGAGTACATTCCCGACTTCTCCATCGAGGGCTACCAGGACGTAAAGGTCGACAAGCCCACAGTAGAGATCAGCGAAGAGGAATTCCAGCAGGAACTGGCGCATCTGCGCGAGTCTCGCGCCACCATCGAGCCGGTCGAAGAAGACCGTCCTCTGGTGGATGGCGACTGGGCCGAGATCTCTTACAAGGGCCTGATCGATGGCGAGGCCGACGCCGCGCCGGTGGCCGGCGAGTCCGCGCTGGTGGAGATTGGCGGCAAAGACACCGTCGAGGCCTTCACCAACATTCTGCGCGGCGCCAAGGCCGGCCAGGAGCTGAAGGCCGAGGTCGTCTATCCTGCCGATTACGCCGAGCCCAAGCTGGCGGGCAAGACCGTGGCCTACGAGGTCGAGGTTAAGTCCATTAAAAAGCGGATTATGCCCGAGCTGAACGACGAGTTCGCTCAGGAGATCGGCGCTTACGAGAACATGGCCGACCTGGAAGCCCGCATCCGCGAGCACCTTGCTAACCGCAAGAAGCGCAGCGTGGAAGGCGAGACCAAAGACCGTCTTTTTGCCGCGATGAACGAGCGTTTCAACTTTGCCGTGCCCGAGTCGCTGGTACAGCAGCAGATCGACGAGCGTCTGGACCGCGGCTTGCGCGCCCTGGCGGCGCAGGGCATGAGCGCCGAACAGATGCGCAAGCTGGACTTTGCCCGCCTGCGTACCGCCCAGCGCGACGGCGCCCAGGCCGAGGCCAAGACCAACATTCTGCTCGACCGGATTGCAAATGAAGAATCCATCACCGTCAGCGACGAGGAATTGGACCGTGAAGTGCAACTGGCAGCCTTGCAGTCGCGCGAACCGGAAGAAACCCTGCGCGCGCGTCTGGCCGAAGACGGCGGTTTGATGAGGATTCGCGAGCAAATGCGCCGGGAAAAGACAGCGCACGCGCTTTATGAACGGCTGCCCGCGTAAGATGGGGCAGTGAACATTCGCCGCGCGGCCAACTGGTTGAGAGCCGCGCGGCAACCTGTAACGGGCTGCACGCACCGCAACGGAAGAACGAGAAGAAAAACGATGGCATTGGTTCCCATGGTGGTTGAGCAGACGAGCCGGGGCGAGCGCGCCTACGACATCTACAGCCGTCTGCTGCGCGACAACATTATCTTTCTGGGCACGCCCATCGACGATCAGGTAGCCAATCTGATCGTGGCGCAGATGCTCTTCCTCTCCGGCGAGGACCCAGAAAAGGACGTTCAGCTCTACATCAATTCGCCGGGCGGATCGATCACCGCCGGTCTGGCCATTTACGACACCATGCAGTTCATCAAGAACAACGTGGTCACCTACTGCATCGGTCAGGCGGCCAGCATGGGTGCGTTTCTTTTGTTGGCCGGCACCAAGGGCAAGCGCTTTGCCCTGCCCAACTCACGCATTTTGATCCATCAGCCCTCCATGGGCGGGCTGAGCGGCCAGGCCACGGACATCGACATTCACGCCCGCGAGATCCTGCGCATCCGCGAAATCACCAACAATCTGATCGCCAAGCACACCGGGCAGCCCCTGGACCGCATCGAACGGGATGTGGAACGCGATTTCATCATGAACGCCGAACAGGCCAAGGAATACGGCATCGTCGACGAAATCATCGACCGGCCGAGAACGTAACTTTCGAGCGGGGTTGGCGAAAGGCAGCGGAGCTAGCGGAGTTAGCCAGGATTACTTGAGTATCAAGCTAACCCCGCTGCCGCCGTTCACTTTGCTAACCCCGCTAACACCGCTAACTCCGCTAACCTCGCTAACCCCGCTTCGCTTGCTGCGGGCCATTGGAATCAAGATAGATCGCCCAGAGGGAGTAGTCTTATGAAACCGCGCACGGGACCTGAAGAAGTATTACGCTGCTCGTTCTGCCATAAATCGCAGGATGCGGTGGCCAAGTTGATCTCGTCGCCCAGCGACTATCCGCGCGCCTATATCTGCGACGAGTGTGTAGCGGTGTGCAACTCGATTCTGGAAGACGATCGCGGCGACGCGGCGGCTCCCGGCGCTGTCGCCGGCCACCTGCCCAAGCCGCAGGAGGTGAAGAGCTTCCTCGACGACTTCGTCATCGGCCAGGACCAGACCAAGAAGAAGCTGGCCGTGGCCGTCTACAACCACTACAAGCGCATCCAGATGAACCGCGTGCGCAACAACGAAGTGGAGCTGACCAAGAGCAACATCCTGCTGATCGGCCCCACCGGCAGCGGCAAAACCCTCTTGGCGCACACCCTGGCCAAGATGCTCGATGTGCCCTTCGCCATTGTCGACGCCACCACCCTGACCGAGGCCGGCTACGTGGGCGAGGATGTCGAGAACATCATCCTCAAGCTCTTGCAGGCCGCCGACGGCGATGTGAACAAGGCGCAGCAGGGCATCATCTACATCGACGAGATCGACAAGATCGGCCGCAAGGACGAGAATCCCTCCATTACCCGCGACGTCTCGGGCGAAGGCGTGCAGCAGGCGCTGTTGAAGATTCTCGAAGGCACCGTGGCCAACGTTCCCCCGCAGGGCGGACGCAAGCATCCCCACCAGGAGTTCACCGCCGTCGACACCACCAACATCCTGTTCATCTGCGGTGGAGCGTTTGTGGGCCTGGAGCGCGTGGTGGGCCGGCGCGTGGGCAAAAAGGCGCTGGGCTTCAAGTCCATCGACGCCGACGCCGATGCGGCGACCACCCGCTCTCATCGCGACACCGAGCTGCTGCGCCGCACCGAACCCCAGGATCTGATCAAGTACGGATTGATTCCCGAGTTCGTCGGCCGCCTGCCGGTGATGGGCATTCTCGACGAGTTGGACGAAGCTGCGCTGATCGAGATTCTGACCAAGCCCAAGAACGCCATCCTCAAGCAGTATCAGCGGCTCTTCGAGTTCGAGAATGTGCGCCTGCACTTCACTCCCGACGCCATCGGCTGCGTGGCCCGCGAGGCTCTGGCCCGCAAGGTGGGCGCGCGCGGCCTGCGCATGATTCTCGAGGAGCTGATGCTCGACCTGATGTACAACCTGCCCAACAACAAGCGCGTCCGCGACCTGGAGATCACCAAGGACATGGTCGAGCGCCGCGACCTCTCCCTCTGCCTGCTGGAAAAGGCCGGATAAGCGGGCTATCTGTTTCAAGAGTCATGAAAGCCCCAGACGGATGGAACCCGCCTGGGGCTTTTGTTTTTGGAAAGATACATTCAATTCCATTGCGAAATCTCCGCAATTGGAATCGCCGGGTTTGGGTTAATTCGCCCGGTACTGGTAGAGCACGAGGGATGGAAACTCCTTCCAGCGGTGGAAGTGGGGGTTGGAGTCGAGCGACTTCAGAGTGGGTTCTACCTCGACCGGGTCGCCCTGCTGGTCGGCATGTTTGTAGGCAATGAGGATACCGGCGGTCGGCAAGTTCGCCAGGGCCTGATTCAGTTGCTCACCTGAACTCGGAAGGTCTTGCACTTTCAGATGCGAGTAATAGGCGAAATCGGGGTAGTTGATATTGGTATAGAGGGTTGTGGAGGGCGGCAGGTTTTGCCGCAGGAATTCGGAGACGATCATTTCGTCTGAGACGGAGGGGTCGAAGAAGCCCGTGTCGAAGCGGTGACGAGTGGGCCAGAAGGTGGCGAGCATGGCGGCGGTCAGCACAACCACGCCGGCAATGCGCAGCAGTTGCTTTCTACTGGAGGCAAGAGTGCTGAGCCCCAACCCGGCCAGCAAAAGCAAGGGCGGCGCAACGGGAATCCCGTAGCGCGGCTCTTTGTGGCTCAGGCTGCTGAAGAAAAGCAGAACGACCACGGCCCACAGCGCGAGGAATGCCTCGCCGCCCAACGGATAGCGGTCAAAAACGGATTCGCGACCCGGCTTACGAGCTAAACTCAGCTTCCCTCCCCAGAGATCCCAGGACCTGCGCGCGGTCCAAAGGAGCAATCCGGCAATCGCCAGCCAGGAAATCATCTCGGGCAAATTCTTCAGGTAATACGTGAAGGATTCCGGTTGCCCGGCAAAGTTGGACCATCCGGAGCGAAAGGTCGTCAGAAACCCTCCGTAGCGCAGGCGCGACCAAAGAAGGTAGGGCGCCATGCCGAGAAGAAAGCCAGCCGCGGTAGCCAGCATGGCCCTGAAACGGCGATCGGCAACCAGCACCAGCAGTCCCAGCATACCAACGCTGGAAAGCGACCCGAAGCGCATCAGCACAGCCAGAGCGAGAGTGAACCCGGCACAGGCGAAGCGCAGGCTAGTCTGGCGCTTTAAGGCGCCTAGCAGCAGCCAGAAAGAAAGCAGAAGCAGGGTGAGCGCGGGGCAGTCGGTGTACAGGCTGTGGCCAGTTTCGTCGCTGCTGTCTGTAACCACTCCTGCGAAGTAGGGACCAAAGGCCAGTAGCAGCGCGGCGATGACGGCGGCTTTCCGGCCGACCAACTTACGTCCGCCGAGGTAGAGAAACGCGGGCCCCAGTGCATTGATCAGCGCGGTCAGCGTGGCCGCGGCGTAGTCGCTGTGCCAAAGATGAAAAAGGCCGGCAAACAACAGCGAGAGCAGCGGCGGGCGGCTGTCGATCTCAATATATCCGGCCTTGCCAAAGGCCATGTATTCCGCGTTAAGCAGGTAGACATTCTCGTCCCAGAAGTGCATCCGCGTCATGCCCCAGAGGCGGATCAGGAAGGCTACTGCCACCAGCACCCCCAACCCCACCCATTCCAGCCGCACGCGCACCTGCGCCGTATTTTCCGACTTCACATTTTTTTTCTCAAAGTCTGCCATCGACAGCCGTTCTTCTCGCACCCCGGCAAGAATGAATTTCAGCACAAAGGCCTGAGATACATTTAAATCACTGCAATTGTAGCGGACCGAGCGGGGTACGCCCATAGCCCTCGCCCCATCGTTTGAGTATTCTTTCAGGTGTTGCAGTACAAGGCATATCTCATGCCGCGCTTTCCATTTCAGGACGACGCGCACTTTGGATTGGCAAACGATCTTCTTCTTCCCCGCTGACGCCGGTATTCTAAAGAAAACGCGCCGGCCAGTTCTCTTTTTTCACTGGAGGGGATATGACACAACAGCCGCACCTCTGTCCGCTTGGGTTTACGGATCAGCTCTTTCCCGCCGGTTCGCATATTTGCCAGATCTACTCCGACGAGGGGGAACGGCAGGCTTCCCTGCTGGGCTTTTTGGAAAGCGGCCTCAAGAACGGGGAAAAGACAGCCTGTTTTTCCAGCAAAACGGACGATACTGTCCTGGCCAGGCATTTGGAAGAGCGTGGCCTTTCCTTTCCGCAGCTTACGCAGAAAAAGGCGCTCACCAAGGCGGGCACCAGCGAAGTCTATTTGCGCGATGGCTGCTTTGAGCCGGAACGCATGCTCGGCGTCTTGCGCCAATTTTATCTGGATGCCGTGAGCGAAGGGTATACGGCTGCGCGGGTGATTGGGGAGATGATCCCCGAGGTTCTTACCATGCAGGGCGGCAGCCGGCTGATGGAGTACGAATCCCGCGTCAGTTTGCAAATGCGGGAGTGTCCGGTGACCGCCGTCTGTCAGTACGATGCCAACGTCTTTGACGGTGCTACGATCATGCAGGTTCTACGAGTGCATCCGCTGATGGTCATTCGCGGCGCCGTCGTGCATAACCCCTACTTCATTCCACCAGAGGAGTATTTGAAGCAATTCCAGATGCAGTGAGGCAAGCATGGCGGAAACTTTGGAGATCGAAGCCCAGGTGCTGGGTAGGCTGCTGCTGATGCAGAGCGTGATCTCCTCTTTGCCGGATTCCTCGATTCTTCCTTTTGTTGTTCAGGGGCTCTCCGACATCGACATCTTCGGCCATGCGGAGTATCGCAGCGATGTGCACGCAGAAGCCGATACGACCTGGCGCTATACCCTATCCTCCAACACCAGCCGTTATGGAGAAATTCTCTTTTATCCCGCGGATGCGGCCCGCTTTGCTCCTTACGATGGCCACCTGCGCAACTTCCTCTTCATGCTGGTGCTCATTCTGGATGAGCGCCGACACCGCGGCATCGCCGAGAACTATCAGCGGCTTCTGGAAGCCCAGGTCGCCGAGCGCACCGCGGAGCTGATTCACCGCAATTCGCAGTTGCAAGCGGCCCAGGCCGCTACGATTACGGCCTTCAGTTCCCTCACCCAGGCGCGCCACCACGAGACCGGAAGTCACATCCTTCGCACCAGAAACTACATTCACGTACTGGCCGAGACCCTTTCCCGCCACTCCAGATTTCAGGCGCAAATCGATAGCAGCACCCTTCAGCTTTTTACCAACGCCGCTCCTTTGCATGACATCGGCAAGGTTGCCATTCCAGACAGCATCCTGCTCAAGCCCGGCAAGCTCACTCCCGATGAATGGGAGATCATGAAGCAGCATTGCGTCATTGGCCGCAATACCATCCTGGCCACTGCACGCGAGCTGGGCGACGGAGACGACGCCTTCCTTACCTGCGCGGCGGAGATCGCCTATTGCCATCATGAGCACTGGGATGGGAGCGGTTACCCGCGCGGCCTGGCCGGAGAAGCGATCCCGCTCAGCGCCCGCCTGATGGCGGTGGCCGATGTCTACGACGCGCTCATCTCGCGCCGCGTGTATAAAGAGGCAGAGTCCCATGAGCAAGCGCTTGCGGAGATGGCGCCTGAGGCCGGCCATCACTTTGATCCCGAGGTTTTGAAGGCCATGCTCTCCATCGCGTCTCAATTTCAGAAGATTGCGCAGGACTTCACCGACGCTCCGATCGATTGAAGGTTTATGGCGAAACCAACCCAGCGGCCCGCACTACTCGATTCCTTTCTTATGCCTTTGGTCTTACTTCTGAGAGCCTCCACATCCGCGCCTCCCGATTTCCCACATCCCTCCGCTGTACAATCCCAAGAGGAAGCTCAAAGAGGCGGCCCGCATCCATGGCCCCCTGCGTGCATCCAATAGTGATGGTGGCCCCAATGAGTGCATCGCCCGCAAAGACCGAACCCCGCAAGCTGCCCATGATGCCTATTCGGGACATGGTGATTTTCCCCTACATGATGACCCCCTTCGTGGTGGGCCGCGAATCCAGCGTGCGCGCTCTGGAAGAGGCGCTCTCGGGCGACCGCAAGATCTTTCTCGCCACCCAGCATGACGCCTCCGTCGATGAGCCAAAACCCAAGGAAATCTTCCAGGTAGGCTCCATCTGCACCATCGTGCAGAGCGTCAAAATGCCCGACGGCAACATCAAGGTGCTGGTCGAGGGCGTGGAGCGCGCCAAGTGGGTCGAGATCAACTCCGGCGACGGCTTTTTTGTAGCCACCTTGCGGATTCCCAAATCGCACTTCGAGATGACTCCCGGCGTGGAGCAGTTGATGCAGCGCGTCACCGGCCTCTTCGAGCAATACGTCAAGCTGCAGCAGTCGCTCAACTACGAAACCATCATCGCCACCGTGCGCATGGACGAGCCCAGTAAGCTCTCTGACACCATCGCCGCCAATCTGCAACTGGGTATTGAAGAGAAGCAGGAACTGCTGGCCATCTTCGATCCCGCCGCGCGGCTCTCGCGCATTGCCGACGTGCTGGATGTGGAGATCGAAAAGCTGGACCTGGACCGCAACATCCAGTCGCGCGTCAAACGGCAGATGGAGCGGGCGCAAAAAGAGTACTACCTCAACGAGAAGATTAAGGCCATTCAGAAAGAACTGGGCCGCGGCGAAAAGAGCGAATTCGACGAGCTGCGCAAGAAGATCGAAGCCTCCGGCATGCCCAAGGACGTTCTGGACAAAGCCATCCAGGAGCTGAAAAAGCTCGAAGCCATGCCTCCCATGTCGGCCGAATCCACCGTCAGCCGCAACTACATTGACTGGCTACTGGCCGTTCCGTGGAAGAAGAAGTCCAAGGAAACGCGCTCCATCGAGTTTGCCGAGAAGGTTCTCAACGAGGACCACTACGGCCTCGAAAAGATCAAGGACCGAATTCTCGAATTCCTGGCCGTGCGCCAGTTGGTGAAGAACCCCAAGGGATCGATCCTCTGCTTTGCCGGGCCTCCGGGCGTGGGCAAGACTTCGCTGGGCATGTCCATCGCCAAGGCCACCGGCCGCAAGTTCGTGCGCCTCTCGCTGGGCGGCGTGCGCGACGAGGCCGAGATTCGCGGCCATCGCCGCACGTATATTGGCGCAATGCCCGGCCAGATCATCCAGCACATGAAGCGCGCCGGCACCAAGAATCCGGTCTTCCTGCTGGACGAAGTCGACAAGATGGCTTCGGATTTTCGCGGAGACCCGGCTTCTGCTCTTCTAGAAGTGCTCGACCCCGAGCAGAACACCACCTTCCAGGATCACTATCTGGACGTGGACTACGACCTCTCGCAGGTGCTCTTTGTGGCCACCGCCAACGTCATGCACACCATCCCCGCGGCGCTCCAAGACCGCATGGAGATCCTGCGCCTGCAAGGCTACACCGAGGCCGAGAAGCTGGAGATCGCCCGCCAGTACCTGGTCAAGAAGCAACGCGAGCAGACCGGCCTGAGCGAGAAGAACATTGTTTTCAAAGACGACGCCCTGCTCGAAATCATTCGCTACTACACCCGCGAGGCCGGAGTCCGCAACCTGGAGCGCGAGATCGGCAACCTCTGCCGCAAGGTCGCTCGCCAGGTGGTCAAAAAAGGCCCCAAGCACAAGGTGGAACTGACCGCCTCGAATATCGCCGACTTTTTGGGCGTGGCCAAGTACCGCGACTCCGAGGTGCACGAAAAGAGCGAAGTGGGTCTGGTCACCGGCCTGGCCTGGACCGAGGTGGGCGGCAGCATCCTCACCACCGAGGTGCAGGTGCTCGACGGCAAGGGCAAGCTGACCATCACTGGGCAGTTGGGCGACGTGATGCAGGAGTCGGCGCAGGCCGCTCTCAGCTACATCCGCGGCAAGGCGCAAGTGCTGGGCCTGAGCCGCGAGTTCTATCGCAACGTGGACCTGCATCTGCACGTGCCCGAGGGCGCCATTCCCAAGGACGGCCCCTCGGCCGGCATCACCATGGCCACTGCCATGGCCTCTGCCCTGGCCAAGATTCCCGTGCGCCGCGACATCGCCATGACCGGCGAGATCACCCTGCGCGGCAAGGTGTTAGCCATTGGCGGCCTCAAAGAAAAGCTGCTGGCGGCGCTGCGTGCCGGCGTCTTCGAGATCATTCTGCCCCGCGCCAACGAAAAAGACGTCAGCGAACTGCCCGACAACATCAAAAACACCATGAAGCTGCACTTTGTCGATCAGATGGATGAGGTGCTGACTCTGGCTCTGGAAAGCCCCCTGCCGGCGCCCTATAGCGAAGCCACCGGCGTGCTCACCGCCGTCCCACCAGCGTCAGAAGTCGTCACCGGGAAGGTGTCGAGACAGTAGCACTGCGTGTCCAGCGGTTCGCACCGGTCGCAGAAACAGTTGAGGCGGTGGCAGGGTGACAGGCCCCAGGTTGCAGAAGAATGGTCTGAGAAGTGGAACGACAGGGCTTCCGGCACAAGAGTAAGATGACCTTGAGGAAACGCTATGCGCACCGCCATCGAATTACCGGATTCTTTATACCTTCAAGGTGAGCAAATTGCGCGCATGCAAGGAGTGACGATCGAGGAGATTGTGATTCGCGCCCTGAAGCGTGACTTGGACCGTGAATTGAGCGCTGCTCCGGGAGACCGCACCGGTCAAATGCCGGTCAAGCTGCCTCTGGTCCCCTCGAAGAGCCCCGGTGTTTTGGATTTGAAAGATTTCGATTTCGATGATCTGCTTGCCTGACGTTAACCTCTGGATTGGGCTTACTTCCAATCGGCATATCCATCATGCGCGCGCCAAAGCTTGGCTGGAGGGCATGGAAGGTGCGCGCATCGCCTTCTGCCGCATCACCGAGCTGGGTTTGCTGCGCTTGCTCACGAATCCGCACGTAATGGGCGAGGACGTACTTGCGCCGCGTCAGGCATGGCTGGTCTACGATGATTGGCGCATGGACCCGCGCGTCGATTTTCTTGCCGAACCGCCCAGCCTGAGTGAACGCTGGAGAGAACTCGGCGAGAAAATCGCCGGAGGAACGAATGCCTGGACGGATGCCTATCTGGCCGCCTTCGCCGCCATCACCAATGCGATTCTCGTTACTCTCGACCGCAGGTTGAACACGTTGGGCGCAGCCAAGGTGCAATACTTGCGGTGAGGCTTGGTTTTTCCATCGCCAGATGGACGGAGTCCTGACTCTGGCTCTGGAAAGCCCCCTGCCCAAACCCTTCAACAGCGAAGACGCCAGCGTGCTCGCCGCCGTCCCGCTATCGTCAGAAGTCGTCACCGGGCAGGTGGCGAGGCAATAAGCGGAGAGTCATTCAAATGAGCACGATCAAATTGCCACAGGAAAAGAAGGCTGCCAGTCTGAAGCGAGACTGTAGAAATGCCTATGGCGAGAATGATAAGTCGAGCCGCAAGAATATTCCTCGAAGCAAGCAGAGAAGCCATCAGGCTGAACGTCTTGCAGCGAATCAGCCACTAAGGAAGGTTTCTATTCAGACAGAGCGATCTACTGCTCATCGCACCGATAAGGTGCGGTAAGCTCACCGTCCGGCGTGGCAATGCCGGCCTCCACAAGAAGGGCAAGAGCTTTCTCTTGAGTGCTGTGCTCTTTCTGCACACGCTCCATGGAAGCTAACATGCTTTCTAGTTCCTTTTTACTCATGCGACGCCTCGGGCCTAGCTGACCTTCGCAGGCAGTACTGCCTGGCGGGTTTACCCATCCGCATTAATCTTGCGCCAATGCCCTCGCCAAGTCAAAGACAAATCACCGCCAGGGTCAGGCAGGAAGCGTTCCAGAATTCGGTTCCTGTATCCTCAAAGAGGTACCGGCAGTGCGGAGGGATTCCGGTGAATGGATCGCCCTCCCACCCTAGCCGCAAAACAGAAGCGCGGCGAGGGTGGGGCACCCGGCTAACTCCGCTAACCCCGCTAACCCCGCTAGCAACACTAACCCTACTGCCTTGCAAGCTGATCGGCTCAAACCATGCGCTACACGACAAAATTTCTGCTTTCGGCGATGGCCGCGGAACAGTTCCCTGTTCCCGGTGTGCCGGAGATTGCCTTTCTGGGCCGTTCCAACGTCGGCAAGTCCAGCCTGCTCAACGCGTTGGTGGGCGAAAAGGCGGCCAAGGTCTCACAGACCCCCGGCCGCACCCGCGCCATCAACTTTTTTGCGCTCCTGGACCCCAGCCAGCGGCAAAAGCTGCTCTTTGCCGACCTGCCCGGCTACGGCTACGCCAAGATCTCCCGTTCCATCAGCGCCGGCTGGCCTGCCTTCATCGATCCCTATCTCTCCCAGCGGGAAACCCTCGGCCTGTGCATCTGTCTGGTCGACTCGAACATCCCCGCCCAGCCCGGCGACCGGATGTTGATCGACTACCTGCGGTCGATGGGCCGGAACTTCGCCGTGGTCGCCACCAAGGTGGACCGGCTCAGCGGCAACGAGCGTACCCGCAATATGACCGCCCTGAAAAAGGGTCTGGAACTGGACGTGATCCTGGCCATCTCGGCCAAAACCAGCTACGGCGTCAATGAGTTGTGGGCGAAGATCGATGCTCTGGCGCAGCCAGGCGATTAGCAGCAATTCGCCTGGTCGAGATATTCCGTCGAAATGCCGCAGGACGAAGAGCGACAGCGGGCCCTTCGACTTGCTCCGCCGAAAATCACCCTTCCGAAGAGCAAACGCAGATCCTTCACTTCGTTCAGGATGACAATTCTTTGCGGGAAGGAAGGCTGTATTTTATTCAGTCCCGTGGAGCAAGTGCATGAAAACTCGGGATGAAAGTGATTTTCTTGAATCTATTGCCGATTCACCCGGAAACCACTTTGCTTTGATCTTGAGCACAAAGCCGCAGTTCTACCAGGTCGAATAGGCCTGACCGTCGGCGCCGACATCCTGGGAGCTGGAGTGCACGTCGTCGATGCCCGATGCGGTCTGATCGAGCGAGTGCATGGCGTCGCTGGAGTCCGTGATCCAGGAGTCCTTGGCGTGGGTCATGGGGTCTTCGGGAATCGCCCGCAGATAGCCTTCCTGCACCAGATCGTCGAGCGACTGCGGGGCCTTCTGCTTGTCCATGGTGTAAGAGTCGATGGCCGCCCGCATCACGTGCAGGTCCTCTTTCAGCACCGACTCGCGGGCCAGCTTGAGCGAGGCTTCGAACTTGGGGATCGCGACCACCGCCAGCACCCCGATGATGGCCATGACGATCATCAGTTCGACCAGCGTAAATCCAGCGTCTTGTCTGCTTTTTTGGCTCACTGCATCCTCTTTGCACGAAGCTGGCGTTGTTAGTGCTGTTAGCGGTGTTAGCGGAGTTAGCGGAGTTAGCGGTGTTAGCATTCCGGCGCACCACTCTGAATCATTCTCTCGCCCTGCCGCAGAAGCTTTTCCGCCGGTCCTGCGCTTCAATCCACCCGTCTCTGCCTAGCCTTGCTCACTCCGCCAATACCGCTATCGCAGCTAACTACGCTGTTTCCTACCAGTCCGAGTATTTGGTGCCGTCCAGGGCGGTTGCGGTGGACTTCGAATAGACATCGAAGACGCTCTGGCCGCCGTAGGAGTCCGAAGTCGGATCGTCCTGCATCGAGCGCATCCCCCACTCCGCCTGCCCGGTCATCGGATCGATCGGAATGCGGCGCAGGAAGCGCACCTTCTTGCTCTGCACATCCACGCCCTTAACCAGCGTCTCCAGATCGGGGGGATAGTTCTGGCTGTCCACCTTGGTCTGGAAGGCGCCCTTGTCGGCGGCGTCCTTGTAGTGGTCGATGGCGTCGCGCATCTCCCACAGATCGCGACGGAGTTCACGCTCTTTTTCCCTTTTGACTTTAAAGCGCGCAATAGGCAGCGCCGCCCCGGCCAGGATGGAAAGGATCGTGACGGTCACGATCAGCTCCACCAGCGTCAGCCCGCGTTCCCCGCGACGGATCCGGATTGAGCGCTTCTCCTGCATCGGCCCACTGCCTCAACTTCTTCTCAAAACGTCCCCGGTCGCCCGCGAACCCCTTACTTCACTTCCACGTCGATCTTGTTGCCCTTGGCGGTAAGGAACTGCTGCGCGCTGTTGAGCGCCGTGGGACGGGTAATCGTAATGGAGTTCACGCCCGCGGCCTTGGCCTTGAAGAACAGCACGCAGACCACACCGCCGCCATCCACCCCCTTGGCTCCCGGCGGACGCGCCGCATTCAACGTGATCTTGCCCGGCCCTTCGTCGCGATGCACCAGGGCGATGGCCTGACCGTCGCGGCCCAGAAATTCGCCGCTATCCAGATTGATCAGAGCGATCTTGGTGGCATCGTAAGAAATCTGCATGGGCACGGCGGCAATATCCTTGCCTCCGCTCAGAGTGATCGGCACCTGGAAGATAGCGCCCACCGCAACCGGCGCCGCCGGCGGACTCAAAGCCAGACTCAATCCCGTCTCCTCCGCAGCTGGAACCGCCGCTGCGGGTGGAGCTGGACTTGGCGGCGGCGACCCCGCAGCGGGCTGTACAACAGGTGCGGGAGCAGCAGGACTGGCCGCGACGGGCGCAGCAGCAGTTACGACTGCTGGCGCGGAAGCAACCACCGGAGCCGGCACCGGAACAGGCGCTGACGCAGGAGCAACCACGGGCGCAGGCGCGGCGGCGGCCACGGGCGGCGGTGGTGGCGGCTGCATCGCACGTTTTGCAGCAGCATCGTTGCCGTCCGCGGCTGCCCGCAACTGCGCCAGGGCGGCCGGTCCTGCGGCCTCGGCGGTGCTGCCGGGAACCGTCCCATAGGAAGAACGCGGGTTGGCGGGTTGCACCGGAGAAGCTGGCTGAGCCGGCGCTGGTTCAGTGGCTGGGGCGAGACGCGCGGGCGGCGGCACGATGGGCATATGCCGCAGATCGATCGATTGCTGGCCTACGCCCAGATCGATGGTGCGCATATTCCCAACGCCCAGATCGTGCGAACGCACCACATGCGGAATCAACAGGAAGACGATCTCGTCGTCGGTAATGGTGTGGTCTTTGGAGCCGAAGAGGTACTTGATGCCGGGAATCGCGCTCAATCCAGGTACGCCGCTCCAACCCACCTGATCCTGGCGGTTGATGATGCCGGTCAGCACGCTGACCTCACCCTCGCGCAGGCGGATGGTCTGCTCGCTGGTCTTTTGGGCGATGATCGGTTCGGTGACGCCCTCGATGGTGCTCGAACCGTTCTCCGAGCTGACCTCGATTTTCATCTTCAGCGTGACGTCGTGGTCGAAGTGGACGGTGGGCGTCATCTCGATATTTACGCCCACGTCGATGTATTGGAACTGCGTATTGACCAGCGAACTGCCCAGCGCCGAGGAAACCGCACCGCCCGAAGAGTACGATCCGGTGGCGATGGGGATGCGCTCGCCGATCTTCATCGTGGCCTTCTGCTGATCGGTGCAGCGAATGCGCGGGTTCTGCAGGATCTTGGTGTTGGAATCGGTGAGCAGCATGTTGGCCGTCGCCGCGCCGATGGTGACGGCAAAATCCGAGGCCTTGAGGTGGGCCAGATCGTAGATTGTCGGAGACGCGGTGGTCGACGTCGTGGTCGAGTTGGTCGCCGTGGTGCTGGCGGCGGTACTCGTCTGCAACGCCACACTGGCGCTGCTGGGCCAGGAGAGGCCGATGTTCCGCTCCCAGTTCTTGCTCACTTCGAGAACGGCTATGTCCACCACCACTTCGGGCCGCGCCTTGTCCAGATCGTCAATCAGCTTCTGCGCCAGCATCAGTTCGTCGGGAGTGCCGCGAACAACAATGGCGTTCTGGCTGGCCACCGCATAGGCCTTGACGTTGGGCAGAACGCTGCGCACCACGCTGTTTACATCGGTCAGGTCGTTCGGCTGCCAGGCATTGGTCAGATAGAAGGTCTGCACCGCCTGCTCGTCCAGTTCTGTCCGCTTGGCGCGGGAATTCAGCGCAACAAAGAGTGTGTTGGCCGTTACCGGCCGCCAGAAGGTGTTGGAAACCGTGCCCACAATGCGCAACGCATCGAGCAGGGAGACCCCATTCAGATCCACCTGCACGCGCTTGGAGGTGTAATCGGGATCGAAGAGCACGTTGATCCCGGCGGCCTTGCCGATCGCCTGGTAGACCATCTTGGTGTCTTCGCTCATGTGCAGGGTGAGCGGCTCATTGGAGAGCGGCTTCAACTCCGGCGGCGGCCCCATGGAGTCGATCTCTTCCTGCTTCTCGGTATCGACGGGGAGGCTGGTCTCGGTAAGCTGCGGCGCCGCGCCCTGATTCTTGCGAACCTTGTCGATCTCCTGCTGCGCGGATTCGTTGCCGGGGTCGATCTCGAAGGCGCGCAGGAATTCCACCAGTGCGCCCTGCTCGTCGCCCGAAGCGACCAGCTTGCGGCCCTTGGTGACGTGCTGCGCCGAGGCGGTGATGCGCACCCGGTAGAACGCCGCCTTATAACGCAAGTCCTTGGGCGCGGCGGCGTAGGCCTTCTGGTAGTAGTTGAAGGCGGCGTCGTAGTCCTCGCGCGCCTCGGCGTTCGTGCCCCGCTTGAACAGGGAACCTGCCGACTCCGCATATAAGGAAAGGCTGGAAAGACCCAAAACGGCCAGAACGGCAGTGAGCGCCATCCAGCCAGCGGTGCGCGATACGAACGATCGCGGGGCGCTGCCAGTGGCAGCCGGAGCAACGGCGCTGCTTTTCATCGAACTCCCCAGCGTCTGTGCCGGCGCGCGTTCCGCAGCGAGCCTGTCCGGACGGCCTTGGCCGCCCTCGACGCAATTCCTGACGCGATTTCTCTTGGCGATTTCTACTTCCCAACCATGCCTCATTTTAGCAAAGCCCCTGCCCTCTGCGACGGAAAGCCGCGTCAATGCTACGATGAAGATTCGAGGATACTTCCCCATGGCTCGCCAAAGCAGCCACGTGATCGTTCCGGCCACCAAGGCCGCCGCGCAAAAGCCGGTGCGTCCGCGCGACCCCGTGGCCAGCGGCGAACGGGATGCCGCTCACAACCGCTCCGCCAGCCACAACTACTTCTTGCTGGAGAAGTTCGAGGCCGGCGTCTCGCTGCGCGGGACGGAGGTCAAGTCCATCCGCGAAGGCCAGGCCAACCTCAAAGACTCCTACGGCCTGATCAAGGATGGCGAAGCCTTTCTGCTCAACGTGCATATCGGCGCCTACTCCCATGGCAACATCGCCAATCACGATGAAACCCGTACCCGCAAACTCTTGCTGCACCGCGAAGAGATTCGCAAGCTACTCCAGAAGACGCAGATCAAGGGCCACACGCTCATCCCCGTCCGGCTTTACTTCCGCAATGGAAGGGTGAAGTGCGAACTGGCCGTGGCCAAGGGCAAACAAGACTGGGACAAGCGCGAAACCGAGAAGCGCCGCGAGGCCGACCGCGAGGCGCGCACCGCCATCAATGCCAATAAACACCGCATGGGGCGGTAAAATCTACTTTAGTCAGCAGAAACCCCTCGCCTATCGAATCACTTCAATATCGATCCCCGGATCGAGATCCTTCCATATCCGATCTGCCGTATAGACGGTTGCCTTGCGCTCAATGGCGAGCGCGAGACAGGCGCGATCGCCGAACGAAAGGCCGAAGGGCCGGGTGATTCGGACCAAGCCGGCCGCTTTCTTTGCCTGCTCTTCATCGAACGGGATGCACTCACAGTTGATTTCACCAATGTGCCACCAAGCTAGTTCCTCTTCCATGCCGGTCAAGATGAGCTTGGTCAGAACCTCACACTGATTGACGGCGCTGATGATAGCCCACGGCAAGCAGTCGGCCACGTTTCTGGCTCCTTCTTCCTGCTGGATCATTGCCAGAAAGGCGGAGGCGTCGAGTACTGCGACTCTATCCAAGTGCCTCCTCCATTTCGCGGCGCGCCTCTTCGCGCCTCTCTGCAATCAGTTCGTCGGCAAGAGACCGGCCCGGAGGGATGTACTTCCGCAGACTCTCCTGAACGCGCCGCACTCGCGCCCGATACGATTCGATTTTGAGCGCGTCTCCTTCAACCGTCGCAAAGACGGTATCGCCGGCGCGGATACCTAACTTCTGGCGCATTTCAACAGGTATTACGATCCGGCCGTTGTCACTGATACGTAATCTGACATGAATGGATTCCTTGACAGTATCTGCCATGTTTCCCTCTTTCTTGAATTGTGACACGGCTTGACTCGAATGTCATTTCATTCTTGAGTCCATTCCTCGCTGAAATTTGCTTTCCGGACCGGCACCTCTGTCCTTTTCGGCAAAACAGGGTGAAATAATGATTCCCATGCGGATTCAACTTTCTTTTGCGCCTCTTGCCGGTATCGAAACCGAAGTGCTGGCCGTTCTGGCCGCCGACACCCAAACGGAAAAAGGCTCCCAGGTCAAGCCGCAGCCCATGCTGCTCACGTCCGATGCCGCCGTGCAAGCCGCCGTGGCTGCCGTTCTGGCCGGCGGCGAGTTCAAGGCCGCCGCCCATGAGACGCTGCTACTGCACGCCCCCGCGGGCCTGACCGCGAAGCGCCTTTTGATTGTGGGTCTGGGCAAGCAAGCCAAAATGTCGGTAGACGGCCTTCGCACCGCTGCCGGTGTGGCTGTGCGCTTCGCCAAGCCGCGCGGCATTCGAGTGCTGACGCTGGCCCTGCCTGAAGCAGAAGTCCTGCCTGCGGCGGCCAGTTGCCGGGCGGCCGTCGAGGGCGCCTTTGTGGGCGACTTCGATCCCGACACCTATCGCAGCGACCGTCAGGACAAGAGCATCGAGAGCTTCACCCTGGCCGTGGCCGCAGACGCGGAGCAGGCGCCGCTGCAAGCGGCCCTGGCCGAGGGCATAATTTTGGGCGAAAGCCAGAACTTTACTCGCGAACTGGTCAACGAACCGGGCAATAAGCTCACTCCCACGGTTCTGGGCCGCCGCGCCGCGGAGATGGCCAGTGAAGTCGGCCTGAGCTGGGAGGTTCACTCCACGGAAAAGCTGCATGAGCTGAAGATGGGCGCCTTCTGGAGCGTCTCTCAGGGCTCGGCCGAGCCGCCGGCGTTGATTGTGTTGCGCTATAAGCCGGAAGGCGTGACGGAAGGGCCGATTCTGGGGCTAGTCGGCAAGGCCATCACCTTCGATTCCGGCGGCATCTCCATCAAGCCCTCCGACAACATGGAGAAGATGAAGTACGACATGGCCGGCGGCGCGGCGATGCTTGGCGCCATGCGCGCGATTGCATTGTTGAAGCCCGAGGTGCGGGTTCTGTGCGTTGTCTGCGCCGCCGAGAACATGCCCAGCGGTACCGCGCAAAAGCCAGGCGACGTGCAGATTGCCATGCCTTTCTCTGCCGATAAACCCGGCAAGAGCATCGAAATCATCAATACCGATGCCGAAGGCCGCCTGGTGCTGGCCGACGGCTTGACCTACGCCCGCCAACTCGGCGCGACGCATTTGATCGACGCCGCCACCCTGACTGGCGCTTGCGTCGTCGCTCTGGGCTACTACAACGCCGGCGCCTTCAGCAACAACGAAGAGATCTGGGCCAACTTCAATGCGGCGTTGGCCACCTCCGGGGAGAAGTTCTGGCGTCTGCCCCTGGGCGAGGAGTACGCCGAGCAGATCAAGAGCGACATCGGCGACATCAAAAACACCGGCGGACGCTGGGGTGGAGCCATTACCGCCGCCGAGTTCCTGCGCGTCTTCGTCGAAGACACGCCGTGGATTCATCTGGATATTGCAGGCATGGCCTGGGTCGAGGACTCCCGTCCTTACATCGCCAAGGGCCCCAGCGGCGTTGGCGTCCGCTCCCTGCTGGAGTGGGTGCGAAAGTACTAGCCGAGAACCCTTTTCGGCGTACAATGATCCCAATCTGGCCGCATGATCGTCCTCACTCATGCGGCCGGACGAAGCGGAGGAAATGGGCGATGATCCTGAAGGCCGAGTCGTTGTCTCAGGCGCAGAAAACAGCCATCGAGCAGATCCTGGGACGGAGGATTTTGCAGGCCGAAGCAATTAGCCTGCGTACCTTCGAGCCCGAGGCCCTAACCACGCAAAAACGCGTAGAGATCGTCGCGGCGCTTCACCAGTGCCTCGACTCGGGCCAGATAGAATCCAGACCACGCGAAATTTCCGAGGAAATCATCACGGAAGCCATGCGCGAGGTCCGACCCAGTTACCGACCCCTCCCGTGAGAGTGCTCCTCGATAGCTCGATTTTTGTGCGTGCTTTCTGCAACGAGGGCGGTTCCGCGTACAGGATTGTCTTCGAGATCGTCGCCAGCGGACACACCCTCATCCTCTGCCATGAAATCCTCCACGAAGTGGCGCGAGTGCTTCGCTCCCAAAGGATGTTGCGCGCGCACTGTCGTAGCGAAGAGGCAGTTTACAACTACATCGGTCTCCTGATGGAGGCCGCCGAGATGGTCCAAACAGATCCTCTGATCCATGCTCCAATACGCGATCCAAAGGACATCTTCGTGCTGCAAACCGCATTGGCTGGAGACATCGACGTCCTATGCTCCAGCGATCGGGACTTCTTCGAACCGCCCGCTTTGCTCTTTCTTCAATCGCACGGCATTGCGGCGTTGACAGACGTGGAGATGATCAAGCGATTGAACGCCGAATAGGATTACTGCAAACGCAAGCGTATCAATGACGAAAGCCTCGCCGTATCCTACATCGCCTCGGGGCTCTCGATGCCCAGCCAGCTCAGCACTTCGATCAGTTCGCGCAACGCCACGGCGGCGGTGGCCAGCAAGAAGGTCTTGCGCTGCGGGTCCTCTTCGGTGAGGATGTGATGCTTGTGGTAGAAGTTGTTGAACTCCTGCGCCAACTGAAAGGCGTGGCGAGCGAGATTGGCCGGCTCGGAGCTGGCGATGCACTGCTCCAGCACCAGCGTCCGCCGCGCCGCGCGCAGCCACAGCGACCAGATATCGGCGGTCGCGGGCCCATCCAGATAGCCCGCCAGGTTCAACGGCGCTAACTCCGCTCCCTCCGCAAACCCCGCGGCCTTTGCGAACTCCGCCAGCACCGCCTCCGGGGTCGTTCCCGCCCTGCGGAAGATATTTCTGGCCCGCACCACGGCGTACTGAATATACGGCCCGGTCTCGCCCTCGAAGCTCAGCGCATCCTTGAAATCGAAAGCAATCACCGAATTCCGCGTGAACTTCAACATGAAATAGCGCAGCGCGCCGATGGCGATCTGCTCGGCGATCTTCTGCCGTTCCGTTTCGTCGCGGCCGGTCTGGCGGGCGTCGGTCTCGGCGCGGGTGGCGGCGATCAGCTTGTCGATCAGGTCGTCGGCCTTGA
>CAZBPD010000038.1:0-45926 GCA_964493705.1 uncultured Occallatibacter sp.
CCGGCTTCCAGCCGTAACCCGAAGCCACCGGCTATTAGCCGGTGGTCGTTCACTGAAAGGGGATTGACGTAAAATAGAAATGTATATACGATATTGTAGATACGGAGGCCTGGTGAACTGGACCTGGGATCCCGTCAAAGCGAAGAAATACCTGAGGAAGCATCGAGTCAGCTTCGAACTTGCCCGTCGCGCTCTGGAAGATCCCTTCTGTCTTTCGGTTCCCGATCCTTATCCTGACGAGGAGCGATGGCAAACACTGGGTTCTCCAAGCGCGGAGGCGAATCTGGTCCTTTTCGTGGTTCACACGTGGCCTGAGGAGGCCAATGCGGTGGGAAGCATCATCAGCGCCCGCAAGGCTTTGCATCAGGAGAGGCGGAGTTATGAAGAGAGGTAATCCAGAGCCATTGACGGCAGAGCTGAAGGCTGAGCTGGATGCGCTGGAGGCGATGCCGGAGAACGAGATCGACACCAGCGAGATGCCGCCTGTCTCGGATTGGAGCAAGGCTGTGCGCGGACCGTTCTTCCGTCCTATCAAGCGGCCACTGTCGATGCGCCTGGACGCCGACATGGTCGATTGGTTTCAGCGCCAGGGGCAGGGCTATCAGACGCGGATGAACTCGGTTTTACGCGAGTATTTCGAGGCTCATCGCGAACGCGCTTGAATTCCATTGTTGGCATGCAGGAACCGGCGAGTGGCGCCGCTGCTTTTTCATTCTGGCGTCATAGGACTAATCGCCGCCAGCGGAAATCCCAGCCGCTTCCACTCGTTGTAGCCGCCGCGCAGGGGGCGGACGCGCTCGATGCCGAGTTTTTGCAGGGTGGTGGCGGTTTTGACCGCCGTCGCGTCGCTGGGCCGGCAATCGCAGTAGACTACGATGTCGCGGTCGCGAGGAAGCTCCAGATTGCGCGCCGTCAACGTATCGGGAGCGATGTGCAGGGCGCCAGGCAGGGTGAAGGGCTCGTCGCGCAGTTCCAGCGGGTGGCGCAAGTCGACGATGAAGACCTCTTCGCCGGCGTCGAGCCAGCCCTTCAGCTCGTGCGGCTCCAGGCGGGCCTTGATCAGCTTACGCAAAACCATCTTGCGGCGCACGATGCGGCCCACCAAAAAGCCGGCGATGCCCAGCAGCAGCAGAACGGCGCTGAACTTGCCCACCCAGTCGAGCAGGCTGTGGTTGCGCTGCAGCATGGCTCCGAAGATGCGTCCGGCGGCCAGCATCGCGCCCAGCCAGAGCGCCGCGCCGATGCCGTCGAAAAAGAGAAAATTGCGGTAACCCATGCCTTTTTGCCCGGCCACCGGGGGCGCCAGGATGGACAAACCGGGGACAAATTTGGCGATCATCAGGGTGACGCCGTGGCGACGGCTATAGGAGCTTTGCGTCTTGCGCACGCAGGTGGTGGGTTCCAGCGAGATGCGGCAGAGCAGCCGCATGACGATGTGCCCGTAGTGCCTGCCGGCCAGAAACCAGGCGCTATCGGCAAGCAGCGAGGCGCCCATGCCGGCCACGAGAGCCAGGCCAAAACTCAGTTCGTTCTCCGCGCTGAGCGCACCGGCGGCCAGCAGCACTGGCGTGACCGGCAGCGGAACCCCCAACTGGCAGATCAGCACCGCCCCAAAGATCAGGAAGTAGCCATATAAAAGCAAAAAATGTTCGGGTAACGCCATGCGTAGAGAGCCTCACCTTATGGGATGAGGCTCAAGGTGGTTTTGCTTCATGCGATTCCAGCGGGGGCAGTTCACAGGTTCCCACCCTAGCCGCAAAAACAAGTACGCGTCGAGGGTGGGGCACCCAGATTCAGTTTAGCGGGAGACCGAATTGACGGAAGCGGTGGGCGCGGCGGAGGCCGTGGCGGGCTGTTCGCCCTTGCTCTGGAAGTAGTTACGGTCCCAGAGGTTCTTGTAGAAGAGGCCGGTCAGTTCGGCGGCCTTGGGGCCGAAGGTGGGCCGTCCGCCTTCGAGGAAGAAGACTGTCACCAGGCCGCCCTGGGGCGTGTCGCTGAAGGAGGCAAACCAGCCGAAGCGCGTGCCCTTGTCCGAGCAGGTTCCGGTCTTGCCAAAGACGGGCAGTTCGTGGAAGTTGGCTCTCAAGCTGCGCCCGGTGCCGTACTCGACCGAGCCGGCCATGCCGTCCTCGATGTCTGGAATGTACCTGGCGATGTTCAGGGTGCGCTTGACCTTGGGGGTCAGTTGCGCGGCCTGTTCGGCGGTGGCGGGGTGTTGCAGGTAGTAAAGGGTTCCGCCGTTGGCCAGTGCGGCCACGTATGCGCCCAGTTGCAACGGGGTCAGCGAGACGCCCTGACCGAAGCTGCACATGCGGGCTACGCCACCCTCGGCGGCGGGGATCTCGTGGTCGGGATAGACGCCCAACTGCTCGCCCTCGATGTGGTAGCCGGCCAGCTCGCCCAGTCCGAACTGATTGGCGTAGTGGCGGACGCGTTCGAAGCCCAGCTCGCGGCCCAGTTCCTCGAAGTAGAGGTTGTTGCTCTTGGCCAGCGCTTCGGTCATGTTCATGCGGAAGCCGTCGAGCAGCACCGGGGTGTCGCGGGTGACGAGGCCCTCGGAGAGAGCGGCCATGGCGACCGTGATCTTGATGGTGGAGCAGGGCTCGGCGCCGGGCGAAAGAGCCAGCTTCTGATTGACCATGGCCAGAATGCGGCCGTTGGCGGGATCGATGACCACGGCGGTGCCGTTCATATCGCCCATGGCGTCGAGGGCCGCCTGGCGGACCACCGGGTCCTCGCCGGCGGTTACGTCGCCGGCATAGATGTCGCCGTCGGCAAAGGAGTTGCCGGTGAAGCGCTCGCCGAAACCATGGCGGCGGGCCAGCAGCGCGGACTGGCGAAGCGCAGCCTTTCCATGCGGTGCAGGCGCTGCAGCGCGCTCAGAGGGAACAGCCTTGCCGCGCGCCGCTGCGGCCTTGGGGCGAAGCGTTTCGAAATTGGCGGCGCCGGTTTTGCCCGCGAGATGGGTCGAAGCAGCCTTGGTGGTCTTGGCTGCCGGCTTGGCGCTGGCTTGCGGGGCGGATTTAGCTCCGGCTTTGGGACTGGCTTTCGCGCTGGTATGGGAATTGGATTTTGCGTTGGATTTGGGAGCGGGAGCAGGCGCATGAGCGGCCGCGGCGTGGTGTGCGCTGCGGTGCGGCTCGGTCAGATGCGGCTCCGGCTGTTTGGCGTGGTGTAGTGTGTGCGGTGTGTCGAGCGCCGCAATGCGGCCCGCGCCCATACCCATCAACAGCACTGCCGTAACGCCCTGAACCCATACGGTTGAAGCTCTCATCCAGCCAAATTCCTCTCACCCGTGGATTTTCTGCCGAACAGTCCGCCCAGGGACAGACTAGTTTTTTCCCTTATCGGCAATCTTCGGGACGTTCCTTCAGCACTTTCAGCCGTTGTCTCTTTCTACAATAACCGAAAGGGAACTAAAAACGTGCAGAATAGCTCAGACTCGGCAGATGTTGCAGAGGGAGAAAGCAATCTTCCGGCCCTCCGCGACGGTTGCAGATCGGGAAGTTCCAATGCTGCAGAGCTTCCCAGAGAGGTTACAGCTTGAGCCGGCGCAAGAAGGCCGGTGTATCCAGGTCCTGCTGCGCGTCTTCGCCCTGCGTGTGCGGAACTGCGCCGGTCTGGGGGCGCTCCGGCATGGAGATGCCCTGTGGCGCGGCGTTGAAATCGGAGGCGTAGTCGCGGGCCAGCGGAGTGAAGGCCGGCTCCTCGGCAGGCTCGGTAAAGCGCGGAGCTTCGGGCGTGTTTTGCGCCGCGGGCGGGTTCGCTGCCGGGCGAACGATGGGAGCGTCTTCTTCGTCCTGGCTGAGGAAGCGCGCCGGCGCCTTGGCCGGTTCGTTCATCCAGTTGTCCGGGGCCACCACGGGCACCGAGATCATGGGGATCTCTTCCACGCTCAACATGCGGGCGCGGCGCTCCGGCATCTGGTCGCGGAAGCCGGTGGCAATGACGGTGATCTTGACCTCGTCGCCCATCTTCTCGTCAAGCACCGCGCCGAAGATAATGTTGGCGTCTTCGTGGGCGGCGGATTGAATCAGCGAAGAGGCTTCGTTGACTTCGCTGAGCTTGAGCGAACTGGAGCCGGTGATGTTGATGAGGATGCCGCGCGCGCCGTCGATGGCCCCCGCCTCGAGCAGCGGAGAGGCCATGGCAGCCTGCGCAGCCTCGATAGCCCGATTCGTGCCCGAGCGCACCGCCGTGCCCATCACCGCGTGGCCCATGCCGGCCATGGTGGTCTTCACATCGGCAAAGTCGCGGTTGATGATGCCGGGGATGGTAATGATGTCACTGATCCCTTGCACGCCCTGGCGGAGCACATCGTCGGCGATGCGAAAACTCTCGAAGAAGCCGGTATCGCGGGCCACGGCGAGCAGCTTCTCGTTGGGGATCACGATCATCGTGTCCACGCTTTCGAGCAGTTCCTTGAGACCGCGCTCGGCCTGCTGCAGGCGGCGCTTGCCTTCAAACGCAAAGGGAATGGTGATGACGGCAACGGTGAGAATGCCCATCTCACTGGCCAGCGAGGCGATCACCGGCGCCGCGCCGGTGCCCGTGCCTCCGCCCAGGCCGGCGGTGACAAAGACCATGTCGGCGCCTTCCAGAGCTTCGATGATCTTTTCCGAGTCTTCCAGCGCGGCGCGGCGGCCCACGTCGGGATTTGCGCCCGCTCCGAGGCCGGCGGTCAAACGCACGCCCAACTGGAGCTTGACCGGGGCCTGCGAGGACTTCAGCGCCTGCACGTCGGTGTTGGCGGCGATGAACTCCACGCCCTCCATCTGCGCCGCGATCATGCGGTTGACGGCATTGCCGCCGCCGCCGCCCACGCCGATCACCTTGATGCGCGCTCCGTGTCCGCTCTCATCGTGAAACTGAATGCGCATTGCGCCCAATTCGTCCATCTGCGGGTTCATCTCTTCCATCGCGGCTGTCGCCTCCCATAGCTGCTAGCTGCTAGCTTCTAGCCTCTAGCTCCCATCTTGTTCAGTATTCACTGCTAGCAGCTAAAAGCTAGTAGCTAGAAGCTGTTCTTCAAAAGCTCGTTGCAAACATGGTGCGCAGTTTGGCGCGCAGGGAATTGTTTTCGGCAGCGCGGGTGACTCGCGTGCGGTGCGCATAGAGCATCATGCCGATGGCTGTCGAGAAGGTCGGATTGACCAGCTCTACCGGCATATTCGAGAGCCGCACGGGAACCCCGACGCGCGCCGGAACCCGCAATTGACTCTCTGTCACATCCAGCATACCGGGCAATTGCGCTCCGCCGCCGGTCAAAACGCAGCCGGCGCCCAGAGCCTCCAAAACGCCGCCCTGGCGCAGGCTTTCTTTGACAAAATACATCAGCTCGCAGGCCCGCGGCTCGAGAATCTCCGCCACCGTGCGCAGGCGCAGGATGCGCGGCGTGGGGCTGACCGTCTCCACCTCGGCGTGTTGTGGAACGGCGGTAACCACCACGTGGCCGTACTGGCGCTTCAATTCCTCGGCCTGGGCCACGGGCAGTTGCAGGCCCACCGCCAGATCGTTGGTAAAGTGCGCTCCGCCCACCGGGATGGAAGCGGTGAAGGCCACCGCCCCCTCGAAGAAGACCGCCAAGTCGCTGGAGTGAGCGCCGATATTCAACATGCAGACGCCCAATTCGCGCTCGTCGGCGCTGAGCGTGGCCTCGGCTGCGGCCAGGCTTTCCAGCACCACCTCGGTCACTTCAAGGCCGGCGCGGTTGGCGCAGGTAATGGTGCTTTGCAGGGCGCTGCCCGAGCAGGTGGCGATGTGCAGGTCCACCTCGAGACGCGCGCCGACCATGCCCACGGGATCGAAGATGCCGGGCTGGTCGTCCAGAATGAACTGGCGGGGCAGCAGGTGGAGAATCTCGCGGTCCGGAGGGCGCTCGACGGCGCGGGCTCGCTCGACGGCGGCGCGCACATCCTCTTTCGAGATCTCCCTCATGCGGCTGCCCAGATCGATGCCGCCGCGGGTGTTGAGGCCGCGTACGTGCGGGCCGCCCACGCCCACGGCGCACTCGGCGATGTTGGTGCGGGCCAGATGCTCGGCCTGCTCGCTGGCTGCCTTGACGGCCCTGGCCGCTGGACCCAGCTCGCCGATCAGCCCCTTGCGCATGCCCGCCGACTCCACTTGTCCATGGCCCAAATAGCGCAGTGCGCCTTCATTAACGTCGGCGGCCAGCACCCTGGTCCAGGCGCTGCCCACGTCTAGCACTACGATCAGATTTTCCTGTTTCTGGCTCATCGCTTTTCACTGTCCCAGAACCGGATCGAGAGCCGGCCGAATCGAAGGGGCGGCATGCCGCCGGTTGCTGTGATTGAGCATGGCAGGTTTGGCCTGCGCGCGCTTCTTGTCTGCGACCTTTTCAGCCGCCGTCTCCCGAATTGCCTTGTGGGCGGGCTTAACAACGGTCTTTGTCGAGGACTTTTTCCCGGGTTTGCCGGTTGCCTTCACCGGTTTGGCTGTGGTCTTCAATGGCTTGGTTGGCGCGGGCTGCCTTACCGCCGCTGACGCTGATTTGGTTGCCGCCGGTTTGGCCGGTTTGCTCTCTTGCGGTTGCTCCGGCTTGCCGGCCCTGGCCGCCGTTTCGGCTGTTGGAGCAGGGATCTTGGCCGCTTCCGGGCTTCCAACGCTGGCGATCGTCTGATTGTCGCCCGCGCCCGGCTTCATCTCCAGTACGACCTGCTGCTCGTAGCGCAGATCCACCGCGGAAAGGTTCGGATACTGCTGCAGCCACTCGGCGATGTGCGCCTTGTAGCGCTGGTAGCGATCGAGAAAGCTGTCGTCGCCGAAGTGGGCCAGAATGTCGCCGGTGGCCTCGGGCATCATCACCCGCGCGTCTTCCGGATCGGTGAGGTCGATCTCCGAGATCTGCTTGGAGATGGCCTGGCCGTTGGCGTCCAGCTCGGCAATCAGCCGCCCGTAGACCTCCATGCGCTGACGTCGCGCCGCGGGCGTGTCGTGGGAGTCGACGCCGGTGACGACAGGGAAGGAATAATGCCGCTGGGCCATCATCGCCGCCGGCATGGAGAGCAGCACGCCGCTGGCGTCGACCAGTTCGATCTGCGAGCCCTGGCGCACAAAGGCCACTGGCTGCCGCTCGACCACTTTGACGCGGATGCGGTCGGGCAACAGGCGCATCACCGTGGCCCGCTCCACCCAGGGAATCTGCTCCAGTTGCTGGCGGCGTTCGCTCAAGTGCACAAAGAAGACGTTCTTGCCGACATCTTCGCCAAAGATGGGCAGCAGGTCGGCGCGGGTAACCTCGCTGAGACCCTCTGCCTCAATGTTGCTCACCCCGGCGATGCGGAAGCGGGCGTCGTGAGCCAGGAAGTTGTGCGTGGAATAAGAGGCCGCGCCCAATCCAACCAGCGCGGTCAAAACACCAATTCCCAGCAGGGTCTGTCCCAGAGTAGTGGCCGGCCGCCACCAGGGGCCGCGCGGAGCGTCGTAGTCGCGCGAAAAGCGAGGCTTTCCCGGAGACGGAGAATCGCCGTCCTCGGGGTCTTCCATCTCCAGCGGCATGCCGGGCAGTACGCGCCCACTGGGGGGCACACCCTGCTGCACGCGCCGGAAACGAGACTCCTGGGGCGCTTCATCGAAACGGTTCCGGTACTGATCGTCTTCTTTTTTCACGCCTGAGCAAGGTCGTGAGAGTCGCCAGAGTTAACTATAGACCGCTCCGCCGCGCTGCGTATTTGTAGAGAATATGGGAGGAACCCGCGCCGTTACGGGCTGTAGCGATTTGGAACACCGATTGCCATGAGCGCTCACGGTATCCATGTCAGCCAGAGCCAGCCCACGGCCAATGTAGCCAGGGTCACCGGAATGCCCACCCGCGCGTAGTCCCAGAAGCCGATACGCACTTCATTCCGCGCCCGCTCCACCACAATCAGATTTGCCACCGAACCGGTGATGGTGAGGTTCCCCGCCAGTGTGCTGGCCATGGCTAGCACCATCCAGCCGGTTTGCGGATGGCGAAAAGATGGAATCAACGACTTGAGCAACATTACTGCCGGCACATTGCTGACCAAATTGGAAAGCACCGCGGTGACCACGGTGAGCAGCCCCGTGTTCTGCAGGTTGAAGCGATTGGCAATCTCGAAAAGGGAACCGGTCAATCCGGAGTTCTCCGCGCCGCCCACGATCAGAAAGAGTCCCACGAAGAAGACCAGCAACCCCCAGTCAACCTCGTCATAGAGCAAGCGAGGATTGTGCGTGCGTGTGATCAGCATCAACGCCGCGCCAATGGCCGCCATCATCGCCGGGGGCACACCGGACAAAAAACCGATCAGCACCAAAAAAACCACGAGAGCTGGCTTCCAAAGCTCGCCCAGCGTAACGTGAGCGCCAACCGATGCGAGTACCGCTTCTTTCCCACAGACGGGTTCACTGCCAAAGAGTAGGCGAAGAATCAGCCAGTCGAGCAGCAATCCGACCAGTGCGATCGGCCCAAGGTGCCAAAGAAAGAAGAGATAAGGCAGGCCGGAGGTCGAGCCGATCAACATGTTCTGCGGGTTGCCGGTGATGGTGGCTACGCTCCCGATATTGGCCGACGTGGCTACCGCCAAAAGATAGGGTAGCGGCTTCAAATCCATGCGCTCGGTGGCCACCAGCGCAAACGGAACCATCACCAGGCAGATGATGTCGTTGACAAAAAACGCAGAGAGTATCCCGGTGAGAAAGATTACCGTGGGCAGAAGGTGATGCGGCTTCAATCGGGCAATCAACTGCTCTGTAATCCAGTCGAAGAAGCCCGCCAGATGCAGAGATCCGACGACCAGCATCATGGAGAAAAGCAGCACAAGTGTACCGAAGTCGATGAATCGCAACGCCTCGCCTGCACTCACGATACGGAAGGCCACCATCAGAACCGCGCCTATGATGGCCATGCCGGGGCGGTCGATCCTCATCCCCGGCAGCTTTCCCAAAGCGAAGACAAGATAGCTGATGGCAAAAACGACCATCCCGGCGGCAATCTGCCAGTCGCCAAGATGAGTTGCGGAATCTGCCACCGTAGCCAGAAGTGCAGGTAAGGAAACCAGCATAAAGGCAGTGTACGCGAGCGGCAACAAGGATTTAAATAATGCGCTCAGATGAGCCAATCCGCGGCTGCCGGATTTATACTTCCGGCCATGCGTATTCATCTCATTACCGCAGTGCTTTCTTTGGGGTTGGCCTCCACTTTGTTGACGGCGCAGCAGGCCGCTCCCGCTCCGCCCACGGTGGCCGAGGCGCAGTCCTTTTTGGATCGCGCCAACAGCGAAATGCTCAAGCTGACCAACGACGCCAATCGCGCCCAGTGGGGCGTCGAGACCAACATCACTGACGACACCGAGTCTACCGCCGCGCTGATCAACGAGATCGACAATGCGCGCACCCTGGAACTGGTGGCCGAGAGTCACCGCTTCGACAAGCTGAAACTGCCGCCGGCGCTGCGCCGCCAGATGATGCTCTTGCAGGTCAACGCTCCAGCCGCACCCAAGGACCCCAAGCTGCTGGCCGAGCAATCGCAACTGGCCGCACAACTGACCGGCATGTACGGCAAGGGCAAATACTGCCCGCCGCCTGTACAAGGCAAGGAAAAGCTCTCGCCGTCCGCGCAGGGCTGTATGGGTATCGACGAGATCAGCGACCTCATGGCCAAGTCCCGCGATCCTGAGGAACTGACCCGGCTATGGCTGGGTTGGCACGCCATCGGCGCGCCCATGCGCGAGAAGTATGCCCGCTTCATGGCCTTGCAGAACGTCGGTGCAAAGGAGTTGGGCTACGGCGATACCGGTGAACTGTGGCGCGCCGGCTACGATATGACGCCGGCCCAGTTCTCCGCCGAGATCGAGCGCACCTGGACGCAGCTTGAGCCCCTCTATCGCGAACTGCACACCTACGTCCGCAACCGCCTCATCGCCAAGTATGGCAAGGCCGCCGACCGCCCCGATGGGCTGATCCCCGCGCAGTTGCTGGGCAATATGTGGGCCCAGGAGTGGGGCAATATCTACGACATTGTCGCCCCCACCGATCCCAAGCTGGCGCAATTCAAGCCCCTCGACCTGGAAAGCGCGCTGAAAAAGCAGATCGCCGCGAAGGACCCAGCCGCTGCTCCGGCGTTTCTTCCTGGAACCGATCTCAGCTCCAACGCCGGCTATAACGCCCACCTGGCCGCGGCCCGCGACATGGTCCACTACGGCGAGAGTTTCTTCGTATCGCTGGGCCTGCCGCCGCTGCCCAAGACCTTTTGGGAGCGCTCGCAGTTCGTCCATCCCCGCGACCGCGAGGTGGTTTGCCACGCCTCGGCCTGGGATGTGGACAATGGCGACGATCTGCGCGTGAAAATGTGCATCGATGTCAACGAAGAATACTTCACCACCGTGCACCACGAACTGGGGCACAACTACTACCAGCGCGCCTACAACACGTTGCCGTTCCTGGTGCGCAACGGCGCCAACGACGGCTTTCACGAGGCCATCGGCGACTCCATCGCACTGGCCATCGTGCCCAGCTACTTGAAGAAGCTCGGCCTTGCCGAAACGGAGCCGCCCGCCGCCGCAGACATCCCTCTGCAACTGCGCACCGCGCTGGACAAGGTGGCCTTCTTGCCCTTCGCTCTGGCCCTGGACAAATGGCGCTGGCAGGTCTTCAGCGGCGAGATCAAGCCCGCCGACTACAACCAGGCATGGTGGGCGCTGCGGGCGAAATACCAAGGCATTGCGCCCCCCATCGAGCGCACCGAAGCCGACTTCGACGCCGGCTCCAAGAACCACGTGCCCACCAACGTTCCGTATATCCGCTACTTTTTGGCGCGCATCTATCAGTTCCAGTTCTACAAGGCGATGTGCGACGCCAGCGGCTACACTGGTCCATTGAATCGTTGCAGCTTCTACGGCTCCAAGGCCGCGGGCGACAAACTCGGCAAGATGCTGGCCACCGGCCAATCGCAGCCCTGGCAGCAGACGCTCAAAGAGATGACCGGCAGCGACCACCTCGACGCCCAACCCATGCTGGACTACTTCGCTCCGCTCTACCAGTGGCTGAAACAGCAGAACCAGGCGGCTGCAAAGTAGACCGTGCTTTCGCCGGTGAAGTTGAAGGGCGCTTTTCCCAGGAAAAGCGCCCTTTGCCGCGTTTGAGCGACGCTTTGCGCAAGGGAAAAAGAGAATTGAGAAATACCTTGCCATCTGTTCGTTTATAAACGATAATCTATCGATGTACGAGATTCGCCATTACGTGACACAAGACGAGAGGGATGTTTTCCTCGAATGGCGCAGGCAGTTCCGCGACGTGCAGGCGAAGATCGCCATCGACCGCAGAATCAATCGGATGGAACTGGCCAATTTTGGAGATCACCGCTTTTGCCGCGATGGCGTGTGGGAACTGCGGATCGACGTCGGTCCGGGATACCGGGTTTATTATGCCATCGCTGGAAGGCAGGTGATTCTGCTTCTCCATGGGGGCGACAAGCGAACTCAGGATGCGGACATCAACCGTGCCTGTGCATATTGGCTGGATTGGAAGCAGAGGAGTAAGCAATGAGAGACAGAAACCACGACGATGCCATGGCGGATGAGTTCAAGGAAGATCCTGCCTACGCTCTGGAACTGCTCAACAGTATTCTCGAAGGCGGGGAGCAGGGAGAGTTGCTCATTACTTTGCGGCAGATGGCCAAAGCCTTCGGCGGTGTACAGAGCATTGCGGAAAAAGCCAATCTGAACCCTACCCAGCTTTACCGCACTCTTTCCGAACAGGGCAATCCCGAACTGCGCAGCCTCGCGGCGATCCTCAAGGCCATGGGACTGCGCCTCGCCGTCGAGCGCGTACGCGCGGCCTGAATGCAATGTTAGTGCTATAAATGCGCTAGTCCGGTAAGCTCAACTTCATTGACGAAGTAAGCCACAAACACGAGCGCTTTCATGGGATCCAATCCTCGCTCAGTTGCAACTCTCAAATCGGTCCAATCATGCGCTAATTTGATGAAGTCTGTGTCTTGAAGCCTCTGGTGGAAAGCCTCCATGACCTCGAAGCAGGATCGCTGGGAATAAGCAGGCCAAGTCTCTTGCGGAAGCCGATCATTGGAATCCGCATTGACCCAGTACAGCTCGTAGATTGCGTCCTGCAAGCGGAATTGAAACTGGCCGCCCAGGCAGGCATATCCGAGAGATTGAGCTGCGGCGAGAGCCTTTGGGAAGGATTCGACACGCCATGCGTATTCGTTATCTCGCAAAACGGCTTCCTGTGCGATTTCAGGTGGGAGTTCATGCATATCGCTATTCCGCCGGGACTTGATAGCATCGCCACACTTTGCGCAGGTCGAGCGAAAAGCCTTGAATGGGGCCTTCCCCATCCAGCTTCAGCGCCAGGCATTCAATCGGCTCGTTGCCGGGCCGATAGACGAGAACGCGCTTCCGGTCAGGGTCGATCAGCCAGCCCAGTTGAACGCCGTTGGCGATCCAGCGCTGCATCTTGCGGACGGCCTCGGGGAAGCTGTCGGTGGGGGAGAGCAACTCGATGACGAATGCGGGACAAAGGCGCAAAAGCCCCGTAAGCTGCCGCTTCGTCAGTCCCTTCAGTTGTTCGGGGAGCACGTAAGAGGAATCGGGCGCAAGCATCGAACCGTCGGCCAGAAAAAAGCCGGCATTGGAGTCGAAGACACGGCCTTTTTCGTGAGTATTCCACCAACTTCGCAGTTGATAATTGACTTCGGAGTTGCCATCGCCGGTCATTGCGCCCGTGGGAGGGTTCATGCGAATCGCTCCTTCGCTGGTGCGTTCGATCTGCATGTCCTCGTTCTTGAGGCAAAAGGCCTCGAACTCCGCATCCGTCAGAGGTGGTTCGACGGCGAGGCTGCGGGGCAATGAGCTTGTTTCAAAACGAGGGAGCGTACTCATAGCTAGATTTTAAGCCCGATTGGTGCAGGAGTCGCACATATTCACCCTCTTCGCTTGCGCAGCACCCAGGTGGTCATGCAGCGGTAGTCCTGCACGATGGTGGTCTTGAGCGGATCGACGAGCACGGCGTTCATCTGGCTGGTCAGGCGCAGCAGCATGGGCTGATCTACCAGAAACCACTCCGAGCCGTCGGGGATCTGGTAGATGTTGCCGCGCAGGCGAGGGAAGTCCATGCCGATACGCGAGCCCAGACGGCAGAAGAGCATTCCGCCCGGCTTGACCACCCGCCACAGCTCCCGCAGCATGGCCTGAAAGTGCTGGTTGTCGCGGGCAAAGTGTAGCACGGCGTTGCACAGCACCACATCCGCCAGGGCATCGGGAAAGGGCATCCGCTCGATCGGGCCCACCTGGAAATTCTCCGTGGGCAATCCGGTTTCAAGCGAGGCGGAGAGCTGGCGCACGTGCTCGACGCCCGCCGCATCTTCATCCAGCGCAAAGACCTGGAAGCCCGAGCGCAGCAGATGCACCAGATTGCGCCCGTAGCCGCATCCGGCGTCGAGCACGCACATTCCAGGCGCGATGTTGCCGCGCAGAATCTGATCGAAGACGTAGATGTCGATCTGCCCGAACTGGTCTTGGACGCTGAGCATCGCCAACCTCTCTGCCGCCTATAAACGCTGACTTTGCGGCCCCTAAAAACGCCCGCAAAGGCTGCTCCAGCGGCCTCAATGGCTTCAATAGAAATAGCATAAGCGGGGTATTCATGGACTTCACCCCGGTTTGTGACCACGGTCACGGCTTGCAAAAAGGTCTCCCCATAGAATCAGGATGTGGTAATCGATAAATATTTATCGAAACGATTGCCGGCCGTGGGGACGGCTGCGCGATCGGCTCCATAGGCAATCCAGCAGCGGTTGCCTTCACCGCAACTTTCAACCCGGCGCCCGCGGCCCTTCGCACCGCAGGCCAGAGATGAAGGAAGAGGAGAGCATGACCAATCTCGATGAGTTTTTAGCGGCACATCCAGCGTCAGAGCAGCGCGTCACAACCGCAGAGGAGTTGAATGCGCTGGTCGAACGCGTCAAGATCGCGCAGCAGAAGTTTGCCGGCTTTACGCAAAAGCAGGTGGACCAGATCTTCCGCAGCGCCGCGCTGGCCGCGGCCGACGCGCGCATTCCGTTGGCCGAGTACGCGGTGCAAGAAACAGGTATGGGGGTGGTGGAAGACAAGGTCATCAAAAACCACTTCGCCTCGGAGTACATCTACAACAAGTACAAGGACGAAAAGACCTGCGGGATTCTCTCTGAAGACGACGAGGCCGGGACCATCACCATTGCCGAGCCGGTCGGTTTGATCTGCGGCATTATTCCCACCACCAATCCCACTTCTACCGCTATCTTCAAGACGCTCATCAGTCTCAAGACCCGCAACGGCATCATTCTCAGCCCTCATCCGCGGGCCAAAAAGTGCACCTGCATCGCGGCGCAGATGGTGCTCGAGGCGGCGGTGGCCGCGGGCGCTCCGGCCGACATTATCGGCTGGATCGACGTGCCTACTGTCGAGCTTTCCAACCAGTTGATGCGCCATCCGGCGGTGAAACTGATTCTGGCCACGGGCGGTCCGGGAATGGTCCATGCGGCTTACTCCTCGGGCACGCCGGCCATCGGCGTGGGCGCGGGCAATACGCCAGTGGTGATCGACGAAACCGCCGATCAGACGCGCGCCATTGCCTCGATTCTCATGTCCAAGACCTTCGATAACGGCGTGATCTGTGCCTCCGAACAGGCGGTCATTGCGGTGGACTCGATCTACGCATCCGTGCGCGACCGCTTCCACCGGCACGGCGGCTATATCCTCAATGCCCAGGAGACAGAGGCGGTGCGCGCCATCATCCTGGTCAACGGCGCGGTCAACGCCAAGATCGTGGGGCAGGGGGCGTCGAAGATCGCGGAGATGGCGGGAATCATCGTTCCGGCCAGCACCAAGGTGCTGATCGGCGAGGTCACGGACGTTACCACGGCTGAGCCCTTCGCACACGAGAAGCTGTCGACGATTCTTGCCCTCTATCGCGCCAAGGACTTCAAGGATGCGGTGGAGGTGGCCTCGAAGCTGGTGGCGCTGGGCGGCATCGGCCACACCTCGGTGCTGTACACCGATCAGGATCAGCAGAAGGAGCGCGTCGAGTACTTTGGCGAACACATGAAGACCGGGCGCATTCTCATCAACACGCCTTCGTCGCAAGGCGGCATCGGCGACCTGTACAACTTCAGCCTGTCGCCGAGTCTCACGCTGGGCTGTGGAAGCTGGGGAGGGAATTCCGTGTCGGAAAACGTGGGTCCGAAGCACTTGCTCAACAAGAAGATCGTGGCCAAGCGCGCCGAGAACATGCTGTGGCACAAACTGCCCGGCTCGATCTACTTTCGCCGCGGCTGCATCGCCGAGGCAATGAAGGAGTTCGCCGGCAAAAAGCGCGCATTGATCGTGACGGACGATTACCTCTTTCGCGGCGGCTACGCCGACGATCTGATCGCAGTGCTGAAAAAGCAGGGCATGGAAGTGGACATCTTCTCCCAGGTGCAGGCTGACCCGAACCTCAGCACGGTGCGTAAATGCGTCGAAGTAGCCAACGGCTTCCAGCCGGACCTGATCGTGGCCCTGGGCGGCGGCTCGCCGATGGATGCGGCCAAGATCGCCTGGGTAATGTACGAACATCCCGAGGTGGACTTCGAGGATTTGGCCCTGCGCTTCATGGACATTCGCAAGCGTATCTACAAATTCCCCAAGATGGGCATCAAGGCCAAGCTGGTGGCCATTCCGACGACCTCGGGAACCGGCTCTGAGGTGACCCCCTTCGCCGTGGTGACGGACGACGCGACCGGCAAGAAGTATCCCATTGCCGACTACGAGCTGACCCCCAATGTGGCCATCATCGATCCCAACCTGGTGATGAATCTGCCCAAACCGCTGACCGCTTTTGGCGGCGTGGATGCGGTGGTGCATGGGCTGGAAGCCTATGTCTCGATCATGGCCAACGAGTTCAGCGACGGGCAGGCCCTGCAGGCGCTGAAGATGCTCAAGGAGTATCTGCCCTCGGCCTACAAGAACGGCGCCAAGGATTCCAAGGCGCGGGAGAAGGTGCACTATGCGGCGACCATCGCCGGTATCGCCTTCGCCAACGCTTTTCTGGGAGCCTGCCACTCGATGGCGCACAAACTGGGCGCGGCCTTCCACCTGCCCCACGGGCTGGCCAACGCGTTGCTGATCTCCAACGTGATCCGTTACAACGCCAACGACAATCCCACCAAGCAGACGGCCTTCTCGCAGTACGACCGGCCCAAGGCCAAGTGCCGCTACGCCGAAGTCGCCGACTATCTCGGCCTGGGCGGCGCGAACAAGGACGAGAAAGTGGCCAATCTCATCGCCTGGGTCGAAGGCCTGAAGAGGGAACTGGAGATTCCGGCGACCATCCGCGAGGCCGGCGTCAACGAAGCCGATTTTCTCGCCAAACTCGATCAGGTAGCCGTGGACGCCTTCGACGATCAGTGCACCGGCGCCAACCCGCGCTATCCGCTGATTGCCGAGTTCCGCGCCATCCTGCTCGACAGCTACTACGGCCGGCCGTTCATCGAGCTGTCGGAGCGCACCGAGGCCGCCGCTACACCCGCGGCAAAAGCCAAAGCGCCCAAGGTCGATGCGCAGGTCAACGTAAAGGTCGTTGAAACCGCGGCGGTCCAATAACGCTGTCGAATTCATTGCAGGTTATGGATTGGGAGATCCAAACGTACGCCTTTCAACGTACTTCGCTCGCTCCCTGATACCGTGACTGTGTGATTAAGATACGGAATTCGATTGAAATGGGTGCCCCCGGTCTCGATTTTGAGGCCGGGGATGGTACGAACTGAAATACAAGTTCATGCGGTCCGAAACCTGGTCGCCCGCCGGCATCCGCCGACCCACGGGAAATGAAAATGGATCGCTGGCCTCCCGGCCGTCGGTAGCGTGGACCTCCCGGTCCACCCTCGCTTCTTGTGTGCCGAGCATGGATCAACAGCTTGGGCGTGGACTTTCTCTATCTTGCGCCGTAGCGAAGGGAGCAACAGTATTTCGGGAGCGCGGCAATCCTGCCAATATGCACCGCTTTAATGCACCTATCGGTGCCAAATTGGGTGCATGGAGGGTATATGAGAGCAACCGTATCGCTCGACGACGATCTGTTACGAACAGCGGAAGAGTATGGCGGCTTGACGGAAAGAGCGGCGTTGATGCGCGCCGCGTTAAAGTCGTTAATTGCGCGAGAAGCCGGGCGCAGGCTTCTCGCGCTGGCTGGGACCGCCCCCAACATGGAAGAGGTGCGGAGATTGCGAGTAGGCGAACAGTGATTCTCGCTGACACTTCAATCTGGATCGCCATGTTTCGTACGGGCGCTTACAAGGCAGAGTTGGAGACTTTGATTGCCAATGCCCAACTCTGCATTCACCCATTCTTGATTGCGGAGTTGGCGCTTGGTACGTTGCCGGAACGCCGCAAGACACTGGCCTATCTCGACCAACTGATTTCCATCCGCCCAGTGCGGCTGGAGGATGTTCGACAGATGATCGAGGCGCGGGGATTTGCCTCGAAGGGGATCGGCTTGACGGGCGCACATTTGATTGCCTCCTGTCTGGCAACTCCGGGCGCCCAAATATGGACCCTTGATGGGAAACTCGGCAAAGTCGCCGAATCCCTAAGCATCCGCACGACTCTCCCTTAAAAGCACTCACCAGATAGCCGTTATTGTGCCTCAGCTTGCAGGGGCTGTGGGCGACAACCGGGTAGGCGCTGCTCATTCTTCTTCGAGCGGAACCCGGAAGCGTGTAGCCAGCTTGCACGAAAGGGAGGCGAGCGAGGCGTAGAGATCTTCGTTGTGCACGAAAACCTCGCTTGGAACCTTCAGCCGCATGGGAGCGAAATTCCAGATGGCCAGAATGCCGGCCTTCACCATGGCGTCGGCCACGTTCTGCGCCACGTCGGCGGGAGCGGTGAGAATGCCCAGGCGAATGCTGCTCTGCTGAGCCAGTTCGCCCAATCGATCGAGGGGTAGAACCTCTTTGTCGTGGATTCGCTGACCGATCTTGGCGGGGTCGGTATCGAAGGCGGCCACGATGCGCAAGCCGTACTTCGAGAAGCGCTCATGCCCGAGAATTGCCGTGCCCAGGTTTCCCGCACCCACTAAAAATGCCTCATTGACCTTGTTCCAGCCGAGAAAGGTCTCAATGGCGCGGATGAGTTCCGGCACCGAGTAGCCCGTCTTGGGTTTGCCGGTGATGCCGGTGTATTGCAGATCCTTGCGGACTTGCACGGCCACGCAGTTCAGATCCCGGCCGATCGTGGTGCAAGAGACGCGCTTCGTCCCCTTGGCTTCGAGCTCGCCCAGGTAATGATGATATTGGGGCAGACGGCGCAGAGTGGCCTGCGGGATTGACGCCGGGCCGGGACGCCGAAGCGGGAGATCATTCGATAAAGATATATCGATAGCCACTTGAGGAGTGTAGGGCGGGTGCATCCAGCCTACTGTGACAGCGGTCACCCGCGCTGGGAATTCTCGCCGAAATCGCACAGAGCGGCCACATACGCCGCCGATCCGTCGCGCAGCCAGCCGTCCAATTGCGCCGGTTCCTTGAGTTGCTGGCCTCTCATGCGGGGCGCCACGACATAGGCGCAGGCCATCTCCGGCAGCGCCGTCATGTCCACCCACAACTTTTCGAACTGAGCCAGGGGGAAGACGTCTTCCTGGCCTTTGCCCCAGCGGCGTTTCACGTCTTTGAGGGTGATGTAGGTGGGCATGCGGGCGGCCACGGCGCGCACCGCGGCGGAGACCTTCGCGGGTTGGTCCAGTGTGGCGCGGTCAAGGCCGAAGACGCGCAACAAGGCGTCGATGTCGATCCAAAAGGTGTTCGAGTTGTAATAGGAGAGGCGGAATTCGGTCTCTTCGTCGGGCATAGCCATGCCTTCGACCAGGCGCAGATGGCCGTCGAGGTAGGCGAGGCCGCCGCCGTGGTCCTCGATGCGCCGGGTGACGACCTCGACCGTCATTCCCGCCTGGCGGGCAATGTGCCAGCCGAGAAAGCCGGGGTCCAGATCCGCGCCCACCGTGTCCACATTGTGGACCATCAGATGGCGCAGATTGGGCTGCTCTTGCAGCATCTGGAGCAGTACGCCGTTGCGCAGCAAGTTGGGAATTTCGTACCAGTGGCCGACCGGGTGCATGCACTGCAAGGGAAGGTTGTCGGTGTAGTTGCTGCCCTCGCCGCACTGCTGCGCCCAGGCCAGCAGAGCCGCCCGCGAGCTGTCGCGCATCTTCTGCGCCTGGGCGTCGAGCATCTGCTGCGGCGTCTGCTCCCAGGCAAAGCGCAGGTCGCGCTCCATGGGAATCAGGCGCAGTCCCACGGCGCGGCCGGGGCTGAGATAGAGCGGCCCGTCGTAACCGTAATTGCCGTTGTGGGCCAGCGCCTGGGCGGTGGGATCGTGAGTCAGATAGCTGGTGGTGATGACGTGGGGCACGGCAGCGCCGTAGAGGCGGGCGATGCGGCGGCTCTTGGCCAGGTGTACCTCCTGGAAGGTTCGATGCTTGCCCGCCAGGCGGCAGAAGGGGCTGAGGGCCTTGACCACGCCCGCGCCACGGGTCCAGCGGCTGCCCGCGCCTCCGGCCAGTGTGACCACGGCGACGGAGCCCGCAGCCAGCGCCTCTTCGCCGATGCGGCGGTAGCGCGCCTCGACACCCGCTCGGGCGTCGAGCAGCTTCTCGGCGGGAACGTCCTCGATACGGCTGGAGACGGGCAGGCGGTTCTGCGCCAGTCCAATGCGCCCGGCGCGCATCTCCGCCTGAATGCGCTCATGCTGCACCGGGTCGAAGCCGTGGCGCGCCAGCAGAGCTTGCAGGGTCTCGTCCTGACCGCTGCCGCCAGTAGCTTGGGGGAGCAAACGGTCGAGAAAGCGCTGGGCACGCTTTTGCGCTCCCGGCGCATGGTGGCAAGAGAGGCTGAAGCGCTCCAGATCAGAGCGCTCGCCGACCGAGAGCGAACGCTGATCCTTGCGCAACAGAGAGGGAAGAATGAGGTTGTAGTAGCCGTCGGGCAGCAGGGCGGCGTCAGCGGTGAGCAACTCCGCATAGGTTCCCCGTTCGTTGATGGAGAAATCGTAGACCACGGGCTGCATGGCGAAGGGAACGCCGCCGGCCAGGCGTTGGCTGACCTGGCGCATCAAAGCGCTCAGACGCTGCTGCGCCTCGGGCTTGCGCGCGGGGTCGAAGATGAAGCCCATGCCCCCGCCCGACATGCCGCCCAGCATCCAGAATCCCCAGAAATCCGTGCCGAATGCTCGGCGAACCTCTTCGATCAGCGTTTCTGTGTACAGATTACTGGCCCAGGGAATGATGGTCTGGATGGGTCCGTCGAAGTTGCGCTGGGTAGCGCCGCCCAGGCCGCGTACGTTGCTGGCGCGCAGACCGGCGACAATCTCGTCGAGCAAAACGCCGGCTTGCCGGCGGCCTTCCCACTCGGCTTCGGAGCGCAGCAGGTAGCGTTCGGTGACCATCTCCAGAATCGGCCCCACGTCCTGCGCCATGCCGCCGTGCACCAGCACCAGACTCTCTTGCAAATGCTGGCGGGTCTCGGCGCTGACCTCCGACTGGGGAAGAATGCGGTGGTTGGGCAGGAGACGCCCGCGGCTGATGCCGAATTCCGCGTCTCCCTCGGCGGCGATGACGCCCTCAATGAGCTTGATCCCCGGCCAGACGCCGCCGGAGTCTTGCCAGCCGCCGCCCGAGCCGCCCAGCCACTCGCCCAGAATGGCGCGCGCGGCTACCAAACGGCGTTCCGCTTCGCTCAGCTCTCCAGTCAGCGAGGCCGACTGACGCGTGGCCCTCATGCAGACCGAAATCAGAGAGGCCAGCAGGTTGGTGGAGACGGCCAGCCGCGAGCCCTTGGGAATGTCGTTGACGTGGCTGACAATCTCCAGGCCCAGTCCCTCCTGCCCCAGCAGTTGGCGGAGCAGCCGCGAGAGCGGCTGGCCGGAGCTTTCCAAACCGGGCGGCACCAGCCCCGAGGCGATCACCGCGGCCTTGAGCAGGCCCAGGTAATCGCGGCCAAAGTCGAAGAGCTCTTGCAGGTCTTCGATCTCCGCGCTGGCGTCGAGATCGATGCTCACCAGACGCAAAATGGGGCGGTCGATCACGCGCAGATAGGCTTCGATGGGCGGCTTGGGCTGAGCTGTTTGTGCGCCCAGCGCGGCCTGATCGCGCACGGCCAGATCGATGGAAATATTGAGGACCCGCGCCATCTCCGGCAAGTCCATACCGAGAAAGAAGATGTCGCTCCAGCCGCTGTGGCTGAGGTCCATGCGCACCGGGGTGGTCTCGTGCAGCAGCGGGAAGGATGCGCCGCTCTCCCGGCTGAGCAACTCGGGGCGGATGCGCAGAGCGTAGTCGGCAGGATGGCCGGTCCGGAACATCCACTGATTGCCGCGAATGCTGCGCACACTGCGCCGCACCTGGTCGGCCAGCGTCTGGAAGCCGAGTCCGCGATAGGCCGCGGCCAGCGCGCTGCATAGGCCGTCGCTCGGCCCCGTGCTTGTTTGGGCGGCAAGAAAGACGCCGATGGCTTCTTCGTAGCGGCGGCGGAGCAACTTGTCGTTGCCGCTGAAAGGGATCTGCCCGCGGCCGTTCGCGGCCAGCTTGCCCGGCAAATGAAAGCGGTGCATGGCGTACAAGAAGAAGAGCGAGCGCACACGCTCGTAGAGGTTGGTGCAGCCATGGCGGCGGCGCTCCAGGTCGGCTGCCTCGGCGAGCAACTGTTCGAGCGTAGCCTGGCGGCAGAATGCGTCCAGAGAGCGGTTGCGGAGCTCCAGATCGCCGGCCGTGACGATGGACCAAAGCTGGCTCACGCTGTCTCTCCCTCGTCCGCGAGCATCTTGCGCACCGCCAGCAGGTTGACCAGCTCGGTCAGCACCTCTTCGCGATCCTGCCCGTCGAGCGCCAGGGCCAACTGGGCGCTAAACAGGCCGTACTTCACCCCGACGTCGTAACGGCGGCTCTTCTGAATCATGGCCAGGTACTGTTCGCGCTGGGCCAGCACGGAAAGCGCGGAAGAAAGGCTCACGCGCCCACTGGGAGCGGCGGAGAGCAGCGTGGAGAGAATTTCGAAGATGGCCGGCGTCAGCACATGCATGCCGTGAAAGCAGAGATATTGCCCACTGCGCAGTCCGGGAACGATCAAACGCTCTTCGGCCTGGGTGGGGGTGGGCTTTTCCAGCACCGTGTCGATGCGATAGAGTCCCGGCTTGCCGTGGACCTGCTGGCCGCCGACGACGCCATAAAAGGGCAGCAGGCTCTCGCGCGAAACCTGCACCGCCGAGACGGCGCAATCTTCAGTTGTGGCCACATCGAGCAGACGCCGTGCGCAGACCCCGGACTCCGGACCGACATAGATATGGTCGCCGACAAAGTGCAGAAAAGGCTCATCGCCAACAAACTCGCGGGCGCATCCGACGGCGTGGGCGTAGCCCCGCGGCTCGGTTTGGCGGACAAAGGTAAGGCGCGCGGCGTCATCGGTGAGCAAGTTGGCATAGGGCTCTTCGTCGCCGGGGTAGACGACGATGCAGATGTCGTCGACGCCCGCGCCCACCGCTTCTCGCACCACCAGGCTGAGCACCGAGCGCTCCGTGCCCTGCTGATCGAAGAGGGTCTGCATGGGCAGGTTGCGTTGGCCTGCGCCAGCCGCTGTAATGACTGCTTTTCTGACGTGCATGGTTCCCCGGATCTTGCCGCTGGCGGACCACGCATCGGTGCTCAAAAACCACCCGCCCGCCAGCCCGCCAACTGCCCGATAAATTCCCAATTTGCGGTGTTTTTCTCGAATGCCGGAAGGTAAATGGCAAGAAAGATTATCTCTCTCGTTTTACCGTTGCCGGTATCGATCTTTCACCCGCGACTTGAAACTAAAACTATAGCAGTCGCCCACTGGCGTTCGCCCACCCATGCTCGATACAACTGGAGCGCCAAGCCCAGAGACTGTAGCGCTGGCCTCCTGGGCGGCTGTAGTGTGGACCTCCCGGTCCACGCTCGTATCTTTTCCCGGTCCATAAGCAATGGCCTGGTCCGGCCTAGAAACTTCAAGAAATTCGTGCACGAAAGAACGCCAGGAACGAAAAAGGGGCCTCGCCGATCGTAGAAGGCCCCCATTTTGGATGGATGCTGCCGGTTACTGAACGTTGATGGTGACGGTGGTTTGTGCGCTGGTAACGCCGGAGGTTGCGGTGACGGTAGCGGTGTAGGTTCCGGCGGTGGTTCCGGCAATGCCACCCCCGCCGCCACCACCACCGCCGCTATTGCCCGAGCCGCCGCCGCAGGCGCTGAATGCGCCGGCCAGCGCAGCAAGCAGAATTGCCATCCCCAGCAGATTGCGCAGGCTGCGCCGCCGTTTGGAAATCCCGCAGAGCAAAATGCAGGCCAGCGCCGTGCCTCCGCCCGCGTACCAGGGCAGGCCGCGCGGCTGGGGATAGCTCAATGCGCCGGTAGTGGCTGCGGTGGTCGCGACGGTCAGTGTGGCCGTACAACCGCTGGCGTTCGTGATGGTGCAGGGGCTGGTCGAACCGAAGGTGAAAGCGGGCTGATAGGTGGTGTTATAGCCGGAGGGCCCGGTGGCGAGGGTCGCAGTCAGGGTGACGCTGCCGGTGAAGCCGCCCGCGGGGGTTACGGTAATCGCCGAAGTGTTCCCCGTGGTCGCGCCGCGCGCCACGGTGAGGGAAGCGCCGGCTACGGTAAAGCTGCCCGCTGAAATGGTGCTTACCGTGTAACTGTTCAGAAAGCTCCCGATATTGAGCGAGCCGAGGCCGGTTACCTCGTCATAGCCCGCAGTGACCAGATAGCCGGCCTGACCTCCGGTCAATCCGGTGGTTCCGGCGGCGCTGTTATTGCACATGGAGGGCGTATTGACGTTGCAACTGGAGACGCCGCTGCTGGCGACCGTAACGTCGTTGAAGGCCGTGGGAGCATCTACCGCGGTCGTATAAATGCCGGGATTCAGATTGCCTTGCGCCGCGCCGCGCTTCTGGTCTAGAAGCGCGGCCACGCCCGCCATGGCGGGAGCGGCGGCCGAGGTACCGGAAAAGCCGACGAACATGTAAGTTCCATTGGATCCAGTCACGCAGCTACCGCCGCCGGCGGCGAAGCAGCCATAGTAGCCATCGTGGTTGGAAGCGGAAAAGGAGACATCCGGCGTGTAGCGCCCGGCTCGTGCGCTGGGCACGCCGGTTCCCGACTGCCAGGAGGGGGTGGCGATAAAAGCACTCACACCCCCGCCGGAAGCGGCGATCTGCACCGCGGGCGTCGCGGGCGGTGTGGGGGAAGTCATCGGCTCGTTCCATCCGCCTTCGGGGATATAACTGTAGGCCGACTCCAGGGTCGAGGCATTACTGCTGGAACTCCAGTAGAGCGAAGGGTTGGCGGTGTCGTTGAACTCGGTACCGTCCACGCAGGTGACGTAGCTGGAGGAGCAGATGTAATTGGGGCTGATGGGCGAAGGGCTGGCGGGTGGGGTAGTGAATTGGGTATCGCAGCCGGAGGCGCCGGAGTCGCCGGAGGAGACGAAGGAGGAGATACCCTCGGCGGCGCCCTGCTGGAAGAGGCTGTCCCAATAGGTGACGCCGCTCAAACCTGCCGACGACTCGCAACTGCCAAAGCTGATGCTCATCACCTGCGCGGGAACCGGCGTGGTGTCGACAAGGTATTGGCCATCGGCTTCAATGCCGCCGCTGGCTTTGGTGGCCACCACCAGCAGCAGTTGCGCGCCCGGAGCCGTGCTGCCGGCGCGCAGTACGTCCAGTGTCGCCTCGCTCTGGTCGTCGGCAGATGTACTGTTGGTGGGCGGGGCGGTGAGAGCCGGGCCCGGATCGACGCCGCCATAAGCCGTGGGAACCACCTCGGTCGGGTTGGGGAAGGTGGCGTTGGTCCGGCTTCTGAAGATGCTGAAGTCGGCAAAGTTGGTGCGCGACCGGCCGGCGATGCCGATAGTCTGGCCGGCCCCGGTCCAACTCGACGGCAGGCTATAGATGGTGGCAAAATCAGCGGGGGCCATGAAGTGGCTGCCATTGGAAGAGGTCGCCAGCGGCGCTGCCGATTGCACAGTAGCGATGGAATGCGGACGTTCGTCGATGGTATAGAGCCCGTGAATGGCTTTGATCGCCGGAGCCAGAGCCTGCGGAATCCGTGGGTCGGAGGAGACCGAGAGCCGCTCCTCACCATTCACCATGTAGCGATGGACCTGGGTTTGAAAGGCGCGTCCAACATCTGCCGCAGCGCCGCTGAAGGTGATGAAAACACGGCTGTTCGAAACTCGGTTCACCTGTAAACCACTGGCCTGCAACCATCCCGTGAGGGCGGCCAGATCGTGATCCGAAAGCCCGAAGCGCTCACCCACCTCTGCAGGCGTGAGCCAGTGATGAAATTGAGGGGAAGCAAGATTCTGCTGCTCGGCCAGCAATGCCTGAAAGGCGGCTTCCCGCGCAGCCGGCCGCGCCAGCACCAGCGTCATGGGCGTCATCTGCCGATCCGCGGGAGCCGCGCCCAGGTCGTTGGCGGCGTTGGCCCAAAGCGGGTGGTGATTGGTTAAAACCTGGAACCGCGTGGAGTCGACCTCGCCGAGAACCCGATCGGCGGGCTGCTGGGCCCGCGCACCGCCAGCGAAGACCGTGGCGGCGAGCAGGAGAAATCCTGCCCAGCGCTGTGCCCTGGCAAAGGACGGGTGCGACGGGCTCTCTGGACGGACAACTGACGAAAAACAGGGGTTGAGAAAAGAACGCAGCATAGCTCTATCTTCCTCTCGCGTAAATTATTGCAAAGAAATCACCCCGATTGTCGCTCTTTTCCCAGTGAATAACAAGGTCGAAAGGTCCGAACTCGCCCGTTCGCAGCACTGTGAATGGATGGAGCGGCGTTAGCGTGGAATCTCTGCTGGGAGGCTCGAATGAAATGTGAGCCAGCTCACATACAGAAAAGAGACGCGGGCGCGTACGCTTATCCCGCGCATGGGAATCCTGCCCGGCAGCCGTCCTGCGCAGAGGATCTTGAGCCCGGCTGGCTCCCAGGTGAGGAAGATGACTGAAGAGGTCAACGATCTGGCTAGTTTGATCGCCCGTGTGGGCGCATTGGAAGAGCGAGTCCAGGCGCTGGAAGGCGAATCGCGGCGAGCGGACGCGCGGGTTGAAGCCGAAGCGCTTGCATCGCCGCCCGATCTTTCTCCAGAGCAGCCGCACGAGCGCTTGACGGCCGTCTTTGCAGTCCTCGGCAGGGCCATGCTGGGCATTGCCGGCGCCTATGTGCTGCGCGCTCTGGCCGCATCCGAGTCGATGCCCAGGCTGGTCGTTGCCGCGGTGGCTATCGTCTATGCCATTGCCTGGCTGGTAGGCGCATCGCGGGTGGACGCAGCACGGCGGTTTGCCGGCGGCCTCTACGCTGCGACCTCGGCGCTGATTCTGGCGCCCATGCTGTGGGAACTTACGTTACGCTTCAACGTGCTCTCGCCGGCGCTGGCCGCGGGGGTTCTGGCTCTCTTTGTAGGCGTGGCGACGGTGCTGACGCGCAAACAGAAGAATTCCCCGATCTTCACGGTGGCCTATGCGGCAGCCGCCGCGACAGCTCTGGCGCTGTCCATCGGCGCCCACTCGATGAGCGCCTTTATCGTCCTGCTGCTGCTCATGCTGGCGGTCTGCGAGGTCTGGTACAAGCGCGCCGCATCCCTGCGGGTAATGGTCGCGGTGACCGCCGACCTGGCGATCTGGATTCTGCTCTTTCTCTATCACAGTCCCAGCAGCACCCGCACCGACTACCCGGAGATGAGCACCGCCGCTCTGTTGCTTCCCGCTCTGCTGCTCTTCCTAGTGCATGTGGCCAGCACCGCCTGGCGCAGCGAACTGCTGCGCAAAAAGCTGGCCGCCTTCGATGTGCTGCAAGTCATGATTGCCTTTCTGCTGGCGGCGTGCAGTCTGCTCTTCTTTGTGCCAGGGATAGGTGCGGCCATCGTCAGCATAGCGATCTTTGTGCTGGCCGCGGGATGCTATGCCGGCGCCTTCTTGCTTTTGAAACGTGGAGGCCAAGCGCGTAACTTCCATGTGCTCGGGATGTGGGCCATGGGACTGTTTTTGACGGGCTTGTTTTGGCGCTTGCCGCCCAACGGGACCGCACTCATTCTCAGCATCGCCGCGTTGGCCTGTATCGTCCTCGGCGTGCGCATCGAATCCAGGAGCTTCGAGTTTTACGGCGTGATCTATCTGGCGGCGGCCGCTGCAACCTGCGGGCTGATGGACTATACGCTGCAAGCCCTGGCCGGTGAGATGCCTCGCCATACGCCGTGGATTGTCCTTCTCGTCTCAGCTTGCGCGCTGCTCTTTTATGCCGCCGGCAAGGAGCGGGTGGGCGAGGCCTGGCAAGAACAGATCCTTCATTTCATTCCGGCATGGATCACAGTCTGCTCAATTGCGGCGCTACTGGCGCGGGGATGCGTGGGGATGGCCTCGTTGCTGGTGACTCCCGACCTTTATCACGTGGCCTTTCTGCGCACTCTTACCGTCTGCCTCATCGCGCTGGCGCTGGCGCTGGGCGGATCGCTGTGGAAGCGTTTGGAGATGACGCGCATCGCCTATATCGCGCTGTTCTTTGCCGCCGCCAAATTGCTCTTCGAAGACCTGCGCCTGGGACGCTTGGAGTTCATTGCAGCTTCGATCTTCCTCTTTGCCGTTACTCTGATCGCGGTGCCGCGGCTGGCGCGCTGGGGGCAAAAGCAGCAGATCGCTGCGCGCGTGTAATGGAGATTAGGTTTCAGTGGTCAGTGGACAGTGATCAGTGTTGACGCATTTCTTACTCACAGCGTCCGATCCCTGACCCCTGTTCCCTGGCCCCTGTTCACTGTCCCGTGCGGACCAGGCTGATCGTCTCCTTGTGCGGCGCGGCCCACACCCGATAGCTGTTGAAGAGGAACTGAGCGCCCAGAACCAGCAGCCAGACCCACAATGCAAAGCGCAACTGCTTGCGCGGGACGCGGGTGCTGAGCAGGGTTCCGGCAATCGCTCCGGCCACACCGCCTTCAATCAGGTGCAGCAGCAGTCCGGGGTTGGAGGCGTGCGAGAACCAGTGCGCGCCGCTGCCAATCAAAGAAATAACGAAGCCGAATGCGATGTCGGTGCCCACCACTTGCGCGGGCGCCAAGGGCGTGAAGGAGAGCAGCGCCGCACTGCCCAAGGCGCCGGCTCCCGCCGAGGAGAAGCCCACCTCCGCGCCCACCGGCAGCATCAGGTAAGAGAGAATGCGGCTGCGGTCCTGCTGCGGATGAATCTGCTTCTTGGGGCGAAAAGAAAAGAGGAGCTGCGAACTGGCTGTTGCAATGAGAATGACGCCCAGCAGCGCATTGACCAGGTTCTGCGATCCGGTGTTGACCAACTGTTTGAGAAACAGCGAACCAATGACGGCGCCAGGAACCCCGCCCAGCAGCATGTATCCCAGCGTCCGCCACCGCACGTTGCGGCGGGCGATCTGCGCCGGTACCAGGATGAATTTGACAGCGGTGGCGAACATCAATCCGATGCCGACGGCGGCTGAGGCCGGTACTCCGAGAAAGAGAATCAGTACCGGCACGGTGATAGTGCCCGCGCCCACTCCGGTGAGAGCAATGAACAACGCGATCGCGAATCCTATGAAGTATTCCATCTCATCCCTCAAGTTCTCGCCGGGGAAATCACTGCGCCGGCGCTGCCTGAATGTGAATGCCGCATTCCACTTTGCGTCCGGACCAGCGCCCGGAGCGGGGATCGTTGGGGTCAAGAGGAAGTGTGGTACATGGCTCACAGCCGATCGAGGAGTAGCCGCGCGCATAGAGCGGCAGCAACGGAATAGAGAGTTCTTCGCAGGCGTACCACACATCGCGCGTGGTCCACGCGGCCAGCGGCGCCAGCTTCAGGATCTGCTTGCCGCCGGGCAGCGTGAAAGGCGCCGATTCTTCCAGCGCCGTGCGGCTCTTGGCCTGCTCGCGCCTCATGCCGGTGATCCACACGCCGTACTCCGCAACCGCCTTGAAGAGCGGTTCGACCTTGCGCAGCTTGCAGCATTGGTCGGGAGCGGATTCATAGAGCAATCCGAACTCCGCTTCTTGTTCGGCCACGGTCTTGGCCGGAAGCAGATTGATGAGGTTCAATTGCCAATCGCGGGCAATCCGGTCTCGGTATTCGTAGGTCTCGCGGAAGTGGTAGCCGGTATCGAGAAAGAGCACGGGAATGTTCGCTTCGATCTCTGTTGCCAGCTTGGCCAGCAGAACATCCTCGGCCTGAAAGCTGCATGTCAAGCACACATCGCCGCGGCCAGCGAGGATACTGGCGAGAGTGGTGCGCACCGCATCCAGTTTGCTCTTCACTCCTTGTTGAAGCTCTGCAACGCTCATCAAAGGCCAGCCCTTTCCGTGTCATAAAGAATCTCCGTTGCGTGAAGCAGGCGATGGGCCGCGGACACGGCGGCGATGCGGTCCGCGACATCGAGAACCTCTTCCTGCCCGCCTACGCGCAACGTGAGCTGTTCGTTCACTTGTGTGTGAATCACCAGCGCCAGCAGACCAGCCTCGATCTGCAAACGCGTGAATGCGGCAAGCAGATCGGGATGCTGCTGGAAGAGTGCGTGCGCGGCATCGATGCGTTGGGTGACGACGCCCATGGAGAAAAGCGAGCGCTCGATGGCGTCGATGGCTTCGGCCGGTCCATTCAACTCGAGTACGCCGCCCTGATGGCCCCAGCGAGCGGCGCGCTCGATGGCCGTGATCGGTCCGGTTACGATTGCGACCTCATCTTCTCCATCCGTTGCATCCGCTACGGCTGCGCGAATCATGCCCGCCGCCACGGTTGCATTGGATGTTGGGTCGACCAGAACAAATGCGCCCGTGGAGCGGTTGTCGCCATAAGCATCCACAGCGATGGGACGGAGCAGGTTGATGCGCACCACGCCGATGCCGTTCATCTCCAATGTCGTTGCGGGCAGGTGCGCCAGCGTGGCGATGTCGGTGCGATGGGCAATCGATGCGATAAAGGCGGGAACAGTGTGGCTGGTGTGCTTGAGCAGATAACGCCGCTGCGGATCGAGAGGCTTTTGATCCATCCACACCAGCGCGGCTTCGATCTCCCGGGAGACGATGGCGCGCGCTTCATCGGCAACAATCAAATCGCCGCGGCTGATGTCGACTTCACGATCCAAGACCAGCGTGACCGACAACGGCGCCTGTGCTTCATCGAGGTCGCCATCGAAGGTGACGATGCGCGCCACGCGGGCGCTGTGGCCCGAGGGCAGCACACTCATCGAATCGCCGGGGCGAATGGTTCCCGAAGCGATCTGCCCGGCGAAGCCGCGGAAGGTGTGGTCGGGCCTGAGCACGCGCTGCACGGGAAAGCGGAAAGCCGCTCCAGTCGCGGATTCCGACGCCGGCAGAGACTCCAGCAGGTCGAGCAGCGAGGGCCCGGTGTACCACGGTGTTTGCGGCGAACCATGCACCACGTTGTCGCCAGCCAGTGCGCTGACCGGAATGAAGTGCGCGGTGACGGGATTGCCGGTGTCCGCGGCAATCTGATCGAGCAGCGCAGTGAAGTCGCTCACAATGGCGTGGAACGTCTGTTCGTCGTAGCCGATCAAATCCATCTTGTTGACCGCGACCAGCACATGGCGCACGCGCAAGAGCGATGCAATATACGCATGACGGCGCGATTGCACCAGCACGCCCTTGCTGGCGTCGATCAAGACCACTGTTGCGTCGGCGGTCGATGCTCCGGTAGCCATGTTGCGCGTGTACTGCTCGTGCCCCGGCGTATCGGCGATGATGAACTTTCGCTTGCCGGTGGAGAAGTAGCGATAGGCAACATCAATGGTAATGCCCTGCTCGCGCTCGGCGCGCAAGCCGTCGGTCAACAGCGCGAAGTCGATCTGGCCGGGAGCGGTGGTGCCCTTGCCCTCGATCGAGCGCACCTGATCTTCATAGACCGATTGCGTGTCGTAGAGCAGGCGGCCGATCAGCGTGGACTTGCCGTCGTCTACGCTGCCCGCTGTGGAGAAGCGCAGCAGATCTTTGTCGCGCTCCTGCTGAAGAAAATCTTCGATAGAGAATCTTGCCAGGGTCAACGTCGTCATCTTAAAAATATCCTTCCCGCTTCTTCAGTTCCATGGAGCCTTCCTGATCGTGGTCGATGACGCGATTGGCGCGTTCCGAAGTGTGGAAGGAGATCAACTCCGCGATGATCTCGGGAATGCTCTCGGCATCGGAGCGAATAGCCCCGGTGCAGGGGCTGCATCCCAGCGAGCGCAGCCGCGATTTGACTAGCACTGGCTTCTCGCCGGGCAGGGCGACAAACGACTGCTCGATGGGCAGCAGCGCCTCGCCGCGCAGATACATGGGCCGCTCCTTGGCGAAGTAGAGATCGACGACCGGGATCTTCTCTTCGTGGATGTACTGCCATACATCCATCTCCGTCCAATTGGAGATGGGGAAGACGCGAATGCTCTCGCCGGGATGAACGCGGGCGTTGTAGAGGTTCCACAACTCGGGGCGCTGATTCTTGGGGTCCCATTGGCCGGCGCTGTCTCTGAAGCTGTAGATGCGCTCCTTGGCCCGCGACTTTTCTTCATCGCGGCGCGCGCCGCCGAAGGCTGCGTCGAAGTTGTAATGGCGCAGCGCATCGAGCAGCGCCTGCGTCTTGAGCAGCGAGCAGCAGCGCTTGGTGTCGAGGGCGATGGGATTGGTACCGGCGGCGATGGCCGCTTCGTTGCGCCATACCAGCAACTCGGCGCCTACCGAGCGCGCCATCTGATCGCGGAAGGCGATCATCTCGTGAAACTTGAAGCCCGTGTCCACATGCAGCAGAGGGAAGGGAATCGGCGCGGGATAAAAGGCCTTTTGCGCCAGCCGCAGCATCACCGAAGAGTCCTTGCCGATGGAGTAGAGCATCACCGGACGCTCGAACTCCGAGGCCACTTCGCGCAGAATGTGAATGCTCTCCGCCTCCAACTGGCGCAGATGGCTCAAACGCGCGGCGGGCGCGGCGGCGGGTGGGCCTTCGACGGGACTGACTGTGCTTTCGAGAACTGCCATGCAAGACCTCGTTCGGTGGGGGTACCGGAGGGAAGGCCTGGGCAGAAGATGCGCGCCGGCTGTTCCATCCGGGTGCGTCTTCCTTGAATTTCCTGGGAGGGAAACGGAGACTAGTTCATGCACCCGTCGATGTTCATCGACAGGCAACAACAAGACCGGCGGTGGGAGGCGCTCGTCATCTGTTTGTGTAGAGTAGCAAAGGGGAGGGGGAAATGCAAATGTGGACTAAAAAAGTCCGATAAAGCAGTGAGGTCTTTGACCGCATGAAGATGTATTTCAGTTTGTACTTTCCCCGGTCTCAAAATCGAGACCGGGGGCACCCTCAGTGGTTCAACACTATGCGGTCAATGACCAAGTCAGACTCATTTTTTCTATTTCGATCAAACCGCGAAGGGATTCTCGATCAGGATTCCAGCGATGCGTTGCCCTGAATCCAGATCTTCCGAGAGGATGCGCTCGGCGCCGGCCTTATGGGCCGCGGCGACAATCAGAGCATCCCAGAAGCTGATTCCTGCACGGTCCTCGATCTCGAGAGCGAAATCGATCTCCTCTGGACCCGTTGCAACGCACCAGCGCCGATACCGATGGACGATCGCCCGGGCTGCGGGACGCGGAAGGGGTGCAGCGAGCTTGCGGACTGCGTTGACATAAAACTCTTGCAAGACCTGCATACTCAGGGCTCCGCTTCGTTCGAGCCAGAGGTCTTCGAGGATGGATTGAGCGACGATCTGTTTCTCCCCTGCTTGGCTGTCGTGAGCATAGAGAAGGAAGTTTGTGTCGATAAAGGTCTTAACGCTCATGAAGTTCGTCCCGATTCAGTTTGTGTGAACCGCCCAGGTTGAACCCTGGCTTCATCAGGGCGAATGCCGCTTCCATATCCTTTTCGTATCCATCGTCTTCGTCCACGAGTCGTAGCAACTCGCTGGCGATGAGGCGGCTGACGGAGGTGGATCGGCGGGCGGCGAGGACACGCGCTGCCTGAATGGCGCGGCCACTCAATCGCACCGTCAGATTTTGGTTATCGTCGAGAACGGGCATGGCGGCTCCCTCCTATTCACGTGTATTACGTGTAGCACGTTTTACACGTGATTACAACCGAGGAAGGCGCGGCTCGGAGTCCTTGCTCAGATCAGCCCCGCCGCGTCCAGTATCGCCTTCATCACCTGGCGTGGCTTGAGGAAGTCCACATGGACGGAGGCGTGGGCCAAGCGGTAGAGGGGCAGGCGCTGGTGGTAGCGGCGGGTGAGGTTGGCCTGGTCGGCGAGGATGGGCCGGGTGTGCTCGGTGCCGCGGCAGCGGGTCAGGGTGGTGGCCAATCTGACTTCCAGGTGGACCAGCAGCGTGCCGGGAGTGTTGAGCAGCAACGTGCGGGTCTGGGCGCTCTCGATAGCGCCGCCGCCCAGCGCCAGGATCAGGCCGTCGTCGGCGGCCAGACGGGCGATGGTCTGCTGTTCGCGGTCGCGGAAGGCGGCTTCGCCGAACTGGGCGAAGAGGCTGGCGATGGTCGTGCCGGCCTCGGCCTCGATCACGTCGTCCACATCCAGGAACTTCCAGCCCAAGTGGCGGGCCAACAGCGGACCGACGGTGGTTTTGCCCGAGCCCATGAATCCGGTCAGCACAAGGCGGCGGATGGGGTCGGCGGTACGGGGCGCGGCGGCGATGGGTTCGGTCATAGGGTCTAGATGGGCGGTCAGGTGCTCCGCGGTTCTTCCAGTATAGGGAAGCAGCCGTCGTTGTTCATGATCCCTTTCTAATGTGTTGAGAGGCCAAACATAAAAGCGACCGCAAGGCTCGCGAATCGCTGCACACTCAGCGGTGTATTCATGCCCGCAGAGCGTTACGCCAGCACGATGACCACGGCTCCGGCGGTGATGAGCAATCCACCGGCCAGCGCGGTTGCGTTGATCTTTTCGCCCAGCAGCAGCCAGGCCAGCAGCATCACCAGCGGCACACTGAGCTTGTCCAGCGGGGCCACGCGCGAGGCCGGGCCCAGTTGCAGGGCGCGGAAGTAGCAGATCCAGCTCAGTCCTGTGGCCAGACCGGAAAGAGTCAAAAAAAGCACCGTGCGCCGGTCCAGGGCGTGCAACTCGCCCAGCAAACCACCCGCTGGCCGGGCCAGCGCCAGGGCCATCCCCCAGGCGAAGACCAGAACCACGGTGGTGCGCAAGGCCATGGCCAGATTGGAGTCCACATGCGCCACGCCCACCTTGGCCAGCAGTGCGGTGGCGGCGGCAAAAGCAGCGGAGAGAAGCGCCCAGAAGATCCAGTTCATGGCTCCTATCGTACAGCGGGTTGGAAATGGTGGGCGATTGGTTTTGCTTTTTTGACAGGAGCAGCGACTCCCACCCAAGCCGTAAAAAACAAATGCGCGGCGTGGGCGGGGCACCCCGATTTTGCTTTGTTGCCAGTCCGTTTCAGGTGTTCCTGGCGAATCCAATAAAATCAAGGGTATGAAGGAAGGACAAGCCAGCCGGACCGCCCTGGGCGTGGCCGTACGCCGCGCCGCACACCAGTTGGTGGACCATCCGCCGGTGCTGGACGATCCCATGGTTGTGCGCCTTATCGGCGACCACTATCCGCGCCACATGGAGCGGGCCATGCACACCGTGGCGCGCGACTTCCGCTGCTCGATGGCGGTGCGCAGCCGCTTCGCAGAAGATTGCCTGGCCGAGGCCGTGTCTGCGGGCGTCGAGCAATACGTGGTGCTGGGCGCTGGACTGGACACCTTCGCGCTGCGCAATCCTTTTCCGGGGTTGCGGGTCTTCGAAGTGGATCTGCCCGCCACGCAGAAATGGAAGCGCCAGGTGCTGCAGCGGGCCGGGCTGGCCGAGCCCGCGACGATGCGCTTTGTGCCCCTGGACTTCGAGCGCCAGACCCTGGCCGCCGGGCTGGAGGGGGCCGGGCTGGACGCGGCGAAGCCCACCTTCTTCAGTTGGCTGGGGGTGGTGCCCTATCTGACGCTGGCTGGATTTCGGGCCACGCTGGAGACGATTGCGCAGATGCCGGAGGGTTCCGGCGTGGTCTTCGACTATGCAGTTCCCCGCGCCATGCTGGACTCGAAGGGGCAAACGGCCTTCGACCGGCTGGCTGAGCGGGTGGCCACCGCCGGCGAACCGCTGCGGCTGTTCTTCACACCGCAAGAAATGGATGAGGAACTGCGCCGCGCCGGCTTCGGCAGATTCGAACAGGTGGACTTCAGCGATCTCAATGAGCGTTACTTCAAGGATCGAGCCGACGGATTGAAGATCTCGCCGCTGGGTCTGGGCCGGATGGCGACGGCCTGGGTATGAGGAAGACAGGAAATAGGGATTAGGGGTTAGGGATTAGGGAACAGCAGATCGTGGACAGTTAACTTCAGACCCCCCAAACGCTCTGGGTAAGAGGATAGAATCTGGTCATGAGAAAGATGGCTTGCTGGGCGGTGGCGACGGTGCTGCTGGCGATCTCCGGATGCGGCTACCACACGCTGGGCGCGGCTGCGCACCTGCCGCCGGATGCGAAGACCCTCTCCGTACCGGTTTTTGTCACCCACGCCAATACCTATCGCACGGAGACGGTGATGACCCAGGCGGTGATTCGCGAGTTCGCCACGCGGACGCGACTGCGTGTTACACCGGGGGCGAATCCCGACTCCGACGTTACGTTGCACGGGACCATCCTGAAGGAATACGTTGCGCCACTGACCTACAATGCCTCGACGCAGCAGTCCTCCAGCTTCCTCATTACCATTGTGGCTGCGGTAACGCTGACCGGCCGCGACGGCAAGGTGCTCTACGAGAACAAGAACTACGTTTTTCGCGAGCAGTACCAGTCCACCACCGACCTGCCGACGTTTTTGCAGGAAGACCCGGCGGCCGTCGAGCGGCTTTCTCGCTCTTTTGCGCACGCAGTGGTTGGCGATGTGCTGGAAGGCCTGTAGCGCGGTTTCACTGCGGGGCTGGCCTGTTGGCCTCGGGAACGGTATTCTGGAACGGCATGATGAGCAAGTATAAAGACAGCGTTGCCGCGAAACTGCTGCGGCGGGGGAACGCATGAGCGGCGCGCGCTGGGGTGCGGGCTTTGCCGCTACCGCACGCTTTGTCGGCGAAATCGAGGCTGCGGCCGCCGGTCAGGGAACGCTGCGTGCCGGCTACGTGCTGGCCGGCGACGAGATCTTTCTGCTCGAGCGCTGCCGTGCTGCCGTGCTCAAGGCCTTTGTACCCTCCGAGTTGAAGGATTTCTGCTTTTCCGAGATGGATCTGGCCGCGACCTCCATCTTCGAGGTGCTGGACTGCGCGCAGACTCCCTCGCTGATGGCGCCGTTTCAGGTGATTTTTGTGCGCAATCTGCGCTCGCTCTACACCCGCGGGGCCAAGAAGGAAGAGTTTGCCGCCCTAGCCCGCTATTTCAAGTCGCCCAATCCCCAGGCGCTGCTGGTCTTTGTCGCCGACTTCATCCGCATTCCCAGCGACTCCCGGCGCATGGAGATGGACGACAAGAACCGCTTCGAGCGGCTCACCGAGACCCTGGGCGAACACTGCGGCATGGTCGAACTGGCCAGGGTCAATGAAGACGACGCCATTCGCTGGGCGGTGGCCACCGCGCAGCAGGCCGAGACCGAGATGGACCCCGACGCCGCCCGCCAATTGGTCGACGCTCTGGGCGCGGACATGATGCTGGTGGCCTCGGAGCTGGAGAAACTGCTGCTCTATACGCTGGGCCGGGGGCGCATCACGCTGGGCGATGTGGAGACCATGGTGCTGGGCGCCAAGCAGCGCTCGCTCTACGAACTGACCGACGCCATCAGCCTCCGCGACAAGCCCAGGGCGCTGGCCCTGCTGCACGGTCTGTTGAACAGTTCCGATGCCGGCGAAGACGCGGCCATCGGCCATCTTTATATGCTGGCCCGCACCTTCCGCCAGATGCTGGTGGTTCTGGAGAAAAATGTGCGCGACTCGCGCGCCATCTGGCAGGCGTTGTGGCAGGGATTCCGCTTGCCCCCCTTTGCCGTCGACGACCTGATCCGCCAGGCCCGCCGCTACAAGAACCGCAAGGATCTGACCCGCGCTCTGCGCCTGGTTGCCCGCGCCGACCTCGAACTGCGCTCTTCGCCGCCCGACAAGCGGCTGGTGCTGGAGCGGTTGGTCTACGAGCTTGCCTCGGAGCCCAAGCCGCCCTCGATCTTCGACGCCAATCAGCTTTCCGTCGAAGGGTGAGGCCGCAGCACGTCGAAGAGAGGAGAGAGTCCCATGCCGGAATCGACTGTTTCTCTTGAGAAATCCAAGGCCGCGGAGGGCGTAGCCGACCGCCTGCGGAGTGCGGTCAAGGCGCTGGCGACAATGGCGCTGTGGATCGTTCTCTGTTTTGGCGGAGCCGGCAACCTGGCTTGGCTGCGCGGCTGGGTCTGCATCACGGCGTATCTGCTGGTCATGACCCTGACGGGCGTGCTCATGCGGCGCTTTAACCCCGGCTTGATGCAGGCGCGGGGAAAGTGGAAGGCCAACACCCAATCCTTTGACAAGGTGTTTCTTGCGGTCTACCTTCCGCTCACGCTGGTGCAGGTTTTCGTGGGGGGAATGGATGCGGTGCGCTTCGGCTGGATGCCTCTGCCGGAGTGGACGCTCTGGCCCGGCATTCTTCTGTTTCTCGCCGCGATGGGATTGGTGAACTGGACGCTGACCACCAACCCCTTTGCGGAGACGACGGTTCGCTTGCAGTCGGATCGCGGGCAGAGGGTGATTACAACCGGACCCTACCGGCTTGTTCGCCATCCCATGTACCTTGGGATGATCTTCCTCAACGCGGCAACCGCGCTGATGCTGGGATCGGGCTGGGCGATGGCGGTGGCGGGGTTGATGGCGGCGTTGATGGTCTGGCGGACAGCCCGCGAGGACCGCTTCCTGTACCAGTCCCTTAGCGGCTATCCGGAATATGCGGCCCGGACCGGCTCCCGGTTGCTTCCAGGCCTGTGGTAGCGCTTAGGAAACGCCGTTCTTGTTCATCCAGGGACCGTATTCCTTGTCCACTTTCTGAATGTGGGTGCTGAGCCAGTCGCGGAGAAAGTTCATCAGGTGGAGGTTGACAGTGATTTCGCCGCGGTCGTGTTGGGCGACATACTCCTTCACCTGCTTGATCAGATCGACGTGCTTGGCTTTGTGCTCGTTCAGCGCCGGATACCGGGCGGTCGAGAGCATCGCTTCTTCCGCCGAGAAGTGCTCCTGGGTATACTTCACCAGCTTCTTGAGCAGGGGACCCGTGACGGTCGATGCCTGACCCTTCATCATGGCGTCATGCAATTCGTTGAGGATGCCGAAGAGGACATTGTGCTGGCCGTCGATCGCCTTGACCCCAACCGAGTAGCTGCTGTTCCACGTCACAAGCGCCATTGTGCATCTCCCGCCGGAAGCTCCCGGCTCGTGAAGGTATGAGAAAACGAAAGCTGGAAAACGCGGCGGCATCGATCGCGGGCCGCCGCGCAGAAACGGCTAGGCAGCTTAGCTGACTCCGTTTTTATTCAACCAGGGACCGTATTCCTTGTCTTCTTTCAGAATGTGGGTGGTCAACCAATCGCGCAGAAAGTTCAAAAGCTGAACATTGAGGGTGATCTCGCCGCGATCGTAGCGGCCCACGAACTCCTCCACCTGCTTGGTCAGTTCGACATGGTGTGTGTGGTGCTGCGCCAGAGCCGGATACTTGGTCTGCGCCATGAGCTTCTCTTCGTCGACAAAGTGCTTGCCGGTGTAGTCCACCAGTTTCATCAGCAGCGGACCGGTCACCGACGCCGCCTGCCCCTTCATCATCCCGTCGTGCAATGCGTTCAGGGTATCCACCAGTCCTCTGTGCTGGGCGTCGATCGACTTCACACCCACGGAAAACCTGTCGCTCCAGTTCATTAACGCCATTATCCTTCTCTCCTGCCGGGATTACCCCAGTACTGTATTCATCGGCCGAAATGGGAGGGAGTTGAGGGAAAAAGCTGGAGGGTTCCGGTTGCGCCACAGGGGCGAGTGCAACTTTTGCGGGATGGATCAGCGCCCGCCGGGCCGGTTGATCCAGTCCCCGTAGACCCGGTCCTCCTCCAGAATGTGATGGTAGAGCCAATTGCGCAGAAAGTTCATCAGGTGAAGGTTGATCATCTCTTCGCCCTGCTGGTAGCGGCGGACGAAGACCTCGACCTCCTTGACCAGGTCCAGGTGGAGCAGGTGGTGCTGGGCCAGACCAGGGAACTCCGCCGCCTTCAGCAGCGCTTCTTCTGAAGCGAAGTGGAACTTGGTGTATTCCACCAGATTCTGCAGCAACTTCCCGGTCACGGTCTGGGCATCGCCGGCCATCAGGGCGGAATGCAGTTCGTTCAAAGCGTCCACCAGAACGTGGTGCTGGTCGTCCATGGCCTTCACTTTTATGGAAAGGCTGTCGCTCCAGGTCAGCAGTGCCATCTTCGATCTCCTCCGGATTTTGTCCGGTAGTCTATCCATCGGTGTGGGCGGGGAGAAGTTGAGCAGAATTCGGGACGGAGTGGCTCCGGCGGGCAGGTTTTTCCCGGCAGAGAATCCGGGGCAGGTTTCTGGACAGTTCTGATAAGTGAGCATCGTGGACCAGGAGGTCCACGGTCCAGCCGGCCAGCGCTGCAGGCAAGTGCCGCCCCGGTTTTATGTCTCGTGGGCCGGCAACGCCGGCGGAGACTCAAAAGACGCCGCGCGCGTTGAGCCAGGCCCCATACTCCTGATCCGGGCCGGTCATATGCTCCTGATAGCCATCGCGCAGAAATCCCAGCAACGGGCGCATGTGAACCGTCTCCCCGTGCTGCATCTTGCGCGCCGAGCTTTGGATCTGGGTCAACAGACGGTGATGTTCGGCGCGGTGCTCGTCCAGACCGGGGAAGCGGAACTTCTCCATCAACTGCTCCTCGCTCCAGAAGTGCATGCGGGTGAATTCAAGAAGGCGGTCCATCAGCTCGAAGACCTCGTCCCGGCTGGAGCCGTGCACCACCGCCAGACGCAGTTCGTTCAATGTGTCCATGAGGATGCCGTGCTGATCGTCCATGGCCATGACACCGACGGTGCAGGTGTGACTCCAGGTAAGAAGGGGCATAGGGGCCTCCCATCTGGCGGGGTCATCGGCGATGGGAAGAAACAAATGACCGAAATCCGCGTCTCCGCGGTGACTATCGTGCGCCGAATCTCCGCAATTGAGACTGCGAAAGATCGTTCCGCCGGCGCCGCAGCAATGCGAAATGCGGCGTCTATTCGAGGATGATCTCTGGTTCGGGCTGATGATCGCGGGTGGTGAGCGCAATGGCCGCAGCCAGAATCAGCGCTCCGCCGGCCCAGGCGAAGGGGCCCAGGTGTTCGCCCAGCAACTGCACTCCCAGCCAGGAGCCCAATGCCGGCTCGATATTGAGAAAGACCCCGGCGCGCGAGGCGGGAACCTGGTGAATGCCCCAGTTCCAAAGCAGGGTGGTGGTCGCCGTGCACAGCACGCCGCTGATGGCCAGGGCGATCCAGGCGGTGAGGCTGACATGGGCCAGGGGCGGCGCCGGGGCGCTCCAACCGCGAGGCAGCCAGCTGCCCAGCAACCATGGTCCCAGGACCCAGACCGCCAGCATCCCCGACCCGGAAAGGATGGTCAACGCCGTCACCACCGGCGGGCTGTGGCGCTGCATCAGCTTCTTGCTGAGCAAAATCCATGCCAGCGCGGTGAACAGAGAGGCCACTACAAGAAAGTCGCCAGAAAGCGAGGGCTCTCCCAGCGCCGCAGGACCGCGCTTGCCTCCCAGTACGATGAGCGCCGCGCCCAGCGTCGAGCCCCACAGAGCCACCCATCCGAATCGATCCAGCCGTTCGCCGGCAAAGAGCGCGGCGGCGGCGGCCAGCAGCACCGGCATCCCTCCCACCATCAGCGAGGCGTGGCTGACCGTGGTCCGGGCCAAGCCGTGAAACTGAACAAGAAACTGGATGGGAATGCCCAGAGCCGCGCAGATCAGCAGCGTCCGCCATTCGCCGGCGGTGAAGCGCAACTTCCGCCAATGCAACGCCACCACCGGCAGCATTCCCAGGCAGGCAAAGAAGAAGCGGTAGAGCACCATGTGCTCGACGCTCATCTCGTTCATGGCCAGGCGGCCAAAGTAAAAGCCCGTTCCCCACAGGCTGCCGGCCAGCGCGCAGGCGGCATAGCCGAGGATTAAGGTGCGCCGGGTTGGGGTTGCCTGTGGATGCATGGCTCCTTTTACTCTCGCATAACCGGCCGTCCGGCGCAGGGCAAACGCATCTTGATCGACGGTCGTCTTTCGAGTGAAACAGTTGTAACCATTGCTTTTGTTTGTTTTTACGGAGGGGCAGGGGTCTTCAGACCCCCGAAGCAGCCCATCCATCCATCGCCCTATTCAGGGGCCTGAAGGCCCCTGCTCCCTCCCCAAACTACCCTTTGTTTCGATTCGCAATCCAAAACTGGTACGACAGCGGAATTAAGATGCGTTTGCCTTGGCCGTCCGGCGGTATCGCTGCGCGAACGGGCCCGCATCGGCGAAAATACAGAGGAATGACAAACAGCTTTCATCAGCCGGCCCATGGGCGCCGGTGCGGAGCCCTGGTTTTGGCGCTGGTTGCAATGCACTTCGCTGCGGCGGCGCAGATGCGGGCTCCGGTGGGCCAGGACAATCCGTTTTCCGCTCCCGGCGCGACCGTTCCTGCGCAACCGCCCGCGGAGGCCGCTTCTCTGAAGGCTTCGCAGTCGCCGGCGCTCTCCATTCCGGTAGCGCCGTTGGGCTTTGCCGCCCCCGGCGCTTATTATCTGGGCCAGCGCAACAGCCTGGTTTCGTTGGATTTTCTCGATGAAAACCGGCTGCTGTTTACCTTTCGTGTACCTGGGCTGATGCGCCGCGATGCCTCCAGCACAGAGAACGAGGAGAGGCAGATTCGCGCCGTGGTGTTGGCCTTGCCCTCCGGCGCCGTCCTCAGCGAGGCGCTGTGGACGCTGCACGACCGCGCCCGCTATCTCTGGCCGCTGGCTAACGGCCAATTTTTGGTGCGCGACGGCAACGAGATCCGCCAAGGCGACGCCTCGCTGGAGTTGAAGCCCGTGCTGCGCTTTCCCGGCCCGCTGCTTTCTCTGCAGATGGACCCCTCGCAGCATTTTCTGGTCGCCAACTCCCGCGAGCCGGCCGCCGAAGACAAATCCGCCGAGCCTCCGCCCCGGGCGGCGAAGACCAGCGACTACGGTTTCGAGGGTGAGGCGCCCGCCACGCGCGATTTCATGGTGCGCATCCTGCGCCGCGATTCCGGCCAGGTGCTGCTCTACAGCCGTATGCCCAACGCCGTCCCCTTGCCCATCAACAGCGACGGCTACCTGGAGAGCCAGCGCGGGCGCGGCCTGGAGTGGTCGCTCTATCTGAACCACTTCTCCGGCGGCAGAACCGCGTTGGGCCAGGTGATTTCGACCTGCGGACCCACCTTCGACTTTCTCACCGGCAGCGAACTGCTGGCCACCCTCTGCGACACCCTGGGAGGCCACAAACTGGCGGCCATCGCCACCGACGGCCGCCATCTTTGGGAGAACTTCGCGCCTGAGAACGCCATCTGGCCGCTGCTGGTTCCCGCCGCAAATGGCTCGCGGCTGGCACGGGAGTCGGTCCTGCTCAGTCATCCGCTCAGCGCCCGTATGCCCTTCTCGACAGAAGAGGTACGCGGCCAGTTGGTCGAGGTCTTCGATGCCGCCGACGGCCGGCGCGCGCTCACCGTGCAGGCCGCGCCGGTCTTCGATGCCGGGGGCAATGTGGCCTTCTCTCCGAGCGGGCGCAGGGTCGCCGTGCTGACGGGCGGAGCCATCCAGATCTTCGATCTCCCCGGCGTTTCCCCCCTGCCCGATGTTGAAGGGAACCATTTTGGGCGCTGAGGGAAGCATTTTGCCGCTCCCGCATCGCTTTACGATTTGCTCAGCCGTGTAAACTGTGCTTTGGGAGAGCATCGCTTGATCACGGCAGTCGTTCACTATACAGCGGCAGCGGTAACCGATCGTGGCCGCAAACGCCCCTCGAATGAAGATGCATTCGGATACTCCGTCGAACACGGGGTCTATGTGGTTTGCGACGGGATGGGTGGCGCCGCGGCAGGCGAAATTGCCAGCTCCCTGGCTGTGGACGAGGTGCTGCGCCTCTTCGATGCGGCCGCCGCCAACCCCGCCGAGATCCCTGCCGAGACCCACGCCGAACGCGCCCAGCAGGCCATTCTTGCGGCCAATCAAGCCATCTATACCCGTTCCCGGCGCAACTACCGCCTCAACGGCATGGGCACTACCCTGGTCATGCTGGCTACCGAAGAGAACCGCCTCTGGGTTCTCAACGTAGGCGACAGCCGCTGTTACCGCCTGCGTCAGCACCAGTTCGAGCAACTCACTCTGGATCACTCGTTAGTGGAAGAACAGATTCGCGCCGGCCGCATGACCCGCGCCGAGGCCCTGCGCTCGCCGCTGCGCAACGTCATCACCCGCGCTCTCGGCACTCAGGTGCAGGTTACAGCGGATGTTTTCCCCTTGGAGGCCGAGCCCGGAGACCTTTTCCTGCTCTGTTCCGACGGCCTGACCCGCGAGATCTCCGATGCCACCATCCAGGCCTTGCTGGTTCCCGAGGATCCGCTCGAAGAGCAAGGCGTTCGCCTGGTCGAAGCCGCCAAAAAAGCCGGCGGCCACGACAACATCACCTGCCTGCTGGTCCGCGTCGAAGCCTAGCGGCCCCAAAGTTCTTCTCTGAAAAGCATCTGTCATCCTGAGCAAAAGATCCGTCATCCTGTGCAACATGGCTCGTGTTGACGAGTTTCGGCTGCAATGAACGCGGCAACCGCCTCCCGCAGGGAGGGGATGAAAGTAGCCAGGGGTGAAGCGCAGCGGAACCCCTGGGATGGATGGCAAAATCTGCCTCGCACCCCGTAGGGCCGCGCTGAAACGTGGGGTTAGCAAACCCGTTCATTAGGAGCGAGCCCAGCGAGCCGAGGGACCTGCTTTTGTTCTTCGTGCCACCTATTTTCGGCGAAACCAGTCGAAGGTCCCGATGCTGTGGGTTGATTCACAAAAAAGCAGGTCCTTCGACTGCGTTGGGCGCTAAGAACGCACCGAACTACGCTCAGGATGACAATTCATTTTTTATCGAACTTCACCAAGATTCGTACGGAAACACACAAACATTTCTGCCAATTCGCCAGTTCCGCGCCTCTTTTTGGGCGCAGGCGCCTACTCTAATGCAGGTGGCGAAGGTGGCGCGTGTTTGATGGGGCGCAGCAGCAATACGGGGAGAACGCAGAAAAATCCCAAGAATCCCAGCAGAGCGAAGTTGTCGGCGTAGGCCAGCAGCGAGGCCTGCTGCTTGACGCTGCGGTAGATCGATCCCAGCGCCAGTTGGTGCGCCGCTGCGGAACTGGCGCCGCCCATGCGAAAGTGCGCCTCCAATCCGCCCAGCAGCCGCTGCAGGATAGGTGAGTTGGCGGTCAGATTGGCGGCGAGAAAGTTTTGATGCTTTTGGCTGCCGCGCACCAGTTGCGTGGTGACCATGGCGATGCCGATGCTGCCGCCGACGTTGCGCATCAGGTTGTAGATGCCGGCGGCGTTGCCGATCTCTTGCTTGTGCAGCCGGCTCAGCGTCACGGTGGTCAGCGGAACAAAGATGAAGCCCATGGCGAAGCCGTTGAGGATGTTGGGCACCACGACCGAAGACATTCCAATTTGCAGGTTGATGTCGCACAGCATCCAAGTGGATGTGCCGAGCAGGGCAAAGCCGAAAGCCATCAGCAGGCGGGCGTCGATTTTGCGCACCAGCACTCCCACCATCATCATCGAAGCCATGGCGCCCAGTCCGCGCGGGCTGACCGAGAGGCCGCTTTGCAGCGCCGAATAGCCCATGAGGGTTTGCAGAAACAATGGCAGCATCGCCAGAGTGCCATAGAGAACAAAGCCGTACAGACAGGTAATCATCGTTCCCATGGCGAAGTTATGATCGCGGAAGACGCGCAATTGGACGATCGGATCGTGGTCCGTCAGCTCGCGGACGATGAAGGCAATGAGCGCCAGTGTGGAGATGGCGGCCGTCCAGCAAATCCAGGGAGTTGCAAACCAGTCGGCCTCCTGTCCCTTGTCCAGCACCAGTTGCAGCGATCCCAGCCACAGAGCCATCAGCCCAAAGCCAAGGTAATCGATGGCTCCCGTGAAAGCCTTGCGCAGATAGGGCGGGTCTTCCACGTAGAGGTTGACCATGAAGAGCGCCAGGATGCCAATAGGCAGATTGATATAGAAGATCCAGCGCCAACTGTAGCTGTCGGTGATCCATCCGCCCAGCGTGGGGCCGATGATCGGGGCGACGATGACGCCCACGCCATAGGCGGCCATCGCCGTGCCGTGGCGGTGGGGCGGAAAGCTCTCCAGCAGGATCGACTGCGCCAGCGGCTGCATGCCGCCGCCGCCGATGCCCTGCAGAATGCGGGCCAGGATCAACATGGGCATGGTCAGCGCCATGCCGCAGAGCAGCGAGGCCAGGGTGAAGAGCAGAATGGATAAAAGCAGAAGCCGCGTGCGACCGATGCGCCGCGCAATCCAACCCGCGGCGGGCAGCATGATGGCGTTGGCGACCAGATAGCTGGTCAGCACCCAGGTGGATTCATCGGTCGAGGCGGAAAGATTGCCGGCGATGTGCGGCAGCGCCACGTTGGCCACCGAGGAATCCAGCACCACCATGAAGGTGGACAGCATGACCGAGGCCGCCACCAGCCAGGGATTCACCGACGGCTTCCAGTCGCGGTGCTCGTCTCTGTGTGCCGCCCTATGCTTCTCCGCTGTGGCCGTGCTCATCGTGCCGTCCCGTTCCGAGCCGCGGTCTGATCGCCGCGCTTCTTTTCATTTTAGAGTCCCCGATAGGGGATCCGTAAACCCCTCGCCTTTAGGCGACGGAAGG
>CAZBPD010000039.1:0-44288 GCA_964493705.1 uncultured Occallatibacter sp.
CCGCCCGGCAGCGCCATGGCGTTGATCTCGTCCGAATCGATCACCTTGATGGTGAAGGGAACCTTGCAATCGGAATTTTTAACGATGTTCTGGCCGACGCGGTTGACATACTCGGTAATGATCGGATCGGTGATGAAGCGGACGCTCTTCTCGATCTCCATGGAGTACTGCTTTCCCAACCGGATCTCGTAGTCGGTGGAGTACCAGTTCATCAGGCCGCGGCCGCCGATGTCGCGATTGCCCACTGCGTTGACGTCTTCGATCGAGCCCGGCTTGACGTTGACCTTCTGGCTGCCCACCTCGACCACCTTGTTGGGATCGACGGCGGCCGCGGGCACATCGCCCTCGACCGGCGCGGTTCCCGGCGCGGGCTTGTCTTTGGATTTACCAGCCTTATCTTTGCCGCCGGCTTGGTCGCTGGCCGCAGCCTTGTCCCTGTCGGCGGAATTGCCGGCAGCGGTCGCGGGTGTGTCGCCGGCCACCGGCGTCGCTCCAGGAGCAGTTTGCGCCTCTGGCGCAGGGGCGCTCTGGGCGGCAGGCTGGGCGGCAGGGTCCGTGGGCGTGGTCGCCGCCGGGGCCGTTGTCTGCCCAGAGGTCGATGTGGAGGATGGGGTGGAGGATGGGGTGTTGGAAGGGGTGGACTGCGCCCGAAGCGTGCCGGTCAGCAGTGCCGCCCATCCCGCCAGCGCCAGAACGCTGAACACTTTGCAAGCTGTTCTCATGACCAAGACCTCTCCAGCGAGCGCGTGTTGGCCCAGCCAAATCGCCTGACCGCTCCGCTTCGCTCCACTCTTTAGACGTTTGAATTCGCCCGTTCGACAACACGGGAGAAGATTTTTTCCACAGCCGTCTGCGCTTTGTCCGCTGGTTCTCTCCTGTCCAGCATACCTGTCTTCGGGCCAGCGTGTTTTTTGCCTCAACCTTTGCGCACCGCCGCCGGGATGGAACGCAGCGGTTTGCGTTACAGTGAAGTACGAGGAAACCAAGGGGGGAGTTTTGCGCCGAGCGATTGCCGGGTTAGCTTTAGCGGTTCTCTGTGGGGCGATGGGTTTGACCGCCCAGCAGCCCCTGGGTCCTGCGCTGGGCCATTTGCTGACGCCCAAGACGCACGGCCACTCTTCCGTGCCCCTTGCCCCGCGCACTCCGACCGTGGTCTTCGACGCTACCAGTCTGGGTTCGCCGTTGCATCTGGACAGGAACTGGAGGGTCGGCATCACCGCCAACCCAGAGGCCGGCGCAACCGATTTCGACGACTCCGCCTGGGCTCTGCGCGATGCCGGCGCCGGCTTTGCCGATTTGCCCGACCTAGACCATCCCGCCGCCAGCGATACGACTCCGAACGAGGGGAAGAAGTCGATCGGCCAGACCGGCCCCCCACCGGGACACAAACGCCCCTGGGTCTGGTTTCGTCTGCATCTGAAGCTGGCGCCGGAGCATGGGCCGGTGGCCCTGATGGTGGAGCTGCCGGTCACCCAGACCACCAACATCAACAGCTCGACCGATCCCGGCGTGGAGATCTTCGCCAACGGGCAGCCGATTCACCCGGAAGGCCCCAACGGGGTGCAGCCGGAGTATTTTCAGGCCATCTCGCGCATCTACGACCTGAACGTCCCGTCCTCGCAGACCGAACTGACGCTGGTGGTGCGCACCATCTATCTGAGCCCTGGTCCCCATGCGTATGACAATTTCCTGAAGGCGCACCGCTTTCTGCTCGGCAACCGCGAAGACCTGGACCGCTCACTGGAGCTTTGGACCATCCACATGCTGCACGAGCGGCTGCCGCGGCTGATCAACGCCATCCTCTGCACTGGACTGGCTCTGTTTTTGCTGGCCCTCTACTATACGCAGAAGGGCCATGTGGAGTACCTCTGGCTGGCCCTGCATGAGCTGCTGCAGGCTCCCATCGGGTTTGTGGATCTGGCGGGGAGCTTCGCGCGCATCGATCATTTCTGGCACGCTGCACTGGTCTTGCAGATGTTTGCCATCTCGGCCTACCTCTATTTCGAGTTTTTGGTCTCTTTCCTCGCCCTGCGCAAACGCTGGTACATCCATGCGCTGCGCTGGTCGGCCATCGGCCTGGCCGGCATTGCCCCCATGTTTCTGCAAACCGCGGTCCACGGATGGATCGGGGTGGCTGTGCTCGCCGTCTTCGTTTACTTTGGCTTGTGGACCGTCTGCTGGTTTGTTTTCGTCTTCGGCACCCTGATCTCGGCCACCATCCGGCGCAACTTTGAAGCCGGTCTGCTGCTGATTCCCCTGATTCTGACCGTGGTTGGCTCGCTGGAGCCGACCGTCACCGGGCAGATGGAACATATGGGCGGGCTTCCCTATTCCTCGCCACTGACCATTCAGGCCGGCCCCATCCCGATTCACTTTACTGCCATTGGCGAATTTGCCGGCCTCGCCGCCATTCTGCTGATCGTCTTTGTGCGCTTCCTGCGCGTGCAGCGGGACCAGGAGCGCGTTTCGAATGAACTGGCCGCCGCGCGCAGCGTGCAGGAACTGCTAATTCCCCAGGAGAAGGTGCAGACCCCCGGCTTCGAGGTGGACTCGATCTACAACCCGGCCAACGAGGTGGGCGGCGACTTCTTCTACGTGCGCCCCACCAGCGACGGCGGATTGCTGCTGGTGATCGGCGACGTGGCCGGCAAGGGATTGAAGGCGGCCATGAACGTCTCCATGCTGATGGGCGCGTTGCGCAGTTCCAGCGAACGCCGCCCGGCAAAGGTTCTGGAGTCGCTCAACCGCGTGCTGACCGGCAGCGAGAGCTTCACCACCTGCCAGGCGGCCTGGTTCGGCGCCGACGGAGAACTGCTGCTGGCCAACGCCGGCCATCTGCCCCCTTACCTGAACAGCCAGGAGGTGGCCATCCCCGGCAGCCTGCCGCTGGGCGTGACCGCGCAGGTGAACTACGACGAGCTACATCTTTATCTGCACCCCGGCGACCGGCTGCTGCTGCTCTCCGACGGGGTGGTCGAGGCGCGCCGTCCTTCAGGCGAACTCTTCGGCTTCGACCGCGTGCACAATCTGAGCAACCAGAGCGCCTTCTACATCGCCGACGCCGCCCGCTCCTTCGGGCAGGAAGACGACATCACCGTGGTGACGGTGCGCAGGCTGGAACAGGACCCGGCGTAATCCCATTGCAACGAGAGACAACCGCAGATCCTTCGCTGCGCTCAGGATGACAAGTCGCTTGGGATGACAAGTCGCTCAAGATGACAAGTCTTGGTTGAATAACGCAGCAAGGCGGCCCATTCTCCCACAAGAATGGACCGCCTGTTTGCCTTCCGGCGCGATGTTGCATCTTGCCGGAATTCCGTCGATCTTTACAGCGTTCTCTTGAACAACGGCGTGGCGATCAGCAGCGTGCCGATGCCGAAGACAGAGAGAAACAAGAGATCGAATTGAATGGCCGCGAAGCCGCCATCCTTGAGCAGAACTGCTTTGAAGCCGTGAATGGCGTAGGTGAAGGGATCGATTACCGAGAGCGCGCGCAGCCATGCAGGAAATGCAGCCACAGGATACATAGCGCCCGATGGATAGAAGAGCAGCACATTCAGCACGCCGAACATGGCCCTCGGCACCAGCGGATCGTCGACCCGCACCATCAACAGAAACATCATGCCGTTGAAGGCCATGGATGTGGCCAGGATCAGGCAGAGCAGTTGCAGCATCATGACGGGATGAAAGATCACTCCCAAACCCGCCATCAGCGATCCCACTACGCACAGCACAATCCCCGAGAGCGTGGCCTTGATGGCGCCGGCGATGTTCATGCCGAAGACCAGCTCCAGCTTGGTGATAGGTGTGACTAGATAGCCCTCGTGTACGCCGCGCGCCTTGTCGTCGATGTACAACATGCCGCCGCCAATCATCACCGAGATGTACATGGCCATGGCCACGGTGGCCGGCAAAAGAAACTTGAGGTAGTTGACATAGGGATAGAGTTCGACGATCTCCAGCGCGATGGACTGCACCAGACGCGGCTGAATCTGCGGCGTGCTCAGGGCAGTGACCACCAGTTGCATCTCGCCTTCAATGCTGCCGCTGGTGAAGGCGTCGGAGTTATCCACCACCAGGCCCAGACGCGGCGCATCCTGCGCGTATACGCGGCGCGAATACTGCGCGGGAATGATCACGGCAGCATCGATGCGCCCGGTGCGCACATCTTCACGGGCCTTGACCTCGTCGCTGTACTCGACGGTGGTGAAGGTCTTGATGTTGACAGCGATGGAGTCGAAGGCTTCGCGCACCTTGACGGCCTGCGGGCCTTTGTCGTAATCCACAACGGCCACGCGGGTTCCCACGATCTTGCCGCCGAAGGCGTTGCCCATAATGACCAACTGCAAGAGCGGCATCATCAGCGACATGATCATCAGCGTCGGTGAGCGGAAAAACTTGCGCATCTCGCGCTCGATAATGGCAAACATTCTGTTCATGGACGTACTCCGGGGCGCGGCGGCATGGTAAACGTCGGCTTGACCTGCTCATCGCGCAGTTGGCGGCCGGTGTAGTGAACAAAGACATCGTCGAGCGAGGTGTTCTGCACGCTCAGCGAGGTGAGCGTTTCGCCCAGGCCAGAGGCCATCTCCACCAGTTGCGTGGTGGTCTGCGAGCCGTTCGAGGTGAGCACGCGATAGACGCCGGCCGATTGCGACTCGACCTCGGTGACGCCGCTCAGTTGCTTCAAACGCGCGGGCCACTCCTCGCTCTCGCGGGCAAATTGCACTTCGACAACATTGGAGCCGGGAACGCTCTGCTTCAACTCGACGGGCGTGCCCAGCGCCACCAGCGTGCCGTGATCGACAATGGCGATGCGGTCGCAGAGACGGTCGGCCTCTTCCATGTAATGGGTAGTGATGAGCATGGTGAGATTGCGCGTCTTCTTCAGGTTGTTCAACATCTCCCACACCGCAATGCGCGAGACGGGATCGAGGCCGGTGGTTGGCTCGTCGAGAAAAAAGATGCGCGGATTGTGCACCAGGCCGCGGGCTATCTCCAAACGGCGGCGCATGCCGCCAGAGAGCGTTTTGGTCTGCGCATCGCGCCACTTGGTCAGATCCACAGCTTCCAACACAGTCGCAATGTTGCGCTCGCGCTCGGCGCGGGGAACGCTGTAGAGCTTGGCGTAGATGCTGAGGTTCTCGCCTACCGTAAGGTCGTTGTCGCTGGTCAGCGCCTGGGGAATGACGCCGATCATGCGCCGCACTTCGTCGGGATCGCGCGCCACATCGAAACCGCCAATGACGGCGCGGCCGCTGGTCACCGGGATCAGCGTGGTCATCATGCGAATCAGCGTCGACTTCCCTGCCCCGTTGGGACCGAGCAAGCCGAAGATCTCGCCCTCCGCCACTTGAAAATCGACACCCTTGACGGCCTCGAAATCGCCGTAGCGCTTGACGATTTTTTCTACCACAATGGCCGGCTGAATCGCGCCATTCGCGCTCTGCACGGCTGCACCAGGACGGCTCATTTTTTCACCAGCCATTCTTTGGGCACGTACACTTCGGCCGTCATGCCGGGAACAATTCGCTCGCCTGGATTGTCGATGAGCAGCTTCAACTGCACGGTCTTGATGTCGCGCTTCATGCTGCCCACATCGCGCTGCGTTGCGAAGTCGGCTTCGGTGGCCTTGTTGATGATCTTCCCCTGTGTTGCGGCGCCGCTTGGCAAAACGACGCGCAGCATCTCTCCCAGCTTGACGCTGTCGGCTTGCGTCTCGGGCAGCGGCGCATAAACCCAGGTCTCGGTCAGATCCATGATGGTGACGATCGGCGCGCCCGCAGCCACCACTTCGCCTTGGCGGGCGGCGCGCACATTGACCCGTCCGCTGACCGGAGCAAAGATCTGCGCATAGCCCACTTGCACCTTGGCCTGATCGGCAAGGGCCTTGGCGTTGACCACCAGATCGCGCGTGGAATCCACGGTGCGCGCAGCCGCGGCGGCCTGAATCTCATGCGCCTTGGCCTGACGAACGCTCGCTTCTGCTGCGGCAACATTCTCGTGCGCGGCCTCGACGGCAGCGTCGGCTGCATGAAGGCTGGTGACGGCCTCATCGCGCGCCTGGGCGCTGTCGATGCCCTGCTCGGCCAGCACTACGATGCGGCTGGTGTCGGCTTTCTGGTGCTCGAGCTGCGCCTGGGCCTGGGCCAGCGCGGCGCGCGAGGCGCGTAGTTGCGCTTCCGCATTGATGGTAGCGCTGGTGACTTCGCCGCGCGTCTGGCGCTCGGTCTCGACGGTCTCACCCAGTTTGCCCTGCTGGCTGGATGCATTGGCCTCAGCGGCCTTATGCGCGGCGGCCAGATCGTCACTCTCGATGATGGCGATCAGTTGCCCGGCCTGCACCTGCTGGCCCTCATCGACAGTCAACGTTTGAATGCGGCCCTGGATCTTGCTCGACACCACCACCTCGTTGGCGTCGACCGTGCCGATCAGTTGCAGATCGCCGCCCTGGCGCACGGTCAGCAGATACCAGATCAGCGCGCCGACGGTCAGCAGTCCCAGAAGCAAAAAAACTCGATTGCGTGCGTTCACATTACCCTCAATCTTCCTGGCTCGGCCAGGCTCAACGCTTTACGAAAAATTTGTTTTTGCCGCGCAGTCCGTGCATCGCGTGAACACCAAACTCCGCGCACTCCGGCATGGGCGAGGCGGCCAGAACCCGCTCGGCAACCTCGGCTCCGTGCGCGCGGTCGATAAAGAGCGCCTGGCCGAGAAAGCGAATCGAGGCCGTGCGCCGCTGCTCCATCGCCGTGCGTTCCAGCGGGTCCGACCCCAGCAACGCTTGCATCATCGGAGCGGAGAGAAAGTACAGTACGTTGGCGCCCATGGCGGAATAGTGCATCTGCAAGGCGTCGGTGTGGATCAGTTCGCCCGCGGCAATCCCCTCGGCAACCAGCTCGCCGATGCGCTCCATCAGGGGACGGAAGACCCGCACGACGATGGGGCTGAAGGCGTCCGACTCGCCGCGATGCAGGCGGATCATCTCCTGCTGCATCAGGCTCTGAAAGCTGCGGTTGGTCAGGATGCGGTCAAAGTGCTGAAGCACCAGGGCCACAAAACGCTCTCCTGGAGAAGTCTGGCTCTCCAGCACCGCCAGATGGGCGGCGCGAACCCCATCGGCCACCGACTCGACGGCCGCCTTGTACAACTCGTCCTTGCTCTTGAAGTAGTAGTAGAGCAGCGCCTTGTTGACGCCCGCGGCTGCGGCGATCTGCTCGGTGCGAGCCCCGGCCAGCCCGTTTTCGCTGAACTGGCCGATCGCGGCTTCCAGGATGCGGGCGCGGGTTTGATCGGCGCGTTCGGCCTGGGTGCGGGTTGGGAGAGTGGTCTTCATGGTTTGTTAACTAACTGGTTAGTAAATTATCAGGTCCGAAGCCGGATTGCAATCTGCTTCCGTAAAAAGGCAATGAAAATCCCTTTCCCTCGCTCGACGCAGGGCAATCAAGATGGATGTACGAAGGATTGGTGTATTTGGTTCAGGCTGTAAGCAGGAATCTCGGTCCGGGACAAAAAGACGATCAGGCGAAACAATTCAGACGGCGGCCGACTTCGCTCTTTCCGCTGCGGGTATAGTGCGGTCCGGCGATCTCGTCCTCGTCGTCTGCGGATAGGTCGTCTGCCTCGTTTTGCATGCCGCCGCGGGACTCTTCGTGTTTGGCGGAGTAGGAGCCGCTGCCAATGCTCACCAGATCGTCGATATCGAAGACAGGAGCGGTCTCGCCCGCGACCAGGGTGCGCTGCACCATGGGCATGAAGCGGATTCCGGGGATGGGCGCGATTTCCATCTTGGCTCCAGAGAGGGGTCTACGCCCTCCTGTCCGGCATATCGGCGCAGGCTTGAAAAGCATGAATAGATTTATGAGCGAGTGTGCGTTTTCTGGACAGTAGAAGCATTTTGCCGGGCGCAGGGGCGGCGAAATCGACCTCAAAGCGGAGCAGATTGGAGGGAAAGAACCGGCTTTCAGCGGGATTTTTAAGAGTCGATCAGGCGAAGAAATCGATCAGATTCACGAGCCTGTCTTCGACTCTTCCCACCGTCGGCGCAGCCGAGTTGACGCCCATGAGATTGGAGACGCTGCCCTCGTATTCGCCATTGATATGTTCAACATCGCCTGAGAATGTCTTGCTGCCCACGCGGGCGCTGAAGGGCACCGCGAGCACCGAGTTGGCGCCCGCCTTCGCCTCGCTGGAGGCCGAATATTGGGATGGTTCCATGCTGGACGCTGCGGCAATCTGCATGCTCATCTGCATCCCCCTTCCGCGTGTGCCTTGAAGAGGCATATCGGCGCAAGGAAGATTAACTTGAGCTAATTACGAATGGTTTTCTTGTCCGATTTCGATACACGGCACTGAGCGGTACGGGATGAGTTCAGACTTCCACCGCTGCGATTAATTGGGTAGGTGCAGATAAACCGCCGGCTGCAGCAACGCGGTGTTGGAGTCGCTCTGGAGCAACGCCAGCCCCTGGGCCATGCTCATGCCCGCGGTAACGGGCTGAAAGCCTCCGCGCACCTCGCTGGTCTCACGGGCGATGGTTTTGAAGAGCAGGGCGCGGCCATTCATATGCACCTCCAGACGCTCCGTCTTCCAATCGGTGGGGGAGGCGGCGGTGCGCTGCAAACGGAACCATCCGCCCTTATAAATGCGGCCCAGAATGCCGTAGCCGAAGTCGAGGTTTTCTTCCAGGTGGCCGTCGAGCCGGGCCAGCCGCTTGGAACGAATACTGAGCCACAGGTCGCCGCTCATGGCGTGAAAGACGCGGGCCTCGACGGAGTGTGCGGGGTAATTGGGATTGGGCCGGAAGCGGAGATGGGTGCAGCCGTTCTCATCGCCTGCGTACTGATAGAGAAAAGCATCGGGCAGCAGAGCCAGAATGCGGCCAATACGCTTTTCGTCTTCGGCGTACTCCTGGCGCTGGCGGGCCTGTTCGGAGGGCGAACCCAGCAGATGAGCGAGACGGGCCTGCTCCTGACGGGTAGCTGCGGGGTCGAGCGGGCGGCCGTTATTGAGGGTCAGGCGCTTGACCGGCCCGTCGACGGTCTCCACCTGCTCTTCGCGCTGGGTCTGCTGCTGATTGTGGTGCTCGATCCAATAGCGCCAATAGCCATGACGGTCGTGGTCGTGGAGTTCGTTGTAGACCACCTCGCGGACCAACTGGCTGGGCGGAATGGGGGGCTGCGGCTCGAGGCAAAGGGCGGCGTGCGCCCCAACCAGTATCCCTGCAATCGTCCACAAAAAACGCATCGTCTGCCTCCGGAAAAACTGAATACGGAGCTGGCGTACGAGTGGAGTATGGCTCTAAAGCGATGAATGGGACGCGAGAATTTGGTGAAAGGAAGGAAAATAACCGGAGAATTCCCGAAATAAACCGAAAACTTCCCGCGTGCGAGATGCAGACGGCGCGCAGTTGTAACTGAAGAAATTGCAAATGGGCGCTCCCGCCGCGGGGCTCCTTGCTACACTGGGGCCATGATGGACGAACAGGAGTTTCGCCGCGCGGCCGACGCCGCCCTTGAAGCGCTCAAGCAGTATCTTTATGCCCGCGAGGAAGAGAGCGACGCCGGATTCGAGGTCGAAGAACAGGGCGGGGTGCTCAACGTGGTCTTCGATGCGCCGCCGGGCAAATTTGTTCTCACCCCCAACGCGCCGGTGCGCCAGATCTGGATCTCGGCGCTCTCGACCAGCTTCAAGCTGGATTGGGATGCGGCAGCCAGGGCATTCGTGCTGCCCAAAACCGGCGAGCTTTTGCAGCCGCTGGTCGACAGGTTGATCGAAGAGCGGCTGGAAGGATAAGCTGCGTCGTTACTTCAGCGTCAGAACAGCCAGGCCGGCATCTGTCTTATAGGTCAGCCCCTGATTGGTCTCGAAGCCTTTGAAGCCAACAGGTGCTTTGACGATCCATAGCTTCTTGTCGAGAAAGCCTTCTTTCGAGACTCCGCGAATGAGATAGACATAGATCTCGTCGCCCACCCAGGCGGCGAGATAGTTTTTGCTGGGATCCTCGCGCAGTCCGCCCGCCGCGATCTGCCGGATGCGCGAGAATTCGAAGCTCCCGCAGTCGTGTTGATTGGATGGAACTTTCACTCCACGCATATCGATGAGCGCAGGCAGGCCTTTCCGGCCGTCCATATAAAAGAAATTATCGTAGAGGACAAATCCATTGAAACCGCTCTTCCTGGCAATTCCGTATACCGATTCAGGCGTGGCATGGTCTGGTTTAATTTCGAAATCGACGGCAAGCCCGGCTGTGTGCGCATCCAGATATTCGCCGGAAACTTTCTGCAAGGGGCCCGGCGCGAGCCCTTCCGGCACACGTTCAACTTTCAAATCCGAGTTGACTCTATAGATCAGAATGGGCGCCGATTGCCGGTAATGGGGATAAAAGAGAACAACAATTTCCTTGACGCCATCGTTATCAATATCGACATCGAGAAAACCTTCGATGCGCGTTTTATAGGGAGAATCCGCGAAGACCTCCGGGTAGTCCTTTTCAAGGATGTACTTCTTGAGCGCGTCTAAACGCGGATTGCTCTGCTGTGCGCACAGGCATTGAATCAACAGGCCAAAAACCAAAGAAACAGTCAATCCAATTTTCATCTTCGCTTACCTTTCATTTTTCAACTCGACGAAGAGCATAAAAGAAATCCATGAATCGCGCCAGAAGCAAGCTGGACTTTTATTGAAGCCGATCGGCTCCTATTTGCCATTGTTGGTGGCGGGCTATAGAATGCTTGCAATTATCTATCATCGGAATGCCCCGCCGCCAGCCGGATTGCGATTGCAAACGGCCTTGCTTGTTCTGTGTTCATGCAGCGAGCTTGACACACGCAGCCTGTTTTAACGAACAGTCGGCGCGAGGGCGAGTAGTACTGCTGCCGAAGAAAGAGGATTTCGTGAAATACCTGGAACGGTCCAAGAAGAGTGGCTACAAGTCCGTATTCGAGGAAAAGGTCGATCGTGGCTTCGGGCACTACCAATCCCATGAACTCAAGATGCTGGTCGGAGGTATCGACTTTTACCTCCAGAACGAAGCTAAACCGTCATCCTGCCAGTTTTACATCCAACAAGTGGACGAATATTTCGAGTCGTGGAGACAGAAAAACCCTCGAGAATTTGCCGAGCGAACCGGGAAAGATAAAGTCGTCGTGCAGGATTTCCTCGATGAGATCACCAAAATAGCAAGTGATTGCATGGTTCAGTTGGTGCCTAGTACCCATATGCCACCAGCGGTGGAGTTTAACCGGCATATGTCCATGGCCGCGAACGCCGTTCAGCAGAACATCGCGGACAGGAACAAGGCGCTCAAAAAGAACGCGCTTCGCGCGGAATCTCTGGCGACAAAGGGTATCAGCGCCGCTCAGTATGCGACCCACAGCGACGGGGTCGCGGGGTTGACGTACGCCGCCATGACGGGCAAAGGCGCAGTGGCAGCGGCGGCCCTGGGCGCGAGTGCAACGGGGCTTGGTCTCATCGCCGTGGCCGGAGCAGCGGCGTTGGCCGAATCCGGGCTGGCCATCAAGTCCGCGCTCAGCACACATGAACATTTGTTGCGACTGATGAAGATTCGCGAGCAGTTGGATTTGTATAAGGGCAAGTGCATCGAACTTCCTGCTCCTGCATCCACTTCGTCCTCGCAGACCTCGATCTTCTCGAAAGAATCACACCGGATGGTTGAAGGCGTACTTGATTACGTCATCAAACAGAAGGGTCAGAAGTTCGACAAGAAGGTGGCCAGCAGCATCCCCATCCTAGGCGGGGCTGGCGTATTCTGCTATAGCGCCACGAGAAAGGTGTACAAGATCTTCGGTGGGGGCGGGGGAATGGGAGTCGATCGCCACAGGAACGCCCACTGGCTCGCGAGTCACCTTTGCCGCTGCAACTGCGCGCTCGCGGAGGAGATTGTCTCTGCCCTTTATAGCGTGGCAGAGATGCGCTGGCTGCAGATGAATTGCGAATACGAAGTGATCGCCGGCTGCCTTGCGGACAAGATGAAATCGGTCTAGTCTTCAGGCCGTGCGATTCGGTCATCGCTCTTGCAGAAGCGCGGACGAGGACGTCCGCGTTTCAGCCGGCCAGGAGGCCAGCGCTACAATCCTGCTCTGCCCCGGCTCTTCGTTCCCTCTTCAACGCAAACGAGCGCCCAGGAGTGATCCCGGACGCTCGCTAAGGAACCTCTGATTCAGTGCTTTTCGGAAAAGCCGGCCTTCCCTCAGTGGCTAAAGCCCATTGATTTCTCTGGCCTTATGTACGGGCTAAAGCCCGTACCCTTCAAATCTTGGACCTTAACAAAGGCTCCCGAAAAAAGCACTCACTCAAGCAAATCAGAACTTGTCTGAATAGATCAGGCGAGCCAACAGGTTTTCAATCTGCTCCTGCTTGCCCGAGCGGGGTTGGGGGTTGATGCCGTTCTTGAGAGCCAGGGCCTCGATCTGATCGAGGGACAGCTTGCCGTCCAGCATAGCCACCGCCTCGGGCGACTTCCAGCCCGCATAGCGCTGCTCGAGGATGGCGTCGTAGCGGCCGTCTTCGATCAGTTTGGCAGCCGTCAGGAAGGCGCGCGCACAGAGGTCGGCGCCGCCCACATGGGCGTGGATCATGTCTTCGGCGGTAAAGCTCTGACGCCGCACCTTGGCGTCGAAGTTGCATCCGCCCTGGTTGAGGCCGCCGGCCTTGATGACGTGATACATGCTCATGGTCATGGAGCCCAGTTCGTTGGGGAACTGATCGGTATCCCAGCCGAGCAAGGCATCGCCGCGGTTGACATCGAGCGAGCCCAGGATTCCCAGGCCGCCGGCGGTCGAAATCTCATGCTCGAAGGTGTGGCCGGCGAGCATGGCGTGGTTGGCCTCGATGTTGACCTTGACTTCCTTTTCCAGGCCGAAGCGCTGCAGGAATCCAAAGACGGTGGCCGTGTCGAAGTCGTACTGGTGGGTGGTGGGTTCCTTGGGCTTGGGCTCGATGAGGATCTGGCCTTTGAAGCCGATCTTGTGCTTATACTCGACGACCAGCGTGAGGAAGCGCCCCATCTGCTCGAGTTCCTGCTTCATGTTGGTGTTGAGCAGGGTCTCGTAGCCTTCGCGACCGCCCCAGAGCACATAGTTGGAACCGCCCAGCCGCTGGGTGGCGTCCATGCAATTCTTCACCGTGGCCGCGCACCAGGCGAAGACCTCGGGATCGGGATTGGTGGAGGCGCCGGCCATGAAGCGCGGATGCGAGAAGAGATTCGCCGTTCCCCACAACAACTTGGTGGAGTAGGTGCTCATCTTGGATTCGAGATAATCCACCATGGTGTGGAAGTTCTTCAGGGTCTCGGCCAGCGTGGCGCCGCCGGGCGCGATGTCGCCATCATGCCAGCAGAAGAAGGGCAGGCCGAGGACGCGGAAGAGCTCGAAGGCCGCATCGGCCTTTACCTTGGCCTGGGCAATGGGGTCGCCGGGAGCGAACCAGGGACGCTGCAGGGTGCCTCCGCCAAAGGGGTCGCCGCCGGTTGCCGCGAGCGAGTGCCAGTAGGCGACCGAAAAGCGCAGATGATCCTTGAGGGGCTTGCCGAGGACGACGCGATCGGCGTCATACCAACGGTAGGCGAGTGGATTCTCGCTGGCGGGGCCTTCGTACTTCACTGTTTCAAAAGGGCTAAAGATTGTTTCGACCATGGCAATTCTCCTATCGCTCCACAAAAATCAAATTGGTCCCGTGCACCGGCTGAACTCCATCGATACAAAAAACAGCGCCGTTCGACGGCAATTTCTCAGTAAATCGCTTTTTACGCGCAAATTGCGGCAATCTCTGTGGACATTAATGTTGTATCACAGCGCCCGCCCGGATGCCCAGATCCCCCCTTTCCAGATGCAAGCCGAGCCGCTTCCGGCAATCTTTTTTGGGAATCCTTTTATGTTATGGGAGCCAAGAATCGTTTCCGGCCGGCGACGGGGCGTCCTGTATACTGCTTTACGTTGAACGCGCGGCGGTGTATGCTGAGGCCATGATTCGGAGTTTCGGGGATCGCGACACCGCGGAACTGGCGCAGATCGGCGCCAACCGGCGATGGCGCAGCATCGAGAGCGTGGCGCGGCGAAAACTGAACCGCATTGAAGCCGCGACCCGGCTGGAAGATCTTCGCGAGCCGCCGGGAAATATGCTGGAGCCGCTCGCAGGACGCCGCAAAGGGCAGTTCAGCATCCGCATCAACCACCAATTCAGAGTCTGTTTTACCTGGAAAGAGGATGGAGCGTATGGCGTCGAAATCGTCGATTATCACAACGAAAGAAGATAGCGTCCCCCTGGTGCGCCCGGCAAAGGGCTGGGATTACCAATACGTGACCACCTCGCCGGGAGAGATGCTGGCGGAGGAGTTTATGAAACCGCTCGGCATCAGTCAGAACTTTCTCGCCATGAGCATTCATGTTCCCACCACCCGCATCGGTGAGATCGTTCGCGGCAAACGCGCCATTACGCCCGATACCGCGTTGCGCTTGTCCCGATTCTTCGATAACAGCCCCGAGTTCTGGCTGAATTTGCAGCAGATGCACGACCTCACCAAAGCCAAGCTGGCGCTCAGCAAGAAGATTGAAGCCGAGGTGCGTGTTTATAACTGCAACGGTGCTTGAAACGGTTTCGGAATCGTTACCCTTCAGGCCAGGAACATGCAGTCGCCGTAGCTGAAAAAGCGGTAGTTTTGCTCGACGGCGTGGCGATAAGCGGCCAGCACATTTTCCCGCCCGGCGAAGGCGCTGACCAGCATGAGCAGGCTCGATTGGGGCAGATGGAAGTTGGTCAGCAGCGCGCCGGCCAGTTGAAAGTCGAAGCCGGGCGAGATGAAGATCTCCGTCTCGCCGCAGTGGGGCGCGAGCGGTTGACCGGCTGCCTCGCGGGCGCAGTGCTCCAGAGTACGGACTACGGTTGTGCCCACGGCCACAATGCGGCGGCCCTCGGCATGGGCGCGGTTGATGGCGGCGGCAGCGGAAGCGCTGAGCGAATAGCGCTCGCGGTGCAGGTGGACCTCGTCCAGGCGCTCGACACGCAGGGGAGCAAAGGTTCCCAGGCCGACATGGAGGGTGACGCGCGCCGTTACCACGCCCTTGGCGGCCAGTTCATCGAGCACTTGCGGGGTGAAGTGCAGGCCGGCGGTGGGAGCGGCCACCGATCCGCGCTCGCGGTTGAAGACGGTCTGATAGCGCTCGCGGTCTTCGATGGCGTCGTCGCGATGGATGTAGGGCGGCAACGGCATGTGGCCGATGCGGTCCAGAACAGCGAAGAAATCCTCGACCGGAGCGAAGCGCAAGAGGCGCGCGCCGAAATCGCCGCGTTCCAGCACCTCGGCTTCAAGGACGATCTCGCCGCTCTGCGTAAAAAAGGCTAACCGCTCGCCGACAGCTACCTTTTTCCCCGGCTTGACCAGGGCGCGCCAAAGGTTGCCTTCCAGGTCCTTGACTTGCTCGGTGAGAAAGACCTCGACCATGGCGGTTGGCTCCTGGCGTTCGCGGATCACGGTTCGCTTGGCATACAGGCGTGCGGGAATCACCCGCGTGTCGTTGAGCACCAGCAGGTCGCCGGGCTGGAGCAAAGATGGGAACTCGGCGAAGACGGTGTCGCGCAGTCCGCCGGCGGAGCGGTCAACCGTCAACATGCGGCTCTGGCCACGCTGGGCGGGCGGCTGCTGGGCGATCAGCTCCTCGGGCAGATGGAAGTCGAAGTCGGCAACACAAAGAGCGCTCATCGCCCTGCCTTTCCGGACGACCCAATTGACGTGCTCTGCACTGCGTTTTTCATAGGTGTACAAGGTTGAGCTTCCTGCTCGCCCACCCTAGCCGCAAAAACAAGGTCGCGGCGAGGGTGGGGCACCCAGTTTCTCAAGGTAGATCGGAAAGACAGGCCGCTCATACTTGCGCCCTCTTGAAATACCCGTAGGAACGCAGGCGGGCGCGTTCCAGGGCGGCGTTGAGCTCTTCGCGCTTGGGCTCGAAGTCTTCATTGGCCAGATCGGCAGGGACATGCGTCCACTGCGCCCAACTGACGCAGATGCGGGTGAAGGGCTTGGGAATGAGAAAGCGGTCCCAGGAACCCATCGTCCAGGCGTGCTCGGGTTCGAGGTGAAAGACGCCGATGGGTGCGCCGGTGGTCTGCGCCAGCTTGATGGGGCCCATCTTGGTTTGGTAGATGGGGCCGCGCGGGCCGTCGGCGGTGAAAATCGCCGTCTTGCCGTCGGCGATGGTGCGCTTGAGGCCCAGCAGGCCCTCCTTGGCGCCGCGCGAACTGGAGCCGCGCACGGCGTCGTAGCCAAACATCTTGAGAATGCGGGTGATCAGCTCGCCGTCGTAGCTGCGGCTGATGAGAATCACGGCGTGGCTATGGCGAAAGTAGACCGTGCAGGGCAAGACGCATTGGTGCCAGAAGCAGTAGATCTCAGGCCCTGGCTTTTGGCCGTAGAGCACCGGCACAACGCCTTCTTCGGCGATGACCTCGAAGCGCCAGGTGCGGCTGACGATAGCCAACAAGGCCCAGACAATGCGGGGAACTACGGCCAGAACAAGGCGCTGGGCGAGTGTAAAACGGGGATAATCGGCGCTGGTCACAGTTTCGATTTTAGCGGAGCTAGCGGAGTTGGCGGGGTTAGCGGAGTTGGCGGGGTTGGCGGCGTTGGCGGCGTTAGCGGGGTTGGCGGCGTTGGCGGGGTTGGCGGGGTTAGCGGCGTTCGCCTCCGATACGGTCGGGGTGCAATGGGAAGGGACCTGCTCGGGCGCCGGGAATCTATGACGGCCGAGGGAAGAAAAGCCTCTGGGTCCAAACGCTAACTCCGCTAGCTCCGCTTCCGTCAACATTTTTAGCTATAGCGCAGCCAGCGCAGCAGCTCGGGCAGGGTGGCGCGCTTGCCGTACATGAGAATGCCCACGCGATAGAGCCGCGAGCTGAACCACAACACTCCCCAGATGCTCAGGACCATCAGCACCAGCGAAAGCGCCAACTGACCCAGCGGCGGCGTCTGCAGGCCCAAACGCGCCACCATCACGAAGGGCGAGGTGAAGGGAAAGAGCGATGCGGCCACCGACCACTTGGAATTGGGATCGTTGAGCAGAACGGGGAGAATGCCCATGCTGGTCCAGACAGGGAGGATGGCGATGGGCGTATACATCTGCAGATCCTGGGCCGTCTCGCAGGTGGCGGCCAGGCCGGAGAAGAGCGAACTGTAGAGCAGGAATCCCAGAACAAAGTAGACCGGAAAGAGAATTCCCTCGAGCAAGCTGAAGTGAATGGAGAGATTGCCGGTCAGGATGGAAGCGGCCAGTGAAGTTCCGGTCACCACCGCGGCCATCAGCACCCAGATCGCAACCTGGGTCAGACCCACCGCGCCCACGCCGAGCAACTTGCCGGTGAGCATTTGCGAAGGGCTGGAAATGGCCAGCATGACCTCGAAGATGCGCGAGGACTTCTCTTCGATGATGGAGCGGGCCATATCCATGCCATAGAGCAGCACCGGCATGGTGAGCAAGAAGACCACCATCAAGGCTTTATTGAAGGGCGCCATGCCGGCGCTCTGGCCCGACTTGCCTTCTTTGTCGAGTTGTTTTTCTTCGACGGGAATGTCTTGGAAGAGGGCGTCGGCCTGTGCTGGCTTCATGCCGCTGTTGAGCAGGCGCTCCTCGGTCCAGGCGCGGCTCAGCGCCGATTTGAAGCGCCCGGTGTTAATGATGCCGCCGGTGCGCGAGGTGTAGACGACATGCGCTGTATCGATGGCCGCGCCATCCAGATCGAGCATCCCGTCGAGGGCCTTGGCCTGCACCTGCTGCAAGAGCGCGGCGCGGTCCGCGGCAGAAGCGGGCGCAACCACATCGATGGTGTAGTGCGCGTCCTTGTCGGTGAGCAGGTTGCGGCGCACGTTTTCGGCCAGGCGGGGGTTCTCGGAGGCGATGGCGATATGGCGGCCTGAGCCGATCTTACCGGCGTTGCGCTGGGTCAGATAGCTGCCGCCGAGAATGGCGACAATCATCAGCGGCACCAGGATGGTGGAGAGACGGAAGGAGCGGCCGCGGATCTTCTCCAGGTACTCGCGCTTGGCAATCAAAAGGATATTACGCATCGGTCTTGCCTCCCACGGTCTGGATGAAGATCTCTTCGAGCGATGGCTCGACGAGTTCGAAGCGGTAGATGGTGGCCATGGATGCGGCCTGCTGCAAGAGCCTCTGTGCATCGCCGTGCGGATGCAGCTTGATCTCGGCGCGGCCGGAGTAGTTCTTGACCTCGGCGATCTCGGGACTGCTCAAGAAAGCGGAGCTGCCTTCAAATTCGATGTTGACGCGGTTGCGTTCGTAGCTGCTCTTGATCTCGCGCACCCGGCCGCTGAGCACCGCTTCGCCGTTGTCGATCAGGCAAATGGAGTCGCAGAGCTTCTCTACCTGGTCCATGCGATGGGTGGAAAAGAGGATGGCCTTGCCGCGGTCCTTCAGCTCCAGCAGCGCATCCTGCAAGAGCGCGGTGTTGACCGGATCGAGGCCGCTGAAGGGCTCGTCCATCACGATCAGCCCCGGATCGTGCAGGAGCGAGGCAATGAACTGAATCTTCTGCTGCATGCCCTTGGAGAGTTCCTGGGTCTGCATGTCGAGCGCATCGGAGATCTCCATGCGCCGCGCCCACTCGATGGAGCGCTTGCGCGCCTCGGCGGCGTGCAGGCCGTGCAGTTGGCCGAAGAAGACGAGCTGGTCGAGGACCTTCATCTTCTTGTAGAGGCCGCGCTCTTCGGGCAGATAGCCGACGCGGTCCAGACTCTGGCGCTCGAAGGGCTTCTCGAAGAGGCGGATCTGACCCTCGTCGGGCAGGGTGATGCCCATCATCATGCGGATGGAGCTAGTCTTGCCGGCTCCATTGGGACCCAGCAAGCCGAACATCTGACCGGCTTCGATGGATAGACTCAGTTGATGGACCGCAACCTTGCTCTCATAGGCCTTGGTCACTCCCGCGAGTTCGACAACCGGCATGGATTCTCCCGCAGTGCTGGCTGGATTTTTTTATTTCTGTTCCATCAAAGGGTAAATAGCTCGCCCCCTGAGCGCCAAGTGGAGAAGACGCAGACTTCCCCTCAACATCCTTCTACGCTGAAGGACGGACAAGAGTTCCCGCAGAGTTTCATTTGGGCTTTTGGATGAAATGCAGAGAGCCGCGGGGCCGGTTCAGGCGATTCCCTGCGAGGCGCTGCTCTGCTCGACGAGGGCTTCGGAGCCGGCCAGTTTCAGCAGGCGATGCAGATAGGCGCGCGAGATGCAGAGGCTGCGCGCGGCCAGCGTCTTGTTGCCGCCATGGTCGCGGACTGCGCCGACGGCCAGCTTGATCTTGTAGTCGCGCAGCAACCGCTCGAAGGAGCCGGCGGGGTGGTAATCGCCGATGTCGACCACGTCGTCGAGGGGGCTGAGCTCCTCGTCCTGGGGGGCGATGGAGAGGTCGTCGCAGCCGATTGTCGGCCCTTCGGCGAGGATGAGGGCGCGCTGGATGAGGTTCTCGAGTTCGCGCACATTGCCGGGCCAGGAGTAACTCTGCATCAGCTCCATCGCCTCCGGATCGAAGCCCCGCAGCGGCTTCTGGAAGACGATGCCGTAGTGGCGCAACAGATGCTGGGCGAGGGCGGGAATATCTTCGCTGCGCTCGCGCAAGGGCGGCGCATCGATGCGCATGACGTTGATGCGATAGAAGAGATCCTGGCGGAATTTGCCCTCGGCCACCAGTTGGCCGAGATCGCGATGGGTGGCGAAGATGAGCCGCGCGCGCAAGGGGATGAGCCGGTTGCTGCCCAGACGGCTGAACTCCATCTGCTGCAAGACGCGCAACAGTTTGACCTGGGTGTAGAGGCTCAAGTCGCCGATTTCGTCGAGAAAGAGGGTGCCGTCGGCGGCCTGCTCGAAGTAGCCCTCGCGCGCCCCAACGGTGCCGGTAAATGCGCCTTTCTCGTGGCCGAAGAGCTCGGCTTCGATCAGCGTCTCGGGAATGGCGCCGCAACTGACGGCGACAAACGGGCAGCTCGAGCGGGAGCCGAGATTGTGGATGGCGCGGGCGATCAGTTCCTTGCCGGTGCCGCTCTCGCCGGTGATGAGCACGGCGGCGCGGATGCTGGTGACGCTGCGCACCAGCCGGTAGACGCACTGCATGCGCTGGCTGGAGCCGATGATCTTGTCGCAATTGCCGGGCTGCTCGGGCGTGGGCTGTGCATCCTGCTCGTCGTGCTTCTTCGCGTTGCTCTCGAAGGCCCGGGTGAGCAGGGTTCGGAGTTCGCGCATGGAGGGCGGCCTGCGGCAGCAGCCGAAGGCGCCGCGGCGCACCAGTTCGAAGGCCGTCGAGCGCAATGCATCGTCGGTAAGAATCACGGTGGGAAGATCGGCCAGGATAAGGCTGCGGGCGAAGGCAATGCGGCGGGGCAGTTCGTCGACGCGTTCATTTAGATCGAGAAGGGCCACGTCGCAGTCGGCGGGCAGATCGTAATCCCCGATCTCCTCGTTCTCCGCTTTGGCGATTACCGAGAACTCGCTGCCCAGCGCCGAAGCCAGCAATGGCCGCAAGGTGTGGTCCTCGGTATAAAGCCCGATTCGAATCATGAGGCCAGAACTCCCGTACTGCTCGGCGCTTGCTCCGCCTCGTTCACATTCCCAAAAAAGACAGCTTGTTCACCGCAACTGCCGAACCGCCGCGATGATCGAAAAACAACGACCTGAATAGGACGAACGCGGCCCACAGTCTCTCTAAAAACCCTCTCGGAATGCGGCTTCAGCAAGAAGCTATCCGCTTTATCGGTAGCATTCTCCCGGCGATCAATCTGTTCCAATCCAACGCGGCAAAAGTAATCTTAATTTCCTTTGCAACCGGGATGAGAGCGCTTTTCTAACGCACGATTGCATCGAAACGAGACAAAAAGCCACGCTGTCCGCAAGAGGCCCTCGGACAGCGTGTGCGTATCGACCTGCCGCACGCAGGCCTGTCGCAGGAGGAGACCGATGGTCGAGGTGTTTCGAGGAGGAAGCCGTTCACAGAGCGCGATGGCGGTTCCCTCCCGTCAACCCCGGAGAGCTGGCGCCAAGCCGTTACGGCTCGGCGGGTGGGTCAAATCGAACCTGTAATGGTGGTGAGCTCGCCATTGAGGGCCGTGGCGATACTGCCGACGCCGGCGATGGCGGCCAGAGCGACCAGGGCGATGAGCAGCGTGTACTCGACCAGATCCTGGCCTTCGTCGCCCGCCGCGAGTCCACGGAACTTCGCAAACAAATTGAAAAGCATGGAATTCATGGCATTTTTCTCCGCTGACGCCCAGCGCCAGCACCGGTTAAAATCCCGCGCCAAGCCGGTGACGGCTTCGGGAGTTCACACTACACAGTCAGGGCGCCCGTCTACGCCGGCGAACCGGCGTGGGCGATGCAAACTCCCGGTTGCAAGGGTTCCGCTTTGTGCGCCGGCGCAGGCCTGCCCCCTCGTCCGGATTCCGGCGAGCCAGAGCAGCCTGCCGCGGCCAGGCGGCGGATGGAGCTAGATGGAGCCGGCGATGCTGGTGAACTCGGTGTTGAGTGCAGTCGCCACTTTGCCGACGCCGACGATGGCCGCCAGAGCAACCAGAGCGATGAGCAGGGTGTATTCGACGAGGTCCTGTCCGTCTTCCTGGGCCTTCAATTCCTGGAATTTCACATACAGCTTGAGGAGCATGGTGTTCATGGGTATCTCTCCGTCGATTGAATTCCCCGCCTGAACAGGGTTGCCCTCTCTAGTGCAGGTGCCGTGCCAATCTCGACGAAAAAACTTTCTGCTTTGCAATCAATCATTTGACAAAAGCACCTTGTGGGCGCAGGAAAGGCAGTGAAAACGCCTGTATACACTTCCGGGCGAGGTGAGAGGCGGGGGTTACAGGGGATCAGGGAACAAGGGAACAAGGGACCAGTGGTCAGGGGTAAGGGATCAGGGAACAGGGACTAGGGACTAGGGAATAGGTAATTGGGATAAGAATCTGGCGGAAGAGGTTGCGGCTGAATCGTTGGCGGCCCCTGGAAGGGGACTGTGGCGAAGAGTTCCGCCCACACCACCCAGTCGCCCGCGCCGTAGGCGCAGGGTTTATTAGCCCAGCGCTTCAGCGTGGGGTGAGCAAAAGCAACTGTTCCTTCGGAGCCCCGTGAGGGACGGCGCTCATGCTCCGTACCCCTTTTTCGCTGTTGCGAGAAGAATGAAAAGAACAAACGAGGAGCGGCCTGTAATCCCCCATTCCTCGGCTCAGTCCTCCCCCTCCGTATAATGGCGGTGATGACGAGCAGAACCGATCCACCAGCGGCGGCCAAGGGCGACTTCGCGGATTTTACGCTGGCCCTGCTCTGCGGACTCTCGCTGACGCTGATCCTGGTTTTCCTGTGCATCTTGCCGCTGATCGGCAGGATCGCCGGCAGCCGCGACTTCGTCGTCTACTGGGCCACCGGGCAGCAACTGCTGCACCACGCCAACCCCTACGACGCGGCGGCGATGGGGCGGCTGGAACACGAGGCGGGCTTCACCGGCGTGGGCTCCTATTACATGCGCAACCCGCCCTGGAGCCTGCCGCTGGCGCTGCCCCTCGGCTTGCTGGGAGCGCGGGCCGCGGCGCTGCCCTGGTCGCTGCTGACGCTGGCGCTGCTTTGGGTCTCGGTGCGCCTGCTGTGGTCGACGCTGGGCCGGCCGGCCAACCGGCTGCACTGGCTGGGCTACTCCTTTGCCCCGGCGCTGCTGTGCGTCATCATGGGCCAGACCTCGCTCTTTTTGCTGCTGGGGATGGCGCTGTTTCTGCACCTCTATCGCACCCGGCCCTTTCTGGCCGGAGCGGCGTTGTGGTTCTGTACCCTGAAGCCGCACCTGCTGCTTCCCTTCGCCGTGGTGCTGCTGGCCTGGATTCTGCTCTCACGAAGCTACCGGATTCTGCTGGGCGCGGCCACGGCCCTGGCGGCGAGCTGTGCGCTCACAGCCGTGATTGATCCTTCGGCGTGGCGGCAATATGCCGAGTGGATGCGCACTTCGGGCATCGGGCAGGAACACATTCCCTGCCTGGCGGTGGCCCTGCGCAATGCGATCGATCCCGCCGCCGGCTGGATCGCCTTTCTGCCTGCGGCATTGGGCTGCGTGTGGGCGCTGATTTATTATTGGCGACGCCGCCGGCACTGGGACTGGATCGAAGATGGCGGCGTGCTGCTGCTGGTTTCGCTCGTGGTTGCGCCCTATTGCTGGCTCTACGACCAGTCGCTGGCGCTGCCCGCACTGCTCTTTGCAGCTTTTCACACCCCCCGGCGCTGGCTGGTGGCGGCGCTGGCAATGGCCAGCATCGTCATCGAGGCGCAGTTCTTCCGCAGCATCGGCCTGACCTCCGCCTGGTACCTGTGGCCCGCACCGTTCTGGTTGATCTGGTATCTGTTGGCCAGGGGCAGTTTTGGCGACGGCCGCGGCGCTGAGCCGATGGGTTGAAGGGGAGTAATGGATGATGAAATAATAATTGCCGGGTTGCGATATGAGGTATTCTGATTCAAGTATTAACGGTGACGCCCGGAGGGAGGTTTACCGTGTCTTCGCTGTTAACTCGCCTCTTCAAATACACACCTCGTGCTGGCCGTAAGCCATTAGAGGACTTCCTGACCGAGTGCCTCTGCTATTTCTTGGAGCGGCTGACGACGCTAGACAAGCCCTCGCTTGAGCGTTTCATTTCCGATGTCCTATGCGGACCGAAGGTTCCGTCGGCCTTGCGAGTAAAAATCTCCAGCGCCCGAAGCCTAACCTGGAGGACTCAACAGCCAATCCGTCACGCTGGCAAGCTTGGCTATTTGGACATCTCCCTCAGCGCTGATGACAACCTAATCCTCGTAGTCGAGAACAAAGTGAATGCGGAGTTTACAACACGTCAGATCCCAGAGGCATCGGAGGAGAGTGTCGGGGGTCACGAGAATGAAGGATGGGATCAACTCGATTTTTATGAGAGATATCTCCGCAGCAAGGGCGTATTGGCAGGTCTCATTCTTTTGACTCACATGAGACAAGCACCCATATCGTTTCTTGAGGGACAAAGAAGCGAAAATGAGGACGGGATTGTGTTCCGCCATGTTTGTCGTTGGGCCGAGGTCTATGAGTGGTTGGCCCAATGGCAGTTATCTGCTGCTTCTCACCTTGCAAGAGATTCTGAGGGAGCCTTTCTCATTAGGCTTGCGAGAGAGATCTCGGGATTCCTGGAGGACCGACAAATGAATGTTTCTAAATTGAGCAGTGATGATCTTAACCTAATGAAAGCGTTCTATGCTCAGGATATTCCGAAGAAGATGAGTAATCTTCTTCTATCAGTGCGCAATTCTATTTTGGCATTGCGTACTTTGGTCACGCCCTACGGGGCGGCACGAACGACCTTTGACACAACGAACCAGATCGTGTGGGATTGGGTTTATTGCTTTGAACGAGAATTGGGATGGTTTATCTGTTGGGGCATTGCTGGCGCTGGCCGGTATGGACCAATAAGCTACGATATTGAGTTCGAGGAACCGTTACAGGCTTTTGTTGTGATTGGCAGTGACAAACGCGAAATCGCTGCGCCATGCGAGCTACTTCAATCATTCGAAAACTCTGGCTGGCGAATACACGAGTTACTTGGTAACCAAAAACTGCGCTTAGTGAAATCCGTTAGCCCGGAAAACCTTCTTCAGGCCGGTGAAGGCTTCAACCTTGCCTTTGAGAATTGGGCGACCCGGACCGTCGATGAGGGACTTGCGATACTCCACGCCGCACATAAAGAGATCGATAAGAGCACGTGCTTGGCAGACCCCGTTCGCTCTATTGAAGGAACTCATTAACTCGGATCAGCTCTGCTAGCCAAAAACCAACTTTAGCAAACGGCCCTTACCACATGACGACTCCGTTTGCGGTGGATTTCCCTCTCAGGTCGGTTGGTCAGCAACCTGAAAGTCAGAATTCTCAGACCCCCATCAGAGGCTAAAGCCAGCGTTTTTCTACCGCACTTATGGCACGGCTAAAGCCGTGCCCTTTCAAAACACGGCCAGCAATGTAGTTTCTCCGCAGTCCGTTCACCGCGAGCGGCTGAGCCAGCTCTTCTTTTTGGCTTCGGCGGGAGCGCCGCAGGCGTTTCTGGCCATCTTGTCGATGGCCCTGGCAATGGCCGAGTTGGCGGGGGCCAACTGAGCGCTGGCGTTCTTTACCCGCTGCAACGTCCCTACATCGCTGGGGATCTTCCATTGCACCGGCTTGGTGAGGGCCTTGGCGATCTGCTCCTGGTCGATGCCGAAGAGATTGGCGGGATATTGGTTGAGCACGATCTGCAAGCGCGGGCCGCTGGTGATGAAGAAGCGCATGACGATGCGGTTGGCGTTGCGCAGTTCGGCGATGCCTACCTGGACGACCAGGTAGATGGTCGCCGCCTCCTTGAAGACCGCCGCGGCCTTGAGATCGGGGCGCGATCCGGCATCGACCACCACGTAATCGAAGCTCTGGCGGGCGACGGTGAGCAGCTTTTCGATGGCCTCGTCGGAGACTTCGGTCTGGCCGAACTGGCCGGGAGCGGCCAGCACAGATAAACCGGTGTCGTGCTGGACGATGAGGCTGGAGAGCATGGTGGTGTCCAGCCGTCCGTAGTCCTGCAGGGCGTTGACGGTGGAGTGGTCGGGGCGCAGGCCGAGACTGATGGCGGCGTCGCCCAGGGGTAGGTCGAGGTCGATCAGCAGGGTGGGCTGGGCCGAGGCGCGAGCCAAGGCGGCGGCAAAGTTGCAGGCCAGGGTGGTGACGCCCGATCCGCCCTTGGCGCCGGTAAAGACCAGCAGTTTGCCGGGGGCTTTCTGCGCGGCGCGCTGCGAGGGGCGGCGGTCGAGAGCCCGGCGCAGGGCTTCGATCATGGTGGAGGGCGCCACGGGCAGGGTGAGGAACTCGCGCGCCCCGGCCCACATGCAGCGCACCAGCAGTTCGGGATCGGCCTGTTCGGTAAAGACCATCACCGAGGCCTGGCTGTGAGCGCAGAGGCGGGCTACCAGTTCCAAGGCGAACTCGCGGTCGCTGTCCAGATCGACGGCGACGATGTCGAAGCCGCGCGCAGCCAGCAGGGGAACATCGTCGAGGCTGGCGGGATAGGGCAGGCCGTCGTGACGCTGGATCATGCCGCTGGCGGCAAAGGACTCGGCAGCGATGTTGCGGCGCTGCTCGTCGGGTCCAACCAGGACCAGCGAGAGCGATGCCGCCCCGGCGGCGCTCGGCGCTCCGCCCGGCAGAGTGGAATCATTCTTCTCCTGCGTCTTTCCCGCTGTAAAGCCCTGATCCAAGCGATCTTCCTTCTTCCTGTTTTCCGTGGCGAACGCATTTCCCGGCGCTTCCGGCTGGGCCACGTTGGGCAATTCGAGCTGCGCGGCGATCTCGTTCCACAGGCGATCATCCATGATGGCACCTGGGATTGCATCTGGGGTTCCAACCTGGATTGCACCGGCGCTCGGGCGTTGCTTTCATCCTCAAGGTTATCGGCGGCTTCGGCAGGGGGATGAGCCGGGCGGGGGAAATCCTTTGTTTGGAACCCGTTGCGGCAACCCTCACTTTTTGGCGGTAAGGGGTGACCCGCGCTAAAACAAAGGCTCATGCCGCGGCCCCCGGCTGCCGATTCATAGAGGATGGATTCGAACCTCACCCAGACCGCGCCCGCCCAGCCCCGCGCGGAACAGGAACCGCACGGCGAGATGCGCTACGTGGCCCGCCACCCCATTCTCAACCTGATGGGGCGGGTGCACGGATATGAACTGCTCTTCCGCCGCAGTCCCGAGCTGGGATACGGCGGCGACAGCAAACTGGCTACCCGCACCATCCTCGACGACACGCTCATCTTCGGCATCGACAAGCTGACCGGGGGGCTACCGGCGTTTGTCAACTGCACCGCCGAGTCGATTCTGGAGCAACTGGTGGAGGTGATGCCGCCCAGCATGACGGTGATCGAGATCGACGCGGCGGTGGACTTCTCGATTCATCTGCTGGCCGCCTGCCGGCGTTTGAAGGCCATCGGCTACCATTTGGCGCTGGACGGCTTCGTTTGGGAGACCAGAATCGAGCCGCTGACCGAGATTGCCGACTACGTGAAGGTGGACTTTCTCAAAACCCGCACGGCCGAGCGCAAGGAGCTGCTGCTGCGCTTCCGCAACTCCCCTGCGGCCATGATCGCCACCAAAGTGGAGACGGAGGCAGAGTACCGCAAGGCCAAGGAGGAGGGATTCACGCTCTTTCAGGGCTTCTACTTCTGCCATCCGGAGCTGCTCTCGAACGCCAAGGTGCCGGCCAACCGGCTGATCCACTTCCAGATTCTGCAGTGTTTGTATCGCGATCCGCTGGACTTGCAGCGCATCGGGAAACTGGTCAAATTCGACGCCGCGCTCACCTACCGGCTGCTGCGGCTGGTCAACTCCTCGGCCTACGCCATACGCCAGGAGATCAGCTCGATTGAATCGGCCATCATGGTCATCGGCGAGTCCATCTTCCGGCGCATCGCCACGGTGGCCATTCTCAGCGAGTTGAACGCCGGCAAGCCGCCGGAGATTCTGCGCATGGCCTTCGTGCGGGCGCGCTTCTGCGAACTGGCCGCGCCGCTCTGCGGGCTGGCGCCGGACGAGCAGTACCTGCTGGGCATGCTCAGCCTGCTGCACGCCATGCTGCGCCTGCCCATGGAGGCGCTGGTGGCGCAACTGCCCCTGCGCCACGAGATTCGCCAGGCGCTGCTGGGAACCGCCAACGCCGAACGCTGGCTGCTGCGCTGGCTGGAATCCTATGAGCGCGGCGAATGGGAAGAGGTAGATGCGCTGGTGCAGGCCTCGACGCTGCGCCAGCAGCAACTGATTCAGTGCTATACCGAAGCGGTGGCCTGGGACGGGGGCGCGCCGGAGGCCGCCGGGTAGGGCGCTCCTTTTGCTGTATACGCCCTATTGCACTCCGCCGGACAAGCGTAAACATCTGTACACAGCGCACTGGTCAGATCGCCAAAGTCTCCTCGATTTTTACGTTATCTTATTTACTTTCATAACTTTTCATCGAAATTGCATTTGGCTGGGGAATTGCTGTGAGGGAAGCGTTGCACAGTTTTCCGCAGTGAGGAGCCCGCAGAATGCATTCCTTCGCATGGTGGCCAACGCTGGCCGTTCTGAGCATTGCCACCTTCACCGATCTGCGTTGGCGGCGCATCCACAACTGGCTGGTGTTTCCGTTTATGGCCGCCGGAGTTGCGGTATGCGGCTGGCTGCACGGCTGGCAGGGCGTGGGCGAAAGCTGCGCCGGGCTGGCGCTGGGCGGCGGGATTTTGGGGCTTCTCTTTTTGATGGGCGGAATGGGCGCCGGGGACGTCAAGCTGTGCGCCGCCATCGGCGCCTGGATCGGCCCCGCGCAACTGATGATTGCCCTGGTCGGCGCTGGATTGGCCGGCGGGGTGATGGTGCTGGGCTGGGCGGCCAGCGATGGCTTTTTGGGCGAACTCTTTAGCAGCACCAGCGAGATGGCTTTGGGCGGAAAAAAGAGCGGTAGGAGTGGCCCGGCGGAAAACAGAATCGCGCGGCGCACCATGCCCTATGCGCCAGCCATTGCGATCGGCACATTGCTTTCGTTTTTTGCGAAGTGAGTTGGACAGAGATCAGGGGCAAGGGATCAGGGGTTAGGGGTTAGTTGTCAGTCTTTGACGAGAGCAGGTAGAGCGTGGAATTGCCGAATCTGGAAACCTACAAAGCCGACGTTCACCGCATCCTGCTTTCGCGGCTGGATCTGGAGAAGCTCTCGCACGTCGATAACAGCCAGGCGCGCCAGGCGGTCACGGTCATCGTCAAAGAGATCATGGCCGAGCAGCGGGTTCCGCTGAGCTACGACGAGCAAGAGAAGATTCACGCCGAGTTGCTGGACGAAGTCTTCGGCCTGGGCCCGCTCGAACCGCTCTTGCGCGACCCCAAGATCAGCGACATTCTGGTCAACAACAGAGATCATGTCTTCATTGAAAAAGGCGGCAAGCTGCAGCGGGTCAGCACCAGTTTTCGCGACGACCGGCATCTCATGCAGATCATCGACCGCATCGTTTCACGCGTGGGCCGGCGGGTGGATGAATCCTCCCCCATGGTCGACGCCCGCCTGCCCGACGGCTCGCGCGTGAATGCCATCATTCCGCCGCTGGCGCTGGATGGTCCTTCGCTCTCCATCCGGCGCTTCGGCACCGGACCGCTGGCGGCCAATCAACTGGTGGAGATGAAGAGCATCTCGGCAGAGATGATGGAAGTCTTGCAGTCGGCGGTGAAGGCGCGCATCAGCATCATCGTCAGTGGCGGCACGGGCGCGGGCAAGACGACATTTCTCAATATCCTCTCCCAGTACATTCCCAACAACGAGCGGCTGGTCACCATCGAAGACGCCGCCGAGCTGCGATTGGCGCAGGAGAACATAGTGCGTCTGGAGACGCGCCCGCCCAACATCGAAGGCCAGGGCGCGATTCGCCAGCGGCAGTTGCTCATCAACAGCCTGCGTATGCGCCCCGACCGCATCGTCATTGGTGAGGTGCGCGGCGAAGAGGCCTTCGACATGCTGCAGGCCATGAACACCGGCCACGAAGGCTCGATGACCACCATCCACGCCAACACGCCGCGCGATGCCATATCGAGGCTGGAGTCGATGGTGGCCATGACCAACATGAATCTTCCCGAGAAGTCGGTGCGCCAGCAGATTTGCTCGGCCATCACCATCATTGTGCAGGCCAGCCGCATGAGCGACGGCACACGCAAGGTGACCAGCATCTCCGAGATTACCGGCATGGAAGAAAGCATCATCACCATGCAGGAAATCTTCTCTTTTGTGAAGAAGGGCATTGGCCCCGACGGGCGCGTGCTGGGCGTCTTCAAGCCCAGCGGCATCCGGCCGCGCTTTATCGACCGCCTGCGCGTGGCGGGCATTGTTCTTCCCCCCAGCACCTTTGAACGGGAATTGCAGGTCGGTTAAGGGATCAAGGGTTAGGGATTAGGGGTTAGGGGTTAGGGGTTAGGGAGCAGCACCATGGAATTGGCGATTGGATTGATCTTTCTCGGAGTCTTCGCGGTGGTGGCTTTGGTGCTGACTGCCAGCGGCGGCGGCTCCGCGCGCGACGCCAAGCGGGTGCAGTCCTCGCTGGAGTCGGCGCTGGCCACGGAGAGCCAACAGACGCGCGAGCAGATCGTCAACCTGCGCAAGAACGAGCAGTTCAGCGCGATCCCCTGGCTCAATGAAAAGCTCTTGAAGTTCGAGCTCACGCCCTATCTGCACCGGCTGCTGCAACAGGCCAATCTCAAGTGGACGGCGGGCCGATTGCTGACCATGACCGCGGCCTGCTTTGCGGTTCCCGCGTATCTGGTCTATCTGCGCACCGATACGTTAGGCGCAGCCATCGGCATGGGCATTGTCGCCAGCCTCGCGCCTTTGGGATGGGTGCGCTTTCAACGCGGGCGGCGCTTTCAGAAGTTCGAGCAGATCTTCCCCGAGGCCATCGATCTGATGGTCAGCGGCTTGCGCGCCGGGCACAGCCTGATCGCCGCCATGGGCCTGGTGGCGCGCGAGTGCCCCGAGCCCGTAGGCAGCGAGTTCAAGATCTGCTTTGACGAACAGAACTACGGACTCGACTTGAAGATCGCTCTCGACAACCTGATCTTGCGTATGCCGCTGCAGGATCTGCGCATCGCCGTCATCGCCATCCTGATTCAGAAAGAGAGCGGCGGCAATCTGGCCGAGTTGCTGGAGAAGACCTCGCACACCATCCGCGAGCGCTTCCGGTTGAAGCGGCAAGTGCTGGTGCATACCTCGCAGGGACGCTTGACGGGCATGGTGCTCACCATGCTGCCGCTGGTGCTGGGGGTGGTGATGTATCTGGTCAATCCGGCGCTGATGAGCGTTCTGTGGACCAGGCCTCTGGGTGTGAAGCTGATGTGGATCGCCTCGGGCATGATCGTGCTGGGCGGCTTGGTGATTCGCAACATCGTCAACATGGAAGTTTGAAGGCAGGCAATGGGAATCGCTCTGGTCATCTTCGCCGCGGTCTTTCTGCTCATCGTGAGCGGAGGGCTGCTGGTGTTTTATCGCCAGACGATGATGCAGCGCATTCAGGAAGCCATCAATCCGCGCCCCAAGCAGAAGACCCTGCGCAGCGCGATTCAAGAGACCGGGCTGAGCATCGGCGGAGTGGTGGAACGCTTCGAGAATGTTCTGCCCAAGAGCCAGGCAGAGGTCTCGGTAACGGTGCAGCGGCTGACCCGCGCCGGCTTCCGCGGCGACTCGGCGATGAAGATCTTTTACGGCTCGAAGGTATTGACGCCGATTCTGCTGTGCGTGGTGGTGCTGGTCACGGGATTGGGCAACAGCAATCCCATGCTGTGGCTGGTGGGCGCGGGGCTGGGCTTTCTGATTCCCGACTTCTGGCTGGGAAGAAAGATTGCCGCCCGCCAAAAGAAAGTCGAACGCGGACTGCCCGATGTGCTGGACATTCTGGTGATCTGCGTGGAGGCCGGATTGGGCCTGGATCAGGCCACTGCACGCACCGTTGCGGAGATGGACAAAGGCTATCCCGAGCTGTGCGACGAATTGAAGATTGTGGTCTTGGAACAGCGCGCCGGACGGGCCCGCTCCGAGGCCTGGAAGCATCTGGCCGACCGCACCGGACTCGACGCGCTGCGCAATCTGGTGTCGATGATGGTGCAGTCGGATCAGTTCGGAACCAGCATTGCCAAGACGTTGCGCATACAAGCCGACACGCTGCGCAGTCAGCGCGTGCAGGCCGTGGAAGAGAAGGCGGCAAAGACCTCGGTGAAGCTGGTCTTCCCCCTGGTGCTGTTGATCTTTCCCGCGCTGTTTCTGGTCATTCTGGGACCGGCCGTGATTCTCATGATGGAGTCGTTCGCTACCCTGCAGCACTGATGGGGAGCGAGATTTGGGGGAAGGAGGAATCGCAATGGACGGAGCATTGATTTTCCGCATCGTAGCTGGCGTTCTGTTTGTCATCTGCCTGGCGTTCTTGATTCAGCGCCGCCGCACCCGCGTCAGGTAAGCGGAAGCAAGCGCAGGAGCGATGCGGGGCAGGCTGGCCCGCGTTGCGTGCAACGCCGGCAATCGCGCGAACTACAGCAAGAACGATGCGCGGGAATTGCACGGCAAGGAAGAAACACCACCGGGCAAAAGGAGATTCGATATGGACGGAGCATTGGTTTTCCGCATCGTAGCTGGCGTTCTGTTTGTCATCCTTCTTGGAGTTCTGATTCAGCGCCGCCGCACTCGCGTCAAGTAAGGACGCGGGCGCGCTCAGAGCAGCGGCGCGGGCCATGCGTGCTCGCGCCGCGGAGGGCTTGCAGCGCCGCAACAGCGGCCGCAAGCGAAACCGCGCAGGCGGGCAGCGTTGGTGTGTCCCGCGCGAGCGGAGCTTCACGCGTTGCGCAAGAAGATGCAAAGCACACCGTAGCGGCAACTCCGCGCCGGGATGCTGAAGGTTTGTTTGAAGGATTGTTCAAGGAGGGAGGCATGATGAGTTCACGGCAATACTGCGCCTACAACCTGACTCGGGAATGCTTCCTGGGCCTGCATGTGACCGCGGCCGATCTGCAAAGCGCGAAGCTCGGAGAGGTCTTTGCAACGCTGGCTTTGCGGGCCGACGAGGGCCTTTGGTTAAAGCCCTTTCGGGGCATTCCCAACAACGAGACGCGGGTGGCGCACGATCTGGTCTTTCTCGACCGCGATCTGCGCGTTCTTGGCGGGGTGGAGTGGTTCCCGGTATTGCAGGGCGACCTGGTGCGCCCACAGGCAGCCAGCGTGCTGGTGCTGTCGAGCAACTCGATCTATTCCTCGAATACCCAGCCGGGCGATCAGTTGGTGCTGTGCGCGGCAGAAGAGATGTGCCGCAACCTGGAGCGCGGTTCGAGCGCTCTGCGTGCAGAAAGCGCGCGGCAAAGCAGGGCCGCTCTTGCGCCGCCGGAAGCGGGCTTGATGAAAGCGTCCAGCGCGGTGAGCGAAGCCGCCGAGCCGTGGCACATGAACTGGCCGGCGCAGGATCGCCGCCGTGCAACGCGCGAACCGGCCGAAGGTCTTGCGGCATTCTTCTGGTACGGCTCCACGCCCGAGATGCGCGCCATTCGCGACATCAGCGCCACCGGCCTGTATCTGATCACCGCCGAGCGCTGGTATCCGGGAACGCTGGTGCAGGTGGCGCTGCAGAGCAAAGAGGGCGAAGCCGCGGACCGCACCGTCGCCGTGCAATCGTGCGTAATGCGCTGGGGCAAAGACGGCGTGGGATTGCAGTTTGTTCTCTCTGGAAACAACGATCGTCAACCCGGGCATGAGAGCGCCAATCCACAGCAAATTCGCGAGCTTTTACAACTGTTGCAACAGAACAACGGCTAGATGCGCTGTGCGCCGGAGGTAAAACGATGATGAAGAAGAGCGGCGCAATGCGGCACAAGAGATTGCAAGCGAACGCAGCGCAACCGGCGTGTGCGCTTAACGATCGCGGCGTTTCACTGCGCCAGTCAGCCGTCACGGCTCTGAGCCGTTTTTGGCGCAACGAAGAGGGCGCGGCGCTGGTGGAGATGGCGCTATCGCTGCCGTTGATGCTGATGCTGACGCTGGCCATGTTGAGCTTCGGCATCACCATGAACAACTATCTTCAACTCAATGAGGCCACCAGTTCGGGCGCGCGCTATCTGTCGGAGAGCGCCGGGGTGGCCGCCGATCCCTGCGCCACAACTATCGCGGCCATCACCACCTCGGCGCCCGCGCTCAATGCATCCAATCTGAAATACACCTTCAGCTTCAATACCGGATCGAGCACATACAACTACAACGGCGGCAATACCCTCTCCTGCACGGCCGCGTCGGCCTATCTGGTGCCAAGCCAGTGGGTCAGTGTAACGGCTACCTACCCCTGCAACCTCGCGGTCTATGGGGTGAACTATGCACCCAACTGTGTACTTACGGCCACGATGGCGGAGGTGGTGCAATGAAACGTGAATTGCAATGGATGCTGCGGCGATTGGCCCAGGACGAGAGCGGCCAGGCCATCTATTGGGCGGCGGCCACGCTGGTCATGATGCTTACCATGACGGCCTTCGGCCTGGACTTGGGACACTCCTACTATTGCTATCGCCAGTTGCAGGCGTCCACGGATGCGGCGGCGATGGCGGGCGCCTCGCAACTGCCCAACTACACCGCGGCCGTGGCCCAGGCGACGGCCTTCAGCTCGGCCAGCGGCGCCAGGAACTACTCGGCCTCGCTGGGCAGCGCCGCGGTCACCACCAAAGCGTTGTGCCTGACCTCGCTCCCCGGCCTGCCCCTGTGCTCCGCGTCGGTGACGGCCAACGGCATCAACGTGAAGCAGACGGTGTCCGTTTCCACCTTCTTTGCCGGCATCATCGGCATCAAGACGGTGAGCATGACGGCCAGCGCCTCGGCGGCCATGCGCGGCGGCGGCCCGCGCGACCCATACAACGTCGCCATTGTCATCGATACGACGGCCTCGATGGCTTCTTCCGACAGCAACAAGAACTGCTCCGGCACGCGGATCTCCTGCGCGCTGGGCGGCGTCCGCACCCTGCTGCTGGAGCTCTCGCCCTGCATGTTGAGCCTCTCCTCCTGCGGCACGGCGACCAACGGCAACGTAGCCAGTCCCATCGATGAAGTCACACTCTTCACCTATCCCGGCCTTTCCAATCCCTCGGCAGACTATACCTGTCCCGGTTCGACGCCCACGCCCAACGAGTATCCCGACGCCACCAACGCCACCTACGCCACGCTGCTGGCCAACTACCAGGTGTTGGGAGCGATGAGCGATTACCGCCTCTCCGACACGGCGACCACGCTCAACTCCGCCTCGGAGTTGGCCATCGCCGCCGGCGCCGACAGCCTCTGCAAGGGACTGCAGGCCAAGGGCGGAGAAGGCACCTACTTTGCCGGCGCCATCAATGCCGCGCAGCAGTATCTGGCCATTCGGGCGGCGGCCCGCACCAACTCGCAGAACGTGATGATCCTGCTCAGCGACGGCGACGCCTCCTCGACCGCCAAATTCTCCGCCGCCACCAAATACCTGTACACCACCGGGGCCTACCCTTCGGCCAATAAGGAGATGTGCGAACAGGCCGTGAATGAGGCCACCATCGCCAAGAACGCCGGCACCAAAATCTTCACCGTGGGCTATGGCGCTTCCACCTCGGGCTGCAACACCGATGTCAGCCCCTACAACAATCCCTGCTACACGTTGCAACAAATTGCTACTTCAGGAGAGACGTTTTATGCCGATCTGTCGAGTAGTTGCACCGGGGCGCAGGCAACGACCACGCTGAACGGAATCTTTTCGGCAATCGGTGGAGAACTTTCGCTGCCGCGGCTGATTCCAGACGGAACATCCTAAAGCGGAACTGGGAATGCCGCTTGCGGGATCGCTTTTCCCTTCTTGACCTGCGGCCCGGCGAAGAATCGCTCCGGGCCGCTTCGTTCGATCGCAACTGAAGTAACCTGTGGGTGTGGCCGGAGGCTAGAGCATTTTCCCTTTTGCTGTATCGTCATCCCACCCTAGCCGCAAAAACAAAGGCGCGGCGAGGGTAGGGCACCCGATCTCTACATCAATGGGAGAAATGCTCTACCAGCCCTGAACCGGCCGGGCGGAAACGCCGGGAGACCATCATGCGCTGTCGCTCTTTGCTGCTCGCTCTGCCACTACTCGGCCTGCTGCTGCCGCTGACGAGTTGCGAAGCCCCGGCTTCCCTGTCTTCGATTCAGGTCAGTCCCGCCACGCAGTCCATCGCGGCCGGGGCCACGGCTCAATTCACGGCTACCGGAACCTACACTCATGGCAGCCATCCGGCACAGACCGAGGACATCACCAGCCAGGTGAGCTGGTCCTCCAGCGCCGCCAGCATTGGAACCGTCAGCGCCTCGGGGCTGGCCAAGGGCGTAGCCGCGGGCAGCGCCACCATCACCGCACAATTGAACGGGATCAGCGGCAGCGGAGCGCTGACCGTCACCGCCGTGGTTGCGCCGGAGCCGCTGGTGTCGCTGGCCATCGTTCCCGAGACGCAGACGGCGACCACCCTCGATCAGACGGTGCAGTTCATTGCCATCGGCACCACCTCCTCGGGCGCAACAGTGGACCTGACCAACCAGACAGCCACCATCGGCACGGCGACGATTGCCGCGGCCACGTGGAGTTCCAGCAGCGCCGCGGTGGCCTCGATCAACGCCGCCACCGGCCTGGGCATGGCGCTGACCACGGGCGCTACTACCATCAGCGCCATCACCAAGAATCCCGACGGCACGGTGGTCACGGGAACCGCGGCCTTCACGGTGAACATTGCGGTCTCCGAGCCTCTGCTGGCGATGACGGTGGTTCCTGGCACGCAAACGGTGGCTTCGGCTGGGCAGAGCAGCCAGTTCCTGGCCATCGGGACCTTCGCGGCGAGCTCTTCGACGCCGGGCAATCAGAATATGGCCAATGAGAGCGGCTACACGGTGCAATGGAGCTCCAGCAATCCACAAGTGGCCACCGTCAACGCCAGCACCGGCCTGGCTACCGCGGTGGGAGTGGGCGCAACCGCCATCACCGCCGTCGCCACCAACAACACGGACAAGAGCGGAGCCACGGCTTCGGCGACCCTGACGGTTACCGGGCCGGCCGCCGAACCGGTCTCCGCGCTCTCGATTTTCCCTGGCTCCCAATCGGTGACGCTGGCGGCAGTGGGAGCGCCGTCGCGGACTGTCCAATTCATCGCCATCGGCACCAACGGAACCACCAGCTTGCAGACCAACGTGTCGAGCCAGGTGGCGTGGAGTTCCAGCAACCCGCAGGCGGTCTCGATCGGATCGAGCGGCCTGGCAACGGTGCTCGGCGCCGGCACGGTCACCCTCACCGCCATCGCCACCAATCCCGACAACAGCCTGGTGACGGCCACCGCGACGCTGACCGTGTTGAACGTCACCGAGCCGCTGCAATCGATGGTCATCCTGCCCAACGCGCAGATTGTGGCCTCGCCAGGACAGACCAGCCAGTTGCAGGCTATCGGCACCTTCTCGACCGCCCCCTTCACGCAGAATCTGACCAGCGACGCCCCCGCTTCCAGCTACCCCATCAAGTGGAGTTCGAGCAACACCGCGGTAGCTACGGTGGGCAGCCCGGAAAAAGCGGGCACCACGCCCGGCCTGGTGACGGCTATGGGCCAGGGCACGGCAGCCATCACCGCCATCGCCAGCAACTCCGACGGCACCCTGGTCACCGCGCCGGCCAGCTTTACGGTGGTGAACTCCATCACCGAGCCGATCACCGCGCTGACCATCGTTCCCAACTCCCAGACGCTTGCAGCGCTCGATCAAACCGCCAGGTTCATCGCATTGGGCACCAGCGGAAGCACCGGCCTGCAAACGGATATGACCAGCCAGGTGACCTGGACGGCTACGGTTCCCTCGGTGGCCAATATCGTCACCGGGCAGCCGGCGGGCTCCGGCGTGGCCACGTCGTCGAATGCGGGCAGCACCAGCATCACCGCGGTTTACACTAACCCCGACCACAGCGTGGTCTCCGCGACCCCGGCCAGCCTGACGGTGACGGTCTCGGCTGCGCCGGAGCCGGTGCTCTCCATTAACATCCTGCCCAACACCTGCTCGGTCTTCAACATTCTGGATACCTGCCAGTTCCTGGCCATTGGCACCGGCAATACCACGCCCACGGTCACGGATGTGACGGACTCGGTGGTCTGGACCACGAGCAATCCCGATTTCTTCCCCATCAACACCTCGGGGAGCAAGGGAGGCCAGCAGCCGCTTCAATCCAATGCCCAGGCCGGTCTGGCTACCGCGGAGGCGGTCGGAACAGCCGTGGTCATTGCCGAATTCACCAACACCGACGGCACCGTCGTGACCGGCACGGCTACCTTCACCTGCCCCTATGGGGAGTGTTCGAGCGCCGCGCAGCAGCCGCTGTTATCGACGCTGACCATCTTTAACGCCGGGCAAAACACCACCAGCTGGGAGATTACCGCTCCCTCCAACACCGGAACCGCGAACCTGATTCATTGCGGCCCCGGTTCTGGCGCCGGCAACTCGGTCTGCGTGGCGACCTATCCGGTGGGCACGACCGTGACCCTGACGGCGTCTCCATTCAATGGCAGCTTTGGCGGCTGGTCGGCCAACTGCGACGCCACGCAGGGCGTCCCCGACACCGCCGCGACCTGCACCCTGACGCTCACCACCAACGAGACGGTGGGGGCCATCTTCAACTAAATCCTGACTCTATGATCTTGTGCGTGGTAATGGAGTGACACGCGTTCCACCCTGGGCGCAGAAACAAGAACGCGCCGAGGGTGGGCACTCGGTTTCATCCCCCCGCAGGTCAGCAAAGCCGGTAGACGATTGACACAAAATGACCTTCATTTCCGGGGAAGAGACAAGTCCTGGGCGGCTTGCGCTTTCTTCTCGAAGGCAGCGGAATAGAAGCGACGCTTCCGGTCGCAACTGGTAACCACATAACGATAGGTCCCTGGGGGGACCGGTCCGTCGAGATTGCAGTTGGCCATGCACTGCGACGAGCAGTAATTGCCACGCCAGGGGACAGGCCGCAAGCTGGCGTTGGCAGCCAGCAAAACGCAGGCCGGCGCCGGGCTTTGCGTGCACGAGGAGATCAGATAGAGATTTGCGACCGGCGTCTGCTGCCACTTGCCGTCGACCATCTGCTCCACCTTGACCTCGGAACTCAACTGGATGGCAGCCCCGCGATTGACCAGTTGGATTTCCCCGAAGGTCTTGGAGACTTCGATTTCCACCACCTGACCGGCAGCCGCAACCGTCGACAGCGCCACGGCTGCGCAGGCCAGTACGGCTATTGCGTGATGTCGAAGTTTGCCCACACCTTGCTCTCCTTCACGTTGGGGTTGTTGTAGGAGGACTGCGTCATAAGGTTGCAATTGGGCGTTCCTGGCGCGGTGACGATGCCGGCGAATCGCTTGTCGATGGGGGGACCGTCGATGATCTGACTGACGTGCGCCATGTTCCCGAGACCGCCGGTGGTGACGATGCTCCATGGGGCGGCAAGGTTGGCGAAGTTGCTGGGCTCAAAGGTGGCCTGCCAATGCACGTTCCAGTAAACGCTCTTGAGATGCTGAAAGATGCCGGCGGGACTGCGCAGCGAGAGAACAGTGCAGAAGTGCAGTTCGGTCTGGGCTTCGCGCAGAAAATTATCCTTGCCGGTCAGCCCGTTCTTCCGGCTCAGATAAAAAGAGCGCGACGGCGCATCGGAAAAAGCCGCTGACATGGCCAGCGGAAGCAGGGAAGTTGCAGCCGCTACTGTCCTGTCGAGCCCTGGATTGTTATCGACAAAGATGGCGCCTGCGTTGATCGTATCGCGGCAGCCGCCCGTGGGCAGCGCGGGAGGGCGCGAGTATTGCAGAAAACTGCTGCCATCCAAATTGGATTTTCCCCGATAGTAAGCCCAATCCGTATCGACAAACTTCAATTGGATCAGGCCCAGGGTCCAACCTGCCGGATTGTCGCCCTTGTCGCCCGTGATTTTACATGCACCCTCAATGCTGATGGGCCGACAGGAAAAATCCATGAAGGGACCAGCCGCATCCAGCGCGGGTCTGTTCACCGAGGGGTGCAAAACAATCTTGATGGAAGCGGTACCAGGAACGAGACTAATGGCCATGCGATACCTCCTAGAACTATTTAGAGCGGGATCTCCAATCCGATCTCCCGGCGAGCAGAATATATCACAGAGATTGTGGCGTTCGCCTTGATTTGGATTTGCGTCAGGGTCTTCGCATCGATTTTTTATGCCGATTTGCTTAAATTATCCCGGTCGGCGGGCGCGGGCAGAAGCTCGATCAGGTCTCCTACCTGGGTGCGCGAGGCGTGAATGCTGCCCGCGGCCAGCTCCAGCACGGAGTGAGCGAAGAAGCAGGCGGAGAGCCGATTGGCCGGGACCGCGGCGCGCAGCTTGCGCACCCGATGCTTACGGTCCAGGTAGACCAGATCGATGGGAAAGCGCATGAAGAAGGTGTGCACCGCCTCGCAGGGGACGATCCACAGGCCTTCGCCGGGACCAAGATCCGCGCGCCCCAGCAGACCCTTGCGGCGCGAACTAGCTTGGCGAGCGACCAGCACATCACCGGCCAGCAGCGTTCCCCTGGTCTGGTTGGTCACTTGCAGGTGCAGCGGCAGAACGGCGCTGCGCAGACGACGCCAGACGAGACGCCACGCATCCTGAATGCCGCTTTTCCCCATGAGCTGTTCCCTTCCCTGTTGCGCTGGCCGTTCTCCTGGTTTCTATGAGCAAACGCCTGGATCATCCCTGTAGATCAACCCCGGTTTCCAAAAGCGAGGGCACTCTCAGCGGTACAACACGATGCAGCCAAAGACTTAGAGTCCTGAGTCCCTCGTTCATTCACAAGAAAGATTGTCATCCTGAGAGCAGCGAAGGACCTGCTTTTGTCCTTTCTCCGCATGGAAAAGGGAGTTTCGCCGCGCCCTTACAGGGCGCGAGGTTGGTTTCGTCATCCTGCCCAGGGGTTCCCCCTTCCCCTTCACTGCGTTCAGGTTAAGGGTTCACCCCTGGCTACTTTCATCACCTCCCTGCGGGAGGCACAAATCGAAGGAGCATCCCAGGGCGTCAGGCTCTGGGAGGCTCAAATGGGCGGGTCATCCCTGTGCATGACGCAACAGGGCGAACAGGGATTCTTTTTACGGTCCCTGATTTGCCGGCGCAGCGGGCGTGGCCGGGGCCGAGCCGCCGGTGGGAGCCGTCTTGTTGTCGTCGAGTTGCAGCGGCGTCTCCGGCTTCATGCTGTCTATCAGCTTCTCGACGGGCAAGGCAGCCGGGGCGGGAGCGGGGGTGTTGGCCGGGGTCTTGGCGTCGGGCTGGTGCATGTCGATGCTCGAGTTGGGCGGCAAAAAGCCCTGGGGATAGTTCAACTTGGGCAGCGGCGCTCCGGCGGGGATGGGGGCCACGATCTCCGGGGTCACGATCACAATCAGTTCGGTGTTGGTCCGGCTCTTGGACATCGACTGGAAAAACTTGCCCAGGATGGGAATATCGCCCAGGAAGGGAATCTTCTGGAAGGTCTCGGTCATGCGGTTGTCGAGCAGGCCGCCAATCACAAAGCTCTGCCCGTCGGCCAGTTCGACCTCGGTATTCACCTTGCGGCTGGTGATGGCGGGAACTTCGAAGCCGGAGATCTCGATCTCGTTGCTGAAGTCCAGGGCGCTGACCTCGGGCGCAACCTGCAGGCGGATGGTGCCGCGCGGCGTAATGGTGGGGATGAAGTTGAGGCGAACGCCGTAGTCCTTGAACATGATGGTGATGGTGGGCACGCTGCCGCCGGAGCCGCTCTGCACTACCGGGTAGGGGTATTCGCCGCCGGCCAAAAAGCTGGCCTGTTTGCCGTTGGCGGCCAGCAGGTTGGGCTCGGCCAACACCTCGGCCACACCGGTGCTCTCCATGGCCTGAATATCGACGCCCACGGGGAGCGCGCCGGGTTTCAGGGCGAGAATGTTCAACTCATTGGAAAAGGTAGCCGCGTTCCCGGTGCTGCTGCTGGTGATGGTGGGCGGCGAGAACTGCCCGGTGGTGATGCCTCCCAGAGTGTTGGCCAACCCCAGGCTGAAGATGTTGATCCCCATCTGCGAGGCCTTGGTCAGGTCGATGCTGGCAAAGTGCACCTTGAGCAGGATCTGCGGCTCCGCCTGGGGCACATCCACGTTGAGCAGGTTGACCACCTTGCCGGCAGTGGAGGCGATCTTGACGGCGCGGTCGGCGGCGCTGAGATCCTTGACTGTTCCGCGCAGAAAGAGCGTGTCGCCCTCGCCGCTCACTTGCAGCTTCTGGCCGGGGAGTTCGAGAGCCAACTGGCGAAGAACGGCTTGCATACGATCGGTCTGCAGTCGATCCACTTGCGAGGCGCCGGCATGGACGCTGAGGTTGTAAAACTGCCGCCCGCCGTTGATGTCCCAGAGAATCAGACTGGTCTCTCCGGCGGCCTTGCCGTTGACCAGGATCTCGGTGTGGGAGATGGCGGTGGCCTCGGCGATCTCAGGGGCGCCGACGGCGATTCGCTTCACCGGCTGAAGGCCCTCGATGAGAATGGATTTTCCCACGGCGAGGGTGAGCGGCTGGGCCGCTTCCTGCCCGGAGATCTGGGCGGCAGGGGGCGCGGTTTGCGCGGAAAGTCCGGCAGCGCTCAAAAGCAACGCACACAGAAGCAGTGGGACGAGGCCGCGGTAGAGCTGCGCACAGCCTGGCAGAAGCGGAGATACGAGAGCCTTGGTCTTCACTTTGCCCCCTCGGAAGAACGGATTTTTTCGGTGGTTCTTTTGGCGCCGTCGATGATTTCGATGGAGTCGTCCTTGGGCGCGACGTGGACCGCCTTCGCCGCCGGCTTGGCAGCGCTCTCCCGGCCGGCAAAGAGGTCGCCCAGGGTGGCTCCGGGGACGTCGGATACTTGCGTATCCATGGGGTTGCGCAGCACCAGCCGGATGCGGATCTGGTTATTGGCCAGGCTGAGGGTCTGCGCCTGCTCGGGGGTGACCAGCAGGTTGACCACCTGCACCGGCAGCGCCTTGCCCTCGGCGTCCTTCTGGTAGTCGGTGCCCGCGGAGAGCACGCGGATGTTCTGCAAGACGGTGCGGGAGACGGTGTCTTCATTGGCCGCCGCCCCGCCCGGAGGGGTTCCGGTAAAGACCACATCGACGCGGGTTCCGGGGGTTGCGAAGCCGGCGACGCCGACCACGTCGTCGACCTTGACGGCGCAGGCACGCAGGCCGTTGGGGATGGTCGAGGCCAATCCGCCGCCGGAGCCGGGAGCGGCCAAGCGGCTTTCGAGAATCGCCTCGCCCTGATAGAGTTCCGAGGTCACGCCCCGGCCCACGGCGTCCTCCGGCTTGAGGATCGCGCCCTTGGGCACGGCGCCCACAATCTCGGTGGTGGTCAGATTGGCGGGGGTGAGAATGGTTCCCAGTTTGATGTCCGTCTTGGCCGCCACCACTTTTTTGGACGCGCCCTGGCCCGCCCCGGAGATGCGGCTATTGAAAATGCGCAAGACCAGAAACGTACACACCAGCGCGATGATAAAAGCGGTAGCGAGAATCGTGAACAGCCTTCGACCCATGAATCTGACCGTTGGAGCGGCGCGTTGCCCGCTCTACCTTTCCGCTCCCCACGGGGAACGAGCCTATTCAAGGCTTGTTGCAATTCAATGGCCCAAGCGCGCAGGGGGAGGGATTGCCAGAGAAAAATTCCCTTCCCGGTACTCCTTACCCTATCGACTGAATGTGCGGCGCTATGAGGGAAAAATAGCAGGATCGGGCCGGGGAATCTGCGCCAAGTGCTTGATTCCTTCGATGATTGTGGGCGCGTTTCCGCAAACGAACGAGCCGTCTCCAGAACGGAACGGATGGTGCCGAAGAAAGAGGTTGCGCGATTGCAGCCTTCGGATTCACTTTCGAGGAGCGCAAATCGATCTTGCCGGGGGCACACACCGGCGTCGACGGGAGTACACGGTCCGATTTGTGATATGCATCACCGATTTGTCTCTTCTGCGGGTGAGACGATGCAATCTGTCCCTCTACTGAGACGATCTTTACCCTTTGCAGGCATTCCATTATGCAACCTTGCGTCAAGCTGGACCCCACGGCGTTCGTCGCCGACCGCGAATTGATTGAGGCGCTGGAGAAGCGCTCCACCCCCGTGACCTGTGCGGAAGACAGCGTCCTGTTCACCCAGGGCGACGCTGCCCACGGACTTTATATCCTGCACGGCGGCGATGCCTTTCTCACCATGGCCGGCCCCAAGGGCGAGCCGATTCTCTGCATGCAGCCCTTCAACGGCTCGCTGCTGGGCCTGCCCGCGCTGATCGGCAACGAACCCTACTCGCTGACCGCCAAGGCCCTGAAGGGCGCCGAGTTCAGCTACGTCAAGCGCGACGACTTTCAGAAGCTGCTGGAAGATGAACCGCAACTGCCGATGCGCATTCTGCACGTGCTGGCCGCCGAAGTGCGCGCCGCCCGCCTGGCGCTGCTCTAGCACCTGCGGTGCGGCAGGCGCCTTCGGCCCAGCCCGCGCCAGAAGAAAGACGCGGGAGTTGGATGATGATGAACACAAGCCCGCCCTTCTTGGGGCGGGTTTGCTCTTTTAAGAGAAAATCATTTAGCATTTGCGCGCACTCTATTTCGAAAGCCCGATAAAGCACGGAACGAGGAAGATAATGGCCAGCCCCGAACATCTTGCCAAAGTGAACGACCACCGGCTAATAGCCGGTGGCTTCGGGTTACGGCTGGAAGCCGGA
>CAZBPD010000040.1:0-43584 GCA_964493705.1 uncultured Occallatibacter sp.
CACGGCGATGCCGCCTTTGGCAGTGCCGTCCAGCTTGGTGAGCACGATGCCGGTGGCGCCCGCTGCTTGAATGAACTGGCGCGCCTGGTTGAGTCCGTTCTGGCCGGTAGTTGCGTCCATCACCAGCAGCACCTCGTGCGGAGCGCCGGGGATCAGTTTGGCCGCCGTCCGCCGCATCTTGTCCAACTCGTCCATCAGGCCGCTCTTGGTGTGCAGGCGGCCGGCGGTGTCCACGATCAGTTCGTCGATGCCGCGCGCCTTGGCGGCCGTCATCGCGTCGTACAGCACAGCGGAGGGGTCGCCGCCATGCCGGGTCTTGATCATCTCCACACCCGAGCGCGCGGCCCACACTTCCAACTGCTCGATGGCCGCCGCGCGGAAGGTGTCGGCGGCGCACAGCAGCACGGAGCGGCTCTGGGCGCGATGCCAGGCCGCCAGCTTGCCGCTGGTGGTAGTCTTGCCGGTGCCATTCACTCCCACCAGGAAGGTGACGGTCGGTGCAGCGTCGGGAGCGGTGATCGGCTGCCTCGGCGCCTCCAGAATGGCCCGCAACTCGGCCTTGAGCAGCGCGCGCAGTTCCTCGCCGCCCTCGATCGCCTGATGCCGCGCCCGTTCCCGCAGCGCCTCCAGGATCGTGGTGGTCGTCTGAATGCCCAGATCGCTGGTCAATAGCGCCGCTTCAAGATCCTCCAGCGCGCGCTCGTCCACCGTGCGGGTCAGCGCCACCAGGTCTTCAATCTTTGCCGCCAGGGATTCGCGGGTGCGCGCGACTGCCTGCTTCATCCGGCTGAAAAAGCCAGACTTCGGCGTCTCCGCAGGGGTCGCGTCTGGGGCCGTCTCGGGAGTCGTCTGCGGCGTCACCGCCGGAGTGTCTTTTTTGCCGCCAAAGAATTTCAGCATATGCGTTTCATTAGGATACTGCGCGGGGTCTGGATCAGGGGAATCGGCCGCCTCTCCTCCACAATGGTGAAAGGAGACTCAGGCGCGGGCCGGGAACGCGACCCCCTTGCGAGGGTAGCCGCTTTGCCCGGGAAATGGGAGCGGTTGCTTACATGTTCTGGTTTCCGCATCGCCCCTCTGTATCCAATGAAACCCGCAATAGATGGGCTAATCGATAGAACCAATGAGAAAAAACAAATTTTGGTGAATGATAAATTTGCGGCAGAGGCTTACAAGGTGCTGTTCCTAGCCAAAGCCCACTGCGAGGCATTAGACTATCCTCCAATGGAGAGTGAAAGACCGCTGTCTTCCTTTCCGGATGCCGAACACGGGGAATCGCGCTGGTGCACGTCCCGGTTTTTCCGGGTTCAGTCGTGGTGCAGGGCTTGGCGTCGTTTTCACTCGTTGACTTGCTAAGTCAGCTTAGCGAAGCTATGTGTTAAATCCTTTGCTGTGACGAGGGCTGAGCCTTCGCTCTTGCTGGCTGCGTCTCCCCCTCTTCTTTCTGTCCTCCGCAAATGACCTTCACCGGATGCGGAATTTCAGCCCCTATCGCTGCTTCGAACGGGACCGCCGTCATTGTGTCCTATGCGGATTGGTGCAGGGTCGTTGCTCCCTGTTGGGCACCTCAGGTTGAGCGCCGCAGCTACGGGAACCATCGACACTGCTTCTGCCATTGAGGAGCTGCCCATGCCCTCGGTACCCAGGAATCCGGCGCGCACCGAGAAGATCGCCGCCGCCGCGGCCCGGCTCTTCGCTCGCCAGGGATACCACGGCACCAGCACGCGAGAGATCGCGCGGCTTGCCGATGTGAGCGAAAATACTCTATTTCGCTATTTCGATTGCAAAGAGGTTCTCTTCTGGTCGGCTCTGCGCCTTTACCTGGCAGATCTGAAGATGCGCCGCGATTTGCTCGACGCCATCGGGCGCTGCGAGCCGCCCGAGGTGGTTCTTCCCAAACTTGTTGAATTGATCAAGGATACGGTCGAATTCAGGCCTGAGCTTTTACGCCTGATGGGCGTGGCTTTTCTCGAATTGCATTGGAAATCCGAAGCCATCTTTCAGGAATCCGTTTCCCCGCTCTTTTCCCTCATTCGCCAATACCTCGCAGCCAACATCAAGTTGGGCCGCCTGCGCGATCTGGACCCGACCATGGCCACGGCGGCCTTGCTCTCCACGGTCCTCCTGCATCCCAGTCTCTCTCGCCTTGTCGATGGCGACTGTCAGCGTTTTGTCGATAGCAAGGAAGCGGGGCGAGCTTACACCAGGTTTTGGCTGGATGTGCTGACCGCGGCGGCTAGCCCGGTAACACCGCGCCAGACGCCCGCAACCGGAGATATGCAGATTCTCGTTGGTGCTTCACTGAACGATGAATAGGAGAAACACCCTTCGCCTATGTTCAAAAAACTCTTGCTTTTTTTGTTAATCTCCTGCTCCCTGTGCGCGGGACAATCTGCGCCTGCGCCGGCCCCCGCCGCGCCATCCGACAACCCTCAGGGAGCGGCGCTAAGTGCTCAAGAGTCCCAAGCCTCATCCGGATCGGCGGTGTTGAAGGGGGCTGCCAGCGAGCCTGGAGCCGAGGAAAAGACCGCGGTGAGACCTCCCGAGGCCGCACGTCCAATCAAGGCCGCCTTTGCGCGATCGGACTTCGAACTCTTCGCCGAAGATGCCGCCGGACACGCTCTGCCGGTGTATGGCAGAGAGCTCTTCGAGGGGGTTCCGTCGACCTTTGCGCCCGTGGATCGAGTGCCGGTGCCAGCCAACTATGTTCTCGGACCGGGCGATGAACTCCTGGTCAGGGCATGGGGCCGGATCGAAATGGATGTGCGTGTTATCGTCGATCGAAACGGGCAGATCTCTTTGCCCAAGGTGGGCGTTATCAGTGTGGCCGGTTTGCGCTATGAGCAGTTGGAAGGCTTTCTTCATTCCTCCATCGGCGCATTATATAAGGACTTCGATCTAAGTGTTACGCTGGGTCAACTGCGCTCCATTCAAGTCTTTGTCCTGGGCAATGCCCGCCAGCCCGGCGTCTATACGCTCGGATCTCTGAGCACCCTGGTGAACGCTCTGTTTGCCTCCGGAGGGCCCTCGGCCACCGGCTCCATGCGCCACATTCAACTGCGCCGTGGCGACCGCCTGGTCACTGAGTTCGACATCTACGACCTGCAGCAGAGGGGCGATAAGTCGCACGATGTGCAACTCCTCCCCGGCGACGTGATCTTTATTCCTACCATCGGCCCCCAGGTGGCGCTCATTGGCAATGTCAGCCGGCCGGCAATCTACGAATTGAAGGGCGATACAACTATCGCTTCCGCGCTTGCTGGTGCGGGCGGGCTCACCACCATGGCTGGGGCCGGACGTGCGCTGTTAGAGAGAATTGAAAATCACCGGCGGCGCAGAATCGATGAATTTGACCTGGACCCAGCCTCTCAACAGCGGTTGCTGCGTGATGGCGATCTGCTGCGCATCTTTGCCATCTCGCAGCAGTTTGAGAATGCCGTTACGCTGCGTGGAAATGTGGCGTTACCGGGCCGTTACGCATGGCGCGATGGCATGCGCGTCTCCGATCTGATTCCTTCGAGAAACTTCCTGATTACGGCCAGTCATTGGGATCAGCAGAACCATCTCGATCGCAATGCCAGCCCGGATATCATGGCCAACATCTTGGTCGCCGACGCGGAGATCGACTGGGACTATGCGGCCATCGAGAGGCTCGACGACCACGACCTGAGCACCCGCCTGATCCCCTTTAACTTGGGGAACGCGCTGGATCATCCCGACTCGGCCGACAATCAGCCCTTGAAGGTGGGAGATGTGATCACTGTCTTTTCCCGCAAAGACATCGTCTTGCCCATCGATAAGCATGCTTCCTTTGTGCGCATCGGCGGCGAGGTAAATGCTCCGGGCGTCTATCGGGTGGATCCAGGCGACAATTTGAGGTCCTTGTTGCAACGCGCCGGCGGGCCCACCCCACACGCCTATCTCTATGGCTCGGTATTGACGCGGATCTCGGCCCGGCAAGTGCAGCAGGAGGAGATCAATCAGTCCATTGCCCGGTTGCAAAAGCAGATTGCTTCAAGTTCGGCAGGCGGCATGGCGCTTGCCAGCAGCGGGGGAAGCAACCCGCTCACCCAAAGCAATGCCCAAACCAGTTCTCAACTGCCGGTGGAGCAGGCACTCATCGCTCAACTTGCAGCGACCAAGCCCATCGGCAGGGTCGTCCTGGACATCAAGAGCAACGCCACTTCGGTCGCGGATATTCCAGATATGGAGCTGGAAGACGGCGATGTTCTGCTCATTCCGGCCAGACTGAGCACCGTCCAGGTGATGGGTTCGGTTTACAACGAGAACGCATTCCGCTACCAGCCGAAAAAGCAGCTTTATGCCTACCTGAACGATGCCGGCGGAGCCACCCGCGAAGCAGACACCCGGCGTATCTTCCTGGTGCGCGCCGACGGCACTCTGATCAGCAGAAACATGCACCGCCAACTGTGGCATGGGAATTTCGAAAAGATTGCCCTCTTGCCGGGCGATGCCATTATCGTTCCAGAGCGATTCAAGACCTTCTCTCCCTTCTGGACCACCACCTTCCCGGCGATGACGCAGATGCTTTCGCAGACGGCCCTGACCGGCGCCGTGATGGGCACTCTTTTCTAATGCGAACGGAGACGAAGATGATTCAGGAATCATATGAGAGCGGGTCCAGACCGGCGGAAGAGCAACTTGAGCCAATGGAAGATTCGGAAACGCCATTAATCCAGACAGTTTTAGGGGTACTGACGCGGCTCGCCAGCCACAAGAGATTCCTCCTGATCGTGATGGTAATCTGTGTTCTCGTCGGACTGGCATATTGTTTCACCATTCCGGCGCAGTATAGCGCCACTACCAGAATCCTCACGCCTCAGCAGACCTCATCTTCTACTGCGTTGATGATGAATCAAATGGCAGCCAATATCCGGGAAGGGCAGCTTCCCTCGGCGGTGACAAGTTTAGGTCTGAAAAGTCCCAATGATATTTATCTTGGCTTGCTCGCTACCCGGCCAGTCACTGATGGTATCATCGAGAGCTTTCACCTTCGGGAAGTTTACCGCGCATCGAGTATGGAGACTGCGCGTCGTATCTTGTCGGGTAACACCAAGTTAATATCCGAGAAGAGCGGATTCATCCTGATTTCGGTAACTGACGAAGATAAACAGCGTTCTGCAGACATAGCAAATGCGTATACGGGGCAACTGCGCGCCCTTACAAAATCCTTGACCGATATGGAGGCATCGCAGAGGCGGCTATTTTATGAAGATCAGCTAAAACACGCAAAAGACGATTTGACAGCGGCGGAAATCTCCTTTCAGCAGGTACAGCAGAAAAAAGGAATGGTCATGTTGGATGCGCAGACTAGAACCTTGATTGCGGGGCTTGCCGACTTGCGTGCGAAGATAGCATCCAAACAGGTCGAACTGAAGGCCATACGCTCCTACTCTACCGATCGCAATCCCGCTGTCCAACTTGCTGAGAACCAACTCGCTGCACTGCAGGCAGAGGCCGCACAACTGGACCAACACGGTCATGCTTCGGGGGCTGCCAATATCACTCTTCAAGATGTCGCCGGCGGCGCACAGGACTACTTGAGCGCAGAGCACGAGGTCCAGTACAGGCAAGCGATCTTCGACATGCTCCTTAAGCAATACGATGCCGCCAAACTGGATGAGGCCAAATATGCTACTGTCATCGAAGTCGTGGAACCTGCAATACCTTCGGACCAGAAAGTGCCGCGTGGCCGCCTTGGAAAACTGTTGATGATTACGATATTGGGTTTCATTCTGGCCTGTCTTTATATCTTCGCGGCCGACTCCGTGCGTTCCAATCGGAATCTTCGCAAATCCCTTTCTGAGTTTAGTTCCGCGCTGCTCAAACGTTAAGAGTATTCAGCGTACTTTGGAAGGAGGCGGATCTTTCTATGAAAATAGTCCTGATCTATCGCCCCAAGCGCGCCGGTGTCTACAGCATCGAGGAACTCTTTCACACTATCGCCCTCGAACTCTCCGCCCACGCTGAAGTAATCGAGTACGAGACGGGTGGCCCCCGGAAAATGCTGCGCGACATCTACAATCTGCGAAAGTTGAAAGCGGATGTTTACCATATTACAGGTGCTGAACATTATCTTGCCTTCCTTTTGCCGCGTTTCAAAACCGTATTAACTATTCATGACCTTGGCCATTATCTCTATACACTGCACGGCTTGCGTCGATGGATATACAAGTGGGTCTGGCTGCTTGGACCGGTTCATGCGGCTACAGCGGTTACAACAATATCTGAACTGACATTAGGACATCTGGCGGAGTTGTGCGGCAAGGCAGACCGAAAAATCAGCGTAGTGCATAACTGTGTCAGTCGATCATTCCAGTTCTCGCCGCTACCGCTTCGATCGGACCTGCCGCTGATATTGCAGGTAGGGACTGGGCCTAATAAGAACCTTCATCGCTTGGTCGATGCCCTGATAGAAGTCCCTTGTAAGCTTGTTCTCGTTGGGCATTTGACACCCGATATCAAGGATCATCTTTCAAGAAACTGCCAGGCATACGATAACTATTTCAATCTGACTCAGGAACAGTTGGCCGAATTGTACCAACAGTGTGATCTGGTTAGCTTTGTCTCGACGAATGAAGGGTTTGGAATGCCGATTCTAGAGGCGCAGGCAACTGGTAGGCCAATCGTTACTTCCTGCATCTCTCCCATGACTGATGTGGCTTCTGATGGTGCCTGTTTCGTCGACCCATTCGACATCCCAGGTATTCGTATCGGGGTAGAGCGGGTTTTGAAGGACCCAGATTATCGGGCTTCTCTCGTGGCAAAAGGAAGAACGAATGTCCTGCGCTTTATCCCATCGGCAATCGCTGGCATCTACTTTGGGATCTACAGTAAAATTGCTTCATAGTTACATCGCAAGGGACCAGGCATGAGAATTGCATTTCTTGGTTGTACGCTCCCCGGATACAGTAATGCCTGCCTGCGAGAGCTCGCCTCCCGTCCCGGTGTGGAACTGTTTATAGCCTATCAATCTCCCGGTCCCGATGCCCCGTTCGACCCTACAGATTACGGTTGGATAAAACAGGCCTTAGTCTGGAACTCCAAGGAATCTCTCAGCGGTTTACAGGAGCGGGTTGAAGTCTTTAAACCTGATGTTATAATAATATCGGGCTGGGATAATCGGGCTTATCGTAATACAGCTCATGCTTGGAGGGGACGGTGTTTACGTCTTCTGACCATGGATAACTGCTGGACTGGATCTTTACGGCAACACTTGGGCGTTCTTATTGCACCTTGGCATATTCGTTTACTGGCCGATGCCGTTTATGTGCCAGGTGAACGGCAGGCCTATTTTGCTCGGCGGCTTGGGTTTCGCACGATTTTGCGAGGGTGCCTCTCATGCGATCACACCAATTTCTCTAAAATTTACTTGGAGCGAACGCTTAGCAACAACAACCCGCCTAATGCTTTTCTGTTTGTGGGTCGCTTGATAGCGGAAAAGGGCATTTCGACACTTGCCGAGGCTTACCGTATCTATCGTCAGTTTAGTAGCGCTCCTTGGCCTTTGATCTGTTGTGGCGTCGGACCGCAGGCGCGCTTGCTGGAGTCGTTGACGGGGGTGGAAATGCGTGGATTTGTTCAACCGCAAGAGCTGCCCGAACAAATGGCGAGAGCATCTGTACTTGTCATTCCCAGCATTTTTGAACCTTGGGCTTTGGTGGTTCACGAGGCGGCCGCAGCCGGTCTTTTAATACTCGCCTCTGAGGCTGTCGGATCTGTTCCCCATCTTGTGCACGATAACCATAATGGTTACACATTTAATCCAGGAGACGCTAGAAGAATGGCCCATCTAATGGGCAAAATAAGTAACCTGAGCAGTGAGTCTATTCAGCAGATGTCCATGGCTAGTTACGCGGTTTCTCTGCAAAACACGCCGCAACGTTGGGCGAACACTGTTATGGCATTCGCGGTTGACTACTCAGGACGCCAGTTGAGAAGCCATAGAGATTGAATATTAGAATGAAAATAAGCAATTGTGTAGGCATTTTGAGCCGTTTACGTTTAAATGACCAGTCTGTCCCCTATCGAATGCATGGCGGATGGAGTGCTATAACATTATCCATAAGTTGTGGAGAGTTACGAAACGTGCTGCCACGAGATCCAGTGGGTTAATCTGTAGCAGGTGGCCTTGATGGAACTGGATACGAATTGCGAGTTGGAAATGAAGCATCGTTCGGGTGCGGACATCTCGGTATGTCTGCTGACTTACAATTACGCGCACATCGTTGAGTCCACGATTCGCTCCATCTTGGACCAAAGCGCAAGCTACTTTGAACTCATCATTAGCGATGACTGCTCGACGGATGGGACATGGGAGACGGTTAAAGAAATCGCAGCTGCTGACCCGCGAATACGGACGATACAGACTCCCCAAAATCTGGGAATGCCGGGAAACGCCAATCACGCCGTGGCTCATTCTCAACGCCCCTATATAGCCCTGCTGCACCACGACGACATTTATAGAAGCGATCTACTGGAAAAGTGGGCAGGCGTGCTCGATCGTCACCCTGATGCCGCCTTCGTCTTCAATCCTTATAAAGTATTCGAAAGCGGGCTTGTCCAGGAAGAAGACATGCCGGGGGAGTTGATCGACGGTCGTTGGCTTCTCAACACCTTCCTCCTCCCGCACTGGGGATGCCCCATCCGCGGAACAGCCATGATCCGCCGAAGCGCCTGGCTGGAGGTTGGAGGGATGCGCGAACAATTCAATCTTATTGCGGACGTGGATCTTTGGATGCGGTTGGCCATGAGGTGGAATGTCGGCTATGTCTCCGAAGCGGTTATCAGCGTGAGGTGCCAGAGGCCTGCCGACTATCCAGAGACCTATAGTGAAATGTACTGGAGCTGGACTCGGCAGCGCTATCTCTACAATATCCATGCCGCGAATAGGCTGGAGTATTTGAAGCTTGACTCGTTTACCGGTCGGATGCAATGGTGGCGATTCCGTTGCCGCCTTAGTTCCGAGACGCTGAAATGGCTCGGCTACGGGGTGGTGCGCAGGAAGCGGTACGTCATAGCCTCCAGTGGTGAATCTATTACTCCATACGAGCTTTGGCCAGTGCGGGCGCTGCGTTGGTCTCTACGCCTTCTATACGGATGCAAATGAGTCAGAGCACCTTTCGCTCATTTCCGCAAAGTGGTGACTTGTCAAGTAAGAGACTGGAGTCTCGGTAGAAAGAGGATTGGATGCATATGTTTGTAATTGGATACTATCGTCAGGCAGTTTAGCTGCACGCAGATTTAATTCGCGCGGATACAGAAGAGTCTATTACAAAATCTGTTTTCGCCGGCGAGGTAAAAATGAAATACAGGTCGGGAAACACAGATTTGCTGGCTGGCAAGGCGGGATCGATGCACGGTTCGCCACGGAAAGGACTTCGAGATGGCCTTTAGTGCAGGCTTGCGGCTGTTATTGGTTGGGATACCCAGGGAGATTGACATAGGAAGCCATTTCCTTCGTGCCGCCAAACGGTTAGGAATTCAAGTGAGCTTGGTGGACTCGAATCATGCCTTATCTTCGAATATTTGGGTCAACCGATATTATTTCCATCTGCGTGGTCACGCGAGGCCACACCTGCGCAAGGCCAGCGAAGAGGTCTTGGAAGCCTGCCGCACCTTCCAGCCATCCCTGTTACTTGCAACTGGTCTGGCCCCGATCACTGCGGGACATCTCCGCGCTATTCGGGCAATGGGTATTGCGACGGCCAACTATTTGACGGATGATCCGTTTAACCCTGTGAATCGGGCCAGATGGTTTACCAGTGCGCTTCCAGAGTACGGTTGCATCTTTAACCCGCGTTACGCCAATTTTGGGGATTTGTGCGCAGTCGGCTGCCAGGATTTGCGTTACCTTCCTTTCGCATATGAACCGGATATCCACTTTCCTGAAGCTCCAACCGACCCATCCGAAGCCGCTCGCTTGGCTAGCGATGCCTTCTTTGTGGGTGGTGGCGACAAAGAGAGGTTAAGAATAGTGACCCGGCTTCTTCGCTCCGGCTTGAACGTGGCCCTTTACGGTGGCGGCTGGGAACGATACAAGACGACGCGGCCAGCAGCGCGTGGATTCGCTGATGCTTCGACCGGTCGCAAGGCGGCAGCAACGTCCAAAACCGCTATTTGCCTTGTCCGTCGTTCCAACAGGGATGGCCACTCAATGCGCTCCTTTGAACTGCCAGCAATGCGCACCTGCATGGTCGTCGAAGACACACCGGAGCATCGCCAGATCTTCGGCCCCGATGGAGAATCGGTAGTCTACTTCGTCACCGACGACCAGTTGATCGCCCGTATTAAAATGCTCTGCGCCGACGAGGCGACACGCGTGAGGCTGGCCAATGCCTGCCATGATCGCATCTGTGGCGGCAAAAACACCTACCAGGATCGTCTTGTAACAATACTGGAAAGCATCGGATAGGGTTGTGACGGTGTAGACAAAGGAATCGGAGTAGTATTCGCACTCAAGAAAGCGAAGCAAGTATGCAAGAATTCAGCATTGCTAGTAACGCCACATTTTCCGATGGTCCCTCACTGCGACGAATTATTCCGCACTGGATGAGGGTCTTTGCCGACCATCTTGTAGAAATATTGGTGGTAGTTGATGTACAACCTCTGGAACAACGCATTGCGGAGTTACAGAGTGGACACACCAATCGCGATTTATTTACGTTAGTGAAGCAGGAATTGACAGCCCTGGACTCGCGGGTTCGTTTTGTATACCTCGACAATCTGGACAAAGCCGCAGCGCAAAAGACTTGGTTTGGTAAGGCGCGACCAGTGCGCTGCCAAGCAGGAACTCCAGTGCTGGCATTCGTCGCCGGTATCGAGGCGGCAAGATCGGATTATGTATTGCATTGCGATTCTGACATGCTCTTCTACGAGAATGGATGGTTGGGTAAGGAGGCGTTTCGTTTGCTTGAATCAGCGGCCCACATCTATGAACCGCCGCCCTCTAAACATTGTCTATGCAACGGCATAGCGTCCAGCAGAACGTTTATGGTGCGTAAATCCAATCTGCTCTCGCGACTGCCCTTGCGGGATCTTCATCTTGACATCCTTCGACGTCTCCATCGCAAACTGCATGGCCGCCCCACTTGGGTTGCACTGGAACAGATGGTGCAGCGGAATGCGGCGAAAGGGAGAATTGTCCATCGCGTCGGCGTCAACTCGACACTAGGATTTTCACTGCATGGCGTAAAGCGAGACTGGACTTCCGCGCCATGGTTTGAACATATTATTCACTCTATGGAATGCGGTGATATTCCCCCCGGTCAGGAAAGTTCTCCAGACCTGCAACCAGATGCTTGGGGATTTCCGGTCTAATTCAGGTCTTTGGCGTCAATTTCTCTCTACGGAAGCAGGTGCAGGAATGAAATCCGCTGATGAATTAGATGCACGCCGGTCAAGGAGAATCACATATGTCAAAGGACTAACCTATATTGTTCCATTTATTCTAGTGATCTGTTCCCTATTCCTTGCGGCGTTTTCATCATATTTATTACCGGCGATTATATGCAGGCTTACCGGGCTGTTGATTTTTTGGTTCTGCATGGTCTCGATGATGTCGGGGAGGGATATCGTCGATATAAGACTGACTCGTCCAAAATCGCTTTATGGGTTATTTTTTGCGCTGTATAGTGCAACAGAGCTAATCACTTATCCATCCAGCACAACCTACAATTCGGCGAATGCTATTCAGATATCGATCATAGTTATGCTTTGTTACCTCGGTTGGAACATTGGCATGAACTTCGCTGGAAAACCTTCCACTGCCTCATATAGACGCGATAGTTTAGATGCGGCCCGATCCAAGGCGTTTTTCTTACTCTGTGCATTTTGTGTTTCTTGCGTCGCTGCAAACATGGCTTGGAGAATATCGCAAGGAATGTTTTTTACGCATGCCAAAAGCTTTGCACAAGAAGCAACTGGAAGCGCTTCCTTCATCTCGGCGTTTTGTGGGACCTTGGGACTTCCCACTCTACTATTGTGCGGATATGCTGCATGTGTCTCTGACAGGTCGGAAAGGGCTCCTGCAAAGGCGTTGTTCTGGAGTTATCTATCGGTTCGCATCGCTCTTTTGACCCTTGCGTCTCAGTTTAGTGAGCTTCTTGTCAGCGTAATATTTACAGCAGTAATATTTCAAACATTTGGAAAGCTGAGGATTCGCTTTTCCTACGTGTTATATGCGGGGGCATTCCTAAGTATGGCCTTCGTAGTTATTATGACTGTTCGAGTTGTGGCGATGTACTCCTATGAGGATACGGGAAATCCTGTCATGGATGCGGTTCATGTGTTGGGCGGTGGAATAAAGGCAATGGGATCCTCAGAAGGCTTTCAAATGATTCCTTACGCGACTTCCCGTTCCTCCGACCAGTTGACATTTCTATCTATCTTGGTTGATAAGTTCAATGGGGGAAGGGAGCACGTGCATTTTAGCCTTATTGGAGATTCAATGTCGGGCATGATTCCGCGTGTGGTTTGGCCTTCGAAGCCGGTGCAAAAAGACATGGCACTGACTATCGAATCTGCGCTCGACCTTCCAGAGAATGATTGGGAAGTCGGGCCGGTCGTGACGTTTTATGTGGAATATGGCCTCGCCGGCTCGTTTATATTATCGATGTGTTTCGGGCTTTTTATCGGAAAACTGACAAAATTTGCCGCGTCTAGAGATTTTCAATTTATGTGGGTCTGGTTATTCCTGATATGGGATGTAGCGGCCAGACCTGAGACAGAACTCCAGTTCGGAATCCTGTCTGCAACAAGAACATTGATGGTTATCTATTGTATGTACAAGGTATTTTATTTCATGTTTTGTGATAGAGCACTGATTCCAAAAATGCTGGAGGATGCAAAGTGACAAACACGGATGTTGAGTGGTTCAAGCAATGTTGCGATTCAGGGCTTGTCAAAGGAAATCTACTAGAAATCGGAGCGGCAAGAATCAAAGGGGCCTCAAATCTATGTGATTTTGCAAAAGGCTATGGAGTCCGCACTGTTACGGGAGCGGATATTGAAAAGTACGATGGGGTGGATGTAGTCGCTGACTTCGGTGTTGCAGTGAAAGACTTCGAAGTAGGCTGGACTTGGGGGCAGTATGAGACTGTTTGCATATTTAATGTACTAGAACACACATTTGATCCGATCACCGTGCTGGCAAATGCACTATCTTGTGTAAAAACCGGCGGAACGTTGCTTGTAGTTACACCTTCGATATGGCCTATACACAATTATCCTAAAGACTATATTCGCCTGCTGCCAGACTGGTATGTGGAATTTGCCAAACGTTACAATGTAACAATAAATGGAAACGAATATTATTGGCTATCAAACTTTGGCATCGAGTGTGTCAACGTAATAGATACGAGCACATTTCCTAGTTTTTTAACCAGACGCGCACAATCATCTAGGCTAAGGTACTGGATATCCCGGATCAGCCATAAGCTATTAAATACTTACGGAAGGTCCCATTGGGGAGTCAATTCAGCCATAGGTATTGTATTTGTGAAGAATTAATTATGCGGATATCTGGCTATGCGCTGTAGGGTAGTCCAATAGGTGTTGTAGTTGCTTAACAGTTGAGATGATTGCAAATAGGGATTCGACTAGGTATTCGTCCAGCCTGGTTTGCCGTCCATATGATTTGATTCAGCACAAATCGGAAGCAACTGGCGAGTGGTATTTCGATAGCTCACGTCCATTTGGTCACAGTTAGAGCCAGGCTCATTGGCAGCAAGAGGGATGCGCGATGGATGGAGAGCGAGAAACGGTGGAAGCAGCGATCCAGACCGTAGAGAATCACAATTCGAAGGTGTTTGGGCGTATCTTGCGCGGAATCGGGTCGACCGGTTTGATTCAGCTGATCTATGCCGCCAACGGGATACTCCTTGTTCCCTTGTTCATCCATGCCTGGGGCGCATCTCAATACGGCCGCTGGCTTACTCTAACTTCACTTGTAACGTATTTAACGCTCTTTGATTTAGGTGGTCAATCCTATTTTAGCAATCTCCTTGCCGCAGAGCATGCCCGCGGCGATGTGGATGCATTTCGGAGGCGGTTTTCACAGGGGCTGTCCCTGTTCTCATTGATCGCAATGGTAGCGCTCTTCGTGCTTGGCCTTGTTTGCAGCCTGCCCAATCGTAGCTCGTTAATTTTAGGTTTTACTTTCGGCGTGGAAGACCGTTTGGTTCTTCTCTTTGTGGGAGCTACTTTCATCGTTGGGATTCCTGGCGGCATTCTTGCCGGCGCCTATCGCGCTAGTGGCCTCTATGTGCGCGGGGTGATGATCGGGAATATCTGGCTTGCGACAAACCTCGTCTTGAATATCTATATGCTCGCCAGCCGGGTCTCTCCGGCAATTTATGCATCGTTCGGTCTTGTATCCTGTGTCGCAATAAATGTTCTTCTGGTTTTCGATAGCCGGCGGCACATTCCTGGGGTTTGCGAAGGAGGTTTCAGTTGGGCATCTGCCCGCGCCGGCTCGAGGCATTTGCCTGGCGCTTTGTTTTTTTGGTTGCTCTCGCTTTCCAACGCGCTAAATCAGCAAGGTGTGATTATTGTTTTGGCTATAACTGGAACGAGCAGTGGCGTTGCGCTGTTCGCTACGCATCGCACCATTTGCGGATTGATTAACTACATCGGCGGTTTTGTGCAGGGGCCTCTCTTGCCGGAGTTGAATTATCTCTTCACCCGGCAACAACGGGAGTTGTTGGCGAAGGCTTCCCACTTGGCGATGAAACTGGTCACGCAAGCGGCCAGCCTGGCCGGAGTCGGCCTTTGGATGCTGTTGCCTTTTGTCTATTCCCGATGGACCGGAAAAAGGCTGGCTTTCGATGCAGCGCTTTTGGCAATTCTGCTCACGCAGGCTGTGCTGGCGGCGGGGTGGCAATGTTCTGGTTGGGCGCTCCTGGCTTCGAACCAGCATCGCCGGCTATCTTGTTGGGCACTGGCCAACGGATTGATCACAGTAGGATTGGCTGCAATACTGGCTCCGCACTGGGGTGTACATGGCGTAGCCTTGGCAAGTCTTTTGGGCGATATTTTGTGCGGATTAGCTATCTATCCAACATTGGCGTCTAGGGCACTGGGATTGTCGCGGTGGACGATTTACAAGACTATCCTTCCGCCGGTGGCTGCGCTGATTCCGCTGTGGGTAGCTGCCATATTCATTAAGATAGGTCGAGCAAGCGGTTTTGAGTTCACATGTTTGCTCGTTTTGGTAAGCCTTGCACTTATTCTTCTTTCCTCGTTCCTGTCCTTTCGAAAAAAGGACGATTTTGACTGGATACTGCGTCGGCTGCAATCTAACGGTGGATAGTCCTTTATTTGTTCCCGTCCAGGGAGAGAAAAAATAAACTATCGGGAGCATCACGAAGTTAAATGCGAAAGGAGCGCGCAAACACGATGACAACATATACGTTCAAGCCCCTTTCGCAGTGCAAAGAGAAGGCCATACGAAAAGAGCCAGAGAATATAATCCTTGTCGCGATGGACTACTATTTACCCGGCTACAAGGCGGGCGGCCCGGTGCGTAGTCTGGCCAATCTGATTGCGGTTCTGGGGGAAGAGTATCGTTTTCGTGTCCTGACCCACAATGGTGATCTGGGCGACTCGACCCCTTATGCCGGGGTCGACGGCAAGAGTTGGAAACAGGTGGGAAAGGCGGAGGTTTTTTATCTCGGCCCCGGACTAGTTGGCCTGCTTTCCTTTCTCCGCCAGATGATCTTGGTGGATCGCGATACTGTGCTTTATCTATACAGCTTTTTTTCCAGACGCAATTCGATGCTGCCGGTTCTTTTGTGTCGATTAGGGCTGTGCCGCCCGGGTAGTATCATCCTGGCACCTCGTGGTGAGTTTTCTCCCGGCGCCTTGGGAATTCACCATTTCCGAAAGCTCTTGTTTATAAAACTGTCACGCGCTCTGGTGTTGCATCGCAATGTAATCTGGCACGCATCTACGTCTTTGGAAGCTGAGGATATTAAAAGAGTTTTCCCAGGTCTCACGGTGCTATCCTATGAAGACCATGGAAGGGCCGCCGTGCCGGCAGCCAGTGATTCGTCAGCCATCGCAATTGCCGGGGACATAGGGCCGGTTGAGGCTTTCGGTATTAGCCGCAAGAGAGTCAAGCAACCCGGGCAGCTTGCTGCGCTTGTTATTGCGCGCATCTCTCCAATGAAGAACCTTTTAGGCGCATTGAGGATCCTCGCAGACGTTGAAGGGGAAGTGCAACTCGATATCTACGGCCCCATTGAAGATTTATACTACTGGGAGCAGTGCAAGAAAGTGATTGACAAGCTTCCGCAGAATGTCAAGGTTCGCTACGAAGGTGAGATTGAGCATAGCCAGGTGCAGGGCGTCTTTGCCGAGCACGATCTGCTTTTTTTACCTACGCTGGGAGAGAATTATGGGCATGTAATCTGTGAGTCCTTGATGGCTGGTTGTCCCGTCCTGATAAGCGATCGGACGCCGTGGCGAAATCTGTATACGGCAGGCGTAGGGTGGGATCTTCCATTGGACGATCGTAAACGTTTTGTCGCAGTCCTTCAAGAATGTATGGCTGGTGACGAGGAGTGGTTCTTAGAGCTTTCTCGACGCGCCTTCGACTATGCCAACGCGCGTTCGTCGTCACCTGAACTCATCAACGAAAACCGCAAATTACTCCAACTTGGGTTACACTGGGCACAACAATGAACTGTTTAGCAAGTAGTACACTTCTGATAACCGGCGGCACCGGAACTTTCGGCAACGCAGTTTTGAATCGCTATTTGCACACCGGCATTGGTGAAATTCGCGTCTTTAGTCGCGATGAGAAGAAACAGGATGAGATGCGCAACGCCTTGGGCAAGGCACCGGTGAGGTTCTATATAGGCGATGTACGTGATGTCAATAGTCTGACAGCCGCAATGCAAGACACGGACTACGTTTTTCATGCCGCGGCACTCAAACAGGTCCCTTCCTGCGAGTTTTTCCCCATGGAGGCAGTGAGAACCAACGTGCTGGGCACCGAGAACGTGCTCAATGCAGCATTGTCTGCAGGGGTGAAGAAGATGATTGTTCTGAGCACGGATAAGGCTGTTTATCCAGTGAATGCTATGGGCATTTCGAAAGCTCTAATGGAAAAGGTTATGATTGCAAAGGCGCGGCAGTATGGCAAGGGAAGAACAGTATTCTGTGGAACTCGCTATGGAAATGTAATGGCCTCCCGAGGATCGGTAATTCCGTTATTTATATCTCAGATTCTCGCAGGACAGCCGCTGACGGTAACTGATACTAAGATGACGCGATTTATGATGAGCATCGACGATGCCGTCGATCTGGTTTATTATGCTTTCGAGCATGGTCTGCCCGGCGATATCTTTGTGCAAAAATCTCCCGCAGCTACCATCGAGACGCTGGCGTTGGCTTTGAAGAGAATTTTCGATTCGAAGAGTGAGATTCGCATCATCGGGACGCGTCATGGCGAGAAGCGTTATGAGACGTTGCTCAATCGTGAGGAGATGGCGCGTGGCGATGATATGGGCAATTATTATCGTATTCCAGCTGATCTGCGGGATTTGGAGTATTCGAAATTTTTCACAGAAGGCGAGGCTGCCGTATCAGAGACGGTGGAATACAACTCCAATAACACCACGCAACTCTCAGTAGAAGGAATGGTCGATTTAATGCTTAAGCTGGACATTGTTCAGGATGCGCTTCGCTCCCACGTGGTGACGTCATGATCAAAGTGCTGGTGACGGGAGGAAAGGGCTTTCTTGGCCGTAATCTGATATGCCGTCTACGGGAAGTTGGCGGTTATCAGATTACCGTTACGGATATCGATTCGAGCTTAGCGGATTTGAACGCGGCGTTGGAGGAGTGCGATGTGGTTTTTCACTTGGCTGGGGCCAATCGTCCGGCCGATCCCGCAGATTTCACAAAGACCAACCGTGACCTAACGGCGGCGATTTGTGAAACGCTGAAGACGGTGGACCGGACACCGAAGATAGTTTTCAGCTCATCTATTCAGGCCGAGTTGGACAATCCCTATGGCAAGAGCAAGCGCGAAGCAGAAGTTGTGCTGCGTCAGTTTGCTCATGCGACTGGCGCGGAGGTCCGAATCTACCGCCTGAGAAATCTATTTGGCAAGTGGTCGCGGCCTAACTACAACACGGTCGTGGCCACTTTATGCCATAACCTTGCGCACGATCTTCCCATCAAGATATCAGACCCCAACAATGTGATCGATCTTGTTTACGTAGACGATGTAGTGACGGCCTTTCTTGATGAGGCAGATGGGCGACAGATGGGGGGAAACGAAGAGATTCCTTCTTACGCGATTTCTCTTGGCGAACTGGCGGGTGCCATACAGAGTTTCCGCGATTTTCGTGAGACATTGCTCGTCCCCGATTTTTCGGAGCCGTTTTTGCGCAAACTCTACGCTACCTATTTGAGTTTTGTACCAGATGCCCAGCGGGAAAGCCGTCTAAGACCTCGGCATGACCAGCGGGGTTCTCTCGCGGAGTTTTTGAAGTCGGATGGAGGCGGGCAGATATTTATATCTCGTACTTTGCCCGGCGTGACGCGCGGTAATCACTACCATCACACCAAAACAGAGAGATTCTTTGTAGTGGAAGGCGAGGGGCTGCTGCGCATGCGGCAAATCGAGAGCAGCGACGTAGTGGAGTATCGATTGCGCGGTAGCGAATACCAGGTGGTTGATATCCCTCCCGGTTTTACGCATTCGATCGAGAACCTCGGAACAAGAGAGATGGTGACGTTGTTCTGGGCCAGTGAGATATTCAATCCGGACAAACCGGACACCTATTATCTTCCAGTAATTGTGGAAGAGGGAAACAAGTTCGAGGCGGTGACTGAGTGAGAGTTGCAACCGTTGTAGGAACGAGGCCCGAAATTATTCGCCTCTCGCGGGTCATTGCCGCTCTGGATCAATATATGGACCAGGTTTTGATCCATACCGGTCAGAACTACGATTACGAATTGAATCAAATTTTCTTTGATGATCTTGAGATTCGTAAGCCAGACTACTTCCTGGAGGCTGCCGGCAAATCCGCTGCTGAGACGATTGGAAACGTGATTAGTAAGAGCGACGATATCTTTGCACGCATTGAGCCGGATGCCATGCTTGTCCTGGGCGATACGAACAGTTGTCTGGCGGCTATTTCCGCCCGGCGTCGCAAAATTCCCGTCTTTCACATGGAAGCCGGGAACCGCTGCTTTGACGACCGCGTTCCCGAGGAGATTAACCGCAAGATCGTCGATCACATTAGCGACATCAATCTGCCCTATAGCGATATCTCACGCGAGTATCTATTGCGCGAGGGGCTTCTCCCGGAGCGTGTTATCAAGACCGGCAGTCCGATGTTCGAAGTTTTGCATTACTACCTTCCCAAGATCGAGGCCTCGGGCATTCTGGCGCGTCTTGGTTTAGTGCATGGCGCGTATTTTGTCATCAGCGCACATCGCGAGGAGAACGTCGATTCTCCGGTGCAATTATCGAAGCTAGTTGTGGTTCTGCAAAACCTAGCTTCCCGCTACGCAGAGCGGATCATCGTCTCCACGCATCCGAGAACTAGAAGCAGGTTGGACGCAATGGGTGTCGAGCTACCCGCACAGGTGGAATTGCTCAAACCTCTCGGTCTTTGTGACTATGTTCATCTGCAAATGCACGCCCGCGCCACACTTTCCGACAGTGGCACCATCACTGAAGAATCCTCCATCTTGAACTTCCCTGCGCTCAATATCCGCGAGGCCCATGAACGTCCTGAGGGCATGGAAGAAGCCAGCGTCATGATGACGGGCCTGGAGTGGAACCGCATCGAAGAAGGGCTCGGTATTCTTGCCTCGCAGCCGCGGGGCGCTCGACGCAGCTTGCACTTGGTGCGCGACTACGCCGTTGACAACGTCTCCGAGAAGGTTGTACGCATTGTGCAGAGTTATACGGACTATGTCAATCGTGTGGTCTGGAAGAAGTTCAACGCGGCTCCTCTTCTTTGAGCGCTCCTCTTTTTGTGCCCCCAAGTTTTTACCCGGATCGCAGTGACTATGGCCCGAATACTAATTCACTCCCTAATCTTTTCCCCAGATGCGGTATCGACTGCTTATCTGATGGCGGACCTTGCTAAGGAACTCCAGAATCTGGGGCACTCGATTACCGTTCTCACCACCGCGCCTCACTATAACGCCGTGGCGTCTGAAATGAATGTGCAACCTCTTGAGAATGTATCCTCCGGCCTTTATCGCAGCAACCTCGATGGTATTGCGGTATGGCACATTTCCATGAACGAACGGACCGCTAGTGTGAGCGTGCGCAGCTTGGATTATCTCAATTTTCATTGGAAGAGTCTGCGCTGGGGATGGAGTTTTCGAAATGCTTTCGACCTCGTCATCGCCCCTTCTCCGCCGCTCTCGATTGGCCTCATTGCATGGATGATAGCAAGATGGCATCGGGCAAAATGTGTCTATAACGTTCAGGAAGTGTATCCCGACTTTGCCATTCATCAGGGCCTAGTCAAGAACCACTTGATCATTTGGGCATTGAAGAAGTTAGAGTGCTTCGTCTATAACCGCAGCAGTGCGGTGACGACTATCGCCGAGCGCTTTACCCGCGTCATCGCACCACGTTGCGCCCAGCCGGGGAAAGTTCACACAATTCCAAATTTTGTAGACACTGACTTCTACCGACCACTGCCCAGAGACAATCCCTTTGCGCGCGAACATCATCTGACGGATGGCTTTGTCGTCATGTATGCGGGAAATATTGGCATCGCACAGGATTGGAGCGCTGTACTTTATGCCGCCGAGACATTGCGCCATGAGCCCATTCGTTTTGTAATCCTGGGTGATGGTACGCGGCGTATGTGGCTGCATAAGGAGGTTGCCAAGCGTAAGCTGTATAACATCTTACTGCTTGGCTATCAGTCCAGAGAGAGAATGGCGGAGATCAATGCTTCGTGCGACGTGGCGACCATCTGCATGGCGCCCAAAGCGGGATGGGACGGCTTTCCATCAAAGATTTACACCACGCTGGCTTGTGGCAAGCCCAGCATTGTCAGCACGGAAGAGGACTCCGAGTTGGCCCAGATTATTCGCCATTCGCAATGCGGAGCCATCGTGCCTGTAGAGGACAACGTAGCCTATGTAGCGGCGGTTCTGGCAGCATACAATAACCGTGCTCATCTGCCCGTGGAAGGCCAGCGTGGCCGCGCATTTGTAGAGAAGTACTACTCCAAGAAGGCGGTAGCGCAGCAATACGATCAACTTATTCAATCGCTTCTGTAGAGGAAACTCTTTTGTGTAGTAAAAGTAGCGCAATCAAAGTTCTGGCTAAAGGTGCAGACGGTTTTGCGGGCGGAGTGCTCTGTTGAAGGTTGCAGGAATCCGGCTATGAGACGCGGGCCTGACTGAGCTGTGCCCGGCTTTGAAGCTTGCGGTTCCATCCCTTCGGGAGCGGGTAGGAATTCTGGAACTCCTTCCCTGTGATGAGCGTTGCGTATGGAAATGGAGACCAAAGTCAAGATGCATACCGCTCATATAATCGAGTCTGGAGTGGAAGAAGGATCGCGCAAGAAGGGACATCTCTCGGAGTTGAACCGATTGTGTATGTGATTCAGCGTAATATCCTTGTTATTGGCGTACAAAGTCAAGGAAGAAACAAAATATTCTTCGAGCAGCCACGGAATTGATCTGGACAGAGAATCCGAGGCTCCTATCACTAACAAGTCGAAGTGGGGGTTGCGAATTCAGTATAATCAACGAATCGTCTGAGATACACAGGCCAACCAAAGTGTTCAGGAGGAAGTGTCACAACAACCGCCACAAAGAAACAGCACTTTGCACGAGAATAATTGCGTTCAGATTCCTCCATTACGCGCCTCGATACAGGGAATTGCAGTCGTTCTGGAGCGTTACTGACCGAACATCGGAGCAAGGTAGCCAGGAATTAGGCGTGAAGGCGCACAGGTGTTCATCACCGAAGCGCTGCTCCTACAACAGATTGCGGCTACCTGAGTCTAGCGGGTACCCAGTAGACTTAAAACTGTGCTGGCTTGCGGTTGCGGGGTGGATACCTGAGATAAGCAGACCCCGCTTCTTTTGAAGCAGGAAGCGCGATCTTATCTTGTTATTTGCATGAGATGGTTTGGCTGGATCGGGCCCGCATGATACTGGGCAAGAAAGACGTTGATTTTCGATGCAGTATTTAAGCGGGACAGTACTGGTTACCGGAGCGGACGGTTTTGTCGGTAGGGTAGTTTGCCGCAGGCTCCTGGAGGCCGGATATACACCTCGTGCTGCCCTGCGCGGCGCGGAGTTGTGGCCGTCGTTACAAGCTGCCGTTCCGGGAATTAACGAGTTTGCCGAGATAGGAGACTTGAGCGCCAGTCCGAATCTAGAAGGAGCGCTGGAGAATGTTGCGGCAATTGTTCACCTGGCTGCCCGGGTCCACGTGATGCATGACGCTTCGACCGATCCGCTTGATGAATACCGCAGAGTGAATGTCAGGGGAACGGTATTGCTGGCCCAGGCCGCTGCCAAGGCCGGCGTGCGCAGGCTCGTCTATGTGAGCACGGCCAAGGTGAATGGCGAGTCAACGCCGTGGGGACCTTTCACCGAGGCGGATGTGCCTGCGCCTCAGGACCCCTATAGCATTTCAAAGTGGGAAGCCGAACAGGAACTGCGCGCTTTGGCGGCGGCAACGGGACTTGAGGTGACGATTGTGCGTCCTCCGCTGGTCTACGGTCCTGGAGTTCGCGCGAATTTTCTGCGTCTGATGAAGCTGACGGCGCGCGGCATTCCCCTACCACAGCCCGAGACAAGGAATTGTCGGAGTTTGCTTGGCGTAGAAAATATGGCAGATTTTCTGGTTTATTGCGTGAGTCATCCAAGGGCTGCCAACGAGACGTTTCTGGTTAGTGACGGTGAAGATGTTTCAACCCGCGAGTTGGTGGCGCGAATGGCGCACGCGCTCGGTCGCCCCGCCCGTTTTCTTCCCGTTCCCATCTGCTTGGTGCGTTTAGGTGCGAAGTTATTGGGCAAAGAGGCGGCAGTCGAGAGGCTGCTGGGCTCTTTGGCGCTGGATTGCAGCAAGGCGCGCCGAGTTTTAGGTTGGACGCCGCCGGTACCGATGGAAGAGGGTTTGGCCGCCACCGCTCGCTGGTATCTGGAGTCGATCGAGCGCTCCGCCTAGACCTGCGGAAAGGTGAGCAAGGGTTGCGATGAAGCGAGTGTTCGATGTTGTTTTTTGCGGTGTGCTTTTGCTTCTGTTTGCCGTTCCCATGGCGCTGATTGCTCTGGCAGTCAAACTTACCTCGAAAGGTCCGGTGTTATACTGGTCCGACCGGGTAGGGCGTGAGAATAGAGTCTTTTCTATGCCGAAGTTCCGCAGCATGAGGGTCAACGCACCGCAGGTGGCGACCCATTTGCTGACCGATCCCGAGGCCTATCTCACACCCATTGGCGGATTTCTTCGCCGCAGCAGCCTGGATGAGCTGCCGCAGTTGTTTTCGGTGCTTAGTGGAGACCTGAGTTTGGTTGGCCCGCGTCCTGCCCTGTTCAATCAAGACGACCTGATCGCGCTGCGCAGCGAATGCGGAGTTCACCAACTGAACCCCGGCATTACCGGCTGGGCGCAGATCAATGGGAGAGACGATCTTCCCATCCCCGTGAAAGTGCGCCTGGACTGCGAATACATGCGGGCTCGCTCTTTTTGGTTCGATCTCAAGATACTTTTTCTGACGGTCCTCAAGGTGGTCGGACGGGAGGGCGTTTCTCATTGAGGATGGCGAGGGTGTGCGGGGCGGAACGGGGTGCTTCATTGGCGGGCTTCTCGTTTCACCTGCTTGTAGGACGGCAGGTGAAGATCGAGAGCACGATGTTCTATAGGAATCGAGGCGGATGGTGTTTGTGAAACAGCGTCATGTAATGATCGTCGGCGTTCAGGTGGTGCTGATTGTATGTTCGGCGGCGCTGGCTTGGTTTCTCCGTTTCGAGTTCCATTTCCGGCGGCCGGATATTTTTTTTCTGGCGCTTCCTCTGCTTTTGATGGCTCGCCTTCTGGCCATGGTGCCCTTCAACCTCTTTCATGGATATTGGCGTTATACGGGCGTCAGCGATGCATTCGATGTGGTCAAGGCAGTCTTCCTGGGGACAGTGGGATTCGTCATCCTGGAGAGATATGTAGTCGGCAACCACTCCTATCCTTTGTCGATTTATTGCATTGAGGCGATGCTCACAACCGCCATGCTGTGCGGCGTAAGGATCGCTTCGCGCACCTTCATGCACCGGGTGCGTTATCACGCCAGCCAGATCAACAGCAAGGGCGTGGTGGTCATCGGGGCGGGATGTGGAGCGGCGATGTTGTTGCGCGAACTGCCGCGCAGCGGGTATACAGCTCTCGCTCTGGTGGACGACGATCCGGCCAAAGTGGGCGTCAAGCTGAGCGGCGTGCTGGTGGCGGGCAAGATCGCCGATTTGCAAAAGGTGGTCTATCGCTATCATCCCGAAGAGTTGATGATCGCCATCCCCTCGGCCAATCGCGAGGAGATGCGGCGCATTGCGGATCATTGCCAAAAGACTGGTTTGCGCTTTCGCACCATTCCTAGCCTCACGGACATGATTCATGGCGACGTCCCGGTGAATCAACTGCGCGATGTCAATCTGGAAGATCTGCTGGGGCGCGAGCCAGTACAGTTCCATTTGGAATCGGTGCGGCGAAAGATCGCGGGCCGGGTGGTGATGGTATCTGGCGCGGCCGGATCGATCGGCTCGGAACTCTGTCATCAACTGCTCAACTATGCGCCCGCCAAGCTGGTCTGCGTGGATCAGGCAGAGACGCCGCTCTTCCATCTGCAACAGTTGAATCTGCCGGCCAAGGTGGAGAAGGTCTTTTGTGTTGCCGACATCACCGATGGCCCACGGATGCGCGAAGTAATTCGAGAGCACGATGTGCGCGTCATCTTTCATGCAGCGGCTTACAAACATGTACCGCTCATGGAAGAGAATCTGCAAGAGGCGGTCAAGAACAATGTCTTCGGCCTGCTTTCGCTGATGGAGGTTGCCGATCAGGCTGGCTGCGAAGACTTTCTGCTGATCTCCTCCGACAAGGCGGTTTGTCCCACCAGCTTCATGGGCTGCACCAAACGGATCGGCGAATTGATTGTGGCGGCGCGGCCTTCGGCGCACATGCGCTGCCTTTCGGTGCGCTTCGGCAACGTGCTCGGCTCGCAGGGCAGCGTCATTCCTCTCTTTCAGGAACAGATCAAAACCAGACGCGAAATCACCGTGACCCATCCAGAGATTACCCGCTACTTCATGACCATTCCAGAGGCTGTTTCGCTGGTGCTGCAAGGCTTTTCCATTGGCGAAAAGGGAGACATCCTGGTGCTCGATATGGGCGAGCCGGTAAAGATTCTGGAGATGGCCAAGAGCCTCATTCACCTCTCCGGAATTCCGCCCGAAGAAGTCAAGATTGTCTTCACCGGATTGCGGCCGGGAGAGAAGCTCTTCGAGGAACTCTTCTACGACTTCGAACAGCGCTTGAACACGACGGCGGACAAGATTCTACGCACCCAAGGGCAGTTAATGACCTGGATGGAATTGCAGGCGCATCTGCATGCACTGCGCGCCGAGAATGCCACCGGCGTCTCCGAGCGCATTCGCGCCAAGGTGAAGGAAATTGTGCCGCAGTATCTTTGGACTCCGGCCGAGCAAAGCCTAGCAGCGGTGGCCATTGGAGATGGCGCTGCTCGTCACCGTGCAGAGGTCTTTCACCAAGTGGAGGCAAGAGCGGATCTCAGATAGATCCGCAGCACGTTGGTGCCGTGCAGTGGTAAAGAGCGCGGGAATGATGTTTCCTGCGCAAGCCAAAAAATCGAGTCAAGATCAAAGCCCAGGCCACTCGCGCTGGGCTTTTTCATATTTATCGAGTGTGCCGATGTCGAGGATGTAACCATCGAGCGGCGTAGCGAACATCGCGCCCAGCAGCTTGGGCAGCACATCGAATCCAATATCGGCGGGCATCTGGTCGGGGACCTGATCGAGAAGCAATGGTCCCGCAACGATTAAGCCAGCAAAGGCCATATCGGATTTCGGCTGCTCCGGTTTCTCCACGAATTCCGTTACTCTGCCGGCCTCGTCGGTGGCCAGAATGCCGCATTGCGTGGGATTGGGAACATGCGCGGTGGCAACCGTGACCGGCGCTTGCGCGCGGCGGTGAAAATCCAGCAGACGGTCGAAGCGGCAGTTGGTCAGCACGTCGGCATAGAGAATGGCAAACTCCTGCTCGCCCTCGGCAAATGCCCGGTTCACATGCAAGGTGCCGGCGCTGCCCAGCAATTCAGGTTCATAGGTCTGGTGCACGCGCACCGGTCCTCGATAGGCGGCCAGGAATTCTGTCACGCGCTGGCTGTGCGCATGGGTGTTGATCAGCACCTCATCGATGCCGTATTTCGCGCACCAATCCAGCCAGATGCTCAGCAGCGGCTGGCCCTGAATCGTGACCAGGCATTTGGGAATGCTGTCGGTAAGCGGGCGCAGGCGCGTGCCGTGGCCAGCGGCCAGAAGAAATGCCTTCATGGTTGCCTCACAAATATAGAGTCAATTGCCGCGCTGCTTCCACGCCCACGCGGTTTGCAGAATGGTATCGAGATCCGAGTGCCGCGGCGTCCATCCCAACTCCGTCTTCAGGCGTTCGGAGCTGGCGCAGAGTACGGCGGGGTCGCCCATGCGGCGTTCTCCTTCGCGCAGTGGGATCTTCCTGCCGGTAACCCGTTCGGCCGCAGTGTGAACTTCGCGGATGGAGTAGCTCTTGCCCAGGCCGATGTTGAAGGCCCTGAAGCCGGGCTGAAACGGCCGCTGCAAGGCCAGAATGTGCGCCTGGGCGATGTCCAGCACGTGAATAAAGTCGCGGATGCAGGTGCCGTCGGGGGTGGGATAGTCGCAGCCGTAGATGGAGAAGTATTCGCGCGTCCCCAGCGCCGCATCCAGGAGCAGCGGCAGCAGGTGGGTCTCGGGTACATGTTCTTCGCCATGCTCGGCGGTTCCACCGGCGGCGCTGAAGTAGCGAAAGGCGCAGACGTTGAGGCCGTATGCACGGGAATACCAACCCAGCAAGCGCTCGAAGCAGAGCTTGGTCTCGCCATAGGAGTTGACCGGCTCTTTGGGGTGATCTTCAGTGATGGGAATCTCGACCGGGTCGCCATAGACCGCGGCTGTCGAAGAGAAGACAAAGCGCTTAATGCCGGCCTCGCGAATGGCCTCCATCATGGTGGTTGCCGCAACTACGTTGACGCGATAAAAGGCCGCGGGGTTGACCACCGACTCCGGGATCAGCGCCTTGGCCGCGAAGTGAAAGACAGCGTCGAAGGGCTTGGCCTCGAGCACTGCGCGCATTCCGTTGAGATCGCCGATATCCAGATGATGAAACTCGGCGTCAGCGGGAACGGCGTGGCGATGGCCGGTCGAGAGATCGTCGACGATAGAGACCTCATGGCCCTGACGCAACAACTCTTCCGAGCACACTGAGCCGACGTAGCCAGCCCCGCCTGTAACCAGGATGCGACTCATTGCTTCTCCTCGAATACGCGCAAAGTGATTGACCATTCATTCGTCTTCGCGGCAGGGCAGGGAATCGGTGTTCGATGCGCCGCGGAGCAGTACAAGCAGCAAGCAAGTCATCGAGCTTAAACGGCGCGCGCCTTGCGCTCGTTCTGCAACTCGATCAGCATATCGAAGTAGTCCTTGAAGTATTTTGTGAAGATGTGCAGGACGATGGCGTGAATGCCCTCCACCAGTTCGTACTCGCCGGGCTGCGTGGGAACCAGAATCTTCGCGTCCGAGAGGGGATTCAGCCGCCCACCGCTGAAGCCCGAGATGCCGATCACCGGCACCTTCTGCGATCGAGCCAACTCCACCGCGCGAATGATGTTCTCCGAGTTGCCGGAGCTGGAAATGGCGATCAGCACATCGGTATCCTGCAGGTAATTCCGCAGCGGTCCGGCGAAGACCATATCGAAGCCGACATCATTGGCCCACGCGGTCAGCTCTTCTTCGGTGGAGGGCAAGCGGATGGCCTGGAAGCGATGAACATGCTCGTCCAGGTGGTGGCTGAAGACGGTCTTGTTGAAGTCGGCTACCCAGTGTGTGGCCAGCGCCAGCGAGCCGCCGTTGCCCACTACGTAGATGCGCCCATCGCGCTCGAAGGCCGCCTGCAGAATGTTCATGGCCTTGGCGATCTCAGCCTTGGGCAGCTTGCGCAGCACTTCGATGGACTTTTGCGAAAACTGTTCGATAAAGTTTTCCATAGCTCCTCACCGACCGGTTGAGTTGACCAGCGTTTCCACGCCGGATTGAACCAGCGCAACAGGAATCTCACGGGCGCCAATCAAGCCTTCGCCGGCGGCAGCTTTGGTCAGCGCTTCGACGATATCGTCGCGGCTCTCCACAGGCGCCAGCAGCATCAGGCAGCCGCCGCCGCCCGCGCCGAGAATCTTTCCTCCCCAGGCGCCGCGGTTGATAGCTACATCGTACAGCGTGTCGATGACCGGATTGGAAACGCCGGAAGCCAGCTTCTTCTTCAGATTCCACCCCGCCATCAGCATTTCACCGATCCCCTGAAAGTCGCCGCGCAAGAAGGCATCTTTAAAGACCAGCACCGAGTCCGACATCTGCTTCAGCGTCTCGATATTCTTGGCGGTATTCGCCTTCTGCTCGGTCAACACCGAGGATGCGTCGCGCGTCAGGCCCAGATAAAACAGGATCAGCCGTCTCTCCAACCCCAGACGCTTTTTGAAGTCCAGCAGCAGCGGCTCGACATCGACCGTGCCATCAGGGTTGAACTGAAGAACGTTGAAGCCGCCAAAGGCCGCGGCATACTGGTCTTGCTTGCCGATCGGCTCCTTGACCAGGTCGATTTCCAGGCGGCAGGCGGCTTCGGCCGCCTCGCGTTTATCGATCCGCTTTCCCTGGTAAGCGGAAAGGCCCTTCATCAGCGCCACCGAGAAACTCGACGAAGAGCCCAGGCCGGTTTTGGCCGGAATGGGCGCAAACGAAGCGATCTCGATATTGTTTTCGATGCCCAGATCCAGCAGGGCGGCGCGCACGCGTGTGTGCTGCAATTGCGAGGGGTGCGAGACCTCTTCGGAAATCGAATAGCGGACCGCCACATGGTCGGTGAAGGGGGCGCGATTGATGGCGATGTAAATGAACTTATCGATCGCCGTCGAGATCACCCGGCCGGGATACTGCGTGTAAAACTCCGCCAGATCTGTACCGCCGCCGGCAAAGCTGATCCGCATCGGTGCACTGGAAACGATCATGCGAGACGACCTTCCTTTGAATGGCTGAGGGAAACGCGTTGCAATTCCAAAGTATACAGAATCGATCTATCAACGAAAGCAGAATAGTGGAAGATCGCACCACAGCGCAAGCGGGAATGATGCTCCCGGCTTCGCACCCCGACTCTGATGAGAACCGAGATTTCGTTTACCGGATAACGACCATCCTTATCCAATGCGGAAAGAATGGGTCGATGAAACGCAAGTGAATGCGTCCGGCGGCAGGGTCGTCTCGCAGGATGTTCTGATCTTGGAGACCGCGAATCGCTGATTGGAGCGATGAAACGGCAAGGCCGAGCGAGCGCGCTGCTTCGGATGAGTTCATGCCTGCTCCGTGTCGCTGAATTACGGCAAGCAGCGCTTTTTGCTGTACGGTCGTCAACCGGGTCCAGGACTCTGTATACCAGGGATCGAGCCCATTCACCGTTCGCCGCAGAGCAGCTTCAACGAGCTGCACGGTAAGTTTGGGCAGTTTGGAACCTCCCTTGCTGCGCAGATCTTCCCAACAGTTGTGTGCCAGCATTTGCACATTGAATGGGACTTCCTCAGCGAGGTCCAGAATCCTTTGAACGGGTGCTGCATTGGCAACCACGAAGCCGCTGCGTCGAAAATGTCTCAACAGGTGAGCAGAGAATTCATCGGCTGGCAGCGGGCCGACGAATCTGTTTGTGCCCAAGCGATAAAGTGGCCGATCGTGTCGCATGGTCATATCCGACATGATTCGTGTCTGTGAACCAGCAAAGACATAGCCAACACGCCGATGCTCCTGGATTGCAGCGCGAATCTGAGCCTCTGCTTCAATGCCGCCGCGGGCGACCACAGCCTGAAACTCATCAATGATCAGACCAACGGGTCGTGAGCCAGGCTGAGAAAGAGCCAGCGCTTCCAGACCGTCGAGCGCATCCACAAACAATTTGACGGGACGGTTTTCCTTCGCCGATGAATCAACGCCAACGCTGACAGAGAGTTCTTGGTCTACACCACCATACTTGATCTCTGGCTTGAGTCTTGAAAAGAAGCGGCTTATCTGCTCGATTCCGAGGTCCAGATTACCTTTGAGGCGCGCAGCAGCAGCAGTAACGATCTTCGCCACGAGCATGTCGATCGTAGGGTAGGCCTCGGCGTCGAGCCTGAGTACGACACCGCCGGCAGCAGTGAGCTTCTCATCGGCGGAACGGAGAATGGAGGTTTTCCCGAACCGCCGTGCTCCAATCAGGAACAGCTTTTCACCGTTGCGAATGGTCGATTCTACCAGCGCAGTTTCCTCCAGGCGGTCAACCAGTTCGTCGGCACCGAGGTCGCCGCCAAATCGAAAAGGGTTGCTCTTGGAATCCACCTGCTTCTCCCATCCGTTTATTAATAAATAGGTTATCATAATTTTGATAATCTATATTTTGATAAACAACGAGATGCGCTGACCTGCCTGCCTGTTCAGATTTCCGCCCGACCAAAGCCGGTCCCTTTCAAGGCTGTTGGCAAGCCTAGTCCAGGGCGCTCGTGCGATTGCCCAAGGGATGAATCGGGTCAGTTACTGGGGCAAGAAAACAACGGCGAAGCTGGATAGCTCCGCCGCTGGTGTTCTACAGCAAGCAGAAACTATTTCACCAACGGGATGCGCATATCCCGGCCGCTCATCTCCACCGGCAAACCAAGATTGAGGTTGGCCAGGATGGTGGGCGAGATGTCACGCAGCGAGCCGTCGGTACGCAGGCGGAAGTTCTTGGCCTCCTCGGCGACATAGATGAAGGGCACCGGGTTGGTGGTGTGCGCGGTGTGCGGGTCGCCGGTGATGGGGTCCACCATGGTCTCGCAATTGCCGTGGTCGGCGGTGACGATCCAGATGGCGTTGCGCTCCTTGACCGCCTTATAGATGCGGGTGAGCTGCACGTCAACCGCCTCGACGGCCTGAATGGCCGCAGGCAGCACGCCGGTATGGCCCACCATGTCGGGATTGGCGAAGTTCGAGACGACCACGTCGAAGCTGGCGTCGCGGATGGCCTTCTCGATGCTGTCGCCCACCTTGACCGAACTCATCTCAGGCATCAGGTCGTAGGTGGCCACCTTGGGCGATGGAGTGAGAATGCGCTCTTCGCCAGCAAAGGCCTTCTCCACGCCGCCGTTGAAGAAGAAGGTCACGTGGGCGAACTTCTCTGTCTCCGCGGTGCGCACGTTGCGCAGGTGGGCGTCGGCCAGCATATTGGCCAGGATGTGCTCCATCGACTGCGGCGGGCTGACGATGGGCAGCTCGAACTTCTCGTCGTATTGCGTCATGCAGGTGTAGTGCAGGTTCTTGGGCAGCTCGGAGCGGGGAATGGTTTGGTCCAGCGCCTCCCAGCCGTCCAGATCGCGGCCGCCCGCGGCGTTGAGGCTGCTCTCGCGGCAGAGCACGCGCGTGACCTGGCGGGCGCGGTCGGCGCGGAAGTTGAAGTTGAGCACCGCGTCTTCGTCGCGAATGACCGCAACCGGATGCTGCTTTTCATCGACGATGACCGTGGGCAGCACGAACTCGTCCTGCACTCCGCCGTTGTAGCTCGAGCGAATGGCTTCGACGGCGCTGGTGTTGGCGCCGCCCTCCGCCTTGCCATGCACCATGGCGTCGAAGGCCTTGCGCTGCCGCTCCCAGCGCTTGTCGCGGTCCATGGCGTAATAGCGGCCGCTCACCGACGCGATCTTGCCCACGCCGATCTCGCGCATCTGCTGTTCCAGCTTGGCGGTGTAATCGATGCCCGAGGTGGGCGGCGTGTCGCGCCCATCCAGATAGACGTGCACAAAGACCCGCTCCAGCCCAGCCGCGCGCGCCGCGCGCAGAATCGCGTAGATGTGCTCCTGGTGGCTGTGTACGCCGCCGTCCGAGACCAGGCCGATCAGGTGCAGGGCGCGGCCGTGCTCCAAGGCATAGGCAAAGCTGGCCTTGATCTGCTCGTTGTCCTTGAGCGTGTCTTCGGCCACCATCACGTCGATGCGGGTGATGTCCATCTGCACAATGCGCCCGGCGCCGATGTTCAGATGGCCCACTTCGCTGTTGCCCATCTGCCCTTTGGGCAGGCCGACAAACTTTTCCGAGGCCTGGATCAGCGTATTGGGATACTCGCGCATGAGCAGGTCGTAGGTGGGCTTGCGCGCCAGGGCAACGGCGTTGTTGGCAATTTCGGGACGATAGCCCCATCCGTCGAGGATGGTCAGCACTACGGGACGCTTCACAATGGACACAGGCAAAACACCTCAATTTCGGTCAAAGAGCCGTTCACTCTTAGGATAACCTGCTTGGCCAGCAGGCCGCCCGTGCGGCCTCTCACTCTTCGAGATGCGCAGACGGAGCAAGAGATGCAAAGGGGGCAGGGTACAACTCCATCGAAGGTACCAATTCAAACGTTCAGTGGGCGGCTAATACCTTGGCCAGAGTACGATCTCCGATCTCTCCGGCTGCCGGGCTCAAACGGATTTCGATATCGTAGCCCAGGCGATTGAGGCACTCCATCAGCTTCTGTTCGGAGAGGTTGGAGAAATCGCCGCGCAAGATGGCGGAGACCTTGGGTTGTGCGATGCCCATGCGCCGTCCCGCTTCCTCCTGGGTCAAATCCAGACGCCGCACCGTGCGGGCGATCTCGATCACCAGGCAGGATTTAATCTTTAACTGCTCGGCGCCGCGTAATTCCAGGTCGGCAAATACATTGCCGGAACTGATCTCAACTTCGATGCCGTCAACGATCTGTTTGCCCATTCCGCATCTCTTTTGCACTGCCGATCCAGACCAGCGGCTTCTCGCGGTTGTTCACGGGCCGAATATACCAGAAAAGGTCTAAGCGCTCAACTTGTGCGGTACCTAAAGAGCTGGCGCCACGGGAACCGTCCTTGAAACAATCAGACCAGTTGAAACCCATGCAGTCGCTTTGCGGCATCCTCATCAAACGTCATCGTTGCCGTGCAACCTCTCCAGGTGCAAAGAGAACCGAGCAATGCGTCTTCGAAGGTTCCGATCCAATTGCGCAGGGCAACTACTGCCTGATAGACCTCTTGCTCGTTCTGAACCTCAAGCGTATCCGCTGCCAGCAGCATTTCAATATCGTTCGCAATTTCCTGCCGCGTCCGCTTATAAAGGCTCTTGAGAACCCAGACAATCTCAAGGATGCTTACCAGCGTGACGAAGCCCGGCTCTTGTTCCGTCAAGCGGCCTTCGATGACCTCGGTTGCGCGAGGGGCTTGCGTGGGATCGTCTTGCACCAGGTAGCGAAGAAGGACGTTCGTATCGAGGCCTATCATTTTTCCCGCCGAAACCTCTCCATCGCTCCTGCTTCCATCGCCCGGTCCATCTCTTCAAGAGACACCGATTCGGCCGGTTGGGGAATCATGCCTTTGAGGCGAGCCGTCGGGATCTTGGGCAATAAAATCACTCCGTCCGGGTGGAAGAAGAACTTGAAACGGTCTCCCGGTTTGATTTGCAGGCGATCGCGCACCCGCTTGGGAATCGTTGCTTGCCCTTTGCTGCTGAGCGTTGCTTCCATCGAAGGAGATCCTCCATTCTTTACATTCTATCAGAAGTAAAGAATCGCGGCTTTGCCTGCTGCAGAAGGGCCGACGCAGCTTCGGGAAATCTGGTCAGTCCCCATCCTGCCGGGAGATTCGAAAGGGAAGAGCGCATCGGTGACGGAAAAAGCGGGAGAGAGCCGCAGCCCTCTCCCGCTTTGTTCTTGACCGATTTCGCCGGCTCCCGCGCCTTTTTTCCAGGCGCGGGGAGGGCCGAAGGCAGCAAAGGCGCCTACGGCGTCTATTCGGCGTTGTAGTTGATGCTCTCGATGCCCAGGAAGGCCGCTCCCTGGCCCAGTTCCTCTTCGATGCGCAGCAGTTGGTTGTATTTGGCGATGCGGTCGGTGCGGCTGACCGAGCCGGTCTTGATCTGGCCTACGCCGGTGGCTACGGCGAGATCGGCGATGAAGGTGTCTTCGCTCTCGCCCGAACGGTGGCTCATCACCGCGGTGTAGCCATAGCGGCGGCCCAGTTCGATCGCCTCCAGGGTTTCGGTGACGGTGCCGATCTGGTTCACCTTGATGAGAATGGAGTTGGCCACGCCCTCTTCGATGCCGCGCTGCAAGCGCTTGGTGTTGGTGACGAAAAGATCGTCGCCGACCAACTGGATTCGGCTGCCCAGGCGATCGGTGAGCAGCTTCCAGCCCGCCCAGTCGTCCTCGGCCAAGCCGTCTTCCAGTGAAACGATGGGGTATTGGCGGCTCCAGTTGTCCCAGAAGGCCACCATCTCCTCGCTAGAAAGCTCGCGCTTGTCGCTCTTCTTGAAGACGTACTTGTTCTTTTCCTTGTCAAAGAACTCGCTGGCCGCGGGGTCCAGGGCGATGGCGATCTGTTCGCCGGGCTTGTACCCGGCGGCTTCGATGGCTTCCAGAATCAGCTCGACGGCCTCGGTATTCGACCGCAGCGAGGGAGCAAAGCCGCCCTCGTCGCCCACCGCCGTGTTGTAGCCCTTCTTCTTGAGCACGCCCTTGAGGGTGTGGAAGGTCTCCGCCGACCAGCGCAGCGCGTCGCTGAAGCGCTCGGCGCCCACCGGCATGATCATGAACTCCTGAAAGTCCACATTCGAGTCGGCATGTGCGCCGCCGTTGAGCACGTTGAGCATGGGGGTGGGCAGAATGCTGGCGTTGATGCCGCCCAGGTAGCGATAGAGGGGCACTTCCAGGGTCATCGCGGCGGCCCGGGCGCAGGCCATGGAGACGGCCAGGATGGCGTTGGCGCCCAGCTTGCCCTTGTTCGGGGTCCCGTCCAGCTCGATCATGGTCTTGTCGATGAGGCGCTGATTGCTGGCGTCCATGCCCTCGATCTCGGGAGCGATGACGGTCTCCACATTGGCCACGGCTTGCAGCACGCCCTTGCCCATGTAGTGGCTCTTGTCGCCGTCGCGCAGTTCCACGGCCTCATGTTCGCCGGTGGAAGCGCCCGAGGGCACGATGGCGCGGCCCAGTGCGCCGCTCTCCAGGATGACGTCCGCTTCCACGGTCGGGTTGCCGCGCGAGTCCAGTACCTCGCGGGCGCGAATGGCAACGATCTCAGTCATGTTGGTCCTCACAATGCGGTGCATTAGCCGGTCATTCAGTTGCGGACGGCGATCCACGGCAAGAGCTTCTCCCGTGGCGCTGTGTATCGTTTCCAGAAACTGGTGCACGAGTCGACTTCCTTCCGTCCAACGTTCAAAAAGAGCATCCGTACCGTACGGATTCTAACAAACCTGGATGAAGGGCGCGCTCTTCTTGCTCTTCCGCGTGGCCAGACGGTTTCAGGAAGGGAATGGCCGAGCTCTGCAAGCGGAGCATCTCGATGCGTCTGTGCGCGTTACGGCTGAGGTGAACAAGCCCTCGACCACCAAAAAGAGCTGTCATCCTGAGCAACATGACTCGTGTTGGCGAGTTACGGCTGAAATGAACGCCGCAACCGCCTCCCGCAGGGAGGCGATGAAAGTAGCCAGGGGTGAACCCTGAGCACAGCGAAGGGGCAACCCCTGGGATGGATGCGAAAATCTACCTCGCGCCCCGCAGGGCCGCGCTGAAACGTGGGGTTACCAGACCCGTTCATGAGGAGCGAAGCGAAGGATCTGCGGTTTATCCAGCGAACTGCAATAGGAGCAAAATGTTCATTGTTCTGAGGGAGCACCTGTCCTTTCGATCGGGGGGTACCTTGGCTGATTCTTGCCCTTCGGGGAACCTTGCCCTCGCCTGCGCACCGATTCTACGCCCGTTCCCCCTGGCGGAGCGCTAACCTTACCGTGGAGAAGTGGGTTTTGGGCGGAGGGTGGTTATCACCCGCGAAACTTGTCCGCCTTGTTGGGGTTTAACTCTTCAGGACCATGCCGCGCGAGCGGAGATGTTTGCAAAGGAGACTGAAATGAAGCGGAAAATTCTTGTATTTGGCCTCCTGGCCGGCGCCGCTGCCGCTCTGGGAGCGCAGCAGGCAAATCCCGCCGATCCTTATTCGGGGACCTCGAATCCGCCCTCCGACACGGAGATCACCACCACCGCTGCTCCGTTGGCCAAGCCTTCGGCCGGCAAGCTGGCGGTGCGTCCCTCCAGGTCAGCGGCGGTCGCACCGGCTGCAACGCCCACTTCAGTCGATCCCGCGGTTAACTTCCCCGACCCCAGCGCCGAGGAAGACATTGTGCATCCGGCTCGTGCCACCGTACGCACCAGCCAGCCGGAGCTGACGCAGCGCTCCGCCGACACCGCCCCTGAGAACGATCCTGACGGTGACATTGTGCATCCGCGCGGCTTGCGCCCGGACGAACTTGCCGAAGGAACCACCATTCGCGTCCGTCTGCTGGCCCGCCTCTCGTCCGCCTCCTCGGAAAAGGGCGAAGTCTTCAGCACCCGTGTCGCCTCCGACGTCTTGCGCGGCGGCGTGGTCTTGATTCCCGCCGGCTCCGAGATCGATGGCGAGGTGGTGCAAGTCTCCAGCGGTCACATGGCCGGCCACGGCGCCCTGCACCTGCGCCCCGAGACGGTGCAATTGGTCGATGGCCGCCGCTTTCAACTGCATGCGCAGACCTCTTCCACACCCGGCGCCAAGACCCATGTCGGCAGCGAGGGCGTCATTGTGCCCAATTCCCGCATCAAGCGCGACACCATCGAGTATGGCGGCGCGGTGGGCGCCGGAGCCGCTACCGGAGCCGTGGTTGCCGGTCCGGCCGGAGCGCTGACCGGCAGCCTGATCGGCGCCGGCGTGGTCACAGCCCACTTGTTGGTCTCTCATCCCCAGGCGACATTGGAGCCGGGCACGGTGCTGGTCTTCACCCTCACCGAGCCCTTGGATATGGCGCCGCTGGTGGCTTCCCGGTAGCTTGCCGGTCTCCAAAGAGACAAGCGTGGACCAGGATAAGAAAAGGGGTGCCCCACCCTCGCCGCTGCCATTCTGAGCGGAGCGCAGCGAAGTCGAAGAATCTGCGTTTTGTAACTTTTTGCGGCTAGGGTGGGATCGCCAAAATACCTTACATCCTGTGTAATTTAAATAACTTACATATCATCATGGTCTCGCCTGCGAAGATTCCCTCGCAAGCGGTTTTATGCCCCCACAAATTGAGCAATTTGCGCCGCCAGGTGGCTCTGCGCCGAGCGCATGGCCATGTGTCCCTGGCCTTTGAGGCTGGCAATCTGCACATTCGGCAAGACGCGATAGAGCGCCGCCATGGCGTGGCGGAAGGGGTGTTCCGAGCTTTCCGTTCCCAGCAGCAGCAGGGTCGGGCAAGTGATCGCCGTGTAGGCCTCGACGCCCCCCGGCAGCTCGTCCATGGCCTCCAACTCGCGCGGCCAGGTGGAGACCAGAGCGGCCAACCGGGACCAGCCCTTGGAGCCGCGCATCGCCTCGACGTGCGCGCCGGGCAGGCGCACAAACTCCTTCAGTCCCATCTCCAGGGCGTCGTCGAGACGGCCATCGGCTACTGTGCGTCGAAACGGGTCCAGATGTTCCCCGGCGATGAGTCCGCCCACCGGCAGCGGGGGCTCATACAAGACCAGCCTGTGCAAGGGGATGCGCATGGCCGCGCCGAGGGAGCAGATGGCTCCATAGGAGTGGCCCACCAGGCTTGCATCGGGCCCCGCGGCGGAGAGTACAGCGACCAGATCGTCGTATTCGCGATCGATCGAATAGGCGGAGCTTCCCAACTCGCTATGACCATGGCCGCGGCGATCCATCGTGAAGCAGGTGAAACGGTCTGCCAGACAGTTCGCAACGCCGTGCCAGTCCGTGCCCTTGGAAAGGCTTCCGTGGACAAAGACAACGGCGGGACCCGCTCCAAAGCGCTTGTAGCCGATGCGCGTTCCATCCTTCGAGCGCACATATTCGTGGACGGCAGGTCTCTGCGGCAAATTGATATGTGTATCTTGCAATGGTTTCCCGGTCGATCACCGCCATTATCGCGTAAGCCGCGGGGCGCAGACAAATGCCCATCGCCAATCCGGAGGGGAAAAAAGGCCGCCAACCGAGGATTTGTCTCTCATTGTGAACTGCGCATCCGCCGCCGGATGGGTTCGTTGTCGGCGTAGACGCGCCACTCGACCACCTGGCCTTCGCTGACCTGGACGCGCACCGCCAAAGGCGTCTCCCAGTCGCTCTCGGGTTGCTCCTGGCCGTCTGCAGCGTAGGAGCCGCGAGCCACACCCAGCAGCACCACCACCGGGCCGATGGCATAGCTTTCTTCCAGGTCGATGGTGTAGCCGGGAACCATCTGGAAGTAGCGAATCCATCCTTCCCGCAGAATCTCACGGCCCTCCAACTGCTCGCCCAGGGAATTGACAAAGCGATATTCGGGGGCCATCAGCGCTTCCATGGCCTCGATTTCGTGGCGATTGATGGCCCGCACAAAGGCATGGGCAACGGTTTCCGGGGATGGGTAGAGGGCTTCCATTGCAACTCCTTGCGCCATTCTACGCGTTCCGCGCCAGCCAGGCAGTTTGCCGGGAACCGCACCTCTCCCGTCTGCGTATAAGAACCCGGGAGCCGCCCGCCGCGCCGCAGTGCGGAGCGTGCGGCGGCCCAGTCTGTGAGACGCCATGCAGAGTTTTTCCGACACCCTCGGTCAGGTCTTCCGCGCCATTTTGGCCAACAAACTGCGCAGTTTTCTGACCATGTTCGGCATCGCCTGGGGGGTAGGTTCGCTGCTGGTGCTGGTGGGCCTGGGAGAAGGCTTCCGCGGCGGCATGCAGAAGAACTTCGCCTCCATGGGCCAGGACGTCATCATGATGTTCAACGGCACCATCCCCGCCCTGGCCAATCAGCACACCGGAATGCGCCCCTACGAACTCACCCTGAGCGACGAAGAGGCGCTGCGTCATCTGCCTGAACTGCGCGCCGTCACCGACGAGCTGACCCGCTCCGATCTCTACGAAGTCAGTGAGTGGAGCAATACCTCGGGCCACGTCCTGGGCACCGAACCCAACTACACCGTGGTGCGCTACATTCCCATCTCCGCCGGCCGATTTTTGAACGATGCCGACCTGCTGGAGAACCGCCGCGTCGCGGTGCTGGGCCAGAAGTCAGCCTCGCTGCTCTTTCCCGGCCATCCCTCGGTGGGTGAGACCATCACCATGAACGGCACCGCCTTTACCGTCATCGGCCTGGTGGACAAGGTAGGGCGCGGCAACAACACCTACGACGACCAGAAGGTCTACATTCCCATCACCACCATGCAGGAGCTGTATCCCCTCAAGGGCTTCAACATTCCCCGCGATGCGCTGACCTCGATTCAATACCAGCCCACCATCCACGGCGACGCCACCGCCGCACTCGCCGCCGTGCACCGCGTGATCGCCGACCGCCACGGATTCGACCCCTCCCTGCTGGACGCCTACAACGAGTGGGACACCATCGAGGAGCAGCACATGGTCGGGGCCATCTTCACCGCCATGGACATCTTTCTGGGTGGCGTGGGCATTGTGACCCTGGGTTTGGGTGCGGTGGGCATCATCAACATTATGCTGGTCTCGGTCACCGAGCGCACCTTCGAGATCGGCCTGCTGAAAGCGATCGGCGCCACCAGGCGCAGCATTCTGGCGCAGTTTTTCTGGGAGGGGCTGCTCTTAACGGGTATCAGCGGGTTGATCGGCATTGCCGGCTCGGAGGCGCTGATGGCCGTTTTGCAGCACTTTTTGACCGACAAGATGCCGGGCTGGGACCCACCCCGCCTGGTTCCCTGGACGGCCGCTCTGGCGCTGTCGTTGCTGACCATTAGCGGCGTCGTCGCGGGCCTCTATCCGGCCAGCAAAGCCGCCGCCTTGGACCCCATTGAAGCGCTGCGAAGGGAGTGATTGGATAGCTTCTAGCTGCTAGCTTTTAGCCGCTAGCCAAACTGATCGGGATCGAATCTTCCCGAATCCTGAAAAAGGCATATGGCGACAGTTGGGTCCTCGCAATGGATGATCCGGCGAAAGCCTGCACGAACCGGCGGCCAGCCATCAATCTTTAGCTAGAAGCTAGAGGCTAGAGGCTAGCAGCTAGGAGCTGATCAACATGCTTAAAGACATTCTCGGCCAGGCCTGGGAGGCGATGCTCTACAATCGCCGCCGCACCGCCATTACCATGATCGGCATGGCCTGGGGCATCGCCACGGTAGTGCTGCTGCTGGCCTATGGCGACGGCTTCGGCCGCGCCATTCAGCGCATCTTTGCCGAGTGGGGGACCAACACCATCGGTGTTTTCCCCGGCCGCACCAGCGAGCAGGCCGGCGGCGACAAGGCCGGCGTCAAAGTCCGTCTCACACTCGACGATCTGGACCGCATCAACAGCGCCGTGCCCGGCATTACCCACATCTCTCCCACGGCCTACAAGGACACGACGGTGCAGAACGATCTGCACACCTACACCTGGACCGTGGTCGGCTCTCGCCCCTCCTATCAGGACATCATCAAACTGGACATCGATCAGGGCCGCTTCTTCAACGGCGCCGAGGACCAGCAACGCGCCCACGTCTGCGTTCTCGCCTCCGAGGCCAAGACCAAGCTCTATTCGGGCGGCTGGGCGATTGGGGATTCCATCCGGCTCAATGGCGTCATCTTCACCGTCATCGGCGTCCTGCATCCCAAAATGCAGGAGAGCAACGACGACATCAACCGTTCCGTCTATATTCCCTTCAACACCATGAGCGACCTGAAAGACACCATGTACCTCGATGGCCTCTGGTTCAGCTATCACGGCGACTACGAGCAGATCGAGAAGACCCTGCGCGAGACGCTGGGCGCGGCGCACCACTTCCGCCCCTCGGACCACAACGCCCTGCATGTGGCCAACCTGATGAGCCAGTTGCACCAGTTCAGCATTCTGACCATGGCGCTGAAGGTGTTGCTCTCGCTGGTGGGCGCGCTGACTCTGGGCATCGCCGGCATCGGCCTGATGAACATCATGCTGGTAGCGGTGCAGCAGCGCACCCGCGAGATCGGCATCGAGAAGGCTCTGGGCGCGCGCAAGCATCACATCCTGGTGCAATTCCTGGCCGAAGCCCTGGCCATTACCGGCGTGGGCGGCGTGGCGGGGATTGTTCTGGCCTATGCGGTCTCGCTGATGGTGGGCCGCATAACCTTTTACAGCGCCCTGGCCAAGAACGCCGAGTCGGCCGACATCCGCCTGCTCATCTCGCCCTCTTCGGTGATTGTGGCCACGGTGATTCTGATCGTTACCGGCCTGGTCGGAGGCATGATTCCCGCCATCCGCGCCGCCAACCTCGACCCCATCGAGGCGCTCAGGTACGAGTAGAGCGGAGTTCGCGGAGTTAGCCGCGCTGCGCGCGTGTTAGCGGTGTTAGCGAATATATGAGCTAGAATTCGCTCACATCGCTAACTCTTCTAGCTCCGCTAACATCGCTAAACGGGCGGCATTGCTTCCACCACCGGCACTCCGGCAGGCGGATTGAAATGGAAGAGCGACGGGGGCAGCACCACGTTGGGCTCCTCGTGGGTGAAGGTGAAGCGGGTGAGTGCGCCGTCCGTCTCTTCGATTTCGATTGCGCCAATCGCGCCCTCGGCGCTGACCGTGAGCGAGAGCCGCCGAACACGTTCTTCCTGACCTTTGGGTTGGCCGCTGAGCGTGAATTGGCCGTTGCCGGCAGGTTGCACCGCCAGGTTGATTAGCTCCTTCTCCAGCACGGTGTGGCCCAGCAGAAAGCGCAGCGGCGAACGCAGATCGTCGAGCTTTTTGGCGGGCAGCCGCTGCACCTGCGCATCGCCCTTGGTGTAGAACCAGGCGGAGGCGCCGTCCAGCACAAAGAGTTTGCCGGCCGGCTGGGCGTACTCCCACTTCATGCGCCCCGGCTTGAGCAGCAGCAGCGTTCCGCTTTCGGTGCGCCGCATCCCCATGCCCTCGTAGCTCTCGGTAAACCCGGCGCGCAGCGAGTGCAACTGGTTGTAATGCCGGTCCACACGCTGCGCCACGTCTTGCGCGGAGTCCTGCGCGGCCAGTACAGGCTTTTGTGCGACCGTTGCAGAACAAAGCAAAGCGGCGGCCAGCATCCACGGGCCGCCGCGGCGAAGGTGTTGTTTCACGCTCATTGAATCGATTGGGTGCAATTGGTGCTGCCGGCCGGGTCGGCCTTGATGGTGCCGAATTCATCGCTGCAGAAGCCGCGATTGCCGGTCTTGCCCACGGTGAGCGGTACAGCGGTGACCTGATAGCCGGTGACGCGGTCGTTACCGTTCAAATTCACCTTGGTAACGTTGCTGATAGTGAAGATGTAGCCGGATTTGATGCCGGTGGAGAGATCCCCTTGCAGCATCTGCGCCTGCGCGGGCGTGGGCGGGCCAGACTTGGGGTCGCCTCCCAGCGCGGTCAGCGAGGTGGCAAAGCCAGTGGCAGGGTACGTTGTGCTGTATTGCAACTGCGCCTGCATGATGGCCCGAAGCGATTGGATCGCCGAGGTCTCGTTGGCGGTGCGCGTCAGGTTGCCGATGGTGGGAATCGCCATGAGCATGAGGATGAGGATGATGGCAATGACGATCAGCAATTCCATCAGCGTAAAGCCGTTGGGTTGGATCGGGCGGGCGGCATTGCGGCGGCCGCGGCTAAACGGATGAATGCAGTTCATGGGATTCCTGTGCCTCGTGGAGCTGGCCAGCGTGCGCGGCCCGCTCGACCAAATCCTACAACGTATGGACGCAGTAGGGGAAGGGAACGTTTGAAAAGCAGGGAACAAGGGAACGAGGGAACGAGGGAACAAGGGAACAAGAACCAGAAAGGGGAGAAAAAATTCCTTGGTTAGCCAACCTTTCGCCGCTCTCCAGCATCAAGGGTGAATCATGGGCGATTCCTACAAAGACCTGATTGTCTGGCAGCGGGCGATCGAACTCTGCCTGGAAATCTATCGCTTGACAGCCAACTTCCCGGCAGCGGAGCGATTTGGTCTGACCAACCAACTTCGTCGCGCCGCCGTCTCCATCGCCAGCAATATCGCGGAAGGCTACGGCCGAGCCTCGACAGGGGAGTACAGGCTGTTTCTTGGCCATGCGCGAGGTTCCAACTGCGAATTGCAGACGCAATTGATCCTGTCAAAAGCGCTGGAGTTCGGGCCTGAAAACACCTTCGATCAGGCTGAGACTCTTTCCGCCGACGTGAGCCGCCTGCTCATTGCAATCATGAAGAAGATTACATGAAATCAGCGCTTTAGATCCTTTAACTGCTCTCCGCTGAAGCCGCAAATCGCCAGCTCTTGCTCCTTGTTCCCTTGTTCCCTTGTTCCCTTGTTCCCTTGTTCCCTTGTTCCCTTGTT